>NZ_CP035283.1:2400000-3000000 GCF_004103755.1 Caproiciproducens sp. NJN-50 | reverse complement strand
TCAAGAATCTGAAATTCTCTTAATTTTTTCAAACCATGATAAACCAATATACAAGTATGCCGCGAACTCGAATATGTTTTCGCGGCGTTTCCCAACTACCAACTGAGAAAGCAAACGCTCCGTCTGCCGGGCTTTCGGGTTCATTCGGACAAAGCTTTCGATCCCAGATATTCCTTCAGGACAATCGCATGATTGATTTTCGGGTCTTTTGCCCCATACAACAGGGTAACCGTATTTTCCCTGCTTTGAAGAATGATCTGCCGGGCGGCCGCCTGCGCTCCGGCATCCGCATCCAGTTCCTTTCGATAAAGCATGCCGAATTCCTCCAAACGATCCGCTTTATGCCCAAACCACATCCGAAGTTCGCGGCTGGGGGCGAGTTCTTTTACCCAGCCATCCAGATGCGCTTTTTCTTTGGATATGCCTCGCGGCCACAGACGATCCACCAGCAAGCGTATCCCGTCACTTGTTTGAAAAGGATCATAAACCCGTTTTATTTGCAGCGCCATATCAAAGGTCTCCTCTCTCTGTTTTCTGCTGAAAATCCGCTATACTAATGGCAAGATGCCACCGAAATGTTTTATCAAATTTAGAGTCTGTTAACATATTATTAAATCGGCTTATTATCATATCAAAATCCAGACCTGTTCCCGCGCACATGCTAAAACTCAAAAAACATCAATCCTGTTCTCTCACCAAGCCCCAAAAACGAAAAACATCTATCCTGTCCTGTCGTGAAATCTCGTTATCAATCCTGTTCTCTCGCGAACGGAATCCGACCCGATAGACTGGTTCCCATGCACGGGTAAAAACCCGTTCTGAGTGTACAGTTTGAAAATTCAAAAACCACAGAAATGGCTTATTTACTGGGGTTTCCGTACACTCAGTCTTTTACCCTTGACATCAATACGACCGTCTCGACGTGCATTGAAACGCCGCCTGATGGATCGTTTCCGGGAATTCCGCGCGCTGCTTTTCATTTCCGAACGCGGAATAAGGGACGATATCGAAAATCGACTGGGTTTGTCCCAAATGTAAAAGGTATGCGTTGACCTTGTTGTCGGCCACTCTGATCTGCGTGATCCCGCACGAGTTTGAAATGGAACCGAAACGCACGGACAGCTTTTCCCCCTCCAGCTTCAGGGTATGAAGCTTCCAGAATTCCTCCGAAATCTTTCCCTTGGCGCGGAGGACCCTGAAATAATTTTTCGCCCGGGGACGAAGACGCAGAAAATTGACCAGGGAAAGCGCTGTCAGGATAACCGAAAGGGCAGCCAGGCCGGCGGCCCTGATTCCGGAGGCGTGCGTGGACAGGATCAGGTAACAAACGACCAGCATCTGACCCGCCGTGCTCAACAGGAACACGAAAAGCTGGACCGGGCTCTTTCGCTTTTGTTTCAGCTGCTGTTCAAGAACGGAGACGTAATCTTCTTCCGAGATTTTATAATTCATTCGTGATCCTCCGGTTGAGATGGATTTTAATTCGCAGTATTTCCCGCATTTTTTATATTATATCATATAATAGCGCACTTTTTATAGTTAGATGACAAATCATCCGGACGTTGAGAAAAGAAATCCTGACCGTCCTTCTTCGGCCTTCTCACACCAGGAAAAGAAGGCCGGGTCAGGGGAATTCATTTATTGGGGATACGTCTGGCCCCCGCGGGGCTCCGCGCCGGGCCGGCCGGACGCGTTAACGCAGAACGGGCCTCCGTTTGCCGGAGGCCCGTTCGATCGATAGAGCGCCGGGGAGAGTTATCCCTGCGGATTGGTTTTGCCGGTGGAGTCCCCGGCCTGCCCGCCGCTGTTTTCAGCCGGGTCCTGCGCCGTCCCGGCGGCTGCGGCATCGATCATTCCCTCGCCCACAATATAGGCGACGACCGAGCCGAGCGCCATAATGACGCCGGTGACCTGAGAAGTGTCCGTGCCGGGACTGAACAGAGCGATCACGCCGACAACCAGTCCGGCGACGGCGACCCAGAATTTACGTGAAGACAGCTTTTCTTTCCAATTCATCCCCAAAAACCCTCTTTCTGCCGGAATCGTCCGGCTTTCATTTATGCAGCTCATCCCTCAGTTCGTCAATGCGAAAATGAGCCTGCTTGGCGGATTGCTCCACAATGACAACCCGCTCGACAATGGTTTCGATTCTGGCGCTGTTGGCCGCCTCCTGCTTGCTGATGCTTTCCAGCTGGGCGTTCACCTGGCGCAGCACCTCCGCCGTTTTCCCATCCTCCCGCGCTTCGGACCTGATCCCGCGCAGCAGCGTAACCAGCAGCGCAAGAAAAGCCACGATAGCGCTGATCAGGGCAATCCAGTTTTGCACCGACAAAGTCATCCCACCTTACGTGACGCGGAAAATAAAGCGCTTCAGGGGCTTTTCCCCCGGAGCGGCCGTGTAGATTCCTGTTTCCGTTCCGGTGAAGCCGACGGCCACCAGGGCAAACAGCTGTTCGTTCCCGCTTTTGGGAAACGGCACGATGGTGACGATTCCGCCGGTCCCGGCCGTAACGGACACCTGCTGCGGACAGACGGTTTTCACCGTATAATACTGGCCGTGAGGGCGGGAAAGGTCCATGGTGGTGTCAATCTGCACCGAAGTCGCCGTTTTTGAAAAATCGTGGAATACGATGTCCAAATCCACGGTTCCGGAAATTCCCGGCACCGTACCGGAATTAGACGTCTGCTGCACGGCGCAGGCAACGTCCGGTCCGGCGCTGTAATCGGCAAGCCAGAGGTCCCACAATCCGAGCGTTTCGGCAGAGTAAATATTCGTACGGTAATCGTTGTTCAAATACAGAACGGGGTTCCAGCCGTCCTTTTTTGCAGCGCCCAGAAATGTTCCGACCATGCTGTTGATCAGCTCGTTGGACGGAGCCGTTCCGTGCATCTTCCTGTAGTAGTTTACGGATGCGTATTCATAATCGTAAGCGAGAAACAGGATGCTGCCGCGGTATGGCTCAATCACCTGCTTGCAGACCGACCATTCCGCCATGGCGTCGGATTCGGAATCGGCGTATCCAAACCAGTACACGGCCGTTTTCAAACCAGCCGCCGCCGCTGCGCTGATATTGCTTTTAAACTGTGAGTCCGTCTGTGAAACACTGTTTCCGTAACCGGCCCGCAGAATCGCGCCCCGAATGCCGGAAGCCGCCGCTTTCGCCCAGTCGATCGTGCCGTTATGGGCGGAGACATCAATCCACCGCTCGTTCATTGGAAACGCCCCGCTTTCCGCAGAGCCTCCCGTTCCTCGGCAATTCCGGCCGCGTGGATGCGGCGGATTTGGTTCGCTTCAGCCAAGCTGTCTCTGTCCGTCCCGGCCCATTGATCCCATGTCATGCCAAGGGCGAGGTTTTTGATCATCTCATGGATTTTCCGACCAGTCACAATGCAAGTCTCCTTTCTTAGCGGACCCTTTTCAAAATATGTTGCGGGACCGGCGCAGGTGCCGCGGGTTTTGCCGAATCGCACGGGATCCCGCCTTTTCAATAAACCCCTCTATTTCCGCTTCGTTTGCCCTTTGGAGACTCACCGGATCAAAAAAATCGGGCCCGGCGCGATAAAAATCGCCCGGACCCCGTTTGGATTCCCTTTTTCAGACCCTGCCGCGTTCCCTGAGGTATGCGTCCGCCTCCTGAAAAAGTGCGGCGTCGTTCGGATAGGTAATTTTTCTTTTTGCTTCACTGAAAGGATACCACCCGGCCTCCAGTATCTCCGCCGCCTGTGTCTTCAGCCGAGGGTCATTGGCTTCCGCTGTAAAGTAGATCACGTTTTTCCAGACCCCCTCCGCCGGGCTGTAAGATGCGATCCGGCGGAATCCGGGGTCGAGAGTGACGTTCAGCCCGGTTTCCTCCCGGATCTCGCGCAGCGCGGTTTGTTTTTCATTTTCCCCGGCTTCCACGTGACCCTTGGGAAAGGACCAGTGCCCGCCGTTGACGTGCCGGATCAGAAGGTATTTCAAAGTTCCGCCGGCCTTAGAATAAACAACCGCTCCGCAGGATTTTTCCTGATTCATGAAACCAACCGCTTTCTGTAAAATAGGGTTATGTGTAACGGATGACGAGGTTGCCGAACGACACGCTGCCGGTCAGGGTGAGCGCCGGCGCTCCGGCGTCGGCCGACGCCGTGTCAAGGTTGCTGTTCACGGCCCCGAATGCCGCGTGGACATGATCGACCACACGCCAGCTTTTCGGCACATAGAGGATCATTTCTCCGAAGCTCACGTCGACGCCGGCCTCCGCGCCCTCCGGACCGAGCTGAACCTGATCGAAGAAAACGCTCAGCTTGCCGAAAGAGGAAGCGAGACGGGCGCTGTGGAGATTGTCGGAGTGCGGGTATTTGCAGGACTCGCTAAAATTCGTTTTGATGAAAATATCGTTGCCGTCGATGGATTCCTCTGTTTTTTGATCGGACTTATCCGCTCCATTGTAATGGCTGTACCGGTGCCAATGATGGCGATAACGGCTGTGGAAGATCATGCTGAACCCGGTCGAGGCAAAAACGGCCGCCAGCACCAGCTGCCAAAACGGAAAAATAACCAGATGGAGCGGGTGCTGATAGATCAGGTAGAGCAGAGCCGCGGAAAGGAACAGACCGAAAAAATTCAGATCCGTCAGGCTGCTGATCAACACGGCCGCAAGCAGTACGGTCGCGGCGATGCTCCAGAATCCGATGCTGGCGAACGCGCCGGTCTGGCTTGCAATCACGAAAACCGCCGCCGCCAAAAAGAAAATGCCCCAAAACCAATTTCTATATCTCATGTGTTCCCCTTTCATTTAACCGCCGCCGCAGTTCCCCGTAATAATACCGGGACGCGTAAACCTGTTTGTAGGTGCCCGCGAACTGGATCAGGCTGGAGGAAGTGAGGTCCCGCGTGATGGAATAGATCCTCAGAACATTCACGATGGCGGACTTTGCCGCCCTGGCGAAGCTGCGGGGAAGAATCTGCTCCAGCTCATACAGCCGGTATTTGACCAGGTAGGCTCCGTCGGCCGTGTGGGCGTAGACGTGATCGCCCTCCGCTTCAAAGAACAAAACATCCTCCAGCGGAAAATAGTATTCCTGATTCTGCCGATAAAAGGTGATTTTCGGTCCCGGCTTGGACTGGTCCAGAATGAACTGGTGTATTTTCCGGATGGTCTGATCCACGCGGCCGCAGCGGATCAGGACCTCGTCTTCCTCCAGGTCATCGGTCACTTCAATTCGAACCTTCATTTGCCCACCTCTTATGGGTACAGTATAGCGGCTTTCCCGGAGCAGGAAAAGGGGATTCGGGTATCCGGTCGTCTCAGGCCGGCAACAGGTATGAAATTGCGGATGAGATGCCGTTTCGGGGCTTTTCACCGGTCGCCGTCCTGTGGAAACAGGCTGCCCCGCAGAAAGAATCTTATGCGGAAATCGTATCCGTCCGGTGCAGAAACGCCGGAAGCGCGCGCGCGTCGGCATATCCCTTGCGGTACATCTGGTCGATACAGCTTTTCTTCTTCGTCAGCGTGCTCATTCCGCAGCAGTCGTCCGGCGCGATGATGAGCGCTTTCCCGCGTTTCGCGTAGTCCTTTGCGAGGGCGACGCCCTCGTTGTATTTGCGGTAGCGCAGCAGCAGGTTTTCGGCGGCTTTGGGGTATCGGCGGCGCAGCAGCCTGGCAAACGGCGCGTCTTTTTTCTGCACCCGCACCGTGTCCCGCGGCTTTGTCAGAATGACGGCGACCCTGTCGCATCCGTCGCCAAAAGCCTTCCGGATCGGCACGGGGTCGGCGATTCCGCCGTCGTAATACGGAATTCCGTCCACGGAATAGGGCCTGCAGACGACGGGGATGCTGGACGACGCCTTCAAAATATGGTAACTGTCCTGCGCCATGTCGTTTTTGTCAAAATAGGTGCTTCCTCCGCTCACCGCGTTCAGCGCGACGACTTTCATCTGACTGTGCGAGTTTTTAATCGCTTCATAGTTCAGCGGATTTTCCCCGTTCAAATTGGAAAGCTCGCCATAAACATAATCCATGTCGATATAGGAGCCTGTGTGGATCAGATTGTGCAGGCTCATGTACTGCCTGCGGAAAGCGTATTCCATATAAAACCGGTAATTCCTGCCTTTTTGCTTTCCAAGAAAAGAGGCAATGTTCGCGCTGCCGGCCGACACGCCGATGCAATAGTCAAACTCGATTCCATGGTCCAGGCAATAGTCGAAAACTCCGGCGCCGTAAATTCCACGCAGTCCTCCGCCGACGTCGATCACTCCCGTCATATTGTAATTCTCCCTCCAAACATTAGATAAAATCCCGTAATTTTATCGCAGTGCAATTCTTAATTCCAATTATAGCACGGACCGCGGGATTTCACCATCTGATTTGCAGAATCGGAATCATTTTTATCCGTGGCGCTGAATCGGCAGGGGGCGGCACCTGTCCCCCGTTGGTGTTGTAATCGGCCGCGGATCGGAATATAATAACTTTAAACCTGCGGCCTGAAGGAAAAGGGGACACTCTGCACGGCCTGGCGCAGAGCGTTTCATTGTCCGGCTGCGAAGAAATTCGGCGGGAGGGATGCTCATGGTGCTTCTGACTTCGAATGGTTTATCATCCCGGTCTTTGCTGGAAGAAGTGGGAAAGCAGCTGCCTTCCCGTGAAAAAAGGGCCGCGATGATCACCACCGCTTCCGTCGGATACAAGGACAGGGACTGGCATGTTCCGAAGCTGACCGCGCAGCTGGAATCCCTGGGTCTGTCCGTGGATTGTTTCGACCTTGACACGCAGGAGTCGGAACTGCTCAAAGCCTATGATTTGATCGAAATCATAGGGGGAAATCCTTTTTATCTGCTCCGGCAGATGAAGTGCGCGGCATGCGGAGACTTCTTCAGAGATTTTGCGGAGGGCAAAATTATCGTCGGAATCAGCGCGGGCAGCATCGTTCTGCAAAAGGACATCCGGCTGGTTGCCGGATTCAGCCCGGAGCTGAATGAGGAAGTCGGCTTGACCGACCTGTCGGGACTGCATCTGACGGATGTCGAAATTCTTCCGCATTATCACAGAATGCTGTCGGAGATTCCGAATCTGGAAGAGCGGACGGCGGAATATGAGAGAAAGCATGCATGTAAAGTAATCAGGCTTGACGACGGACAGGGCATCCTTACCGGGAGGGAAACAAGTCATGTTCTGATCAAATAACGGAACGGAAGTCGGATTTAGAAGAAAAGGCGCGGAGAAAATCCCGCCCGCGCTTCAGAACGCGAAGATTGAAAAAGGAAGAGGAAAATGAAATTTATTCTGAACCAGCTCAAAAAGCTGACTTCGATCGACAGTCCCAGTGGGTTTACCGGTGAAGTGACGCGGTACACGATGGAGGAATTCCGGAAGTTGGGGTTTCAGCCGTATCTGACCAACAAAGGCTGCGTGGTCTGCGATCTGGGCGGCGAGGGGGACCCGCTGATCCTTTCCGCCCATATCGACACGCTCGGCGGCATGGTGGCCGAAATCAAGAAGAACGGCAGGCTGCGCATTACGAACATCGGCGGCCTGAACGCGAACAACTGCGAAACGGAAAACTGCCGCATCCGCACGCGTTCCGGCAAGGTTTTCGAGGGAACGCTCCAGATGAACGACCCTTCCATTCACGTCAACAACAAATTTTCCGAGCAGAGCAGGACCTTTGACGACATGGAGGTCGTGGTGGATGAAGATGTGAAGGAAAAAGAGGACGCCGGGAAGCTGGGCATCCGCGCCGGGGACTTTGTCTGCTTCGACCCGCGCACGGTCGTGACTCAAAGCGGATACATCAAGAGCCGTTTTCTGGACGACAAGCTGTCCGTGGCGATCCTTCTGGGCCTTGCGAAACGGATCTCCGAGAAGAAACTGTCCCTGAAACGGAAGGTTTACGCATTCATCACCGTGTACGAGGAGGTCGGGCACGGAGCCTGCGGCGCGCTGCCCGCGGACGCGAAGGAGATCCTCAGCGTGGACATGGGCTGCGTGGGGGAGGGCCTTTCCTGCACCGAACGCATGGTGAGCATCTGCTCAAAGGACTCCCGCGGACCGTATGACTACGAGGTCACGACGGAGCTGATCCGCTGCGCGGAACAGGCAAAACTTGACTTTGCAGTGGATGTTTATCCGTTTTACGGGTCGGATGCGGATGCGGCGCTGGCCGCGGGCTACGACCTGAAGCACGGCCTGATCGGGGCCGGGGTGTACGCGTCCCACGGGTACGAGCGGTCCCATGTGGACGGCGCCGACAACACCTTGAAGCTGCTGGAGCGGTATGTGGGCCGGGATTGATCGTGAATTTTGAAAGGAAAGGGTGCGCGGATTGAAGGTGCGATATATCGCCGTTCCGGGCGGCGCGTCCGTCTTTTCCTGTTCGGGATCGGGCGCGTCCGTCCGCGTCCCCGACGAGATCGGCGGGCTGCCGGTGCGGGAAATCGGCGCCTACGCGTTTTCCTCTCCGGAAACCGCCGGGGCGCAGCTTCCTCCGGGCGCCGAAATCCGCGAGGCCCTGACGGACGAAGCCGAGGCGCCCGGCGGCGGGGAGCGGTTTCTCGGCGGGGCGTCCCTTCGGGAGATCCGGCTGCCTTCGGGATTGAGGTCGATCGGGGCCTATGCGTTTTACAACTGCACCGGCCTGTCGCTCCTCTCTTTGGGAGAGGGGCCCGCGCAGGTCGGAAACGGGGCGTTCATGAACTGCGCGGCCCTCGGAAGGATCGCGGTCGTAGCCCCTGCGGGCGCGAAAACCTGTCTGCGGGGAATTCTCGCGGAGCTTCAGCGGGAGGTCCGCGTCGTCTTCCGCTCCGAAAAAGAGGAGTCCGTCTGGATTTTTCCGGAGTATTATGAGGAATCCGTCGAAAATTGCCCCGCCCGCATTTTTGAGCATTTCATCCACGGGGCGGGCTTCCGCTACCGGCAGTGCTTCCGGGGGGACGGGCTGGATGCGGAAGGCTACGACGCGCAGTTTCCGCTGGCCCGGAGCGAAACGGCCCCGGAAACACTGCTGCGCATCGCGCTGGAGCGCCTGCGCCGACCGGTCCACCTGACGGAAGCCGCGGCGGAACGCTACCGCTCCTGCCTGAAAAATAACGCGGCTGCCGCCGCGTGCCTGCTGGTCCGGGAAGACGATCCGGACGGGCTCTTGTTTCTTTCGGCAAACGGCGTCTTCACTCCCGAAAGCCTCGCGGCCGCGGCGGAGGAAGCTTCCCGGCTGGAGCGGGCGGAGTGTCTCTGCGTTCTGCTCGATGAACGGCACCGCCGCTTCGCCCCGAAGAAAAAGACCTATGACCTGTAAGACACCGCGGAAGGAGGAGCGCCATGGCGGATGAAATGGAAGAACGGGTGCGGGAGATCGGGGACCGCATTCTGAAGGAATCCCGAACGGACCTGTACCTTTCCATGCGCTTTCTCGACCTCGCGCTCAGCGCGCTCTCCTATGAGATGAGGCCGGGCGCGGAATATCTGGGAACGGACGGAGCCAGCCTTTTTTACGACCCCGATCTTCTTTTCGTCCGATACCGGCAAAACCGGATTTTGATCAACCGCGGATACCTCCACTGCGTCCTGCACTGCGTGTTCCGCCACCTCTGGAAGCGGCCCGGAGAGGACCGGGAACTGTGGGACCTCGCCTGCGACATTGCGATGGAATCCGTGCTGGACGGGATCGCGCAGCGCTCCGTGCGGCAGTCCCCCTCCTGGTTCCGGCGAAATTTTTACGAAACGCTCCGCGAAAAATGCAAGGTGCCGACGGCGGAGAAAGTCTACGAGCTGCTCCGGACGATGGACCTGAATCTCGAGGCGCGCATGGAACTTGAGCGGGAGTTTCGGATCGACGACCACTCTTTCTGGCCGGACCCGCAGAAAAGACCGCCCGCCGGAATGCCGCCGCTCCAACAGAAATGGGACGACATCAGCCGGAAAATGCAGACCGGCATGGAGACCCTCTCGAAAGACCCCGCCGAACACGCACAGGCGATTCTTTCCCAGGTCCGGGTGGAAAACAGGGAGCGGTATGATTACCGGCGCTTTCTTCGGAAATTCGCCGTTCTGCGGGAGGAGGCACGGCTGGACCCGGACTCGTTCGACCCGATCTTTTATTCCTACGGCCTGCGCCTTTACGGCAACCTGCCGCTGATCGAACCGCAGGAAACGCGCGAGACCCGCCGGATCGAGGATTTCGTGATCGCCGTGGACACCTCGATGTCCTGCTCCGGCCGTCTGGTGCGCGGGTTTCTGGAGCAGACCTATTCCATTCTGAAAGATACCGAAAGCTTCTTCCGCCGGGTCAACATCCACATCGTCCAGTGCGACGAAACGGTCCGGTCCGACCGGAAGATCACGAACGGGGAAGAACTGCGGGATTATATGGATCACTTCGAGCTGATCGGCAGCGGCGGCACGGATTTCCGTCCGGTGTTCCGCTATGTGGACGAGTTGCTCCGCGGGAAGGAGTTCCGGCGCCTCAAGGGGCTGATCTATTTTACGGATGGACGGGGCGTTTACCCGGAACACAGACCGCCCTACGACGTCGCCTTCGTCTTTCTGCGGGACGATTTCACCGACGCGGATGTGCCGCCGTGGGCCATGAAGCTGATCCTGGAGCCGGACGATCTGGACCGGAAACCGGAAACGGCGGAAAATCAAGAAGACTGGGAGGACCTGCCTCATTATGAATATTAAACAGGCGAAGGAAGAAATCGAAAATACCGTGAGGGCGTATTTGAAGCGGGACGAAAACGGAAATTACCGCATCCCGCCGGTGCGCCAGCGGCCGATGCTTCTGATGGGCCCGCCCGGCGTCGGCAAGACGCAGATCGTCGAACAGGCGGCGCGGGAGTGCGGGGTGGCGCTGGTGGCCTACACCATCACGCACCACACCCGCCAAAGCGCCGTCGGTCTGCCGTTTATCCGGGAGAAGACCTACGGAGGAAAAGAGTTTTCCGTGACGGAGTACACCATGAGCGAGATCATCGCCTCCGTTTACGACCGGATGGAGCAGACGGGCCTTTGCGAAGGCATTCTGTTCATCGACGAGATCAACTGCGTCTCCGAAACGCTGGCTCCCACCATGCTGCAATTTTTGCAGGGCAAGACGTTCGGCAACCAGAAGGTGCCGGAGGGCTGGATCATCGTCGCGGCCGGCAATCCGCCGGAGTACAACCGCTCGGCGCGCGAATTCGACATCGTCACGCTGGACCGCGTGAGAAAAATCGATGTGCAGCCGGATTTCTCCGTCTGGAAGGAATACGCCTACCGGCAGTCGATCCACGGAGCGATTCTGTCCTATCTGGAGCTGCGCGGCGAGAATTTTTACCGGATCGAAACCACGCCGGACGGGGCCGCGTTCGCGACGGCGCGCGGCTGGGAGGACCTTTCCGAAATGATGACGGTCTGCGAGAGCCTGGAACTTGAAATCGGGCAGGACCTGATTCTCCAGTACATCCAGAATCCAGCCGTCGCGAAGGATTTTGCCAATTATTACGAACTTTATCAGAAGTACCGCGATGATTACCGCGTCGACGAGATCCTGAACGGGCAAATTTCGGAGCGCGCGGTCGCCATGCTGCAGCATGCCCGGTTCGACGAAAGGCTGAGCGTGATCGGCCTGCTGCTGAGCCGCCTCAACAGCGCGTTCCGGGACGCCGAGCTGACCGACCGGTCGGTTGAGGCGGTGTTTGAGCGCCTCGGCGAATGGAAGGAAGAACTGAAGAAAGAGACCGTCGACCCGGAGGCCGTATTGCGGCGGCTGGCGCGGGAGGCGGCGGACTCTCTTGCCCTGCGGCGGGAGAGCGGACGGCTCGACCGCGACGGAGAAACGGCGGAGTCCCGATGCGTCCGGCTGCTGGAGAATTACGCCGACGAACTGCTTCGAATGGAACGGCCCGGGGCCGAAGAGGCGTTCGAAACCGTGAAAAAGCACTTTGGGGAAGAGACCGCGCGAAAGGAAGAAATCACCGAAACAGCGTCGAAAATGCTGAATCACGCCTTTGATTTTATGTCGGTGACGTTTGGAGAAAGCCAGGAGATGGTGATTTTCGTCACGGAGCTGACGGTCGGATTTTACAGCTCCGGATTTATCCTGGAAAACGGTTCGGAACCGTATGACCGTTACAACCGCAGTCTGCTGCTCGGCGGCCGCAGGAGGGAAATCCTGAAGGACATCGACGGCCTTTCCACCTGACCGGAAAACGGAGAAGAGCATTCATTGTAAAACAGGAGGCAGCTATGGACGAAATCGTCATTCGGAAATTAAAAGAGGAGGACCGGGAGGCTTATCTTCAGATGGCGCAGGACTTTTATTCCTCGGATGCCGTCGACCACACTCTTCCGCGTTCCTATTTTGAAAACACATTTCGGGAGCTGATGCGGTCGGAGGAATACGCACAGGCTTTCTTTCTGGAGGTTCGCGGCGATGTGGCGGGCTACGGGCTTCTTGCCAAGACCTTTTCCCAGGAGGCGGGCGGCATGGTCGTCTGGGCCGAGGAGCTTTACATCAAGCCGGACTACCGCGGCCGCGGCCTTTGCCATGCCTATCTCGCCTATTTGAAGAAACACCTGCCGGAAAATGTGAAAAGGCTCCGGCTGGAAGCGGAGGGCGCAAATCAGCGGGCGATTTCTCTTTACCGCCGGCTGGGCTTTCAGGATCTTCCGTACTGCCAGATGATTCTGGATTTTTGAAAAGCCAATTAGAAGGGGACCCGGAGATTGAATCCGGGTCCCCTTCTGAAACCGATGCCGTTTGCTCTCGCGGGCTATCCGGCAATCTTTTTCGGGGTGTCCGTCATCGAGTAGAGCGTGGCCTCCGCATCCTCAAGAAAAAGAACTTCAAATTTGCCGTCGCCCACGCGGTACATGCTTTTCAGCTCCGGCATCTTTTCCAGCATGGCGGCCCTGGCGCCGTCGTTGTCGTCGCGGACCAGCCTGCCCGTGACGCGGACCCAGGTTCCGTCCGGCTTGCAGCCGCAGATTTCCACCTTGGGGTTCTTCCTCATCTGGTGGTACACGTTCTTGGTGTTGTTCGTGCTGAAATAGATTCTGCCCCCGTATTCCATCACGGCGCCGAACGGACGCACCCGCGGCTGGTCGCCTTCCACCGTCGCAACGTAAAAGACCTTTGTTTCCTCCAGGGCTTTCACAATCTGATTCATTTTCTTAACCTCCCATGACGCTTGACTTTTTATGATTTTGCCGTTAAGGTTATTATAGGATGGTAATTGCGGGATGTGAAGTAGGCACATTTTTGTAAGGTAGAGAACGATCGGATACCAAGTATGACAAAGATACCGGAAGGACGAGAGTTTTTATGGATCAGAAGAAAGAACTGCCTGACTGCCCCGTTGAAGTGACTCTTACAATGATCGCGAACCGTTGGAAGGTCTTGATTCTGCGCGACCTGATGGAAGGGACCCGCCGGTTCGGGGAGCTGAAAAAGTCGATTGCCGGCATCTCGCAGAAGGTGCTGACCTCCAATCTGCGGGACATGGAGCACTCGGGGCTTCTGACGCGGAAGGTGTATCCGGAGGTCCCGCCCCGCGTGGAATACACTTTGACGCGCACGGGATACAGCCTGGGGCCTGTCCTTGACGCGATGCGTGACTGGGGGATTGATTACGGCAGGGAAATGGGCGCTCATGAAAGAAACCTTTGAGCAGGTTTCCCGAATAGCCCAAGGGGAATTGGATGATATTGACAGCTAATTTCGGCGCGAGTATAATGAAGAACAGAAAAAAGAGAACTACAGGAATGAGATGAGCAGTCATGAAGAAAAGATGGGTTTCTCTTCTGCTGGTGCTGGTTTTCGCGGTTTCCGCCGCTCTGCCGGCTTCCGCGGCGGAGAATGTGATGCTTCCGGCCATCAGCAGTTCAAGCGTGAACCTTGCGAAGGGGGACAGCGTTCAACTGACCGTGACCTTTCAGGGTGCGGACGTGACTTACGGGATGCTCTGGAATACAAACTGTCCGGCGGTTGCTACGGTTTCCCACGGGACGGTAACGGCGGCCGGGCCGGGTGTCGCCTCTGTGACCGCGACGACGGGGGACGGCCGCAGCGTGAGCTGCACGGTCCGGGTCGGAGTAAAAGGCATCGATGTCTCCGGCGTTTCCCAGAAACAGGGGACGATTGACTGGAGCACCGTGAAAAACAGCGGCGTGAGCTTTGCCCTGCTGCGCGCCGGATACGGCGACGAGCTGTCGCAGGCGGATTCCACCTTTGCCGCGAACTACGACGGGGCGAAGGCCGCCGGACTCAAAGTCGGCGTTTACTACCGCAGCTACGCCCTCGACGAAGCGGACGCGGTGAAGGAAGCGAACGTATGTCTGAGCATCCTGAACGGGAAAGCGTTGGATTATCCGGTTTTCCTCGATATTGAGGAGGATTCGCAGTATGCGCTTGCAAGCGAACAGGTTTCCGCCATTGCGGCGGCGTTCTGCAAGACCATTGCGGATGCCGGGTACCGGGCCGGCGTGTACAGCTATGCTGACATGCTCACGAATAAGCTGAACGGCTCCGTTCTGGCGCCGTACGACAAATGGGTCGCCCACATCGACGTGAGCCAGCCGAGGTACGGCGGCAGCTACACGATGTGGCAGTACTCCCACACGGGAACGGTAGCGGGCGTATCCGCTCAGGTGGACCTGGACTATTCCTATCGGGACTACCCGAACGCGGCTCCTGAGGTTTCCGACCTCTCTCTGCTTTCGGACAGCCCGTCCGCGATGGCCCTGCGGAAGGGGAAGAGCTACACCTTTAAGTTCACGCCGAACGGCGTTTCGGGAGTTCCCTCTTTTTCAAGCGGCAACTCCGCGGTTATGCAGGTCGTTTCCCGGAAGGCTTCGGGCGGATGTTACTATGTGAAAATCACTGCGACTGGCAGCGGCAGCACTTCGCTTTACTCCGCTGCGTCCGGAGCAAAGGCTGTCCGCCGCTGCGTCGTTGCAGTAGCCTGACTGCGGGAAGAACGAAGGAAACGCCGTGCCGAGCACCGTTTGAAAGCGGGCCGGCGCGGCGTTTCCTGTCGGCCGTTCCGTCGACAGATACCGGCCGCTATGCTATAATGGTTCGAGATTAATCTGGAGGGATCTTATGGATGAGAAGCTTTTTGAAGTAATTCTATGGCACAGCAGGGCGTATCCCCGTATGGAACCCGTGGATTATGTCAAGCTCCTGTATCAGAATGAATTCGGATGCTCTCACCTGGGGCCGGACCCCGGACACAATTTGGAGAAGCTGAAGGAAGAGTATGATTCCCTGCCGGTCCCGGAAGAATCGGCGGGCCAAGGGCCGCGCATGGAATCGATCGGGAACGGCCTGTGCAGGATTTTTCTCGAACCGGGTCCCGCGACGGAGAAGTTTCTTCCTCTTTTGAACCTTATGAGCGCCGCTACGGCGAACACCCATCTTGGAAACAGGACAAGGCTGCTGCGAAAGCTGGAGCTTCTCGGCGATATGGCGGCGAAAGGGCTGCTGTGCGTCGGACGGGAGGAGATGGATTCCTTCCTGAGGCAGTATGCCGCCTCAGGGTACGGCCCCGTCCGGCACAGCGGCGCATACAGGGAAAATTACGGTCCGCATTACCGGGTCGTCAAAGCGGCTTATTCCTTCTACCTTCCCGTTTTCCGCGCGGTGATGGAGCGGATGCACTCCCATCCCGGCCAGAGGCCGGAAATTTTCGCCCTGGACGGCAGGTGCGGCAGCGGAAAGTCTTTTCTGGCCGGTCTTCTGTCGGAGGTGTTCGGCTGCAGCGTGTTCCATATGGACGATTTTTATCTTCCGCCCGAGCGGCGCGAAAAGGAATGGATGTCCCAGCCGGGAGGAAACATCGACCGGGAGCGCTTTCTGAAAGAAGTTCTTGTTCCTCTGCACAGCGGGGAGAAAATCAGCTACCGCCCCTATTCCTGCCGGCGCGGAACCATGCTGCCGCCGGTGGATGTTCAGCCGGGCGGGCTCGCCGTCGTGGAGGGCAGCTATTCTCTTCACACCGATTTTCGCGCCTGTTACGATTACCGCGTCTTTCTGACCTGCCTGCCCAATGTGCAGCAGCAGAGGATCTTCCTCCGGAGCGGCGGAAACAGGCTGCATGATTTTCTGGAGTGGTGGATCCCGGCGGAAGAGCGGTATTTTGAGGCGATGAAAGTCAAGGAGAGCTGTGATCTGACTTTGGATACCTCGAATTTTGAAACTTTGGAATAACAGCCCGCAGAATGCGGAACAACGGGATCGGGGGCGTTCTTTATTCGTACCAGCGGTATTTTGCTGCCTTTGAGCAGCCTGCCCTCCCCCCACGGGATAGGGAGCCTTGGGGAAGAGGCGTTTCGATTTATTGACTTTTTAAAAAGTGCCGGCCAGCGCTGCTGGCAGATTCTTCCGATCGGTCCCACCGGCTGCGGGGACAGCCCCTATCAGAGCTTTTCCGCTTTCGCGGGCAACCCGTACCTGATTGATCTGGAGCTGCTGGGGGAGCGGGGCCTTTTGAGCGGCGGGGAAATTTCATCCGTTCGGTTTGGAGACGATCCCCGGTTCGTGGATTACGGGGCGCTGTCTCAGGAACGCATCCCGCTTCTTTTCCGCGCGGCGCGGCGGCTGAGCCAGGACGACGGGCCGTTCCGGGCGTTCTGTGAAGACAATGCCGACTGGCTTGACGATTACGCGCTTTTCATGGCGCTGAAAGAGGAAAACGGCATGGCTCCCCTGAGCGGCTGGCCGGCGCCGCTTCGCCTGAGGGACCGGGGCGCCGTCGAGGCCGCCCGGTCGCGTCTGCCGGACCGCGTCCGTCTGTGGAAGGCGGTTCAGTATTTGTTTTTCAGCCAGTGGCGGGCGCTGACCGGCTACGCGCACCAAAACGGCATTGAAATCATAGGAGATATCCCGATTTATGTTTCACCGGATTCCTCGGATCTCTGGGCCCGTCCGGAGCTGTTCCAGGTGGACGGCGAACTGAGGCCGACGGAGGCCGCCGGGTGCCCGCCGGACGCGTTTTCCCCGGCCGGGCAGCTGTGGGGCAACCCGCTTTACGACTGGGAACGGATGGAACGGGACGGATATGCCTGGTGGATCCGCAGGATCAAATTCATGGCGGGCGTCTGCGACGCCTTGCGGATCGACCACTTCCGCGGTTTTGAGAGCTATTACGCCGTCCCCGCCGCGGACCGGGACGCGGCGGGCGGCCGATGGAGGAAGGGGCCGGGAATCCGGTTTATCGATGCCTTGAAAAAAGAGATCCCCGGCGTCCGGATCCTTGCGGAGGACCTTGGATTTCTGACCGACGATGTCCGCCTCATGCTGAGAGAAAGCGGTTTTCCCGGGATGAAGGTCCTTCAGTTTGCGTTCGATTCGCGGGGAGAGAGCGATTACCTGCCCTACCGCTATGGGCGCGGCTGCGTCGTTTACACCGGCACGCACGACAATACCACCACGGAGGACTGGCAGCACAGCGCGCCGCCCGAAGACGTGGAGTACGCGCGGCGGTATCTGAACATATCGGGGGAGGGCGGCTTTACCTACGGCATGATCCGCGCGGCGCTCGGCAGCGTTGCGGACACCTGCGTCATCCCGATGCAGGATTATCTGTGCCTTGGTGCCTTTGCCCGCATGAACAGGCCGGGCACGGTCGGCGGGAACTGGCGCTGGCGGGTCAAAAAAGAAGAGCTGACGCCGCAACTGGCCGAAAAGATCCGCTCGCTGGCCGCGCTGTACGGACGTGTGACATGCTGAGAGCGGGAAGAGCTGCCCTTCCGGGTGGGGAGGGGCAGTTTTTCATGCTTTGTCCGGAGCACAGCGGTTCCGGCCCGGCGCGACCGGACGGTTCCGGCTCGGCAGGAAAAAAGGGGGGCCTGAGATGATCCTCACTGTCACATTGAATCCGTGTATTGACCATACCGTGAAAGTGGAAGGATTCGCGCCGGGAGGTACGAACCGCATTTTGGCCTCCCGGAGCGACGCGGGAGGAAAGGGGGTCAACGTCAGCGCCGCGCTGAAAAATCTCGGGGAGGATACGCGGTGCCTGGGACTCAATTTCAGACAGAACGGCGCGTTCCTGACGGATGTCCTGAGAAGCAGGGGGATCGATTGCGACTTCGCGGAAGTGAACGGAGCCCTGCGAACGAACATCAAAATTTTCGACGCCGCGACCGGCGTCATGAGCGAACTGAATGAAAGAGGCCCCGAAGTGGGGCCGGAGGCGCTGGAGGAGTTCGAGATCATTCTGGAGCGCTGCCTTCCGGGCGCGTCGCTCCTGATATTGGACGGCAGCGTGCCGCCCGGCGTTCCCGCAGCGTATTACCGAACCCTGACCGAACGCGCGGCCTGGCATGGGGTCAGAACCGTGCTCGACGCCCGGGGGGAACTCCTGCTGGAGGGGATCCGGGCGCGCCCGTGCCTGATCAAGCCGAACCGGGAGGAACTGGAGGAGGCGGCGGGAGAACGCATTGTCTCGCGCCGGGACGCGGTGCGCGCCGCGCGGCGGCTGATCGGTCTTGGAGCGGGTATGGTCTGTGCTTCGCTGGGAAGGGACGGCGCTCTGCTGGTCACCGCGGGCGAGGCGTACTTTTCCGCGGGCGCAGACATTCCGGTCCGGGGTGTGCAGGGCGCGGGCGACGCGCTGGTCGCCGGCATGAGCTATGCGATGGTAAGGGGCCTTCCGCTGCCGGAGATCCTGCGGTATGGAGTTGCGGCAGCGCACGGCTCGCTGATCCTGGAGGGAACGCAGATGTGCGGCCGCGGGGATTTTATGAAGATGCTGCCGCGGATTTCCGCGGAGAGAATGGATTAAGGCCCGCGCTCGACGGAATCGGGAAGTCGGTGGAATAATCGCTTTGTCACCCCAATACAAATGATAGCAAAGAATCATTGTGTATTTGGGGTGATTGCATGAGGACGCTTCGGGAGGGCCTGTCGGGAAGCGACGTGATGGAGGTCCAGTCGGTGCTGAAGCGGGCCGGCTTTCTTGACGGCCCGGTGGACGGGGTTTTCGGTCCGGGAACGCGCGAATCGGTGACGCGCTTTCAGCAGAGGTTCGGCCTTGCGTCGGACGGAGTCATCGGGCCCGCGACCTGGCGTGTTCTGGAGCGGTTCCTTCTGGGCTACGATCTGTACACGATCCAGCCCGGCGACACGTTTTACGGGATCGCGCAGAAATACGGCACTTCCGTGCAGGCGCTGACCACGGCCAATCCGGAATCGAGTCCGGAAAACCTGACGCCCGGACGCCGGATCGTGGTGCCGTATTCCTTTGACGTTGTGCCGACCGACACCGCGTTTACGTATGAGGTGCTGATGCGCAGCATACAGGGCCTGAAAGCGCGGTATCCGTTCCTGGAGGTCACGAATTCGGGGAACAGCGCGCTGGGGAAAACGCTTTATACCCTCCGGCTGGGCAGGGGGCCGAATCAGGTGTTTTACAACGCGGCGCATCACGCGCTGGAGTGGATCACCACGCCCGTGCTGATGAAATTTGCCGAGGATGTCCTGAGGGCCTACGCTTACGGCGGAAGCCCCGCGGGCTACGACGTGAACGCCCTGTGGCAGCAAAGCAGTATTTACCTGATGCCGATGGTCAATCCGGACGGCGTGAACCTGGTCATCGACGGGCTGCAGAGGGGAAATCCCTATGCGGCGGATCTGGTGCGGTGGAACGGCGGCAGCGCGGATTTCTCCACGGACTGGGAAGCCAACATCCGCGGGGTGGACCTGAACCACAATTACGACGCCGCCTGGGAATTGGGCAGGGAGGCGGCCGAGGCGCTCGGCATCACCGGCCCCGGCCCGACCCGCTACCCGGGGCCCTATCCCCTTTCGGAGCCGGAGTCGCGCGCGGTCGTCCGTTTCACGCAGGCGCACAATTTCCGGCTGGTGATCGCCTATCACTCTCAGGGACGCGTCATTTACTGGAATTTCATGAACATGGCGCCGCAGGAGGCGAGAGTCATCGGGGAGCAGATGGCCCGGATCAGCGGCTACGCGCTGGAGGAGGCGTCCGGGGTCACTTCCTACTCCGGGTACAAGGACTGGTTCACCCAGGAATACCGCAGGTCGGGTTACACCGTCGAGGTGGGCCAGGGGACCAATCCGCTCCCGATTTCTCAGTTCGACGCGATCTATGAGGAAAATCTTCCGATGCTCCTTTATACTTCCACGGTCTGATTTCACCGCGTACCGCCGGCTTTACGCGAAAGAAGGCTTCTCCTGCGCCATGCGGGAGAAGCCTTCTTCGGTTCCGGAGGAGAGGGTTTGGATCCCCTGCTTTTAAAGGCCGGGGGATCGGTCCGCTATCCTCTGGCAACTTTCGCCGGATACCACTTGGCAAACCATGCGGTGAACAGGCCCAGGAGCGCCGGGGCCGCGATGGTGGCCGCGGTGAGCAGCCCGGCCATTCCCCTTTGCATGGCATAGGGGGAAAATGCTGCGGTCAGCAGGTATAGAACGCCCCACAGAGCGGTCAGTATCCGATTGGTGCGGAGAAACAGCGGATTCTGGAAAGCCCGGCTGCCCCCGTAATCCCGGCAGGAGTAGTGTGCGCTCAGAGGGATGCGGAGTACGCAGGAGATCAGCCACAGAGAGGAAAAACAAAGATAGGAAACACAAAGGAGCGGCGCCGTCCCGACCGGCGCAATCAAAAGGCCCGAAGAGAGTAAACCGACCAGCAGGCAGCCCGCTCTCTCATAGGGCGTCAGCCGATACCGCGCGCTCAAAGCCGGAAGCGCGGCGGCGGCGAGAATCCCCGCCGCCGCGCCCGCAGTCCGGCTGTAGGGAAGCAGGGCCCACAGAGCGATCCAGGGAAAAAGAAACAGCATCATGTTGGTTTTCAGCTCCCGCTTCGCCGGGGATGCGTCTTCCCCCCGGGCGGCGCCGAACAGTTCGTCCAGTTTCAGCATCAGGCTGAAATCCCCCAGCACCCGGTACTTTCCCTCGCTCAGGGCCGCTGGGCCGCTCAGCCTGCCGGCGGCAATGTCCATCCAGACGGAAAGCGGAGTGATGATTTTCGTGGTGAACGGTTTCCCGCTTCCCGGCGTAAGGACACAGGAACCGCCGTGAATCGTCATCTGGAAGGTTTTCTGTACGTCTGTCAGCTCAAACTCAAGAACCGCCGCCAGCCCTGCGGCCGCTTTGGGATGAAAGAGTGCGCACATCTGGCGCAGGAACGCCTCGGCCTGGTCCGGCCCTTCCTTTTTTTCTTTTCCCCCTGCGGGGGAATCGACCGCCCAGCTTGCGTTGGCCATTTGCAAAAAAATTTCCTGCGGGTAAAGAAGCCCGGAGAGCTCCTCCCTGGTTTCGCCGGGGATCCGCCCCGCGCGGGCGTACTCCATCCCGGCCCGCCTGACCAGATCCAGATATTCCCCGGTGCGGGCCCGCAGCTCCGGATGCCGGAACAGCTCTCCCTCCGGGCAGAAAACAGATTCATAATTTCCCGCTCCAAAGATCAGATCGAACTGTTTTGAAAGAGCCTCATAGTTTTGCCTGACGCTGGAAAAGCCGCAGGTGGAAATCAGCACATGCCTCTGACCGGAGAGGTCGTAACGCGCGGGATGCCTGTTTCCGCCCGCGCCGCCGGGGCGGATCTCCGGCAGATTTAGCGGGAGGAGCCGGTCGGTCAGCGCTTTCATTTGGGAGGGCATGCCGAAGTAATAAAGCGGAAAGCTCCAGAGAACCAGGTCCGCGGAACGGTATTTTTTCAGGATTTCCTCCATATCGTCCCGGATGACGCAGATTCCGGGCGTTTTTGTCCAGCAGGAAAAGCAGCCCCTGCACGGTTCAATCTTTCTTTTGGACACGGGAATGATCTCGGCGAGGATTTCCGCCTGCCGCTCCATGCCGGAAAGAAAGGCGCGGGCCAGCTGAAGCGTGCTGCTGTTTTCCCCTCTGGGGCTTCCGTTCAAAACCAGTATGTTCATTGGCCGGCCTCCAATTCCGCGATGGCTTTTTTAGCCCAGGAGATCTGCATCCGGTAGTAATCCAGCCCGTAGAGAGCGGTCATCCGCCAGCAAAGCGCCTTTTCCGGCCGGTCCCCCGGGAGTCTGTGCGCTTCAATGACAGCCGGGATTTGTTCCATCGCCTTCAGCTCCGCCTCGCAGCGGGCGAGGTAGGCGCGGAGCATCCGCGCCGTCTCTTCCGGCCGGAGTTCCCCGGAAAAAAAGACTTTCATCAAAAAGCCGCTGCGTTTGATGAACAGGTCGTCGCTTAGTCCGCTTCTCAGCCAGGAGTCCAGTTCTTTTCTGCCCTCCCCCGTGATCCGGTATACTTTTTTGTTCGGGCGGCCGTCCTGGACAACCAGCTCCGACGAGATCAGCCCGAGGCGTTCCAGGGAAGCAAGCTCCCGGTAGATCTGGCTTTGCTGGGCTTTCCAGAAAAAGGACAGAGAATCTTCGAAGACCTTGTTCAGATCATATCCCGTCATGCTCCCGTAATTCAGGATTCCAAGCAATCCGTGTTTCAGCGACATGCCTGTCACTCCATTCATCATATAGTATACTTGTATCATATGCAATATGTGTACTATTGTCAAGACCTTGCGCGGCGGGACCGAGGCTGGGCGTATGTTTACAGATTTGATACTGTTTTTTTATAGTGTTTATGTTATAATAACCTCACGGCATAAACGGAAGCAAAGCTTCCGATGCCTGAGAGAACATTGAACCATGATTGCGGGCCGGCTGCGTTTTCCACGGCTTTGCGGTTCATGTTATAATAACCTCACGGCATAAACGGAAGCAAAGCTTCCGATGCCTGAGAGAACATTAAACCATAATTGCGGGCGGGTCGCGTTTTCCGCAGCTTCGCGGTTCATGTTATAATAAACAGGATCAAAGCCGGAGGGGGGATGCTTCATGAAGCGGAAAACAGCCGTAATCGCGGTTCTGCTTCTGATGGTTGTTTCCCTGTCCGGCTGTTCCTTCGTCGGCCTGGACGCCCAGTCGCTGATGCACGCGCCGAAGCCGACCGGGGAGAACGAGGCGGATATCCAGAGCCTGCTGGAGAGCACGGCCGGCGGGAAAATGACGCTGAAATATCCCTCCGCCGGCGAGTACCGCTCCGCGATCATCAAACACGATCTGTACGGGGACCAAAACGACGAGGCAATCGCATTTTATCAGAAAGACGACGAAACGTCCGGGATCAATGTGATGTTCATGCGCCAAAACGGCGGGAAATGGGAAAGCATGGGCTCTTTCAGCAACCCGGCTTCCAATGTGGACCGGGTCTGCTTCGGGGATCTGGACGGCGACGGCAAGGATGAGGTGATTGTCGGCTGGGGAAGCAGCCTGAACAACACGGGGGACATTTGTTCCTACTATCAGCAGAACGGCCAGATGAAGGAACTGCAGATGAACCAGAGCTACACCGAGATGGCCGTGATGGATTTTGACGGGGACGGCCGGGACGAGATCTTTACCGCAAGCGTCACGGTCGGGGACCAGCCGGCTTCGGCGCAGCTGCTGCGGGTCAAGGGCGGCGCGATCGAGCAGATGGGTTCCGCTCCGCTGGATATCGGCGTGACAAAATACGCTTCCGTCCTGACGGGCCTGATCAATGAAAAGCAGGTCGGGATTGTTCTGGACGGGGTAAAGACGGCGGACACCATGGTGACGGAGCTTCTTTATTGGGATAAAAAGACGAAAACGCTGCGTTCGCCGTTTTATGACCCGAGGACAAAAAGCGCCAAAAGCACCGAGCGGAATACCTCCGTTGTCAGCAGGGACATCAACGGCGACCGGATCATCGAGATTCCGATGGTGACGCTGATGCCGGGCTACAGCGGAAAGACGGCGGACGATTCCGCCTATCTGACCAGCTGGTTCCGCTACGACACGGACACCGAAACGCTGTTCCGCGTGATGAGCATGTTCATCAACTATTCGGACGGCTACTGGTTTCTGGTTCCCGATATGTGGCGGGGGAAAGTCACGACGAAGCTCGACCCGAGCTCCCGCATGGTGACGGTCTATGAGTGGCTGACAACGCAGAAAAACAAGGCGGGATTTACCGGCGCGCCGCTGCTCACCATCCAGACTTTTCCAGGCAGGGAATGGGATCAGGGGGAAGGGGTCAAGAGCTATTTCAAGTTGTCGGAAAAGGACAATTCCGTGTTTGCCGCCAGCCTGCCCACTCCGGATAACCCCCTTTCCATGACGAAGAGCGAGATTCAGGAGGCTTTTCAGGTGATATCACAAGATTAACAGGTCGGGGGAGGTAGACGAATGAAAACAATATTGGTTGCGGAGGACGAACAGGCCATCCGCGAATTTGTCGTCATCAATTTAAAGCGGGCGGGGTACGAGACGCGTGAGGCGGCCAACGGGGAGGAAGCCCTTCAGATTTACGACCGCGAGGGGGACGGGATCGACGTCGCTGTGCTGGACATCATGATGCCGGGACAGTTCGACGGCCTCGCGGTCTGCAAGGAGCTCCGCCGCAGGAGCGGCTCCATCGGGATCATTTTGCTGACGGCTAAAACACAGGAGATGGATAAGGTCAGCGGGCTGATGATGGGGGCGGACGACTATGTCACCAAACCGTTTTCACCGAGCGAGCTGGTCGCGCGCGTCGACGCCGTTTACCGCCGCGTCGCGCTGGAGCAGTCCCGCGGCCACGGCGCTCTGCGGGACGAGATCCGCTCGGGCGAATTTGTGCTCAGCCTGCGCAACCGCACGCTGTTCCGGCGCGGGACGCCGGTGGAGCTGACGCAGGTGGAGTTCCAGATCATGGAGTATTTCTTCTCCAATCCGGGCACCGCGCTCGACCGGACCGATATCCTGAGGCACGTCTGGGGCGAAGCGTATTACGGGGAGGAAAAGATCGTGGATGTGAACATCCGCAGACTTCGGATGAAGGTCGAGGATGAACCCTCCAACCCGAGGCATATTATCACCGTCTGGGGCCTCGGGTACAAATGGGAGGGAGGGGCGTAGCCTCATTTTCGCGCCTGCGGCGGGAGGCGCGGGGCAAAGATCGAAGGGAACCGCTGATTTGAATTGGGGCTTGGCCCGCGGAAAAAGGGGGGACCGGCATGATCCAGAAGAGCAGCATCACAAGGCGGTGGCTGCTGAACAGCCTCGGGGTGATTCTGCTGATCGTGGTCACGCTGATCGCGACCCTTTCCGCCGTGATCCAGGGGTATGTTTACAATGGGATCCGCTCGGCTTTAAACGGGCGCAGCGACGAGCTGACGAACATGTTTTCCAGCTACGGCAGGGAATCCCCGACTGAATTTTCCACCGCGGCGCGCAGCTATGTTGAAAATTTCCCGAACAAGGAAAACATGGAACTGATGGTCATCAATTCCTCCGGAAAGATCCTGATCACCTCCATCGGCTTCGCGCCGGATGAAGACCAGCAGATCCCGGATTACGAAGCCGCCCTGAAAAGCGCGAGCGGCTACGGCACCTGGACGGGCCGGCTCACGGGCGGGGAAAAGGTCATGGCGGTGACCCGCGTGATGCGCAGCAATCTCGGAAGCACGGTCGGCGCCATCCGGTACGTCGTCTCCCTGGAGGAGGCGGACCGGCAGATCGTCATCATCGTGGGCGCCCTGATCATCGCGGGGCTGCTGATCCTGCTCTTCGTTATCCTGTCGAGCTATTATTTCATGCGGTCGATCATCGTTCCGATCAAGCGCATCGGCGCGACGGCCAGGCTGATCGCGCAGGGCGACTTCAAGGCGCGCATCCTGAAGTCGAACGACGACGAGATCGGCCAGCTCTGCGACACCATCAACGACATGGCCGACGAGCTGGGGCAGAGCGAAAAAATGAAAAACGACTTTATTTCCTCCGTTTCCCATGAGCTGCGGACGCCGCTGACCGCCATCAAGGGCTGGGCGGAGACGATCCAGGCCGGCGACACCGACCGGCAGACGTTCAGCCGCGGCATGAACATCATCGTGCGGGAATCGGAGCGCCTCTCCGGCATCGTGGAGGAGCTGCTGGACTTTTCGCGCATGCAGAGCGGCCGCATGACGCTGACGATGGATAAAATCGACATCCTGGCCGAGCTGGGAGAGGCCGTCTACATGTTCAGCGAGCGGGCCGCCTCGGAGCATAAATTCCTGCTGTACGAGGAGCCGGAGATGCTTTCGCCGGTGCTGGGAGACATCAACCGGCTGCGCCAGGTGTTTGTCAACGTCCTGGACAACGCGCTGAAATACACGAACGAGGGCGGCACCATCAGCGTGACCGCGGATGAGGAGGGCGGCTTCATCCGCGTCGTCATCAGCGACAACGGCTGCGGCATTCCCGCCGAGCATCTGCCGAACGTGAAAAAGAAATTCTACAAGGCGAATCAAACCGTGCGCGGGTCGGGCATCGGGCTCGCGCTCGCGGACGAGATCATGAATCTGCATTCCGGCAGCCTTGACATCGAAAGCCATGAAAATATCGGCACCGCCGTCACGATCCGAATTCCCACCTACGACAGACTGGAAAACGAGCTGAAAGAGACATAGCGTCAAGAGCCGCCTGCCGGATAAAACCGCGCAGACCGTCGAAAATTGTGCAAGGCAAGGCGGTAAATCTGAAAACGAGGGAACATACTTCTTGTATGTGACCGAGGTTTGCAGGTACAGCCAACGCGGCAAGCAAAATTGCACGCAATTTTGCGGTTGCGCAACTTTATCGGCGGTCTGAGAAAGGAAACCAGGAGTTTATGCCCAGAGAAAAAATAAAGTGCATCACATCCATCGGCGGACAGGCCCTGATCGAGGGAATCATGATGCGCGGCCCGAAAAAAACGCTTCTGGCCGTCCGCAAGCCGGACGGCGAAATCACGCTGGAAGAGCTTTCGGCGAAAGACCCGCGCGCCCGCAGTTCCTTCTGGAAGCTGCCCGTTCTGCGTGGCGTGTTCGCCTTTGTGGATTCCATGGCGGTCGGCTACCGGGCTCTGTCGCGCTCCGCCGAGATTTCCGGCCTGGAAGACATTGAGGAAGGCGAGGAAACCAAGTTCGACAAATGGCTGAACGATCATTTCGGCGATCAAATCATGAACGTCGTCATGGGAATCGGGTCGGTTCTCGGCATCCTGCTGGCCATCGCGCTGTTTTTCATTCTTCCGACCTGGCTGTTCAACCTGGTTCAGGGTATGGCCGGGCCCGGCTTTTCCGTTTGGCGCTCTCCTTTGGAGGGCTTGATGCGCATCCTGATTTTTCTCTGCTATATCGTTTTGATCTCCCGCATGAAAGATATCCGGCGCTTGTTCGAATACCACGGTGCGGAGCACAAGACGATCTTCTGCTATGAGAGCGGCGAGGAGCTCACGGTGGAGAACGTGAGAAAGCATCAGCGGTTTCATCCGCGCTGCGGCACCAGCTTCCTCGTGCTGATGCTCCTCGTCGGAATCATCATCGGATTTTTCATTCCGTTTTCCAACCCGTTCCTGCGAACGGCGGTCAAGCTTTTGTGCATCCCGCTGGTGATGGGCATCGGCTACGAGATGATCCGCTACTGCGGCAGAAATGATAACACGCTGACCCGGATCATCGCGGCCCCGGGGCTTTGGTTCCAGCGCATCACGACCAGGGAGCCGGACGATTCGATGATCGAGACCGCGATCGCCGCGATGAAGGGAGTCATCCCCGAAAACGGGGAGGACAGGATCGACCTGAAGGCGAGCTGATGGAAACGCTTGAAGGGGTGTATCGGCAAGGGCGGAAAACTCTTTCCCGCGCGGGAATCGAAGGCCCGGGTTTTGAAGCGGACTGCCTGTTCCAAAAAGCGTTCGGTCTTTCCCGGCAGGAGAGGATCCTCCGCGCGCGGGAGGAGGCGGGCCCGGAGGCTGCGGACCGCTTTCGCGATTTGATTCGGGAACGCCGCGGCGGGCGGCCGCTCCAGTATCTTCTGGGGGAGTGGCCGTTCTGCGGCAGGAGCCTGCTGGTGGGAGAGGGCGTGCTGATCCCCCGCGAGGAAACCGAACTGCTGGTCGAAACCGCCTCCGCGATGCTCGAAAGCACGGCGGCGCCCGCCGTGCTGGACCTGTGCTCCGGCACGGGCGCGGTGGCGCTCGCACTTGCGGACCGGTTTCCTGAAAGCGATGTTCGGGCCGTCGAATGGATGGAACCGGCGCTCGGATATCTGAACCGGAACATCGCGCGGAGCGGGCTTCCCAACGTGCGTGCCGTCCGGCTCGACGTTCTGGATCCGGAGTCGGCGCGGCCGTTCCGGGAGCTGGACTGCATCGTATCGAACCCGCCCTATGTCCGCACGGACGAGTTGCCCGGCCTTCAGCGGGAAGTGCTTCGGGAGCCGCGCGAGGCTCTGGACGGCGGTGCGGACGGCCTCGGCTTTTACCGGGCGATCGCGGCGCACTGGGTCCCTTCGTTGCGGAACGGCGGCGCGCTCTGCGCGGAGGTAGGCGAGGGCCAGGCGGAGGAGGTCGCCCGCATCTTCGCGGGCGCGGGCATGGAGCGCCTGCGCTTTTTCAGGGATTTCAATCGGATCGAACGGGTCGTTTCCGGGCTGAAGCCGGAATAAGGAGGGAATTCTGCATGAATCCACAGGAACGGAACGCGGACCGGTTTACGGGTTTTGCGGGTCTTTACGATGGAGCGAGGCCCCACTGCCCGCCCCAGGCGATTGAGGAAATAAAGAGATATCTGGGCCGTTCCCCGGAAACAGTTGTCGACCTCGGCTGCGGGACAGGTCTGTCCACCCTGGCGTGGACCGGCCATGCCGGGAGGGTGGTCGGCATCGAGCCGAACGCGGATATGCTTGCGGCCGCGCGCGGCAAGGCGGAAGGCATCGCGGGAATTGAATTCCATTCGGCGTTTGCGAACGACACCGGACTTCCCGATGCCTGCGCGGACGCCGTGACCTGTTCCCAGTCCTTCCATTGGATGGAACCCGCCGCGACGCTTCCGGAAATCGCCCGCATCCTGCGGCCGGGCGGCGTGTTTGCCGCCTATGACTACGACTGGCCCCCGGTCTGCGGGGCCCGCGCCGAACTGGAATTCCAACGCCTGGACGAATACGCCTGGGGGCTGGAGGAAGAGCTTTGTCCGGGAAGTGCCGCCACACGCTGGGACAAGTCCCGGCATTTGCGGAACATCCGGGAAAGCGGGTATTTTTCTTACGCCCGCGAGCTGCTGTTTTCCAATTCGGAGACCTGCACGGCGGAGCGGCTGACCGCAATGCTGGCAAGCCGCTCCGGATTTCAGAAATCCAAGGGGTTCATGCCGGAGAGAATGGGTTCGGCGCTGATGGAATTTTCCAGGCGGATGTGGGAAATCTTTGGAGATGCGGAGTTTTCCATTGAGTTTTGCTATCGGATGCGCCTCGGCATGAAAGCCTAAACATTTGTTCGCAAAGTCCTTGCTTTTCCCCGGCAGATCGGCTATAATGGACGGGAAGAAAAACAGGACGCCTGACGGGAGGAATACAGGATGGCAGCGGGAAAGAAAATGCCGGAAAAGCTGATCAATAAGGAAACCGACAAGAAGAAGGCGCTCGAAACGGCGCTGGCGCAGATTGAAAAGCAATACGGCAAAGGGGCGGTCATGCGTCTCGGGCAGAATGAGGCCATGCACGTCGAGGCGATCCCGACCGGGTCGCTCGGGCTGGACCTCGCGCTGGGCATCGGCGGCCTGCCGCGCGGCAGGATCATTGAAATCTACGGCCCGGAGAGCTCCGGCAAAACGACCCTCGCGCTGCACTGCATCGCGCAGGGGCAGAAGAACGGAGGCAACGCGGCGTTTATCGATGTGGAGCACGCGCTGGACCCGGTCTATGCGCGCGCGCTCGGCGTGGATGTGGATTCCCTGCTGGTCTCCCAGCCTGACACCGGCGAGCAGGCGCTGGAAATCACGGAGGCGCTGGTCCGCTCCGGCGCGATCGACGTCATCGTGGTCGACTCTGTCGCGGCCCTTGTGCCCCGGATGGAGATCGAGGGGGAAATGGGCGACAGCCACGTCGGCCTTCAGGCCCGCCTGATGTCCCAGGCTCTGCGCAAGCTGGCCGGCGCGATTTCCAAATCCAACTGCGTTGCGATTTTTATCAATCAGCTCCGCGAAAAGGTCGGCGTGATGTACGGAAACCCGGAAGTGACCCCCGGCGGCAGGGCGCTGAAATTTTACGCCTCCGTGCGCATCGATATCCGTAAAGTGGAAACGCTGAAAAACGGGACGGAGATGATCGGCTCCCACACCAGGGCGAAGGTGGTCAAGAACAAGATCGCGCCGCCGTTCCGCTCCGCGGAGTTCGATATCATGTACGGGCACGGCATCTCCCGTGAAAGCGAGCTGCTGGACCTCGGCGTCCAGCTCGACCTTGTGCAGAAGAGCGGCGCCTGGTTCTCTTACAATGACAACAGGATCGGGCAGGGCCGTGAAAATGCGAAGACCTTTTTTCTTGAGCACCCGGAGACGGCGGACGAGCTGGAAAAGCTGATCCGGCAGCACATGTCGGAGCTGTTCAGCAAGCCGTCCGGAGGCGGTTCGGGCCCGCGCCCGGTGGAGCCGGCGGAGAGTCCCGCGAAAAGCCGTCCGGAGGCGGGCGGCGGGGCGGACGCCGATATCGACATTGAGGCGGACGACGAATGATGCTTTCCGCGGCGGAGCCGCGACGAAAGGGCCTGACGGCCCTTTTTATCGACGGGGAATTCGCCGTCAGCGTGGACACGGAGACTTTCGCGCTCTCCGGGCTGAAACCGGGGGCGGAACTGACGGATGAGCGGCTGCATGAGCTGATTCGGAAAAGCGACGCGCGGCGCGCGCAGGAAAAGGCGCTTTATCTGCTGGAGCACCGCGCCCATTCCCAAAAGGAACTGGCCGACAAGGTCGCGCGGACCGTTCCGAGGGAGGCAGCCGAGCGGGCCGCACGGCACCTTGCCGAGCTCGGAATGGTCAATGACGGGGAATATGCCCGGAACCTTGCCGCAGAGCTGTTCGAACGCAAGGGCTGTTCCGCTTCGCGAGTGCGGTGGGAGCTGGAAAAAAGGGGAATCGGCCGGGACCTGGCGGCGCGCATCGCGGAGGAAAACGCGCCGGACCCGGTGCAGGCGATCCGCCGGCTGCTGGAAAAGAAATACGCCCGGTCCCTGGGCGACGAAAAGGGCCGCCGCCGAACCGTCGCGGCGCTGCAAAGGCTCGGCTATCGTTGGGACGATATCAAAAGCGCGCTCAGAGAATTTGAGGAGGATGGCAATTTTGCGGGATGCGGAGAAGACGATCGGCAATCTGATTGACAAACAGAAAACGGCTTGCGTCGGCTCCGTCGACGCGGACGGTTTTCCAAACCTGAAGGCGATGTTTTCCCCCAGAAAACGGGAGGGAATCCGAACATTTTATTTTACGACCAACACATCGTCGCTCCGCGTGGCACAATACCGTCAATCCCCCAAGGCGTGTGTTTATTTCTGCGACAAGCGGTTTTTCCGCGGCGTGATGCTCAGGGGTACCATGGAGGTTTTGGAGGACGCGGAAAACAAAGCGGCGATTTGGCGTGAAGGCGACGACAGATACTATCCGGAGGGCGTTGCGGCCCCCGACTACTGCGTGCTGAAATTCACGGCGCTGTCGGGCAGATATTACAGCAACTTCCGCTCTGAGAATTTTACCGTATGAACGGAATCAGGAGAAAATATGGCGTATTCAGTGGGACTCGTCAATCTCGGCTGCCCCAAAAATCAGGTCGACGCGGAGCTGATGCTCGCGATTCTGCGGAAAGCGGGCTATGAACTGAAACAGGACGCGGGGGAAGCGGACGTCGCGATTGTCAACACCTGCGGGTTTATCGACGCGGCAAAGCAGGAATCCATCGGCGAAATCCTGGAGCTTGCGCGGAAAAAGGCCGAGGGGCGCGTCAAAGCGATCGTCGTGACCGGCTGCCTGGCGGAGCGCTACCGGGAGCAGATTCTCTGCGAGCTGCCGGAGGTGGACGCGGTCGCGGGCATCGGGGCGAACAGCAATATCGCCCAGGTGGTCCGGCAGGCGCTGGGCGGCGGCAAAACGGAGCTGTTTCCGGAAAAGACGGCGCTCCCTCTTTGCGGAGAGCGCAGCCTGCTGACCCCGGACTACACGGCTTACCTGAAAATTGCGGAGGGGTGCGACAACCGGTGCTCCTACTGCGCGATCCCGGCGATTCGCGGCCCGTACCGCTCCCGCCCGATGGAGGAGATCGAACGGGAAGCGCGCGGGCTTGCTGAGAGCGGGGCAAAAGAAATCATCCTCATCGCACAGGACACGTCCCGTTACGGATATGACCGGTACCATAAACTGATGCTGTCAGAGCTTCTGCGCCGGCTTTGCCGCGTCGAAGGGCTGGAATGGATCCGTTTCCTCTATGCTTACCCCGATTCCATCACGGACGAGCTTCTTCAGACCATGGCGGAGGAGGAGAAAATCGTCAAATATCTGGACCTTCCGCTCCAGCACTGCAGCGCCAGGGTCCTCAAAGCGATGCGGAGGGCCGGGGACCGCGGATCCCTGACCGCCCTGATGGGTAAAATCCGGGATGCCGTGCCCGGGGTGACGCTGCGCACGACGCTGATCGCCGGGTTCCCCGGCGAAACGGAAGCGGAGTTCGACGAGCTTTGCGGGTTTGTCCGGGACGTCCGGTTTGAGCGCCTCGGATGCTTTGCCTATTCGCGGGAGGAGGGGACCGCGGCGGCCTCCCTGCCGGATCAGCTGGACGAGGAGGAGAAACGCCGCCGCGCGGAATTCATCATGGAGCTTCAGATGGGAATCATGCAGGAGCAGGGAGAAGCGCTCATGGGGAAAACCCTTCGGGTGCTGACGGAAGGCTGCGACCGGGAAGAGGGACTCTGCTACGGAAGGAGCGCGGCGGACGCGCCGGACATCGACGGAAGGGTCTGGTTCTCTTCTCGCGGAAAACCGGGACCGGGCCGGTTTGTCAATGTGAAAATCACGGACTGCATCGACGGCGATCCGGCCGGGCACGCCGTCGGGAATCAGGAGGAATCGCTATGAATCTGCCGAATCGGCTGACCATCGCACGGATCTGCATTGTTCCGGTTTTCCTCGTCGTCATGCTTGCACCGGACGAAATCGGACTTCATTATCTTTGGGCGCTGATTCTGTTTGTCATTGCCTCCTATACCGATCACCTGGACGGCAAAATCGCGAGAAAAAACAATCAGGTGACCAATTTCGGAAAATTCATGGATCCGCTGGCGGACAAAATCCTTGTGATGACCGCGCTGATCTGCTTTGTCCAACTCGGGCTTGCGGATACCTGGGTGGTGATCCTCATCCTCGCGCGGGAATTTATTGTGACCGGCATCCGGCTTGTCGCGGCGGAAAGCGGACAGGTCATCGCCGCGAATCGTTGGGGAAAGGCGAAGACCGTCAGCCAGATCATTGCGATTTCGGCGGTGCTCGCGTTCCAGTTTATTCTGGAGCTGGTCGACAGGGGCAGTATCCCGGCCTTCACGCTGGGCGGGGCGGACGGGGCGTTTGCGCTGACCTGGATCGGCAGTTTTCTGGTGCTGATTTCCGCCGTGTTCGCGGTCATTTCCGGCGTGGTTTACCTGATGCAGAATATTCAGCTGATTGACACCACAAAATAAAGCGGGGTTTACAGAATCAAAATTTTGTATTATACTGTGTAACGCCGGGACTGTGTTCCGGCTATTATGAAACAGATTTGAAATGCAGCGATCGGAAGAAGTAGTTTCCTGAAAGGCAATAGAGAGATAGCGCCGTCGGCTGAAAGCGCTTTCGGCAGAGCAGGGAAATGAAGTGCGTCCGTGAGCAGGCGGGGGGAACTTTTACAGTATCTCCGCACGGCCGGCCCCGTTACAGGCACATTAAGCGATAAAGCGGAGTGGAACCGCGGTGGAAGCCGCCTCCGTCCCCATTGGGGACGGAGGCGGCTTCCACCGTTTTCCACAGGAGGTTCTTCTATGTTTTCCAGTTTGAAAGCAGACCTTGATTCCATCATCGACCGTGACCCGGCGGCCCGTTCCCGGCTGGAAGTATTTTTTCTCTATTCCGGTTTCAAGGCGGTCCGATCCTATCGTCTTGCGCACTGGTTCTTTCAGCACAACCAGAAATTCATCGCGCGCTGGCTGTCCCAGAGGGCGCGGCATAAGACCGGAATCGAGATTCACCCCGGTGCTACCATCGGCAAGGGGCTGTTCATCGACCACGGCATGGGCGTCGTCATCGGCGAAACCGCCGAAGTCGGAGACTACTGCACTCTTTATCAGGGCGTGACGCTGGGCGGGACGGGCAAGGACCACGGCAAGCGCCACCCGACGCTGGGCAACAACGTGCTGGTCGGGGCCGGCGCGAAGATCCTGGGCCCGTTCCACGTCGGGGACAACGCCCGGGTCGCGGCGGGCGCGGTCGTGCTGGAGGAAGTGCCTGCGAACGCGACGGCGGTTGGGGTGCCCGCCCGGATCGTCCGGCTGGACGGCGTGCGCCCGGCGAATCTGGACCAGATTCACATCGGCGACCCGGTCTCCCAGCAGCTTTGCTACATGGGGGTGGAGCTGCGGAAAATTCGCGCACAGCTTGACGCAGTGGAAAATACTGTTTCCGATCAGGGAAGACAAAGAACGGCGAAAAGCTCCTGAAGGAGGACATGAAAATGAAAATTTACAACACGCTGACAAGGCGGAAAGAGGAATTTGTCCCCATCACCCCCGGTGAGGCAAAGATTTACGCCTGCGGCCCGACCGTTTACAATTTCATCCATATCGGGAACGCGAGGCCGATCTGCGTGTTCGACGTGCTTCGCCGGTATCTGGAGTACCGTGGAATGGAAGTGACCTTCGTTCAGAACTTCACCGACATCGACGACAAAATCATCCGGCGGGCGAATGAGGAAAAAACCGATTATCTCACAGTGTCCCAGAGATATATCGAGGAATACAAAACCGACGCCGCAGGGCTGAACGTGCGTCCCGCCACCGTTCATCCCCTCGCGACGGAGAATATCGACGAGATCATCTCCATTATCTCCGGGCTGGTTGAAAAAGGCTATGCTTATCCGGCGGAGAACGGGGACGTCTATTTCCGCACGCTGAAAGACAAAGGCTATGGAAAACTTTCGCATCAGCCGCTGGACGACCTGAAATCCGGCGCGCGCATCGCGGTCGGCGAGCACAAGGAGGACCCGCTCGATTTCGCTCTCTGGAAGGGCTCGAAGCCCGGGGAGCCGAGCTGGACCTCTCCCTGGGGAAATGGAAGGCCGGGCTGGCACATCGAATGCTCCGCCATGGCGCGCCGCTACCTCGGGAAGACGATCGACATCCACTGCGGAGGGCAGGACCTGATTTTTCCTCACCATGAGAATGAGATCGCGCAGAGCGAGTGCTGCAACGGCGTGCCGTTCGCGCACTATTGGATGCACAACGGCTACATCAATGTGGACAATAAAAAGATGTCGAAATCGCTCGGCAATTTCTTTACCGTCCGCGATGTGGCCGAGCAGTACGGATATGAGCCGATCCGCTACCTGATGATCTCTTCCCATTACCGTTCGCCGATCAACTACAGCATAGAGGTCATCGAACAGTGCAAATCCGCGCTGGAGCGCCTGTACAATTGCCGCGGCAACCTGGAATTCCTGATCCAGCATGCTCCGGACGGGGAAAAGGAGGGGGAGCGCGAACTGCGCCGTTTGTTCGAATCCCGGCAGGACCGCTTCATCGAGGCGATGGAGGACGACCTGAACACGGCGGACGCGGTTTCCGCCCTGTTCGATCTGGCGAAGGACATCAATACGAATCTGACGGCGGAAAAAGATCCCTCCAAAGAGATCTGCCTGTTTGCTCTCGACCTGTTCAACGGCCTCGCGGAGGTCCTGGGCCTGCTGTACACGAAGGCGGAGACCGGCGCGGACGAAGAAATTGAGCGGTTGATCGCCGAGCGGACCAAAGCGCGCGCCGAAAAGGACTGGGCCACCGCGGACCGCATCCGCGATGAGCTGAAGGCACGCCATGTGGTGCTGGAGGATACGCCGCAGGGCGTCAAGTGGAAACCGGAAGGATAATTTCACATGAGCAGAAAACATCCCCAGGGCATAGACTGCCCTTGGGGGTGTTTTCATGTCCGGAAGAAAGCGCGGTCCCTTTTTTCTGTTCCTTTTTCTCGGGCCGGGAATGCTCGCCGCAATGGCCGACAACGACGCGGGCGGCATTCTTTCCTATGCGCTCACGGGGGCGAAATTCGGCCCCGCCGTATTTGTCCCGCTGGCGCTCTGCCTGATGCCGGTGACCTATACGGTGCAGGAGATGGCGATGCGGCTCGGCATCGTGTCGCGGGTCGGGTATACGCGCCTGCTGCGGGAACGCTACGGGTGCGGCTGGATGATCTGCCAGGTAACTGCCCTGATGATCGAAAATCTCCTGACGCTTCTGACCGAGTTTGTCGGCATGTCCGCCGGCCTTCGGCTGGTTGGGCTGGACCGTGTTCCGGCGGTGCTGCTCAGCGCCGCGCTGATCCTTTCCGTTGCCCTGTTCGGAGGATACCAAAAAAAAGAACGCCTGGGCCTCTTCATCGGAATGTACAATCTTGTATTCCTTTTCCTGGCTTTTGCGTCGAGGTCCGGCGTCGGCGCTGCGGAAAGCCTGCGCCTTTCCACCGGCGGCGATTTCCGGTGGTATGCGGCGGCGCTGATCGGAAACGCAGTCGCCCCCTGGATGATCTTTTATCAGAATTCCGCCTATGCGGACCAGGGCGCCCGGTCGCGCCGGATCCGAGACGGCAGGAAGGATGTTTTCGCCGGGTGCGTCTGCCAGGTTGCCGTCGCGGCGGCGCTGATCGTCGCCGGTTCTTCCGTCTTTGGAATAGTGCCGGATCTGGAGACGTCGGATCCCGCCGGCCTGGTTGCGGCGCTTTCCGCGCGCATCGGTCCCGCCGCCGGAATTTTGTTTGCGCTGGGTCTGTTTAACTCCGGGTTTCTCGCCGCCATCACCGTGTCGCTGTCCTCCTCTTTCAGCATCGCGGAAGCGTTCGGGTGGCCGGGCAGTTTGAACGACAGCGTCCGCGATGCCCCCGGCTTTTATGCGGTTTACGGCGTCAGCGTATTGCTGTCGGCCGCCGCGGTGCTGATTCCCGGCCTGCCTCTGAACTCCGCCGCCGTGTTTGTCCAGGTTGCGGGGGGCGTTCTGATGACGCCGGTGCTCATTTTCCTGACGCTTTTGACTTCCAGCCGCGAGGTGATGGGGGAAGAGGCGAACTCGGCGGGGCAGAGGCTTCGCGCATGGCTCTGCGTCGCGGTCCTGGCGGCGGTCTGCGCCTTTACATTTTTCCATATGGCGCTATAATAAAAGAGGAACGGGCAAAGGAGATTTTTGATGGCAAAGGAAAATAAAACAAATGTCATGCGGATTCTGGAAGCGGAAAACGTAAAATATCGTTCGTATTATTATGAAAATAAGGACGGAAAGATCGACGGCGTTTCCGTCGCGGCCAAACTGGGGCAGGACGTGAACCGGGTGTTTAAGACCCTTGTGACCCGGGGGGCGTCCGGCGGCTTTTTTGTATTTGTCCTGCCTGTCGCGGAGGAACTCGATTTGAAAACGGCGGCGAGGAGCGTCGGGGAAAAATCCGTCGAGATGATCCATGTGTCGGAAATCAACAGGGTCACGGGATATATCCGCGGCGGCTGTTCGCCGGTCGGCATGAAAAAGCAGTACGCCACCGTGCTGGATTCAAGCTGCGAAGCGCTGGAGAGCATGATCGTCAGCGGCGGAAAGATCGGGACGCAGGTGGAGCTGGCCCCGACGGACCTGATGCGCCTGACCGGAGCGAAGACCGCGCCGGTCGCGATCCGATGAAGAGTGGCCGCAAAGCGTACAAAAACCGCCGGACGGGGATTTCACCCGCCCGGCGGTTTTCACATGAGAGGAAAGGGTCCGCTCAGGTCGCTTCTTTGGCAACGGAGGGCGTGTTCTTGTCTTTCTCCTTGCCGAACAATTTTTGCAGGCAGTGAAAGGCGACCATCACCGCCAGCGCCATCAGCAGCACGGCGACGATGAGCTGGAGCCCGTCGGTCAGGAACACGAATTTGCCCGCGCCGATCTTCACGAAGATGTTGATCACGGCCTGAACCAGCGCGGTCATGGTGACGACCAGCATCACCGTCATCGGCACGTAGAGCATCCAACCCTCCCGTCCCGTCGTTTTGAGGAATACGGCCAGCGCGATCAGCACGAGCGCGCCGAGCAGCTGATTGGTTGCGCCGAACAGCGACCAGATGTTGTTGTACCCGCCGAGCGAGAGTACAAAGCCGAAAAACAGAGTAACAATCGTGGACACATACTTGTTTGTCAGAAAAATCGTGACCGGAGTGTGGGCCTTTCCATCCTCGTCGTAGAGCAGTTCCTGCATCGACATGCGGCCGATGCGGGCGACGGAATCAAGGGTCGTCAGGCAGAGCGCGGAAACGCACATCGTCATGCTGCATTTCGCGACATATTCCGACATGCCGAATTTCTGGAAGAATCCGGCCACGCCGGCGGAGAAGATCTGAAACGGGGTGCCGGCCGGCAGCTTGCCGCTCTTCGCGGCGGCGCCCGCGACGACGATCGCGGCGACCGCGAGCAGCGATTCGACGATCATGGCGCCGTAGCCGATGCCGAGCATATCCTTTTCGTTTTTCACCTGTTTGGAGGAGGTTCCGGAGGAAACCAGGCTGTGAAATCCGGAGATCGCGCCGCAGGCGATGGTGACGAACAGCGTGGGGAACAGCATTTTGCCGTCGACGTTGAAAGAGGTGAACGCGGGCAGGTTCATGTCCGGATTGGTCATGAAAATGCCGACGACCGCGCCGAGGATCATGCTGATCAGCAGGAAGGTGCTCAGGTAGTCGCGCGGCTGCATCAGGATCCACATCGGGACGACCGCCGCGAAGAAAATATAGGCGAACACGACCAGCAGCCACTGCATTTTATCAAGATAAACGGGGAACGCCATCCCGGCCGCCATCATGGCGACGAACAGGATCAGGCCGGCCGCAAAGGTCACGCCCTGGTTGGGCTTGGCGTATTTCATGAAAAGGCCGAACAGGACGGCGCCGAGAATATAGAACAGCGAAATGGAGCCGGCCGCCGCGCTCGGCTTGCTGACCTGGCCCGCAACGGCGTAGGCGTTGAACGTGGAGGCCACCATGTCTCCGAACGCCGCGATGACCAGAAGCGAGAACAGCCAGCAGAAGATCAGGAACAGGCGCTTGCCGGTCTTGCCGATATACTGCTCGATGATCAGGCCGATGGATTTGCCCTCGTTTTTGACGGAGGCGTACAGCGCGCCGAAATCCTGCACCGCGCCGAAAAACACGCCCCCGACCAGGATCCATAAAAGCGCCGGGAGCCACCCGAACATGGCGGCGAGAATCGGGCCGGTGACGGGGCCCGCCCCCGCGATGGTGGAAAACTGGTGCGCAAAGACGATCCCCTTCGGGGCCGGAACGTAGTCCTGCCCGTCCTCATGCGTGTAGGCGGGAGTCTCCGCGTTTGGATCGATCCCCCACTTTTTTACGAGCCATCTGCCGTAAAAGACGTAGCCGCCGCCCAAAACGGCAATGGAAACGATAATGATAGCCAATCCGTTCATAATGCTTGCTTCCTTCCTCAATCGTCACGGGTTCTCCAGAATATCGGGCCGTTAAAGGATAAAAAAAGCCCGTCTCTGATTTTTTAAATCAGAGACGGGGGTTTCATTTCTCCGCGTTACCACTCTGTTTGCCGCAGCACTGCGGCCACCTCAACCGTATCAGGCGGGCCCACCAAATACGTCCGCCTTTAACGGAACGGAACCGTCCGGATCTAATCGGCCCAAAGCCTTTCAAACCGGCTGCTTACGGGTGATGTCGTATCGGAACTTCCTGCCGCCTCGCACCCCCGGCGGCTCTCTGAAAGGGGTCGTAACCGAACTTTTGCCCGCTCACTGCATTTTTGATATTCTGTTGTGGACCATCTTAGCACGGAGGCATTAACTTGTCAATTATTTTTTTATGATTTAGAAGATATGATAATAAATAGCCAAATTCAGTCAAAATAATTTGTTGGAATAGATGAAATGTTATGTGAATCAATGAAAATGATTGACAAAACACCGGAAATCAAAGTATGATAATAAAAATATTTCAATTGCGTTGATAGGGAAGGACTGAGGGTCCCTCCGCGTTCAGAGAGCCGCCGGGTGGTGCGAGGCGGCGCGGAGCCCGCACGAAATCGCCCTTGAGCAGGAGGCTGAAAGTCCGCGAGTAGGCCGTCCCGGAACTCCCCGTTACAGGAGAGCGCATTGTTGGATGCGCGCAGAGATGCCGCCTTTTCGGCGGCGGATAAGAGTGGTACCGCGAAGCGATCAGCTTTCGCCTCTTTTTGAGGCGAAAGCTTTTTTTGTTGTCCGCGCGAAGAATGAAGGAGGAGTTTTCATGATGCTGACCGGATCCCAGATTCTGATGGAATGCCTGCTGGAACAGGGGGTGGACACCGTCTTCGGCTATCCGGGAGGGGCGGTGCTGAACCTGTACGACGCCCTGTATGAATACCGGACGAAAATCAGGCACGTCCGCACGGCGCACGAGCAGGCGGCCGCCCACGCGGCAGACGGCTATGCCCGGGCGAGCGGGAAAACGGGCGTCTGCATCGCGACCTCCGGCCCCGGCGCGACGAATCTGGTGACCGGCATCGCGACGGCCTATGCGGATTCGACCCCGCTGGTCGCGGTCACCGGGAATGTGGAGCGGGCCCTCCTGGGAAAGAACAGCTTCCAGGAGGTGGACATCACCTCCATCACCCGCCCGGTGACGAAAAAGAGCATTCTGGTGCGCGACGTTTCGGAGCTGGCGAATGTGGTGCGCGAGGCGTTCGATCTGGCCGGCTCCGGGCGGAAGGGTCCCGTGCTGATCGACATTCCGAAGGACGTTTCCGCCCAAAGGACGGAATTTGTTCCGGCCGCCCCCAAAAAGGCAGAAAAACCGGCGCTCCCTTCGCCGGAGAGCTTCCGCAGGGCGGCGGCGATGCTGGAGGAGAGCGAGCGGCCGCTCCTGTACGGCGGGGGCGGCGTTGTCGCCTCGGACGCCTCACACGAATTCGCTCTTCTGGCAAAAACGCTGGACGCCCCGGTTTCCTGCACGCTGATGTGCCAGGGCGGGTTTGACCAGGAGGACAGCCGATACCTCGGGATGCTGGGCATGCATGGCACGAAGGCCTCCGCAGAGGCGTTGAAGCGGTGCGACCTGCTGGTCGCTGTCGGCACCCGCTTTTCCGACCGCGTGCTGTGCGATGGGGAACATTTCGCCCGGAACTGCCGGATCCTTCAGATCGATATCGATCCCGCGGAGTTCGGCAAAAACATCGGCGTCGACCTCCGGCTGCAGGGGGACGTCGGCGCGGTGCTGAGAGAATTGCTGCCGCTTTTCAGGCCGCGGAGCCACGGCGAATGGTTGGAACAGGCCGAAGAGTGGAAACGGGACTATCCGCTGCACCAGGAGGGAAGGGAAGAAGAGGAGATCCTGCCTCAGGAGGTTCTTGAAACGCTTTGCCGGCTGGCCGGGCCGGACGCGATTCTGACGACGGAGGTCGGCCAGCACCAGATGTGGGCGGCACAGTTCGGCACATTCCGAAAACCGAGGACGTTCCTGACTTCCGGAGGCCTGGGAACCATGGGGTTCGGCCTCGGCGCGGCGATCGGCGCGAAAATGGCGAAGCCGGACCGCACGGTCGTCAATATTGCGGGGGACGGAAGCTTTCGCATGAACTGCGCGGAGCTTTCCACTCTGGCACGGGAGAGAATTCCGGTGATCGAACTGGTTCTGTCCAATTCCACCCTCGGCATGGTGCGCCAGTGGCAGAAGCTGTTTTACGGCGGGCGCTTTTCCCAGTCGGACGTCGAGGACGCGGTGGACTGCGAAAAGCTGGCGGAGGCGTTCGGCGTGCGGGCGATGACGGTCTCCGGCAGATCGGAGATCGAGACGGTGCTGGAGCGCGCGCTGTCGTGCGGCGGGCCGGTGCTGGTCAACTGCCCCGTCCGCAAGGACCTGAACGTGCTGCCGATGGTGCCCGCGAGCGGCTCGGTGGAGGAACCGATTCTGGAAATGGAAGAAAAAATCTGCTATGATAGGGACAGGGTGTGCATTTTATGACGCTGGAACGGATTCAGGAGGCGGCCCGCACTCTCGAGGGCGTTGTCCGAAGGACAGATTTGATGGAAGCCCCGCGCCTCCATCCGGAGGGAAAGCTCTATTTGAAGCCCGAAAATCTTCAGGTGACAGGTTCCTTCAAGGTGCGGGGGGCGTACAATAAGATCAGCCGCCTGTCCGAAGAGGAAAAGGAAAAGGGCGTGATTGCCTGCTCCGCCGGAAACCACGCGCAGGGCGTGGCACTGGCGGCGGCGAAAAGCGGCATCCCCGCGCTGATCTGCATCCCGGAGGGCGCGCCGATCTCCAAGGTGGAGGCCACCAAATCCTACGGCGCGCAGGTGCGGCTGGTGAAGGGCGTCTACGACGACGCGTATCAGGAGGCCCGCCGGCTGCAGAAGGAGAGCGGGGCGACTTTTATCCATCCGTTTGACGACCCGGACGTCATCGCCGGCCAGGGGACCGTCGGGCTTGAGATCCTGGAGCAACTGCCGGACGCGGACGCGGTCATCGTTCCGGTCGGCGGGGGCGGACTCGTTTCCGGCGTCGCGTGCGCGGTCAAATCGCTGCGGCCGCAGTGCAGGGTCTACGGCGTGCAGGTGACCGGCGCGCCCTCCATGGCGAGGGCGCTGAAGGACAAAAAAGTAGCGCCGCTCCCGCGCGTTTCGACCTTTGCGGACGGAATCGCGGTCAAATGCCCCGGAAAGCTGACCTATGACCTGTGCGAACGGTATGTGGACGAGGTCGTCACCGTGACGGACGACGAGACGGCGGCGGCGATCCTGGCCCTGATGGAGCAGCACCGGCTGATCGCGGAGGGCGCCGGCGCGGTCGCGGTCGCCGCCGCGATGTTCAACCGGGTGGACGTCCGGGGCAAAAAAGCCGTCTGCCTGGTCTCCGGAGGAAATATCGACGTGACTATCCTTTCCCGCGTCATCAGCCGGGGCCTGACCCGGGCGGGGCGGCAGGGAAAACTGGTGATCGAACTGGTCGACAAGCCCGGCGAGCTGCGGGAGGTTTCCACCGTCATCGCGGAATTGGGGGGAAACGTCGTCTCCGTGCGGCACGACCACTCCGGCGACGAGGCGGACATCACCGCCTGCACGCTGTCCATCGGCGTGGAAACCCGCGACCGCGACCATCTGAACCGAATCCGCGACGCCGTCGTGCGCGCCGGATACCATATCTTGGAGAGCTGAAAAGGAGAGTTACCTATGAATCAAACCGTATATACCAAAAAAGCGCCGGAAGCCGTCGGCCCGTACTCCCAGGCGATCGTGGCCGGGAATCTTGTGTTTTCCAGCGGGCAGATTCCGATCGACCCCGCGACCGGGGCGGTCGTCGAGGGCGGCATCTCGGTGCAGGCGGAACAGTCCTGCAAAAATGTCGGCGAGGTTTTAAAAGCCGCCGGCGCCGACTTTGAAGACGTCGTAAAAACAACTTGCTTTTTGAAGGATATGAACGATTTTGCGGCGTTCAACGCCGTATATGCAAAGTACTTTACAGGCAAGCCCGCGCGCTCCTGCGTCGCGGTGCGCGAGCTGCCGAAGGGCGCCCTCGTCGAAGTGGAAGCCATCGCGGCGCTGTAACGGAACGGACGGCTTTCCGAACCGTGCCCGCTGGTTGCCGCATGCGGCGCAACAGAAAGAAATCCGGTGAATTGGGGGAGACCTTTTCATGGAGCTTTGGGCAATTACGGACCGCAGCCGCCGGGAAGTTATGGAATTTCTCGCACGGCAATGGGGATCGGACGTGATGGTTTCCGGCGGGCGCTCGATCCGGCTCACGGGCCTGGACGGCTTTGCTGCCGTGGAGGACGGAACCGTCACGGGCGCCGTCACCTTTCTTGTGGAAGGCGAAGAATGTGAAGTCGTATCGCTTGACAGCGTGAACGAAAACCGGGGCACCGGATCGGCGCTGCTCTCCGCCGCCGTGAGTGCGGCAAAGGGGAAGGGTTGCCATATGGTGTATCTGTACACGACGAACGACAACGCCCGCGCGATGCGGTTTTATCAGAAGCGCGGCTTCGATATGGCGGCTTTTTTCCGCGGCGCGGTCGAACGGGCGCGGAAAATCAAACCTGAAATTCTGCTGACCGGGGAGGACGGCATTCCGATCCGGCATGAAATCAGGTTTGAACGTCTGCTTTGAACTTATCCGCGGCGGATGAATTTCCCGTAGTTTTGCAGAAGCTCGCGGATGCGCAGCAGGGATTCGTTGCTTTTCGCGCTGCGCATGGTCGGGAACGCGCGGAGAATGCGGCGCTGGAGCAGGTGAAAGCCGGATTCCAGCTTTTCCTTCTGCTCATAGAGCGCGCGCAGGCGCGCTTTTGTATTTTCGTCCATTCCATCCAGTCGCGCGGCGATCATGTCCTGAAGGACTTCCCGTGTTTCCACGCGCGCGGTGTGCGCCCTTTCTTTGATCTCGTCCATCACCTGCTGCAGTTCGGAAAGCATCCCGTTCAGGCGGGTGACTTCCATGACGGACAGCGCGGTGTCCGCCAGAAAATACAGGGCAAGTCCAAACGAAAGCCAGGAAAGAACGCGGCTTGGGATTCGCTCCGCCAGCGAGAGCAAAAAGGGCTGAAAACCATGGACGGCGGCGACGCTCATCACGCCGAACAGCAGGGAGTTTTTCAGGCACACCCTGCCGTGAATCTGAAAGCGATGAGACGAATAGTCCCAGTATTTCGTGTGGAACAGCACTTCCAGCAGCCAGCCGGTCAGATATTCAACCAGACTGGTCAGAAGCGCGCCCGCGGCGAACAGAAGAAGAATATTTTCCTTGAAAGGGGTCAGAACTTCGACGACCAGCATGGCGCCGGCGCCGTAGATCGGGCAGAACGGTCCGGCCAGAAATCCCCGGTTGATCGGCTTTCCGGCGGGAATGGAGCAGTAAATGCTTTCGATCGCCCAGCCCAGGAAGCTGTAAAGCGCGAAAATAAGGAGCAGAGTTCGGATATCGCTCATGTGTCTTTTTCCCCTACCTTGAGTATTAAGTAACAGTTTAACGATTCGGGCGGGGTTTGTCAAATGAAATAGAAAACGGTCTTTTTCAGCAGAACCAGAACGTAATAGAGGAGGGCGCCCGTCACTGCGGGGAAAACGATCCAGCCAAGGATGTCGACTTCGAGTTTGGTAACCTTCAGCAGACGGCTGATGCTGAGGGAGGCGTTGTAGATTTCGCTGAAATACAAAATGGCGAGGTAGGCCCGGATGCCGAAAACGGGGATCAGAAAACTGATCAGCGCGACGCGCATCACGGAATCACTGAAATTGTATTTGAGGGAGTACATCTGCTGATCCAGCCCCTTGAGCATGTTGTCCACCACGTTGTCGAGGTACATCAGCGGAGCAATCGGGGCCATGATGCGAAGAATATTGCTGGCCTGCGCGTTCCCGAAAAAAATCCCGCCGATTTCGTCCGCGAAAACAATCAGGATCGCGCTGGTCACGAAGCCGAACATCAGGGTTGTTCGGAACGCGTGTTCCGCGGAGGATTTCACCGTGCTTCTCTGGTTGCGCGCCACCGCCTCCGCGATTTCCGGAATCAGCAGCATGGCGACGGAGCTCACGAACGACATCGGGAAGAAGATGACGGGCATCACCATTCCCTGCATTACGCCGTACTGCGCCAGCGCCGCGACTCCGCCGGCGCCGAACTTTCTAAGACCTGCCGGGATAAGGAGGTTTTCGGCGCTGAACAGCGAGCTGCGCAGGAAGGAGCCGACCAGCATCGGTCCCGCGATGTGCAGGATATTGCGCAGCACGCGCGAGTTTGTCCCGCCGCCTTCCGGGAGGCCGTGCCTGCGGATATAGAAGAAGAACGCGGCGGCAACGTAGGCCAGCGCCGCCGCTTCGCCGATGGTGGAACCGATCATCAGCGCGTTCAGCTCCGGCAGCGGGGTACGGGTGAGCAGAAGATACGAAATTCCGATGGTCGCAAGCTGTTCCCAAAATTCTCCGATCATGGGAACGACGATATTCCGGTTTGCGAAGAAATATCCTTTCAGACAGGCGCAGGCCGCGATGAACGGCAGTCCGGGGGCGAGCAGGCGCAGCGGGTCCGCCGCCGCGGGGGTGCCGATCAGCCGGTTGGCCGCAAAGTCTGAAACGGCAAGGAGAACGCCGCCCGCCAGCAGACTCATGGTCAGCGCAAAGCCCATGCAGCCCCGGAGATACCGCCGGGAACCCTTGCCCTCCGCGACCATGCGCGTGACTGCCAGCCCGATGCCGGAGGTGCATGCCGTAATGCCGAGTGAAAAAATGGAGAAAATCAACTGGTAAATTCCAACTCCGCTCGCGCCGATCCAGGAACAGATGCAGGTGCGGAACCACAGTCCGGAAAACCGCAGGGCGGCGGAGCCCAGCGTCATGAGGACCGCGTTTCGGATAAATACGCGTTTCCGGTTCATTTGAGGCCACCTTTTTTTCTTTTACTCAAATGTATTCGCGCGGCGGCCAAAATAAATCTGTATTTTCTTCCGGTATTCCGTTATAATTGAGATTGAAATCATAAAAAGCGGAGGAAGCTGGATGGACTGGACGGAAGTAAAAATCACGGTGGACGCGGCTCAGGCGGATGCGGCGGGCGATATTGCGCAGATGACGGTGCCGTATGGGATTTATATTGAAGATTATTCACATCTTCAGGAAGAGGTGGAGCAGATCGCCCATATCGACCTGATCGACGAGGACCTGCTGAAAAAAGACCGCTCGAAAGCGGTCGTTCATGTTTATATCGCTCCGGAGGACAGTCCCGCGGAGGCAATCGCGTTTTTGCGCGAGCGATACGCGGCGTCGGGAATCAAATACGGTATTGAAACAGCCTCCTGCGCGCAGGAGGACTGGATCAATAACTGGAAACAGTACTTTCACCCCATCCCGGTCGGGAAAAGGCTGTTGATCCGCCCTGACTGGGAACAGGCTGAAAATCCGGAGGGCCGCGTGGTGCTCGATCTGGAGCCGGGTATTGCGTTCGGCACGGGAACGCACGAGACGACGCGGCTGTGCATGGAATTTCTTGAGGAATCTGTTGTCCCCGGCTGCTCGATGCTCGATGTCGGCTGCGGCAGCGGAATCCTTTCGGTCGCCGGACTGCTGCTCGGCGCAGAGCGCGCCGTCGGCGTGGACATCGACCCGCTTGCGGTCAAAACCGCCGTGCAGAACGCGGAGCGCAACCATGTTGAAAATCGCTTCACCGGCATCTGCGGCAGCCTGACCGACCGGGTGGAGGGGAAATTTCAAGTCGTCGCGGCAAATATTGTGGCGGATGTAATTCTGGAACTTCTGAAAGACATCGGGAATTTCATGGTCCCTGATTCGATTCTGATCCTGAGCGGCATCATCGACGAGCGGGAACAGGATGTGCTGGACGGATTGAAGAATTCCTTTGCGGTCGTCGGCAGAAAAGAGGAAAAGGGCTGGGTTGCCCTTGCCGTCAGACAAACGGCGGATAGATGATGTGCATAAAGGCGCCCGCCGGATTTCCGGCGGGCGCCATATTTTTATATCAATGGGATAAATTTCAATCCGCGCTTTTCAGTTTTTTACAAATGCCGTCTAGTTGGTCTTCCTCCAGATGCGAAAGCACAAACGTGTCTCCGATGATCGGATCGGAAAGGGTTGAACTGTTCAGACGCTCTTCCCCCGCCCAGAGAGACAGGGTGCCCTCGGATTTGGCTAATCTTTCCGTTTCCTCAGAGAAAGACTCTTCCGCGCTTTTCTTCAGCTTGAATCCGATCATCTTATAACTGTGGTTGAACGTATCGTCTTCCGTATAGAATCCGGTGAGATCGGAGCTTGACAGAATCACCTTTCCATCCTTTGCGGTTCCCTCCCGAAACACAATATTGGAGGCTGTTTTGCTTAAAGTGCTGCTGGAATCTGCGCTTGACGCGGGTGCCCGGCTGCTGGAAAGTGCCGGGCCTGCCGAGGATGCCCCGCCGCTCATGGGTGCCTGACTGCTTACAGATACCTGACTGCCAGCCGAAGTTTGGCTGTGGCTTTCTGCTTTATCGGCGGAAGGGCCCGCCGCGCAGGACGGCAGGGCCAGCAGGATCACTCCAATCCAGATCAAAAAGAACTTTTTTATCATTTCAGTCCCCCTTCCGCAGGTTTCAGGCCCAGTTTGCCGGCAGGTCGTTTCCTGTCAAGCGTATCTAGGTTTACATGCTGAAATTATTGAAATTCAATAATTTATATCATATCATGAAATAGAATAATAATTTTCTCTAAGATAATTTTGGGCTGATGTACCATCTGGAAAAAAGAAACAAATTGTCACGTTGTTTTTGACTTCAGGCCGGGAAAAGTAAAGTTGCGGCGCCGCTATTCTGTCTCGACATAATTCCCGAGGAAGGAAAAGCGCGGCAGTTCCTCCGACAGGGCGCAGAGCAGGTCAAGGGTTTTCGCATCCGCGGCGGAACCGGAAAAATCGAGATAAAAATCGTATTCGAAATTCCTTCCCGGAATCGGACGGGATTCGATTTTAGTCAGATTGAGGCCGGCGGCGGCAAAGCGGGCCAGCACCGAGCAGAGCGTGCCGATGCGGTGCGGTACGGCGAAACACAGGCTGATTTTGTCCGCCTTCGGCGGAATCAGCAGACTGCGCCCGATGGCGATAAAGCGCGTCCGGTTGCCGTCGCTGTCCTGGATGTTCCGCTCCAGAAGATTCAGACGGAAGTCGGCCGCCGCGTGCTCCGAGCAAATCGCCGCCGCCCCGCTTTCCCTTACCGCGCGGGCCGCGGCTTCCGCCGTGCTGGAGCACTCCCGGCCGGGAATCCCGTGTTCCTGCAGATATCCCGCGCACTGGCGCAGCGCCTGCGGGTGGGAATACGCGACGCGGACGCGGCCCGATTCCGTTTCCCGCGAGGCAAGACAGTGCCTCACCGGAAGGCTTACGGCGGCGACGATTGAAAAACGGTATTTCAAAATGAGGTCGTAGACTTCATTGACGGAACCCGCCGTGGAATTTTCCACGGGCAGCACGCCGAGGCTGGCGGTCCCGCGATCGACGGATGCGAAGATCGACGGAAAGTCGGAAAAGAAGACCGGTTCCGCCTCGTAGAAAAGACGGGCCGCCGCCTCGTGGGAGTAGGAGCCCTTCTGTCCCAGGCACGCTACGATGCGGGGTTTCTCCGTCGGATGAAAAGCGTTTCCCACCGAACGGCGCAGAGAATCCCCGCTGCCGAGCGCGCGGTGTTGGACTTCTCTGCTCATCGCCATCAGATTGGCGTACAGAATGCGGGCCTGCCCGCCGGATTCCCCGGCCTTGCGGGAGATATCATCCAGGATTTTCTGCTCGCGCGCCTCGTTGAAGATCGGCAGGTCCTTTTGGCGCTTCACTTCGGCAACCTGTTTTGCGCATTCCATCCGGCGGAGGAAAAGCTCCAGAATCCCGTCGTCGATTCCGTCGATTTGTTTTCTCAATTCTTCCAGTTCCATGACAGCGACCTTTCTCTGGATTATCATTATTACGGCAAAAGATTGATCACGGCGAGCGCGGCGGCGGCTTCCACTGCGGGAACCGCGCGGGGCACGATGCATGGGTCGTGCCGTCCCTTTACCGCCGATTCTTCCGTCAGGCCCGTTTTCAGGTTCACGCTCCGCTGGGGCAGGCCGATGGAGGGGGTCGGCTTGAACGCGGCGCGGAAAACGACGGGCATTCCGGTCGTGATGCCGCCGAGAATGCCTCCCGAGTGGTTGGTTTCGGTCCTTACGTTCCCGGCATCGTCGAACACAAACGGATCGTTGTTCTCGCTGCCGAACAGGGCGGCGGAAGCAAAACCGGCGCCGAACTCCACTCCCTTGCAGGCGGGGATGCCGAACAGGATCGAGGAGAATAGGGATTCCGTCCCGTCGGAGAGCGGCCCGCCCGCTCCGGCTGGGATTCCCGCCGCGGCGCATTCCACCACGCCGCCGACGCTGTCCAGCCTTTGCCGGGCGGCCTCGATTTCCGCGCGCATGGCGGTTTCCGCCTTCGGGTCGATGGTGGGAAAGTAAAGGGAAGAGAGGCGGTCCAAAAGGGAGACGGGGATATCCGCCGGGTCGAACGGCGTGTCGGAAACGCCGTGGACGGACAGGACGTGCCCGCCGATCGCGATTCCACGGCGCCGGAGGATCTGCCGGCAGACCGCCCCGGCGAACACCAGCGGCGCGGTCAGGCGGCCCGAAAAATGCCCGCCGCCGCGCACGTCGTTAAACCCGCCGTAGCGGATATTCGCCGTGAAATCCGCGTGACCCGGGCGAGGGACATTCCGGAGGTCTTCATAATCGCCGGAGCGGGTATCGGCATTTTCGATGACTGCGCACAGCGGCGCGCCGGTCGTCCGGTTTTCCAGCAGCCCGCTCAGGATTCCGGGCGCGTCCGCCTCCTTTCGGGGAGTGGCGGAAGCGTCCCGCCCCGGCGCGCGCCGGGCCATCTGCGCGCTGATTTCGTCCAGGTCTACCGGCTCTCCCGCGGGAAGCCCCTCCAGAACGGCGCCGATTGCCGGACCGTGGCTTTCTCCGAAGACCGTCAGCCGGACCCGATCACCCCAGATCATACGCTTTTCCTCCCAACAGATTGTAGTCCCGGAAAAAATCCGGGTAGCTTTTCCGGATGCTTCCGGCGTCCGTCACGGTGACGTCCCCGTCCGAAACAAGCGCGGCGACCGCCATCGCCATCACGATGCGGTGGTCGTCCCGGCCTTCCACTGTCCCGCCGCGCAGACGGCCGGCGCCGTCGATCACCAGACCGTCCTCCGTTTCCCGGACCTGTGCGCCGAGAACGCGGAGTCCGTCCGCCATTGCGGCAAGCCGGTTGCTCTCTTTGAGCCGCAGCCGCCCGGCGTTCCGAATGACGGTGCGGCCCCGGGCCGCCGCTGCGGTGACGGCGAGAACGGGCACGAGATCCGGAATCTGGGAAGCGTCGATCTCGATTCCGCGCAGCTCGCCCGGCCCGGCGCTCAGCACGCCGCCGTTCCAGGAGAGCCGCGCGCCGAACCGGCGGAACAGCTCTTCCGCAGCCCGGTCGCCCTGGGTGGAATCGGGCCGCAGCCCGGGAAGTTCCACCTGCCCTCCAAGTGCCCCCGCCGCGAGGAAGAACGCGGCCTGCGACCAGTCGCGCTCGATGCCGGCTCCGGAAGGGCGGAATTCCTGCGTCCCCGGCACGTTCCAGCCCGCTTCAGCCGGAAATATTTCGATCCCATAGCCCTTCAGGATCTCAATCGTCATATCCGTGTATCCGGCGGATTCCAGCGGGGAGGTCAGGCGGATCTCGCTGTCCCCGTCCAGAAGCGGCAGGGCGAGCATGAGCCCCGTGATAAACTGGGAGCTTACATTTCCGGGCAGAAAGTAGGTGCCCGGTTGCAGTTTGCCGGAGACGCTCAGGGGAAGCCCGCCGGCGCTTTCGCATGCCGTCCCGTGGCGGGGCAGGCAGTCGAGGTAAACGCCGAGCGGCCGCTGCGGCAGCCGCCCGCGGCCGGAAAAAACCGCCGGGGTCCCGAGCGCCGCGGCGACCGGGATCAGGAACCGCAGCGTGGAGCCGGATTCCCCACAGTCGGCGAGCGCCGGTTCCCCGTTCCGCTCCGCGGCAAACAGGGCCGCGAGCGCCGAGCGGGTCGCAGTCAGGTCCTCGCTGACGGTTTCGCCCGCGGGAAGCGGGTCCGGCGCGCCCGCGAGGAAAGCGCCGATCATCGCGCGGTGCGCCGCGCTTTTGGAAATCGGGACCCGCACCCGGCCGGACAGGACGGCGGGGGAGCACCGTATGAGGCTCATGACAGCGCCTCCAGGAACCGTCCGAGTTCCCCGCGGGGAACCGGGTGCAGAAAACTTTCGCCGATTTTCCGGAGGAGGACCAGATTGATGCTGCCTCCGCGGCTCTTTTTGTCCAGGCGGGTGGCTTCCGCGATACGGTTCGGCTCCATTTGATCCGAAACCGGCAGACCGTACGTCCGGAGCGCGGAGGCGATTTTCCCCGCCGTCCCCGGCTCGGTCAGGCCGGCGGCCTCTGAGCAGCGGCACATCATGACCATGCCGATCCCGACCGCTTCGCCGTGCGTCAGGCCCTTGTAGCCGTGAAGCTTTTCCAGCGCGTGGCCGAACGTGTGCCCGAAATTCAGGAGCATCCGGTCGCCGTTGTCCAGCTCGTCGCGCTCGACCAGTTCCCTTTTAATGTCCACACAGCGGCAGATCATCGATTCCATCTCCTCTTTTATATTTCCTTCGGCAATTTTTTCGAACAGCGCGCGGTCCCGGATACAGCCGTATTTGACCGCCTCTCCCATCCCGTCCGCGAAAAACGGTTCCGGCAAGGTGGAAAGCGTATCCGGGTCGATCAGCACCAGCGAAGGCTGGTGGAACGCGCCGACCAGGTTTTTGCCCTCCGGAAGGTCCGCTCCCGTTTTCCCGCCGACGGACGAATCGATCTGCGCGAGCAGGGAGGTCGGAATCTGCAGAAAGCGGATTCCACGCAGATAGGTCGCGGCGGCGAATCCGGCCAGGTCGCCCGTCACTCCGCCGCCGAGCGCGGCGATAAAATCGCTGCGCGTCAGCTCCTGCTCCGAAAAGGCCGCGTACATCTCCGAAACCACGGATAAACGTTTGTGCTCTTCCCCGGCGGGGAAGGTGAAAACGGACGTTTGAAAACCGGCGGCGCTGAAAGATGCGGCAATGCGCCGGGCGTAAACCGGTCCCACGTTGGAATCGGTGACGACCGCGGCCTTCGCCCCTTTCGGAAAAACCCTCGCTGCCTCTTCCCCGGCGCGGCCGAGGCAGCCGCGTTCGATGAGGATCCGGTAGGGCTTTGACGTATTGACTGTCAAAATCATGCCTCTCCCAGCCTTTCCTTGATCAGCCGTCCCTCCCGCAGGAGGGAGCGCAGAGCTTCTTCACTGTGTCCGTCGACCGCGTCGCGGATCTCCCGCAGGTTGCCGATCAGCGTGTCCAGCTCTTCCGTCAGGGCTTCGCGGTTGTCGAGAAACAGTTCGGCCCACATGGCCTCGTTGATGGCCGCCACGCGCGACACGTCCCGGTAGCTCCCCGCGGAAAATCCCGCGTGGCCGGGACACTGCGGGCTTTTGACATAAGCGCAGGCGAGGGCGTGCGGCAGTTGGCTGGTGAAGGCGATTTCCCTGTCGTGCTCTTCCGGCGTAGTGACGACCGTGCCGCCGAAGCCAAGCTCCACCGCAACGGCGGTCATCGTATCGACTGCATCGCGCGCCGCGCCGCACGGCACCAGGAGATAGCTCGCCCCCAGGAACAGGTCGGCGTCGCTGTTCGCAAAACCGCCTTTTTCCCTTCCGGCCATTGGGTGCCCGCCGATATAGGTGAGGCCGTGCTCCGCCGCGATCCTCGAAAGGCGCGGGCTTAAAAAGGATTTGATCCCGCACACGTCCGTGACGACGCAGCCGGGGCGAAGGGAAGAGGCATGCTTGAGCAGAAAGTCGATATCCGCCTGTGGATACAGGCATAAAAACAGCAGGTCCGCGCTCTCAAGGTCCTCCAGTCCCGCTTCGCGCCGGATCGCCCCGCAGCTCAGCGCGGCGGCGACCACCCCGGGGTCGCTGTCGATTCCGGTCACGGTACAGTCGCTGTATTTCCGAAACGCCTTTGCAAGCGAGCCGCCGATCAGTCCCAGACCGGCCACGACGACGTTCTGATTCATTTGGAAACGCCTCCTTCTGCACGGATAAATTTTCACATAGTATATCAGAAACGCATCCGTTAGTCCAACCGTCTTCCGAAAGCCTGCGCTTCCATCCTCAGGAGGGAGGCAGTCCGTTCAAACTGGCCGGGCGTCAGGGACTGCGCCCCGTCGGAAAGGGCCTTGGCGGGGTTGTTGTGGACCTCGATGATCAGGCCGTCCGCTCCGGCGGCCACGGCGGCCAGCGCGAGGGGTTCCACCAGCCAGGAGTGGCCGGAGGCGTGGCTCGGGTCCGCGACGACGGGAAGGTGGGAGAAGCGCTTCAGGATCGGGATGGCGGAGATGTCCAGCGTGTTGCGCGTGTAAGGCTCGAACGTGCGGATGCCGCGCTCGCAGAGGATGACCTGGCTGTTCCCGCCGGCCATGATATACTCGGCGCTCATCAGCAGTTCCTCGACCGTGTTCGACAGGCCCCGTTTGAGCAGGATCGGCTTGCGGATTTTGCCCAGCGCTTTGAGCAGTTCGAAATTCTGCATGTTCCGCGCGCCGACCTGGATGATGTTCACGCCGCTTTCCAGAAACAGGTCGATGTGCCTTTCGCTCATCAGCTCGGTGACGATCGGCAGGCCGGTTTCTTTTTTCGCCTCCCGCAGAAGCTCAAGCCCCTCGGCCTTCAGGCCCTGGAACGAATACGGCGATGTCCGGGGCTTGAACGCGCCTCCCCGCAAAAAACCGGCTCCCGCCGCTTTGACCTGCCGCGCGATGCCGCAGATCTGCTCCCGGCTTTCCACCGAGCACGGGCCGGCGATCAGCGCGAGTCCGCCGCCGCCGATTTTCCGCCCGTCCGGCAGGGTCACCACCGTGTCGTCCGGGTGGAATTTCCGATTCGCCTTTTTGTACGGTTCCTGCACGCGTTTCACGCTCTCCACAAGCTCCTGCGCCGCGATGGAATCGATGTCGATCGCGGAGGTGTCCCCGATCAGGCCGAGCACGGTGCTCTGGGTGCCGACCCAGGTGTTGACCCTGACGCCGTATTCCTCTCTCAGGAATGCGCAGAAATCGTTGATCTGCTGCCGCGTGCAGCCGGGTTTCAGTACAATGATCATCACAGTTCCTCCTATGTTAAAGGGCGGGGCGGCACCTGGTTCCGTCTGGCGGGCAAAAGGGCCCGGACGCGTAAAAAACGGCGGAGCTGCTGCCAGCTCCGCCGTTGCGTTTCATGTCAGGACAAAGGCCGAAATGTTGCTACGGCCTGCGCCTGCCGGCACGGGAAAGCTTACAGTCGGTTTTCGGGTATGCGTAAATATACCCGTCCGCGAAAGGATGGCGGGGGTATCCGTAGAATATAAATCGCTCACTGAACGAAAAAAGCCTCATGAGGGGATTCCTTTCTCCGTGTCCGGCGTCCCAAAGGCGCGGGACCGGTTCGATAAAGATATTTATGGAAATATGCGGGCGGTACTTGCATTCTCTTCCCGGTGTTGATAGAATGTATTTATTACCACAATTTGGAAATTCTCCGGAAGGAAGCAGCGCAATGGAGAGCTTGAATCTGGAAGAACTGATCGAAGGCCTTGGCTGCAGCTTGTTGTGCTGCCGGAAAGACAGAAGACTTTCGATTCTCTATGCGAGCGGTTCCTTTTACAAAACGCTGGGCTTCGCGAACGGCGAGGTCACGGCGCTGCTGGACGGAGGTCCGGCGCCGGTGCTGCGCAACAGCCCCCCGGTCGACTGGGAGCGCCTTGAGGAAGAAATTGCGGAAAAAGGATATGCGAAACCGGAGCTCCGGCTGATCAAAAAGGACGGGCACCACATCTGGGCTTCCTACCGGGTCAGGCTGCAAAAAGGACCCGGGGGGGACGAATATTTCTGCGGGGTGGTGGAAGACATCACTCTGAGCAGGCGTTCCCGCAGGCTGAGGCTGGAACAGGCGCGGGAGCTGGAGGCCCTGACCGCCAACGTCCCCTGCGGAGTGCTTTGCTGCCGGAACGACGAGTTCCTGACGCTGAATTTTGTCAGCGAAGGCTTCTGCCGGATGACCGGATTTGGCAGGGGGGAGATCGCCTCTCAATTTGACGATCGGTTTATCCGCATGGTCTGTGAAAAGGACCGCGGCCTTCTGCTTCGCAGGGCGGTTGGACGCAGAAAGCAGGACGGCGCGGCGGAGATCACCTACCGCATCGCGGGGAAGGGCGGAAGCCTGATCTGGATTCTGGACAAAACCAGGCTGCAGGAGGACTGCAACGGCAATATCTGGCTGTACAGCGTTTTAATGAACATTACGGAAGCCCAGAAGACGCAGGAGGAGCTCGCAGTCACGGAAGAGCGTTACCGCATGCTTTTGGAACACGCCGCGGACCCGATCCTGGATTTCAACCTGAAAACCGGGAAGATTTACTATTCGCCCACATTTACGGCGAAGTTCGGGACCGGATTCCCGCAGTGCGGGAACCTTTTGGAATATCTTGAGAAAAGCTCCGTCATTTACGGCCAGGACCGCAGGCTGTTGTTGGACAGGACCCTCCGTCTGCTGCGGGGGAAACCGATGGAAGACGGCGAGTTCCGATTCCGCGAGGCCGGCGGGGGTTATATCTGGTGCAATGTGCATCCCACGGCGTTTTTCGACGACCAGGGGGAGGCAACGCGCCTGATCGTCGTTATTTCAAACATCGACCGCCGCAAAAGGGAATCGATCGCTTTGAGGCGGCAGGCGGAGCACGACCTGCTGACCGGGCTGTTCAACCGGGTGACCGCAACGGAAAGAATCAACCGGATCATCGCGCAAAGCGGGAAGGGCGAGCGCCATGCGCTCTTTGTCATCGACATCGACAATTTTAAGAAGATCAACGACCGTCTGGGCCATCTGAAAGGCGACGAGATGATTGTCGAGACGGCCTCCCGCATCAAACGGCTGTTCCGCGAGAAGGACGTTGTCGCCCGCGTCGGCGGGGACGAATTCGTGGTATTCCTGAGAAGGATCCTGTCGGTGGAGCTGGCCGTAAAGAAAGCGGAAAGCATCGGGGACGCGTTCCGCGCCAGCCGGGCTTCCGGCTGCTGCGGCCTCTCGGGCAGCGTTGGGATCTCCTTTTATCCGCATGACGGATCCTCCTATGAGGAGTTGTTCCGAAAAGCGGATGCCGCCATGTATGCGGCAAAAAACAGCGGTAAAAATTCGTTTCGTATTTATACGAGGGAAATCGATCAAATCACGCAGGCTGGGATTCGGAATTGGGCTGAAGGGCTTTGAGGACCAGATCCGCCGTTTGCTCCGGCGACCCGTCCGCCGGGACGATCAGCTCAGACCGTCCGCGGTAGACGGGCAGGCGCTCCTGGTATAGCTGTTCCATTGCCCGCCCGCCGTCCTTCTTCCGCAGCAGCGGCCGGGTGAGGTCGCCCTGCAGCCGCGTCCGCACCGAATGAAGGGACGCGTCGAGCATAATGATGGTTCCGCCGGATCTCAGCTCCCAGGCGTTGTCCGGGTTGATGATCGTCCCGCCGCCTGTGGCGATGATGATCCCGGTCCGAAGCGAAAGCTCGCGGGAGGCCTCGCGCTCCAGACGGCGGAAGCGGCTTTCTCCGTATCTGGCGAAAATTTCAGGGACCGTGCAGCCTTCTCTCTGTTCGATCCACTGGTCCATATCGATAAAGGTCCGGCCGGTCCGGCCGGCCAGCAAGCCGCCGATCGTAGTCTTTCCGCTGCCCATGAATCCGCACAGAACGATATTTCCTAGCCTTTTCTTTATCTCGAAAGCAGTTTCTTCGTAAAAACGGGTGATTTCCTGCACGCGTTTGACGCTTTCCACAAGCTCCTGTGCCGCGACAGAGTCGATGTCGATCGCGGAATCGTCCCCGATCAGACCGAGCATGGTACTCTGGGTGCCGGACCAGGTGTTGATCCCGACGCCGTATTCCCCGCGAAGGGATGCGCAGAAATCGCTGATCTGCTGCTGTGTACAGCCGGGTTTCAGTACGATAATCATTACAGTTCCTCCCTGATTCTGACGGGGCTGCGCCTGACGCCGTCCGGAGGGCAAAAGCCCGGATGCATAAAAAAAACGGCGGGGCTGCTGCCAGCTCCGCCGATGCATCTTTAATGTCAGGGGAAAGACCGAAAATAAAATTCCATTACGGCCTTCGCCTGCCGGCACGAGAAAGCTCACAGTCAGTTTCCGGGTATGCGAAAGTAAACCCATCCGCGAAATAATAGCGGGGGTATCCGTAAAACATAAATCGCACACTGAACGGAAACTTCATGTTGAAACTCCCTTCTCCGAATCTTTTCTGTATCATAATACAACTCTTGGAGAGTGTCAAGTCTTTTTTTAATTCATGCGTTCCCGAATTTTTTCTTCATTTCAAGGATGGCGTCGCTGCACAGACGGTCGATTTCGCTCACAGGGAATCCCGCGCCGGTCCAGACGGTCTGCGCCGCCGCTGCCTGCCATACCAGCATGGCCATGCCGCCGACTGCCGGGATGCCGCTTTTTTTCGCGAGCCGGATCAGCAGGGTTTCCTGAGGATTGTAAACCGCGTCAAACACGCAGCCGGCCCGCCGGACCAGATTTTCATCCGCCGCGCAGGACTTCACGTCCGGATACATGCCCGCCGGCGTCGCGTTGACCAGCAGGTCCATGGTCCCTTCGACTTCGCCGATCCGGCACGCCCGGACGCCGGCGCCCGGGATTTTCCGGTTCAGATCGCCGCAAAGCTTCGCCGCCGCGGGGAAAGAGTGCTCTCTCGCCGCGACGGTTACCCCGCAGCCGGCGAGCGCGGCCTCAAAGGCTATGGCGCGCGCGGCTCCGCCCGCGCCGAGTATCACCGTCCGGCCTTTCAGCGGGACTCCGGCCGCCTGCAGGGACAGACGGAATCCGTCCCCGTCCGTCGTAAAACCGGCGAGCCTTCCGTTTTCGATCTTCACGGTGTTGACCGAGCCGGTCATTTGCGCTTTTCGGTCCAATGAGTCCAGCAAGGGTATAATGGCGCGTTTGTGGGGGATAGTGAAGTTGAATCCGTCCCAGCCGTCCCGGCGGGAGAGAAACTCTTTCAGCGATTCCGGCGCGACGTCCATCGAACCGTACTGCGCATTTACTCCTGAGAGAGAGAAAAGCCGGGATTGAATGAACGGGGACATCGTATGTCCGATCGGGTGCCCGATGACAGCGAATTTTAAAATTTTCAAATCAAACAACCTCCGGCGAAAAAAAATATTGACAAAGCGGAGCATTGCTAATAATATGTGGATAGGCATTCGGAACCCGGGATTTCGGGTCCCATCACCCGTGCAATTGTAGCACAGTCGGGATTCCTTTGTCCACACTGGGATTTTTGGTTGCACACGAGTGATTTTTAAGATCTAAGGAGGATATAACATGGTTTTTGAGAAGGTTAAGGCGATTTTAAGCGAGCAGTTTGACGTTGAGGAGGACACGATTACTGCAGATACGAATATTGCCGATGATCTTGGGGCGGACTCTCTGGATGTCGTCGATCTTCTGATGTCGATTGAGGATGAGTTTGAGATCGAGATTCCCGACGAAGAAGTCGAAAACATCAAGACGGTCGGAGAACTGGTAAAATACATTGAAGATCACGTCTGAACAGGACTGGTCCTTCGATCCGCCGTGCGGAAGCATGGCGGATTTTTTTTGCGTTGAGGGCGGGTGCGGCCGCTTTTTTCTTGAAAAGGCGCGGAGTTTCCGCTATAATAACTGCATGTGGCCAAATACTCTGTTCCGTTTGCCGGGGCTGCTGAAAACAAAGGAGTGTCAAAGCTGTTGAGTCAATTCGACTTTTTGCTGAAGGGGGTCTTCGGCATTACCCCGCAGATGGTTGTCATGTGGGCTGTCGGCGGGCTGCTGATCTGGCTGGCCGTTAAAAAGGATTTTGAACCTTCGCTGCTTCTGCCGATGGGTTTCGGCGCCATTCTGGTCAATCTGCCCTATTCGGGCGTCCTGGGGGACAACGGGATCATCGAGTGGCTGTTCAACAAGGGGATCGCCGCTTCGGAGGCCATGCCGCTGCTGCTCTTCGTCGGCATCGGCGCCATGATCGATTTCGGGCCCCTGCTGTCGAACCCGCGGATGATCCTGTTCGGCGCCGCCGCGCAGTTCGGCATCTTTTTTACCGTCACGGCGGCGGTGCTGCTCGGCTTTCCGCTCAGGGACGCCATGTCGGTCGGCGTGATCGGCGCGGCGGACGGGCCGACGTCCATCCTGGTTTCCCAGGTGCTGGACAGCGATTACAAAGGGGCCATTGCCGTCGCGGCCTATTCCTACATGGCGCTGGTCCCGCTGATCCAGCCGTTTGCCATCCGGCTGGTCACGACCCGGAAGGAGCGGCAGATCCGGATGCCCTACCGGCCGGATTCCGTCTCAAAGACGACGAGAATCCTGTTTCCGATCATCGTTACGATGATCGCCGGGCTGATCGCCCCCGATTCCGTCGCGCTGGTCGGCCTTTTGATGTTCGGCAATCTGATCCGGGAATGCGGAAGGCTCGAAAGCCTCTCGAAGGCCGCGCAGGGACCGTTGGCGAACCTGATCACGATTTTTCTCGGCATCACGATCGCGTTCCAGATGCGAGCGGACGTGTTCGTGCGCTGGAACACGCTGGCGGTTATGGCGCTCGGCCTGGTTGCCTTTGTATTCGACTCCGCCGGCGGAGTTTTGTTTGCAAAATTTCTGAATCTCTTTCTTCCGGAGGGAAGGAAATTCAACCCGATGGTCGGCGCGGCAGGAATTTCCGCATTCCCGATGTCGGCGCGCGTGATTCAGAAAATGGGTTTGCAGGAGGATAACCAGAACCACCTGCTGATGCACGCGATCGGCGCGAATGTGGCGGGGCAGATCGGTTCGGTGGTTGCGGGCGGCATTATTCTGTCGCTTGCAAAGAACTTTTTAGGATAGGGGGGCGCCGCAATGAGCTACGGTTTTCTGCTGAGTGCGTATCGGGGGCCGGTCGGCCCGGTGAACGGCGCCGATATCGGCCGTTCGCTGGAACTGATGGGCAAGGGCATGGCGGGGATCTTTCTCGTGATGCTTCTGATCTTTCTGGTGATCGTGATTTTGAACCGCGCGACGAAAAACAGGGAATGACGAACCGCCGGCCCCGGATGGGGCCGCGGATTTCAGCATAAAGGGGAAACAGCAATGGCGGAACAGAAAAAACTGGTGGAGGCAATCACTCCCATGGAGGAGGATTTTGCCCAGTGGTATACGGATATCGTAAAAAAGGCGGAGCTGATGGACTATTCCAGCGTCCGCGGCTGCATGGTCATCGAGCCGTACGGCTGGGCCATCTGGGAAAACATCCAGAAATATCTGGACGGGCGCTTTAAGGAGCTTGGGCATGAAAATGTTTCAATGCCCCTCTTTATTCCGGAAAGCCTTTTGAATAAGGAAAAGGAGCATGTGCAGGGGTTTGCGCCGGAGGTTGCCTGGGTGACGATGGGCGGCAGCGAGAAGCTGCCGGAGCGCCTGTGTGTGCGCCCGACTTCGGAGACGCTGTTCTGTGACCATTATGCACGCGTGATCCATTCTTGGAGGGACTTGCCGAAGCTGTACAACCAGTGGTGTTCGGTGGTCCGCTGGGAAAAGACGACCCGCCCCTTCCTGCGCTCGGTGGAATTCCACTGGCAGGAGGGCCACACGATGCACGAAACCGCCGAAGAGGCGCGCGCTGAGACCCTGAGGATGCTGGAGGTTTACGCGGACTTCTGCGAAAAGCAGCTTGCCATTCCGGTTCTGCGCGGACAAAAGACCGAAAGCGAAAAGTTCGCCGGCGCGGAGGCAACCTATACCATCGAAGCCATGATGCATGACGGAAAGGCCCTTCAGTCCGGCACCAGCCATTACTTTGGCGACGGATTTGCAAAAGCGTTCAACGTGACGTTTCAGGGCAGGGACAATTCCCTGTGCCATCCGTTCCAGACCTCCTGGGGCCTGAGTACCCGCATCATCGGCGGGATCATCATGACCCACGGCGACGACAGCGGCCTTGTCCTGCCGCCCGCGGTCGCGCCGATCCAGGTCGTCGTCGTGCCGGTCGCGCAGCACAAGCCCGGCGTGCTCGAAAAAGCCGGGGAGATTCAGGCGCGGCTGAAAAAGCAATTCCGCGTGAAAACGGACGATTCCGACCAGTCCCCCGGATGGAAATTTTCCCAGTATGAGATGAAGGGCGTTCCGCTCCGCCTGGAGATCGGCCCGAAGGACATCGGGAAAGACCAGTGCGTGCTGGTCCGCCGCACCGACCGGGAGAAGGTCTTCGTCCCGCTCGGCAATCTGGAAGAGGCCGTTGCGGAACAGCTTGGGAAAGTCCGGAACGACATGTACGAGAAGGCGCTGCAAAACCGCGAAGGCAAGACCTATGAAGCGAAAACGCTCGATGAGATGAAGGAGATCGCCGGCTCGAAACCCGGCTTCATCAAAGCAATGTGGTGCGGAGACGCCGCGTGCGAGGAAAAACTCAAGGAGGTGGCGGGCGTTTCCTCCCGCTGCATCCCGTTCGGTCACGAGCACGGCTCCGGAACCTGCGTCTGCTGCGGAAAGCCGGCGGAAAAGCTGGTCGTCTGGGGCAAGGCGTATTGACGGTCTGCCCTTGACAGAATCAGTTTATCAGCTTATAAAAATCTTAAAAAGCTGCGGATTTTCAACGCGGCTTTTTCTATATATTGCGTTAAAAGGATGCCGAGGGGCTTCAAGGCCGGAGCCGGGCGGCACAACGCCCTGATTTCCAATTTAAGGGAACGGCCGTTCCCGAAGCGATGAAAAAAGGCAGCGCCGAACGGTACTTTCAGCGTTTCGCAACCTGTTTTTCCGATTTGTTCACAGTTTTGTGATCTTTTCGCAAAGTTTTGTAACTTGAATCGGCGGATGATTGCGTGTAAAATAATAGCGCAATAATCAAGAAAAGGTTTCCTTTTCCCGTCGCCTTTGCCGGTGAACCGGCCGCTTGGCTGACCGTATTGAATAACGTTGTTAATCGTTAGGAGTGTGAATCGATACTTATGAAAAAATTTTTAATCTTCCTTTTATCGGCTTCCATGTTGCTGTCCATGGCCGCCTGCCATGGACAGACCGGCTCGTCTTCCGGCACTTCTTCCGGCGCGGCCGCGTCGTCCGAAGGAACCGGTTCGTCCTCGGCATCAAGCGGGACATCCTCCGACAGCCTGTATTCCGGGGTTACGGTTTCCGGGGCAGTCTCCAGGCCTCCGGTCGTTATCAAGAAATCCCCTTACACCGTTAAGACGGTGGACTACAAATACGACCAAAACAACAGAAGCTATAAGGCTTCCTATCCCCAGCTTTCCTCAGATGGAACCAATTATGACGCCGTCAATACTCTCCTGAAGAATGCGGCGCTCCAGACAATCAATTCCCTTGGAACGTCAAAAGCCGCGAAAGAAGTGAAAGTCAAGGTATCCGATCATGTATCCTACCAGGGAGACGATTTTATCAGCGTGACTTTCCGCGAGACCGTGGATAAATCCGACGGAAACGACAGCGTCTCCTATTTCCGTGCGGTCAATTACGACTTAAAAAACAAGAAGGCCGTTTCCGTTGCCGATATGGTTCAGAAGAACAGCGCGATGCTGACCGCTTTGCAGAACGCCGTAAAGAAGCAGATGTCGGATAAAAAAGCGGTCAGTTACACCTCTGCGGTCCTTCAGTCCGGAATGCAGAACTGCAGCGTTTATTTTAAGGACGACAGTCTTGGAGTCAGCATCCCTGTTTCCCATGCGCTGGACGACCACGAGGAGCTGATCGTGGATTACGACCAGACCTCCGGGTTCAGGACCGGCAATGCGGCCTGGAGTTATTTTGTCAAAAAGTAAGCGGGTTCTGGGCGGAGAAAGCTTTCTCCGCCTGAAATTTTCAGGGGACCGGAATAAATTTCCTCTCGCGGGAGAAAAATAATTGTTGCAAAACATCCGGCCATGTGGTACTATAATAAGGCACGACTGCGACAGATATGCGTTGAAGCGGGAGGTTGCGGCGCGATAGCGCCGGTTTTTCCGTGGAGTATGTCCGATTTTAAACCGGGCGACAAATAATTTTGAGCATGCGGAAGGTTCCGCTCTGCGGCCTTTTGCGCTCAGACGTTTTGAACCTGCACCCGGATTTCGCCCAAAAAGGAATCCGGTTTTTCATTTGGGGTTGAAGAAACACCCGGCACGGTGTTCAGGTTTTAAGCGCCGCCCGCCAACTATGATAAGGAGGCGATTTTCCAGTGGCAGTCAAGGAGAAAATCAGGATCAGAATCAAAGGGTACGACCACCAGCTGGTGGACCAGTCCGCCGAAAAGATCGTTGCAACGGCAAAGCGCACGGGCGCGAGAGTTTCCGGACCGGTTCCGCTCCCGACCGAGAAGCAGATCATCACGATTCTGCGCGCCGTCCACAAGTACAAGGACAGCCGCGAGCAGTTCGAGATGCGGACCCACAAGAGACTGATCGACATTCTGCGGCCGTCGAACAAGACGGTTGAGGCCCTGATGGGCCTGGAGCTCCCCGCAGGCGTTGAAGTGGAGATCAAACTCTGATTCAACCAACCGGCGGCCGGGGTCAAGTTGGTTTTAAAGCCAACCAATAACCTGCACAGGAGGTAAATGTAGGAATGAAAAAAGGGATTATCGGCAAGAAGATCGGCATGACGCAGATCTTCGACGAGCAGGGAAAAGTCATCCCCGTAACGGTCGTGGAAGCCGGCCCCTGCGTGATCGCGCAGAAAAAGACCGTGGAGAACGACGGTTACGCAAGCGTTCAGATGGGCTACGGCGACCTGAAAGCGGCGAAGGTGACAAAACCGGTGAAAGGGCATTTCGCAAAAGCGGACGTGGCCCCGAAGAAGACGCTGCGCGAATTCCGCTTTGACGACCCGGAGGCCTACAAGGTAGGCGATCTGGTCAAGGCGGACGTGTTCGAGACCGGCGACAAAATCGACGTGACCGGCGTCAGCAAGGGCAAGGGATATGCCGGCGTCATCAAGCGCTGGAACTTCCAGCGCCTGAAGGAAAGCCACGGCTCCGGCCCGGTTGCCCGCCACGGCGGCTCCAACGGCGCGTGTTCGACCCCGTCCAGGGTGCTGCCCGGCATGAAAATGGCCGGCCATCTGGGCGCGGAGCAGGTGACGGTGCAGAACCTGACCGTCGCCAAGGTGGATGCTGAAAACAACCTGATCGCCATCCGGGGCGCGGTTCCCGGCCCCAACGGCGGCATCGTGGTTATCCGCGACAGCGTGAAAGCTGCCAGGGCGTGAGGGAAGGAGGAATCGGAATGCCTACAGTAGCAGTACTTGACATGGCCGGCAAGGAAGTCGAAAAGATGGACCTGTCCGAGACCGTGTTCGGAATCGAACCGAACAAAAAGGTGATGCACGACCTGGTGGTCAACCACCTTGCGAACCTGCGCCAGGGCACGCAGGCGGCGAAAACCCGCGCGGAAGTTTCCGGCGGCGGCAGAAAGCCGTGGAGACAGAAAGGCACGGGCCATGCGAGACAGGGCTCCACGCGCGCTCCTCAGTGGAGGCACGGCGGCGTCGTTTTCGCCCCCAAGCCGCGCGACTACAGCTATACGCTGAACAAGAAGGAACGCCGTCTCGCCATGAAATCCGCTCTTTCCAGCAAGGTCCTCGACAGCGACATGATCGTGCTCGACAGCCTTTCGCTGGAGGAATACAAGACCAAGACCATCGCGTCCATGCTCAGCGCGGTCGGCTCCGACAGGAAGGCCCTGATCGTTCTGCCGAGCGCGGATGAAAAGATCATCGCTTCCTCCCGGAACCTTCCCGGCGTGAAAACCGCAGTGGTCAATACCCTGAACGTTTACGATATTCTGGACGCAGACAAGTTCATCGTCGTCAAGGATGCGGTCGCTCAGATCGAGGAGGTGTATGCTTAAATGGCAGCACAGGATATTATTCTCCGCCCGGTCGTGACGGAGAAAAGCATGTCCGGAATCGGCGCAAAACGGTATACCTTCGAGGTCGCCAAATCCGCGACGAAGATCGATATTGCCCGCGCGGTGGAAGAACTGTTCGGCGTCAAGGTCGACAGGGTCAATACTCTTCACGTCCGCGGCCATTTGCGCCGCCAGGGCAAAAGCCAGGGCTACACCAGTTCCTGGAAAAAAGCGGTCGTCACCCTGATCGAAGGCAGCAAAACGATTGAATTTTTTGAAGGCATGATGTAATCTCTGCCTGCAGGAAAAGAGCAGAGGCATGGATGGGGAGCCGGCATCTCCCCGCAAAGCCATCATGAGGAGTGTGAAAGAATGCCAACCATTAATTTTAAGCCGACTACGGCTTCACGGCGCAATATGTCCGTCATGGACTATAAGGTCCTGACCAAAAAGGCGCCGGAAAAGAGCCTTTTAGAGTCTCTTCCGAACAATTCCGGCCGCAACAGCTACGGCCGCATCACCGTCCGCCACCGCGGCGGCAAGAACCGCAGAAAGTACCGCCTGATCGACTTCAAACGCCAGAAATTCGACGCTCCCGGCAAGGTCGCCAGCATCGAGTACGACCCGAACCGCTCCGCGTTCATCGCGCTGGTTCAGTATGAGGACGGCGACAGAAGCTATATCATCGCCCCCGAGGGCCTCAAGGTCGGAGACACGGTGGTTTCCGGCACTTCTGCGGACATCAAGCCGGGCAACGCGCTTCCACTGGAAAATATCCCCGTCGGCACCTTCGTCCACAACGTGGAGCTGTACCCCGGCAAGGGCGCCCAGCTGGCCCGCGCGGCCGGCATCATGGCCCAGCTGATGGCCAAGGAAAACGGGATGGCTTTGCTGCGCCTGCCTTCCGGCGAGCTGCGCAACGTGCCGATCTCCTGCATGGCGACCATCGGCCAGGTCAGCAACGGCGACCATGAAAACATGAAGATCGGCAAAGCAGGGCGCAAACGCCACATGGGGTGGAGGCCGACAGTCCGCGGTTCCGTCATGAACCCGAACGACCACCCGCACGGCGGCGGCGAGGGCAGAGCCCCCATCGGACGTCCCGGACCGGTCACCCCGTGGGGCAAGCCGACCCTGGGTTACAAGACCCGCGCTCACCACAACCGCTCCGACAAGATGATTGTCAAGCGCAGAAACGGCAAATAAGGCGTGCAGAAAGGAGCTTGTCAGTTATGAGCAGAAGCGTAAAGAAGGGTCCTTATGTTCAGCCTGTGCTGCTTAAAAGGATTCAGGAGATGAACGCGGCCGGCGAAAAGAAGATCGTCAAGACCTGGAGCAGATCCTCCACGATCTTCCCGGATTTTGTCGGCCATACGATAGCGGTTCACGACGGCCGCAAGCATGTCCCGGTTTACGTGACGGAGGACATGGTGGGTCACAGGCTGGGCGAGTTCGCCCCCACCCGCACCTTCAAGGGACATTCCGGCTCCAAGACAACGGCGCCGGGCAAATAACGGCTGAAAGGAGTGTATCGCATGGAAGCAAGGGCTTATCTGAAATATGCCCGCATCTCTCCCCGCAAGGTTCAGATCGTTCTCGACCTGATCCGCAACAAACCGGTCGACGTAGCGATGGCTATCCTGAAGCACACGCCGAAAGCCGCGAGCGAGAGCCTTGAAAAACTGCTGAAATCGGCTATGGCCAACGCAGAGAACAATCACGGCATGGACGTTTCCAAACTGTATGTTTCTCAGTGCTTTGTTTCTCCTGGTCCGATCCTCAAACGCATCCGTCCGAGAGCGCAGGGGCGTGCGTTCCAGATTTTAAAGAGGACTTCGCACGTGACCATGGTGCTGAAAGAACAGGAATAAGCTGAGGAGGAGGTAAATTATGGGCCAGAAAGTCAATCCGCACGGGTTCCGTGTGGGCATTATCAAAGACTGGGATTCCCGCTGGTTTACAAAGGACAACGTCTTCGGCGACACGCTCGTCGAAGACTACAAGCTGCGCAAGATGTTGCTTAAGCAGCTGAAACCCGCCGGCGTTCCAAAAATAGAGATCGAGCGCGACGCCTCCAAGGTGCGCCTTCACATCCATTGCGCAAAGCCGGGCATCGTTATCGGCAAAGGCGGCGCTGAAATTGAAAAGCTTCGCCTGCAGTGCGAAAAGCAGCTGGGAAAACCCGTTACGATCAACATCGTAGAGGTGAAAAACCCGGACCTGAACGCACAGCTGGTCGCGGAAAACATCGCGCAGCAGCTCGAAAAAAGAATTTCTTTCCGCCGCGCGCTGAAGCAGAGCATCGGCCGCGCCATGAAGATGGGCGCCAAAGGGATCAAGACGCAGGTTTCCGGCCGTCTGGGCGGCGCTGAAATCGCCAGAAGAGAGCAATACCACGACGGCACGATTCCTCTTCAGACCATCCGTGCCGACATCGATTACGGGTTTGCCGAGGCCGCCACGACCTACGGGCGCATCGGCGTGAAGGTCTGGATCTACAGGGGCGAAGTCCTGCAGGACAGCCGTAAGCCCCGCAGGGAAGGGGGCAGCAAGTAATGCTGATGCCAAAGCGCGTGAAATACCGCAAAGTACAGCGCGGCCGCATGACCGGGAAATGCACCCGCGGCAACAAGATCGACTACGGCCAGTTCGGCCTTCAGGCGTTGGAACCGGCATGGATCACCGCCAACCAGATCGAGGCGGCCCGTGTTGCCATGACCCGTTACACAAAGCGTTTCGGGCAGGTCTGGATCAAAATTTTCCCGGATAAGCCGGTCACGAAAAAACCCGCCGAGGTCCGCATGGGCTCCGGTAAAGGCGCGCCCGAGTACTGGGTGGCCGTCGTAAAGCCGGGACGCGTGCTGTTTGAAATGGGCGGCGTTTCCGAGGAAACCGCGAAGGAAGCCCTTCGCCTCGCGTCCAACAAACTGCCGATCCGGTGCAAATTTGTTGCCAAGGAAGAAACGGATGGTGAGCAGTCATGAAGCCAGCGGAAGTCAGACAATTAAGCGCGGAAGAGCTTGAAAGCAAGCTGAAGGATCTCAAGGCCGAGCTTTTCAACCTCCGTTTCCAGCTTACCATTAATCAGCTCGACAATCCGATGCGTATTAAGGCTGTTAAAAAGGATATCGCACGCATCAAGACCGTTTTGCGCGAAAATGAACTCAGAGACAGCGCCAATGCGTAACGGAAGGGGGAGATGAAACGTGAGCGACAGGAATATCAGAAAAACCGAGGTCGGCAAGGTCGTCAGCGACAAAATGGATAAGACCATCGTCGTCGCGGTGGAAGACAGCGTGAAGCACCCGCTTTACAAAAAGGTTGTCAAGCGCACCGTGCGCCTGAAGGCGCATGACGAAAACAACGAATGCTCCGTCGGCGACCGCGTGCGCGTCATGGAGACCCGGCCGTTGAGCAAGGATAAAAGATGGCGTCTGGTCAAGATTTTGGAGAAGGCCAAGTAAGCAAAGGAGGAACGCACCGTGATACAACAGCAGACATACCTCAACGTTGCCGACAACACCGGCGCGAAGCAGCTCATGTGCATCCGCGTGCTTGGCGGTACCGGCAGGAGGTACGCGAATATCGGCGATGTCATCGTAGCGTCGGTCAAGAAGGCGGCGCCGGGCGGCACCGTGAAAAAGGGCGACGTGGTCAAGGCGGTGGTCGTGCGTACTGCTTCGGGTGTTCGCCGCGAGGACGGGACCTACATCCGGTTCGACGAGAACGCCGCCGTTCTGATCAAGGACGACAAAAACCCAACGGGCACGCGCATCTTTGGCCCGGTGGCCAGGGAACTGCGCGACAGGGACTACGTAAAGATCTTAAGTCTTGCCCCTGAAGTGCTTTAAGGGAGGTGTTCGCTGATGATTAAAAAGATTCATGTTAAAACCGGTGACACCGTGATTGTTTTAAACGGCAAGGACCGCGGCAAGAAGGGCAAAGTCCTTCAGGTCAGCCCGAAGGAGGGCAAGGTCATCGTCGAGGGGATCAACATGGTGAGTAAACATGTGAAGCCCCGCAAAATGGGCGAAGAGGGCGGTATCGTGAAAGCCGAGGGCGCCCTGTACGCCTGCAAGGTCCAGCTTGTCTGCCCCCACTGCGGCAAACCCACCCGTGTCTCCCACAAGCTGTATGAGGACGGCACGAAGGAACGCATTTGCAGAAAATGCGGCGAAGCGCTGTAAGGAGGATGAACATGGCAAGAATGAAGGAGCAGTATCGGAAGGAAATCGCACCGGCGCTGATGAAGAGGTTTTCCTACAAAAGCGTCATGCAGATTCCCAAGCTGGATAAGATCGTCATCAACATCGGGGCCGGCGAAGCCAAGGAGAACTCCAAGGTGATCGACTCCGCGATGGGCGATATCGCAGCCATCACCGGGCAGCGGCCCGTGGTGACCACAGCAAAGAAGTCGGTTGCGAACTTCAAGGTCCGCGCGGGCATGAAGATCGGCGTCAAGGTGACGCTGCGCGGCGACCGGATGTATGAGTTTCTGGACCGGCTTTTCAACGTGGCGCTCCCGCGCGTCAGGGACTTTCGCGGCATCAACCCGAATTCCTTCGACGGCAGGGGCAATTACAACATGGGCGTCAAAGAACAGCTGATTTTCCCGGAAATCGATTACGACAAAATCGACAAGGTCCGCGGAATGGACATCTGCTTTGTGACGACCGCGAAAACCGACGAGGAATCCAGAGAGCTTTTAACGCTGCTCGGCGCCCCGTTTGCGAAATAAGGAGGGATTCTTGTGGCCAAAACTTCCATGAAAGTCAAACAGAGAAGAGAACAGAAGTTTTCTTCCCGCGAATACAACCGTTGCAAAATCTGTGGCAGGCCGCACGCCTATCTTCGCAAATTCGGAATCTGCCGCATCTGCTTTCGGGAGCTTGCCTACAAGGGCGAGATTCCCGGCGTAAAAAAGGCGAGCTGGTAAAAAGGAGGAGACGGCATGCAGATTACAGATACGATTGCCGATTTGCTTACCCGCATCCGCAATGCGAGTTCCGCAAAGCATGATTCCGTGGAGATCCCCGCTTCCAATATGAAAAAAGCGATCGTGCAGATTCTTGTGGACGAGGGTTATGTCAAAAACTATACGGTGATAGAGGACGGCAAGCAGGGAATCATCAAGGTAAACCTGAAGTACGGCGAAGGAAAGACCGCCGTCATCAACGGCCTGCGCAGGGTGAGCAAGCCGGGCCTTCGCATTTATTCCAACGCCGAGGACCTGCCCAAGGTGATGAAGGGCCTGGGCATCGCGATCGTTTCGACCTCCAAGGGGGTCATGACGGACCGCGAGGCCCGCAAGCAGAACGTGGGCGGCGAAGTTCTCGCATTTATTTGGTAACAGGGGGGTGCAGCAATGTCGCGAATTGGAAGAAAACCCATAAATATTCCCGCCGGCGTCACCGTTTCGGTTGACGGCAGCGTTGTATCGGTGAAGGGCCCGAAGGGCGCCCTGACGCAAAAGGTCCATCCCAACATGACTGTCAGCGTCGAGGACAGCGAGATCCACGTGACCCGTCCCGACGATGAAAAAGAGAACAAATCCCTGCACGGCCTGACCCGCTCGCTGATCCACAATATGGTTACGGGCGTGACGGAGGGCTTCAAAAAGGAGCTGGACGTCAACGGCGTCGGCTACCGTGTGCAGAAGCAGGGGAAGAACCTGGTCATGAACCTCGGCTATTCCCATCAGGTGACGGTTCCGGAAGTGGACGGCATTACCATCGAATGCCCCACGGCGAACAAGATCGTGATCCTTGGCCCGGATAAACAGCAGGTCGGGCAGTTTGCGGCGGAAGTCCGCGAGAAGCGTCCGCCGGAGCCGTATAAGGGCAAGGGAATCCGCTACACCGGTGAACACGTCCGCCGCAAGGAAGGCAAAGCCGGCAAGGGCGCAAAGAAGTAATGAAGGAGTGAATCACAAATGGTGAACAAGGCTGACACCAACAAGGCCAGATTGAACCGCCACCGCAGGGTGCGCGGCAAGATTTCGGGCACGGCCGAGTGCCCGCGCCTGAATGTATTTCGCTCTACCAACAACATCTACGCCCAGGTGATTGACGATGTCAGGGGAGTAACGCTTGCCGCGGCTTCCTCACTGGACAAGGAGTTTACTGGTAACGGCGGAAACAAGGAAGCCGCACGCAAGGTGGGCGGGCTGATTGCAAAACGCGCCGCCGAAAAGGGCATTGAACAGGTCGTATTTGACCGCGGCGGCTATCTGTACCACGGCCGCGTCAAAGAGCTGGCCGAAGGCGCCCGCGAGGGCGGCCTCAAGTTCTGACGAAGGAGGAGGAAAAACTTTTGGCTAGAATTGACGCATCATCCATGGAAATGAAAGAACATGTGGTTGCCATCAACCGCGTTTCCAAAACCGTAAAGGGCGGCCGCATCTTCAAGTTTGCGGCGCTGGTCGTCGTCGGCGACGGCAACGGAACCGTCGGCTTCGGCATCGGCAAGGCGGGCGAAGTTCCCGACGCCATCCGCAAGGGGATCGAGGACGCGAAGAAAAACCTGATTCAGGTTGCCATGCGCGGCTCGACCATCCCGCATGAAATCATCGGCACGTACGGCGCGGGCAGGGTCCTGATGAAGCCCGCGGCACCCGGTACCGGCGTCATCGCCGGCGGCCCGGTCCGTGCGGTTGTGGAGGCCGCCGGCATCCGCGATATCCGCACCAAGGCGCTTCGCTCCAACAACCCGTGCAACGTCGTCCGCGCGACGCTGGACGGCATGAAGAAGCTCCGCAACGCGGAGCAGGTCGCAAAGACGCGCGGAAAATCGGTCAAGGAATTATTTGCATAAAGGAGGGCGCGCAGGATGGAACAGCTGAAAATCACGCTGGTCAAGAGCCTGATCGGCAGCAAAAAGGACCAGATTGCAACCGCCCGGGCGCTTGGCCTGACAAAAATCGGCGACAAGTCGGTTCAGCCCGATAACGCTCAGACCAAGGGCAAGGTGCAGAAGATCATCCACCTCATCGAGGTAAGCAAAGCGTAAGATAAGGAGGTGCGAATTAATGAAGTTACATGATCTAACTTCGGTACCGGGGTCCAAAAAAGAGCCGAAAAGAATCGGCAGGGGAATTGGTTCCGGCCAGGGCAAAACCGCCGGCAAGGGCCATAAAGGACAGAAGGCGCGTTCTGGCGGATCGATCCGTCCGGGCTTTGAAGGCGGCCAGATGCCATTGCAGCGCCGTCTTCCGAAGAGGGGCTTCACCAATGTGTTCGCCAGCAGCATCAAGGCGGTGAACGTCGGCACGCTCAACAGGTTTGAAGACGGCGCGACGGTGGACACACAGGCCCTGATCGACACCGGCATCGTCAAGGTTTGCTGCGACGGGGTGAAAATCCTGGGCAACGGCAAGCTCGAAAAAAAATTGAATGTAAAGGTTTCTGCCTTCTCAGAATCCGCCAAGCAGAAGATAGAGGCCGCTGGCGGGAAGGCCGAGGTGATCTGAGGTGTTCAAAACCATCAAGAATGCCTGGTCGATTCCCGATCTCCGCAAAAAGATGCTCTTCACGCTGTTTATTATCATCGTATTCCGCTTCGGGGCGGCCATCCCTGTTCCGTTTTTGAACACGGATGCCCTGAAAGGGCTGATGACGGAGGTCGGAAAGACCGGAACGGCGCTGAGCTATCTGGATATGCTGTCCGGCGGCGCTTTTGCGAACGCGACGCTGTTCGCCATGAGCGTGACCCCGTATATCAACAGCTCCATTGTCATCCAGCTGCTCACAGTCGCCATTCCGGCGCTGGAACGCATGGCAAAGGAAGGGGAGGAAGGCCGGAAGCGCCTGGGGGCACTGACCCGCTATGTGGCTGTGATCCTGGCGCTGATTCAGGGCACTTCCTACTATTTCTATCTGCGGAACAGTTCCTATCAGGGAACCGCAATTACCCAATACAACCACGGCTGGCAGGCCGTGTTCGCCGCGGTTGTCATTGTCATGACCTTTACGGCGGGCGCCGCGCTGATGATGTGGCTGGGCGAGCAAGTCAACCAGTTCGGCATCGGCAACGGAATTTCCATCCTGCTGTTTGCCGGCATTGTCGCAAGAATGCCGCACACGATCAACACGCTGGGGACCTTCTGGCAGGCCGCGGGTCAGGACCCGACCAGCTTCGGGAAATATTACTTCCTCGTTCCGCTGTTCGCCGTCCTGTTTCTGGTCATCATGTGGGTCATCGTCTTTATGTATGACGCCGAACGCCGCATCCCCGTACAGTACGCAAAGCGCGTGGTCGGACGGAAGATGTACGGCGGGCAGAGCAGCCATATACCGATCAAGATCGGTATGTCCGGCGTGATGCCGATCATCTTCGCCAGTTCGATCCTCGTCATTCCCAGCACGATTCAGCTGTTGATGGGCAATCGTGTGGCGACGGGTTTCTGGAAAAGCTTCTTCGATGCGTTTTCCTCGACAGGGTGGCTTTACTCATTCCTGTATTTTCTTCTTATTATTCTTTTCGCGTATTTTTATATGACAATCCAGTATAATCCCATTGAGATGGCCAATAATCTCCGTCAGAGCAACGGCACCATTCCAGGTATCCGTCCGGGCAAGTCGACCAGCGATTACATTGCCAGGGTCCTTTCCAAGGTGACCTTTATCGGTTCGCTGTTCCTGGGATTCATTGCATTGATGCCGATTATTTTCGGTGCCACGACCGGCATGAGCAACCTTTCGGTCGGCGGCACGTCCATCCTGATTCTGGTCGGCGTAGCCCTGGAAACCGTGCAGCAGATGGAATCCCAGATGATGATGCGGCATTACAAAGGCTTCCTCGATTGATGAAGGAGTGTTGGAATTGAACATTATATTTCTTGGCGCACCCGGAGCGGGAAAAGGCACCATGGCGGAAGTCCTTTCCCGCGAAAAGAGCATTCCCGCCATATCGACGGGCAATATTATCAGAAGCGCGCTGAAAAGCGGCACGGAAATGGGCCTGCGCGCGAAAGCCTATACCGAATCCGGCGGGCTGGTCCCGGATGAGATCGTCATCGGGATCATCAAGGAACGCCTTGCCGAGCCGGATTGCAGGAACGGATTTATTCTGGACGGCTTTCCGCGCACCATTCCCCAGGCCGAGGCTCTGGACAAAATGGGCGTCGTAATCGACCGGGTCATCGACCTTGAGGTCCCGGAAAAAACGATCATGGCCCGCTTGTCCGGACGCCGTGTCTGCGAAAAATGCGGCGCTCCCTACCACATCGTCAACAAAAAACCGAAGGTGGAAGGCGTTTGCGACCTTTGCGGAGGCACCCTGGTTCAGCGCAGGGATGACCAGCCGGAGACCATAGAGGCGCGGCTGAAAATATATCACGAGCAGACGGAACCGTTAAAGGGTTATTACGGGAAACAGGGCAGACTCTGCACGGTGCAGGGATGCGACAGCGTTTCCGATACGACCCGCGCCGTACTCAAAGCAATCGAGGCTTGATTATGATCGTTTTAAAAACAGCACGAGAGCTTAAAATCATGAGGCAGGCGGGCCGGATCGCGGCCAATGCCCTGAAAGCTGCCGGCGCCGCGGTGGAGCCCGGCGTTTCAACGTGGGAGATCAGCCGCGTGGCCCGCCGGGTCATCGAGGGGGAGGGCGCTGCGCCCACATTCCTCGGGTATGGCGGGTATCCCGCAAGCGCCTGCGTTTCCGTCAACAATGTAGTCATCCATGGCATACCGAGCAAGAAACACCTCATCAAGGAGGGCGACATCGTCAGCATCGACGTCGGCGCGACCTTCGAAGGTTTTGTCGGCGACAATGCCTTTACCTTCCCGTGCGGCCGGGTCAGCCCGGAGGCGCAGGCCTTGATGAAAACGACGCGCGAAAGCCTGTACGAGGGGATCCGCGCCGCTGTGGCCGGAAACCGGCTGGGCGACGTGGGCAGCGCGGTTCAGCAGTATGCCGAAGCTCGCGGTTACTCGGTGGTACGCGATTTTGTCGGCCACGGAGTAGGCGCGAAGATGCATGAAGACCCAAGTGTTCCCAATTACGGCACGCCCGGAAGGGGCGTGCGCCTGTTGCCGGGCATGACCATCGCCATTGAACCGATGATCAATCAGGGCGTCAAAGAGGTCGAAGTCCTCGAGGACGGCTGGACGACCGTGACCGCGGACGGAAAACTTTCCGCGCACTTTGAGAATTCCATTGCAATCACTCCCAACGGGCCGGTGATTCTGACCATTCCGGACTAGGGGGCAGACATGGAGTTCATCAGAGGACTGGTGGTTCGGTCCGCTGCCGGGCGAGACAAGGGCGGTTTTTTTGCAGTGCTGAAGGCGGATGCGCTTTCCGTCACGATCTGCGACGGGAAGCGGCGCAGCTTGGAACATCCCAAACGAAAAAATGTGAAACACCTTTTTCCAACCAGCACGCTGCTGCCCGAACAGTCATTGCAGACCAACCGTGAAATACGCCGGGCCCTGGCCGCTTATCGAGCGGGGGACCGCTTTCCCCATGAGGAGGCAAATGTATGTCGAAACAGGACGTAATTGAAACCGAAGGTATCGTAACCGAAGCCCTGCCGAACGCCATGTTCACGGTGGAGCTTCCCAACCACCACACGATACTCGCGCATATTTCCGGCAAACTGCGGATGAATTTCATCCGGATTCTGCCCGGCGACAAAGTTACCATTGAGCTGTCGCCGTATGACCTGACGCGCGGGCGAATCACGTGGCGTTCGAAATAACCGGAGATCTCTGCAAGGAGGGACCTTAACATGAAAGTCAGACCTTCTGTAAAGAAAATGTGCGAAAAATGCAAAGTCATCAAGCGCAAGGGCAAGGTCATGGTGATCTGCGAAAACCCAAAGCATAAACAGCGCCAGGGCTAAGGCGCAAACCTATTTAAAACGGAGGTGCAACCAGTATGGCGCGTATAGCAGGTATTGATCTGCCGAGAGATAAGCGCATTGAGATTGCTCTAACTTATATTTTCGGAATCGGCCGCAAGACCGCGACTCAGATCTGCGCGGAAACGGGCGTGGATCCGGACACCCGTGTCAGGGACCTTACGGAGGATGACGCGGCGAAAATCAGGGAATACATCGACCATCACTGCCGCGTGGAGGGCGACCTTCGCCGCGACGTCGCGTTCGATATCAAGAGGCTGATCGAAATCGGCTGCTACCGCGGTGTCCGCCACCGCAGAGGGCTGCCAGTCAGGGGCCAGCGCACGAAGACAAACGCGCGCACCCGAAAGGGACCGAGAAAAACCATGGCCAACAAGAAGAAATAATCTGGGAGGGATATCATAAATGGCAGCACAGAAAAACGCGGGGGCGAAAAAATCCTCCAGCGTGCGTAAGCGCCGTGAACGCAAGAATATCGATCGTGGCTCCGCCCATATTCAGTCCACTTTTAACAATACGATTGTCACTATCACCGATGTTCAGGGCAACGCGGTTTCCTGGGCAAGCTCCGGCGAACTCGGTTTCAGGGGTTCCAGAAAGTCCACTCCTTTTGCAGCGCAGACCGCGGCGGAGACCGCGGCGAAAGCGGCCATGGAACACGGCATGAAGTCGGTTGAAGTATACGTAAAGGGCCCCGGCTCCGGGCGTGAGGCCGCCATCCGCGCGCTGCAGGGCGCGGGGCTGGAGGTCAGCATGATCAAGGACGTAACGCCGATTCCGCACAACGGATGCCGTCCGCCGAAAAGAAGACGCGTGTAACCGATTTTTAGGAGGTGCAACCAAAAGATGGCAAGATATACAGATTCCGTCTGCAAACTCTGCCGCAGGGAGGGCCAGAAGCTCTTTCTGAAAGGGGCGAGATGCTACACGGACAAATGCGCGGTGACGCGCAGGGCGTATGCGCCCGGCCAGCACGGCCAGGGACGCAAAAAGACCTCTGAGTACGGCCTTCAGCTTCGCGCAAAGCAGACGGCGAAGCGGTACTACGGCGTACTGGAATCCCAGTTCTTGAAATATTATGAAATGGCCACCAAAAAGGAAGGAAAGACCGGCGACGAGCTGCTCATCCTTCTGGAACGCAGGCTTGACAATATTGTTTACCGCCTGGGCTGGGCCAGCTCCAGAGCGGAAGCCCGCCAGCTTGTTGTGCACGGGCACTTTACCGTAAACGGGGGCCGCGTGGATATTCCCTCCTGCCTGGTAAAGCCGGGGGATGTGGTCTCCATTCAGGACAAAAGCCGCAAGAGCGACAAAATTAAGTCCGTGCTCGAGGCGAACGCCTCCCGCCCGGTTCCAAAATGGCTTGACGTGAACCGCGAGACTCTGGAGGGCAAAGTTCTTGCGCTGCCTACGCGTGAGGAAATTGACCTTGCGGTTGACGAGACTCTCATTGTTGAGTTGTACTCCAAGTAACGTGTTCTGCAGTGCAGGAGCCATCACGGCAGATAATTTGATCCGCTACAGGTCAAGGAGGGTCGCTAATGATCGAGTTTGAGAAGCCAAAAATTGAGACGAGTATGTTATCGGGCGACGGAACGTACGGCAAGTTTATTGTCGAACCCCTCGAACGCGGGTTCGGCACCACGCTGGGCAACAGTCTCAGGCGCGTGCTCCTGTCTTCGCTTCAAGGCGTGGCAGTCACTTCCATTAAAATAGATGGCGTTCTGCATGAGTTTTCCACGATCCCCGGCGTGAAGGAGGATGTCACGGAAATCATCCTGAATATCAAGGGACTGACGACAAAGATGCACTGCGACGGGCCCAAAACAGTTGAGATCTCCGCCGAGGGGCCGTGTGAAGTGACGGCCGACTCAATCAAGTGCGACAGCGAGGTGGAAATTCTCAACCCGGACATGCACATTGCGACGCTGGGGGACGGCGCCAAACTGTACATGGAACTCACTTTGGACAAGGGGCGCGGCTATGTCTCCGCAGAGCGGAACAAGCAGAATATGAACGCCAGCATCATCGGCGTGCTCCCGGTGGATTCCATTTACACTCCCGTTTACAAGGTGAATTACAATGTGGAGCCGACCCGCGTCGGTCAGAGCATCGATTTCGACAAGCTGACGCTTGAGGTTTCCACCAACGGAGTGATCGGGGCTCAGGAGGCGGTCTCTCTTGCCGCGAAAGTCCTGACTGAACATCTGAACCTGTTTGTCGACCTGTCCGACAAGGGAAGCAGCACCGAGATCATGGTGGAAAAGGACGACAAGGGCAAGGAAAAAGTGCTGGAGATGACGATTGAGGAACTGGACCTGTCGGTTCGCTCCTTCAACTGCCTCAAACGCGCCGGAATCAACACGGTTGGCGACATCATCAGCAAGTCGGAGGACGACATGATGAAGGTACGCAACCTTGGACGCAAATCCCTCGAAGAGGTTGTCTGGAAGATGGCCTCTCTCGGTTTCAATCTGCGCAAGGACGACGAATAGTCCTTTGCGGAACCTAAGGTAAAGGAGTGATAGTTCGATGCCCGGTACCAGAAAGCTCGGAAGGACCACCGACCACAGAACGGCCATGCTCAGGGCGATGGTAACCTTTCTTTTGGAAAAAGGAAAAATCGAAACGACGGTGACCCGCGCCAAGGAAGTCCGTTCCCTGGCGGAAAAAATGATCACCGTTGCAAAAGAAGACACGCTTGCCCATAAACGCCTGATTGGCGGCTTTGTGACGAAGGAAGACGTCGCGCACAAGCTGTTCACGGAAATCGCACCGAAATACGCGGACCGCAACGGCGGATATACGCGCATTACCAAAATCGGACCCCGCCGCGGGGATGCGGCCGAAATGGCAATCATCGAACTTCTATAAGTTCTCTTTGCGGTAAAACGAAGGGAATTTGTCAGTCGCTTTCCGGGATATAACCTGGGGGCGACTTTTTTTATGCCTTTTATTTTGCGAAACAAGAAACAATTTCAATTTAATTCAGGGTAAGATGTAAAGGAAGCAAATTTTGGAAAGACAGGGGATTGGATGAAGACCGGGAAATGGAAAACAGCCTTGTCACTCATTTTCGCCGGCGCGGTAATTTTAGGTTCCGGTACCGGCAAGGCAGAGGCAAAAAGCACAACGGGGATTTTTACGGCGCGGCCCGTCTATACCGCCCATACCTACCGCGTCTATCTCAGCCCTTCCTGCCAGACGTGGAACCCCTACTGCGACGGTTCCGGCAGCGAGGAATACCACATGCGGCAGGTCGCGGAGGCAATGGTGCCCTGCCTGAACGCCTATGGGATCGAATCGGTTCTGGCGGCGGCACAGACCGGCGGCCGCTCCAACCAGAGGAATACGATTGTGAACCGCGCAAAGCAAGCCTCCGCGGCAAAATGCGATCTCTATCTGGCCATTCATTCCAATGCAAAAGACGGAGGGCCCAAGACGAACGGGACAACAATCTTTTATCCGACCGGGGATGCGCAGAGCCTGCGTTTCGCCAATCTGGTCAAGGGAAATTTTATTTATCCTGACAAAAGCGCGGTCAGCCTCGATACGAACGACGCTTTGTGGGAGATGTCCATGCCGTCCATGCCGCACTGCCTGATTGAAACAGCCTACCACGACAATCCGAGCGACGTTCAGTGGATTGAGAGCAGTACGAACGCCATCGCGCAGAGCCTTGCGACCTGCGTTGCAATGAATGCGTATGTGCCGGTTGCCGTTGAGATGGACCGGGCTTCCGTGAATGTGAAGGCCGGTAAAACCTGTGAATTGAATTCCATTGTGACGCTGATCAATACCAATGTTTATCAGAACCGGACCTCGTGGAGTTCCTACAACTCCCAGGTGGCGGTGGTCCAAAGCGGGACGGTCCTCGGCGTGGCGAGGGGATGCACCACCATCGAGGCGAGAACGGATAACGGCCTGACGGCCAAATGCCTGGTTACGGTAACCTAAGGCCCTGACATCCGATTTACTTGCACGATTTGGATTGAAAATTTTGTTGATTCCGCTGTTGTAAAACGAAGAGGACAAAAATATCGTAAATTAAAAGGGGAATGGTTTGTGATGGGAGTTTTCATTGACGCGCTGAGGCTTGGCGGGGTCCTCTTTCTTGTTATTATGACGATTGCCGCATTTTTTCACGTTGCCTACCTCCTGGCCTGCCTGCTTTTCAACTTTATGAGCCGCCTGGTTCACCGGCTGCAGACGAAGGTCCGCCATTGCGGCTGAAAGATCCGGAAAGAGACAGAAGGCCGCTTCCCCAGCCGGGAAGCGGCCTTTCGAATCATAAGCAGATCATGATTTGTTCTTTGGCGGGATAACGCGCGCGCGGACGATCTCCGGGAGCTGCTCCAGGTGCGCCGCCGTGTCCCCGGAAATTTCGCCGGTTACGTCAAGGATCACATAAGCATATTCCTTCTTCGCCTTGCTTTGCATGTTCTCGATATTGATATTGGCGTTCGCCAGAATGCCGGAGAGCTTGCTGATGACATTCGGCACGTTTTTGTGGAACAAGCAGATGCGGGTGTAGCCGTTGCGCGGCATCGAAACGTTCGGCAGGTTGACGGAATTGCAGATATTCCCATCCTCCAGGTAGTTGATCAGCTCGTTTGCCGCCATGCGCGCGCAGTTGTCCTCCGATTCGGGAGTGGAAGCGCCGAGGTGCGGGGTGACAAGCACGTTAGGGACGCCGATCAGGCTGTCGTCGGGGAAGTCGGTCGCATAAGTGGCAACTTTTCCGGATTTGACCGCCGCCAGCACGTCCGGCCGGCTGAACAGCCCGCCGCGCGCGTAATTCAAAAGATGGACGCCGTCCTTCATCTTCGCAATGGCTTCCGCGTTGATCATTTCCCTGGTGTCCGGCAGCAGCGGCACGTGGATCGTGATATAGTCGCTTTCCGCGAAGATATCGTCCAGAGACCGCGCGTGCCGGACCGCACGGGACAGACCCCACGCGGCGTCGACCGAGAGATACGGGTCGTAGCCGAGGACCTCCATTCCGAGCGAATGCGCCGCGTTCGCGACCAGGATCCCGATGGCTCCGAGGCCGATGACGCCGAGCGTTTTTCCGCTGATTTCAGGACCGGAGAACTGCCCCTTGCCTTTTTCGACCAGCTTGCCGACCTCCTCGCCGCGGCCCTTCAGCGTTTTGGCCCATTCGATTCCCGATACGATTTTGCGCGAAGACATCAGGAGGCCGGCAATCACCAGCTCCTTGACCGCGTTCGCGTTCGCGCCCGGGGTGTTGAAGACGACGATGCCCCGCTCGCTGCACCGGTCGATCGGGATGTTGTTGACTCCCGCTCCGGCGCGGGCGATGGCCAGCAGGTTTTCCGGCAGTTCCGTTTCAAGCATGGAAGCGGAGCGGACCAGGACCGCCTCCGGGTTTTCCATGCCCTCCGAGCAGGCATAGCCTTCGCCGAAACGGCTGATTCCGACGGGCGAGATTTTATTTAGGCATTTGATATGGTACATGGGTTGAATCCTCCGTTCATCAAGCATTTTTCCGTTCGAATTCGGCCATGAAGGCAACCAGCTTTTCCACGCCCTCGACCGGCATGGCGTTGTAGATGGATGCGCGCATCCCGCCGACCGTGCGGTGTCCCTTCAGGTTCACAAAGCCTTCCGCCTTCGCCTCGGAGACAAATTTCGCGTCCGTTTCGGCATTTCCCGTGACGAAAGGAACATTCATCAGCGAGCGGTCCTTCGGGACGACCGTGCCGTGGAACAGTCTGGAATGATCGAGAAAATCGTAGAGGATTCCGGCCTTCTTCCGATTGATCTTTTCCATTTCGGAAAGCCCGCCGACGGTGTTTTTCAGCCAGTCGAGCACCAGCATGCAGATATAGATGGAATAGCACGGAGGGGTATTGTACATGGAACCGTTGTCGGCGTGCGTCTTATAATCCAGCATGGTCGGCGTGATCTCCATCGCGCTGCCGATCAGGTCCTCACGGATGATGACGGTGGTCAGACCCGCAATACCCATGTTTTTCTGCGCGCCGGCGTAAAGAAGCCCAAATCTGGAAACGTCGAGCGGAGCGCTCAGAATACAGGAGGAAACGTCCGCCACCAGAGGAATGTCACCGGTCTGGGGCAGGTCCTGGTAGGTTGTGCCGTAGATCGTATTGTTCATGCAGATATGAAAATAATCGGCGTCCCTGGAAAACGAGGAGGGGTCCAGTTCCGGGATGTACGTGAAGGTTTTGTCCTTGGAAGAGGCGACCACCTTGGTCTCCCCATAACGGGAAGCCTCTTTCCACGCCTTTGTCGCCCATTGCCCGGTTACGACGAAATCCGCTTTTTTGTTTTTGTTCATCAGATTCAGCGGCACCATCGCGAACTGTGTGGCGGCGCCGCCCTGCAGGAACAGAACCTTATAGCTGCATGGAATTCCCATTACTTCGCGAAGCAAGCTCTCCGCGGAATTGATGATCCCCTCGTACTCGCTAGATCGATGGGACATCTCCATGACGGACTGGCCGCAGCCCTTGTAATCGAGCATTTCGTCCGCCGCGCGGCGGAGTACGGCTTCCGGAAGCATGGACGGGCCCGCGGAAAAGTTGTAAACACGTTTCATGATGAACCTCCAATTGTATATTTTTACAGCCTTGCCATAATTATTAATTATAATGCGCCAGGCTGGAAAAGGCAAGCATCGAATTGCATTGCTAAAGCGATAATTTTTTAAAAAAGATGTCTAATTTTTTTAATTTTTAATTAATTTTCCAATGTAAAGTGAAACACCATTACAGGCAGAAGAAAGAAGAATTCACCGTTTTTTGAAGAAAGAAGGAACATTTTGCAATATAAGTTTATGAATATACAAATGGTATATGCTTTTTTCGGTACGTATGTTTGAAGCGGCATAGTTTTATGCTATAATAACCGGGAGGTGATCCCATTGGGAAAATTCAGACGCGCCGCGCTTTGGGTCCTTGGAATTCTGTCCGTTCTGGGCCTTTTCTGGTTTCTTGGACCGATTCACTGGAACGTGCTGAATATCGGCAATGTTTTTGGTATCACAGTATGCCTGCTGATTCTGTTTTGTGTCCTGCTTTCCGGCAGGATCCGTGCCGTCTGTAAACGGAGCAGAGCGGCCCGGAACACGGCGAAGGCGGTTCTGGTTCTGTTCTGCGCGGGCCTTGCGTGGGCCGCGGTGCTGACCGGCCTGATGATTTCCGGCGCGGCGGCCGCCCCGCCGGAAACGGCGACGGTGCTGGTGCTCGGCAGCAAGGTGAGCGGCGACGTTCCGAGCGCCGATCTGCGGGTGCGCATCGAAGCGGCGGCGGATTATCTGAACGCGCATCCGAAGGCCGCCTGCGTTGCCTGCGGCGGACGGGGCCGCGGTGAAAACCGCACGGAGGCCGAAGTGATCCGGGAAGGGCTTGTCAGCCTTGGAGTCGATCCCTCGCGCCTCTATTTGGAGGACCGGTCGACTTCCACACGGGAGAATATCGGGAATGCCCTGAAAATTATCGATCAAAACGGCCTGAACCGCACACTGGCGATCGTGACCGACGAATATCATGAATACCGCGCCCGATCAATCGCGCGCGGGTGCGGCGCGGCGGCCTATGCGGCTCCCGCCCGGACTCCGTGGTATATCTTCTCGGCCTGCTGGGCGCGGGAATTGCTGGCGCTGTCCGCCTATCTGCTCCTGCCGTAAGGCGGAGCCTGTTTTTTATCACCGGACGGAGGGAATCATTTGGAAAAACTGTTGCTTCGGGGTGCCCGAATCCTGGACCCGTCCCATGGGACGGATGAAACAGGGGATTTGCTGGTTTGCGACGGTCAGATTGAACGGATCGGCGGGGCCGTTGCCTGTGAGGACGCGCGGGTGATCGACGCTTCCGGCCTTGTGGCCGCGCCGGGCCTGATCGATCTGCACGTCCATCTGCGCGACCCCGGCTTCACCGAAAAAGAGGACGTGCTTTCCGGCTGCCGCGCGGCGGCGGCGGGCGGGGTGACCAGCCTGCTCTGCATGCCGAACACGCGGCCCGCGCTCGATAATGCGGAGACAGTAAGTAGCCTCCTGCAAAGGACGGAAGGCGCGGACGCCCGCGTCTATGCCGCCGGAGCAATCACCAAGGGGCTTTCCGGCGCGGAGCCGACCGATCTGAGGAAACTAAGGGAGACCGGAGCAAGGGCCGTCAGCGACGACGGCAGGCCGGTGGCGGACTCCGCGCTGATGGCCCGTGCGATGCAGGGGGCGGCGGAACTCGGCCTCTTTGTCACGTCTCACTGCGAGGACCTTTCGCTCGCCGCGGGAGGCAAGCTGAACGAGGGGGAGGTGTCCCGCGCCCTTGGCGTCCCCGGAATCCCCGCCGCCGCGGAGGACTGCGGCACCGCGCGGGAACTGTCTCTGGCGGAGGCATACCGTTTGCCGGTACACATCTGCCATGTCAGCACGAAAACCTCCGTCGGGATGATCCGGGATGCAAAGCGCAGGGGCGTTCCCGTGACCTGTGAGACCGCCCCGCATTATTTTGCTCTGACGGAGCGCGAGCTGCTGCGCCGCGACGCGGATTACCGCATGAACCCTCCGCTGCGCGCGGAGGAGGACCGGGCGGCCGTCGCCGAGGGGCTGCGGGACGGCACGATCGACGTCATCGCGACCGACCACGCGCCGCACACGCCGGAGGAGAAGACCGATTTTCTCACCGCGCCGAGCGGCGTGATCGGCATGGAGACCAGCCTGGCGGCGGGCATCACATTTCTGGTTCTGCCGGGGATTTTAACTCTTGCGCAGCTCATCGGACTCATGTCCTGCACGCCCGCGCGGCTGCTCGGCGTTCCCGGCGGAACACTGGCGCCGGGCTCCCCGGCGGATCTTGTGCTGTTTGACCCGAATGAAACGTGGACGGTGGAACCTGCAAAGCTGCACGGGAAAAGCCGCAACGCGGTTTTCAAGGGGATGAAACTGACCGGCAGGGTCCGGATGACCCTGCTCGGCGGGAAGATCGTCTATCAACAGGAGGAATAAGGAGGATTCGACTATGGCTCTGGACCGGCTGATCGAAGCAATCGCGCAAAAACAGAACCCCACGGTGGCGGGACTTGACCCGAAACTCGACTATATCCCCGATTTTATCAAGGAAAAAGCATTTGGGCAATACGGGAAGACGCTGGACGGGGCCGCCGCCGCGATTCTGGAATTCAACAAGGGCCTGATCGACGCGCTGTGCGGCATCGTGCCCGCCGTCAAGCCGCAGTGCGCGTATTATGAAATGTACGGCTGGCAGGGAGTAAAGGCCCTGCACGATACCATCGCGTATGCGAAGGAAAAAGGCCTGTTCGTCATCACGGACGGTAAACGCAACGATATTGGAAGCACCATGCAGGCCTATGCGGCGGCGCATCTGGGCAGAACCGATCTTGCCGGGGAAACGGCGGAAGCGTTCGGCGGCGATGCGCTGACGGTCAACGGATACCTCGGATCGGACGGGATCTCGCCGCTGATCAATGTCTGCCGCGAGGAGGACAAGGGAATCTTTGTCCTGGTAAAAACCTCCAACCGGTCTTCCGACGAGCTGCAGAACCAGCTGTTCGAGGGCGGCGAGCCTCTCTATGAAACGATGGGGCAATATTGCGAGGAATGGGGAAAAGATTTGCCCGGCAAGTACGGCTACACCGGCGTCGGCGCGGTGGTCGGCGCGACCTGGCCGGAACAGCTCGGCGAGCTGCGAAACATGCTGACCCATACGTTCTTTCTGGTCCCGGGCTATGGGGCGCAGGGCGGCGGCGCCGGGGACGTTGCGCCTGCGTTTGACCAAAACGGCCTCGGAGCGGTGGTGAATGCCTCCCGCTCCATTCTCTGCGCCTGGCAGAAGAGGAACGTTGCGCCGGAAGACTATGCAAAGGCGGCCGCTCAGGAAGCCGAGACTATGCGGGACGCGATTCTGAAAGGGATCGGGAGGATCCGCCTGTGAAGCGCTATGACACGGCGGACTGCGCCGTTTTGAAAAAGGCGGAGCTTGCGCCCGGTATCTTCGATCTGACCGTTTTCTGCCCGGAAGCGGCGCGGATCGCCCGCCCGGGCCAGTTCGCACAGTTTCAGGTGCCGGGAAAAACACTGCGCCGTCCTATTTCAATCTGTGAGATCAGCCGGGAAGACGGGACGCTCCGCTTTGTCTTTCAGATCCGCGGAGACGGAACGCGGCTTTTGTCGCTCCTGAATCCGGGAGAAACGGTCAACCTGCTCGCGCCGCTTGGAAACGGCTTCGATTTGGGCGATCCGTCCCGCAGGGCGCTGTTTGTCGGCGGGGGGATCGGCGTTCCGCCGCTGCTTGAAGCCGCAAAGCCGTTCGGAGCGCGCGCGGTGCTGGCGGCAGGCTTCCGCAGCCGAAACGCGGTGACTTTAAGGGAGGATTTTGAATCGCTTGGCTGTCAGGTGCGCGTCGCTACCGACGACGGCTCGTTTGGGTATCACGGGCTTGTCGCCGACCTGATGGATGACATTGAATTCGACGTAGTCTTTGCCTGCGGGCCGAAACCGATGCTCCGCGCGGCCGCCGGAGCCGCGGCGCGGCGCGGCGTTCCGTGCTATGTTTCGATGGAGGAGCGCATGGCCTGCGGCATCGGAGCATGCCTCGGCTGCGCGGTCAGGCTGCGCGGCGGAAACGGGCCGTACTACGGGCATGTGTGCAAGGACGGCCCCGTGTTCGACGCGCGGACCGTCGTATGGGAGGAATGAGCATGGCGGATTTAAAACTCAACCTTGCGGGCGTACCGCTTCAAAATCCGCTGATCGCCGCCTCCGGGACTTTTGGCTTCGGAAAGGAATTCGCGGAATTCTACCCGCTTTCCACGCTGGGCGGCATTTCCTGCAAGGGCCTCACGCTGGAGGAGCGCCCCGGCAATCCGCCGCCGCGCATCGCCGAGACGCCGGGCGGGATGCTCAATTCCGTCGGGCTGCAGAATCCGGGCGTGGAGCGTTTTATCCGGGAAGACCTGCCTTGGCTGAGAAAGCAGGGAACGGCGGTCATCGCGAATATCGCCGGGAACACGCCGCGGGATTACTGTAAAATGGCGGAGCGCCTTTCCGATTCGGATGTGGACATGATCGAACTGAATATCTCCTGCCCGAATGTGAAGCAGGGCGGCGCGGCGTTCGGGACGTCCTGCGAAAGCGCGGCGGCGGTCACGGCAGCGGTCCGGAGGTTTTGTAAAAAGCCGCTGATGGTTAAGCTCTCCCCGAATGTGGCGGATATTGGGGAAATCGCGGCTGCGGTGGAGAACGCGGGCGCGGATGCGCTTTCCATGATCAACACCCTGACCGGCATGCGCATCGACCTTCAAACCCGCCGTCCGGTTCTTCGGAACAACACGGGCGGGCTTTCCGGCCCGGCGCTGCTTCCGGTCGCGCTGCGGATGGTCTGGCAGGCGAGTTCCCGCGTGAAGATCCCCATCGTCGGCCTCGGCGGGATCACCACCTGGCGGGACGCCGTCGAAATGCTGCTGGCCGGCGCGTCGGCCGTGCAGATCGGCACCGTCCTGTTTTCCGACCCCTATGCGCCGGTCAAAATCCTCGCGGGCCTGGAAGCCTATCTGGAAGAGAATCATCTGAAATCAGCTGCGGAACTGACCGGGAAGGTGAGGCCATGGTAGAGAGAAACGGAGCCTGTCCGTGCCCGAAGGTCAAATGCGGACGGCACGGCGACTGCGAAGCGTGCAGAAAACATCATCACAGGCCGGGAAATCCCCCGTACTGCGAGCGAAAGAAAAAATCGGAGGGAAAAAGAAATTGACAAGGCTGATCTTTGTCCGCCACTGCGAGGCGGAAGGCAACACCAAGGGCGTCCTGCAGGGGCGCACGGACTGCGACGTCAGCGGGAACAGCGCGGTCCAGCTGGAACTGATCGCGCTGCGCCTGCGCAACGAGCCGTTCGCGACGGTCTACTCCAGCCCGCTCAAACGCGCGTTTAAAACGGCCCAGGCCATCAATCAGTATCATGACCTTCCGATTCAGATCGATCCCCGCCTGTCCGAGATCGACGTCGGCGCGTGGGAGGGACGTTCCTGGGAAGAAATCGAACGGGAAGATGCCCTGATGGTAAAAATCTGGAACGAATCTCCGGAAAAATTCCAGGCGGAGCGCGGCGAATCGATGAAAGAGGTATACGACCGCGTCTGGGCGGCAGCCGTTGACATTGCCGGGGCAAACCGCGGAAAGATGGTCTGCATTGTTTCCCACGGATGTGCGATCCGCAATTTCCTGTGCCGCGCGCTCGGCCGGCCGCTGGATCGGGTGGGAGAAATCGGCTGGTGCGACAATACGGCGGTCAGTGTGGTGGATTTTGATGACAGCCTGCAGGCGAAGGTCGTCACGATGAACGATGCCTCCCATCTTCCGCGGGAATATTCCGTTTACCGAAAGAACGGAGAGGATCTTTCAGGCGCGGAGGCGATCGCACCGTGAGGATTCTTGCCGTGGACCTTGGAAAGGCGCGCACGGGCCTCGCCGTCTGCGATGAAGACGAGGTTCTCGCCTCGCCCGTTCGCGCCATTGCGGAACGAAACTGGGACCGTCTGGCCGATATGGTGGCCGAAGAGGCAAAAGCCCTTTCCGCAGGTCGCATTGTCGTCGGGCTGCCGCGGAATATGGACGGTTCGGAAGGAGAGAGCGCGCAAAACGCGCGCGCTTTCGCGGAGCATCTGAAAACGCTGAGCGTCCTTCCGGTCGTCTTGTGGGACGAGCGGGGCACGACAATCACCGCGCACGGGTATCTCAACGATACCGACACGCGCGGGAAGAAACGAAAAGCGGTCATCGATGCCGTCGCGGCGACGGTTATCCTGCAGGACTATCTCAGCTACCGCCGCAACCGGCAAAAAAACGGAAGGCTTTCCTGATGCCCCAAGGGGGCCGGGAACCCTTCCGTTTTTGCCGCAGCTGAATTGCTTTTACCGGGCGCGGCTTTCGCTTTCCAAAGCATGTCCTTTCGCCGGATGCGGAACGGCGGGCATGCACACAGGCTCAGTCCGCCAGCTCGGACGTGCAGTTCGGGCAGCGGGTCGCGTCCCTGGGGATTTCCGTTTTGCAGAACGGGCAGATCTTCGTCTGCGCGACCGTTTCTTCCGCCTGGTCCGCTTCGTTCCGGTGGACGAGGCGGTTGATGGCTTTGCTCAGCAGAAAGACGCAGAACGCGATGATCAGGAAGTTGATCACCGCCGTCAGAAAACTGCCGTAGGCAAGCACGGGAGCGCCCGCTTCTTTGGCGGCGGACAGCGACGGGAAGCTTTTCCCGTCCAGGACAAGGTACAGATTGGAAAAATCGATTTTTCCAAAAACGGCGCCGATCACAGGCGTGATCAGATCGTTTACCACGGACGAAACGATGGAGGAAAACGCCGCGCCGATCATGACGCCGATCGCCAGGTCCATCACGTTGCCGCGGGAGATAAATTCTTTAAATTCTTTCAGCATGATGCTTCATCCCTTTCGTGTTTTTTGGGCTTTTCCATCCGGACCTTCCCGGTGCCGGGGGCCCGGCGGAGAGAACAAAAAACTGCGAAAGGATGGCCTTTCGCAGCGAAGGGGCGGCTGCCCTGTCTAGCTTTACGGGCAGCGTTTATCCCCGAAATAGAAGATGGTGAAAAGGCCCGGCCCGCAGTGAGCGCCGATGACGACGCCCAGGCTGGTGATAACGACTTTTCCAACCGTGGGGAAAGTTTCCAGGATTTTGTCGCGCATGAGTTCCGCATCCGCCAGACAGTCGGCGTGGAGAATATGTATTTCCTGACCGTCGGGGGAAACGAGGTCTTCTTTCATCCGGTTCAGAATGGTGAGCAGAGCGGCTTTCCGGCCGCGCACCTTTGAAGCGACGACAAGCTTTCCCTCGTCCGATACATACAGGACGGGCTTGATGGAAAGCAGCGAACCGACCAGCGCGGATGCGTTGGAAACGCGGCCGCCGCGCTTGAGGTAATTCAGGTCGTCGACTGTGAAGCGGTGGATGATTTTCAGCTTGTTCGCCTCTCCCCAAGCAATCACTTCGTCAAAGCTTTTTCCCTCGTCGCGCAGACGCACCAGATTGATGACGAGCAGGCCCAGCCCGCCGGATACGCAGCGCGTATCCATCTGATAAAAGCGCCGGTTCGGATATTCTTTCCGGATTCTCTCCGCAGCTTCCCCGGCTGTGACATACGAGTGAGAAAGCTCGCGCGACATATCGAGGAAAATAACGTCTTTTCCAGTATCCATAAGCTTTTTGAAAAACTCATAGTAAGTCAGAACGTTGATCATCGACGTGGTGAGAATGGCTCCCTGCCGCATCTGCCTGTACATTTCCTCCCGGGATTTTTCCCTGCAGTCGTCCTCACAGATTTTGTCGCCCAGCATAAAGGAATAGCTGATCAGCGGCACATCATGCTCCTCGAAAAACTCCCTCGGAAGGTCGGCGGTGGAGGCCGCCGCAATCACATAATCCGCCATACTACGCCTCCTAATCTTCAGCCAAGAGTATGATATCATCCTGATTATACTTTTTTTTGCCCGGATTGTCCATCGACAAATCCGCGAAACTGTAGCGGCCAATAAAAAAAGCCCCTGAAATCAGGGACAAACCGTTAAAAATATAAAGACCCGCCTGGCCGTACTGTGTTGAATAACCTGCTACTCGTAGCAGGTGGGTGCCCGCCCGACGGTTTCGCACTCCCTTCGTCCGGCAAATGCCGGGAGGTCTGAAGTCCGCCGCCGGAGCCGATGCTCCCGATTCAATATTGTAGGGTTATTTCTGCACAAATCCGCGCACCAGGCAGGATGCCAGCGAAAAAAATCAATCTTCGATATTGTCTTCCTCTTCCGGCGGAACATCGTCGGAGTCCTCGTCTTCGTCGCCATACAGCTCTTCAAACCGGTTCTCGAACTGTTCTGCCAGCCGGTCAAGCAGGGCTTCGTCTTCCACTTCGGCCAGTTGCTGTTCTCCGTTTTCCTCGATTGACTCGAAGATGTAATAGGTCCCCTCTGCGTCGACCTTGTCCTGAGGGCTGCTGAGAACGGGGAGCAGGGCGTAAAAGCACCCGTCGTCGTTGTCGATGACGTCCAAGACTTCAAATTCATGCTCGTTGCCTTCGTCGTCAACCAAAGTCAGAATATCAGGGCCGAATTCATCTTGCATCGAGGTACTCTCCTTAAGATTCATTTCCGTCTTTGCTGTCGTTACTATTCTACGCTGTAAGGACCCGCAAGTCAACAGGAAAATTATATGCAACAAAAATATACTAAAAAATATTTTTATTTTAATTGAAACTATTGACTTATACCATATTTGCCCTTATAATAAAGCCGTAAGGAAAAGGGACGATAGAAAGGACGATGCAGTTTTCCCGAGCGGCGGCCGCTGCGGAAGATGGAAAACAGAGACTGGCATCGGGATGAAAACGGACTTTTTCGCTGAAGGGAGTGAGTCCAATGGACAGGGAAGAGGACCGGCGAAAGGCAATTGACGTTTGTTGGACGGATGCATCCGCAAAAGAGTAAAAACAGAGAAAGGAATGAGGTGCGAGACGGCCTGTTGCAGAAGATTTTGTTTGGCCGGCACGCTGCAAATCCCTTTGAAAGCTGAATCCCGGCTTCGAATGAAGCCAGTTCTTCCGGAACAGATTTTTCAGGGCGGTTCAGAGGATGAAACGCGGGCGGCGAACAGACCGGAGGAAACGGCAAAGGTGATTCCGATGTATTGATTTGGGGAGTTTTTACCGCGGCAGCTGATTTCTGGAGAATCGGTCTTTGCCGGGGCGGAAAATGAAACAGTTGACACAGTTTATCGTTTGGGCCTTCGGCGGTTTTCCGCCGGAGGCCCGGCTGATTTTATCGAATTGCGGCGCGGTGGAATGGTTTCCGCCGCGCTTTTCCATTATGGGGGAAACCGCGGTCATTTTCTTGCGGCAATCTATTGAATCCTCCGCAGGGCTGGAATATAATCGGGAAAGGCGATTTTTCGTCGAATACAGTCTGATCCGGAGGCGTACGATTGGAACAACAGATCATTGGAATGGTGCTGGCGCTCAGGAGCGGCCTGCACCGCCTTGCCGAACCATCCGGCAGCGAAAAGAGAACGAAAGCGTTTCTGATGAAATTTCTGCGCGCCCATACTTCCCTGAGACTGGAGGATGAGGGGGCGTGGTTCTGCGCCGTTCACGAGGAACCGGGCGCCGCTGAAACCGTCGCTTTCCGGGCGGATATGGACGCGCTGCCGTTCCGGGGCGGCAGCGCCCACCTTTGCGGGCATGACGGACACTGCGCGGCTCTGGCCGGGCTGGGCCTTTTTCTCGAACACAAAAAGCTGGGGCGGAACATCGTTCTCCTCTTTCAGCATGCGGAAGAGACCGGCGCCGGAGGAAAGGTCTGCTGCCGGGCTCTTTCAAAATACGGGATCGATCGGATTTATGCCTTCCATAATATTCCCGGATGGGAGGAGGGGACCGTGCTGCTGCGCCGCGGCACCTTCGCGTGCGCTTCCAGAGGGATGACCCTGTCTTTTGCCGGCAGGCCGTCCCACGCCGCTTATCCGGAAAACGGACGCAATCCTGGATTTGCCGCGGCCCGTTTCCTAAGCGCTCTGCCCTCGATTACAGAGCCGGTTCGTTACAAGGGGCTGACGATGGCAACCCTGATCGGTGCGAAAATCGGTGAAAAGGCTTTCGGCTCCGCCGCCGGCACGGCGGAGGTTTGGCTTACGCTCCGGGCGTGGCTGGAGGACGACTTGGATCGGCTGATTGCTTCCATCCGGCAGAGCGCCCGAGCGGAAGCGGCGCCGGACGGGGTGGAAGAATCCGATTCTTTCTGCGATGTTTTTCCCGCGACGATAAACGATGGCGAAACCCTGGAGCGGTTGAAGGGAGTCAGCCTCAGAGCCGGGTTGGACTGTGACGAGATCTCGGAGCCTTTCCGCTGGTCGGAGGATTTCGGATATTACGGTTCCGGTGCAAGGGCGGTTATGGTGGGAATCGGCGCGGGTCGGGATTGGCCTCAGCTCCATACAGAGTGTTACGAGTTCAACGACCGGATCCTCCCGTCCGCGCTCGCCCTGTTTTCTGCCCTTGCCCGATTCGGCTGACCGGTTTGTTTTGGCTTCCGCCCGGCGGCCCGAGCCGTTGACGCCCAGCTTTGCATGGCTGGCGGAACGCCTGGAAAAGATTGCCCGCATTCTTTCATCACCTCCTAATGAACCATTCATCCTGCCTTCATAAACAAGGGGTATCCTACAAAAAAGTAAAGACAGGGTGAATTTGAAATGCTGAAAATGCAAAACGTGAGGATCATCAGAAAATATCGTGAAGCGGCCGCGCTGACCCTGATTCTGTTTCTGGCGGCCTTCCTGTCCGTTTATCATATCTGGAATCTCGGTTACAGCAATGAGTTTTACGCCGCCAGCGTGAAAAGCATGCTGACCGGCTGGAAAAATTTTTTCTTTGCTTCGCTGGATCCCGGCGGATGGATCACGGTGGACAAACCCCCCGTTTCTTTGTGGGTGCAGACCGCCTTTGCGAAGGTGTTCGGATTTTACGGCTGGAGCATCATTCTGCCGCAGTGCCTGGCCGCGGTGGCGACGGTTGCGATTGTCTATTGCGCCGTCAAACGCCATTTCGGCACTGCTGCCGGCCTCATCTCCGCGCTGGTGCTTGCGCTCTCGCCGATTTTCATTGTGATCAGCAAAACCAACAACACCGATTCGGTGCTGATTTTCTTCATGGCGCTTTCCGCGTGGGCCATGGTGGCGGCTTCAGACCGGGGGCAGCTCCGCTATTTGATTTTGTCCATGGTTTTCCTGGGAATCGCTTATAATGCCAAAACATTGGAGGCGTTCCTGATCCTTCCGGCCCTTTACGCCGTTTACTTTTTCGGCACGAGCCTCAGGTGGAGAAAGCGGATATGGCATCTCGCAGTGGCGGCGCTCGTCCTATTGACGGTGTCCCTGTCTTGGTCCGTGATCGTAGACCTGACTCCGGCGAGCGAGCGGCCTTATGTGGACAACAGCTCGAATAATTCCGAACTGGAGCTTGCCCTCAGCTATAACGGGATCCAGAGGATCACGGGACAGTCGGGCGGCACATTCGGCGGAAACCGCTCCGGGATGCCGGGACAGGCCGAAACGGACGAGGAGAACAGCGTGCCCGACGGCGGCATGCAGGGCTGGCTGGAGGGTGATGGACCAGTTGGGACTCAGGACAGCGGGCAGACGTCATCACTGTCGTCGGGTTCGAGTTCGGACAGCGTAAGCGGTTCGGAATCACGTGCGGACGGGGATACCCAGAGGGATGACGGAAGAACTTTCGGGCAGGGTGGAACAGACGGCTTTCCCGGAGGCCCCGGAGGCAACGGGGGCGGGGGAAATATGTTCAACGGCGGTGGAAGCGCCGGGATTCTGCGCATGTTCAACACCACCCTTGGCGGGCAGGACAGCTGGCTTCTCCCGTTCGGCCTGTTCTCCGTTCTGGCGATGCTGATCGGGATGCGCGGCGCCGATGAAGAACGGCGCCGGAAGCTGCTGCGCGGGGTTCTGCTCTGGGGAGGTTCCGTCGTGACGATGGTCGGCTATTTCAGTGTGGCACAGTTCTTCCACCCTTATTATATTTCAGCCATGGCACCGTATCTCGCCGCTCTGGCCGGCATCGGCGCGACCGAACTGTGGAGGCTTTACCGCAGCGGCGGCCCGTCGGGTTATCTGCTTCCGGCGTCCTTTGTTTCGACGGCTGCCGTTCAGGCTGTAATGCTTCAGTCCTATTCAGGCTATTCAAAAATTTTGATTCCTTTAATCTGTGTGGCAGCGGGAATACCGGCTGTTTTCCTGCTCCTTCTGCGCTTCTTCAAAAAAAATCCGGGCGGCAAACTGGCGCTGGCATGCGTTGTCGTCGGCTTTGCCGGGCTTCTGATTGCGCCGGCGGTGTGGACGGGATACTCCGCGCTGTGGGGAAACATCAATTCTTCCATTCCCTCCGCCGGCCCTTCCGCGGAGGAAACGTCGATGTTCGGACAGGCGGGCGGTAATCGGGACATGCCGTCTGATGGCGACAGAACCGAAAGCGGCAATGTGGAAACCGGCCGGCAGGACGGCGGAAACTTCGGGAATCGGTCCGGTACTTCCTCCGATTCAGCTCTAATTACATTTCTTGAAAAGAATAATACGGGAGAGAAATATCTGCTTGCGGTATCGAGTGCCAGTGAAGCGGAACCGATTATTTTAGCCACCGGCAAGCCGGTCATGGCGGTGGGGGGGTTCAGTGGGACCAACCGGTCTCTGACCGTGGAAAAACTGGAGCAGATGGTGAAATCGGGTGAGTTGAAATATTACATGGTTGGAGGGAGGGGAGGCATGGGCGGAAATTCCTCTGACGAAGTGACCCAATGGGTCGAGCAACACGGCACGGCAGTGGATTCCAGCGTGTGGAGTTCTTCCTCTGATTCGGGTCTGGTGACCGGCGGCTCCCAAACGCTTTATGATCTGTCTGCTTATCAAAATGCTTCATAAGTCCCAAACTGAAAAGGCGCGCTTTTTGCGCCTTTTCAGTTTGGTTCTTGAGGCTTGTCAGATATGAGCTGAGACAAATGCTCCTATAACCGACTGCTTTCGGGGAAAACCCTTGACTTTTTTTACGTTTACCGGTACAATAAAAAAGCACATTTGGGAGGTGCTATAGGGCCTACCAAAGCAATTGCAGGAAGTCGTAGTGGACCCAATAGCTCATTGCTTAGAAAATCCCTGATTCCTGAATTCTTTGGTATTCTTTGTGTTGCAATTGAGCTTATGCGCTGGTCGTTAATCCTTTGAAATAATTTAATCGGAAGCGTATCGAAGTGGTCATAACGGGCCGCACTCGAAACGGGCTTGTCCAAATCCGTGGCCAAATTCCGCAGATGCCCGTGTTTGCTGGGTTTCCGAGCCGCAATACTCAGGAATCCACGGTTCTATTCTAACACGTTTCTAACGCCTGTGCCACCCTGAAAAGCGGGGTAAAATTGAATATGGAAGCGTATCGAAGTGGTCATAACGGGCCTGACTCGAAATCAGGTAGACCGCAAGGTCTCGTGGGTTCGAATCCCACCGCTTCCGCCAACGTCAGCCATGGAAGGATTCTTCCGTGGCTGTTTTTCACGTTTTTGTCCCTCTGGTGATTTGGATCTCAGACTCTTCATCTGGCATACAAAGCTTCGCTTTATCCGTCGTTCTATCCCTATCAAGTGACCCATCCAACAAACTTCCTATCACCACCCCGGTTTCGCGTTTGCTCGCAAAGTCCAGGTGAGCGTAAATGTCGGCAGTGGTGGAAGAATTGCTGTGCCCCAACCAGAGCTGAATGCGCTTCATATCCACTCTCTCAGCAACCAGCAGGCTGGCGCAGGTGTGGCGCAGATCATGAAAACGGATATGCCGCAGACCGTTCTTCTGAAGAAGGTAGGAAAAGTGCGCGCTCAGAAAGGCCGGACTCAGCAGGTTTCCCAGACTGTCCACGCAGACATACTCCAGATACTTCTTGCAATATCCCTTCCTGCATGCTCTGCGATACTCCTCCTGACGGGCCTTTGTTTCTTGCAGAACACGTTCCGGCATCGGAAGCAGTGGGAGTGTCCGGCGGCTGGATTTGGTTTTCATCTCATCCGTCAGCAACAGGCCCTCCTGCCCAGCGGCACATCCATCAATGACTTTATGCTCGATGGCGATTGTGTTCTTCTCGAAGTCAATGGAACCCCAGCGGACGCCCAAAACCTCGCTGCGCCGTCCTTTCCACCCAGGTAGCGTAGGATTGTCTGTTCCTCCGTGGAGGCCGGATATTCACGAAGCACCCAAACGAATCGGAAGGTGTTACCGCAGATAAAGTAATCCGTGTTGAATTTTATGATGGAAGGTGCGATCATGCCGGGAAATTCCTGAATGCGGGCATCTTCCCGCGGAGGCGCGCTGGTTTTCGGCTGTTTTGCCATAGGGCATGCTTCCTTTCTGAATTGATTCTGAATATAAAAAAGCCACCACATTTCTGTGATGGTGATGGGACACATTTGGAGATAAGCATGGTATAATAGGCACATACAAAATTCGCAGATGAAGATAAAAATGAAAAGTGGTCTTCGGCAGCCGGGAAAATTTCAGCCGTTCGCCGGCTGTCGCTGCGCAATGGTGCTCATCAATAACCAGCTGATCGAACTGATTGAGACCACCCTGTCCGAAAGCGAAATCTGGGGTGACGGCGTATTCCGGGACAGCATTCTTTATCCAAGGGAAAATAAAAATCCCATTCTCTTTTAAACCGGTTTTCACAGACAAGGGAGATGCCCTATGAAATATGCGGCCCTGTTCCGGGGAATCAACGTCGGCGGAAAAAACCTTGTAAAAATGGATGATTTGAAGCGGCTCTTTCTTGATTTGGGATTGAGCAGCGTCCGAACCTATATTCAAAGCGGGAATGCGGTTTTTGAAACAAATTTGGAGGAAGCGGCCTTACAAAAGACGATTCACGCCGGATTTTCGGAGCGCTTTAGATTGAAAGGCGATGTCATCATACGAAACATCGATGAAATTAAAGCCCTGATCGACTCCCTACCGTTCTCGGCGGCGGAGATTGCCGCCGCCGAAGCAGCCGATCCGCAGGTCGAGCACCTTTACGTCTATTTTCTGGATCACCCTCACGAACAGGTGCAGATTGACAGCCTGTGCAGAGAGAATACCGGCCCGGATCTGCTGCGAATGGGGATAAGAGAGGGATACCTCCTTTGCTGTCAAAGCATCCGCAAATCGAAACTGGCCCTACGCGCCGCGAGAGAATTCGATTCGGCTACCGTACGCAACTGGAAGACAGTCGTTAAGCTGTACGACATGCTGACTGCTTTGTAAATTTTGGATAAAGGGGAAATCCTGAATGGAGCAAAAAGTCTGCAAAACCATTCAAAATCTGCAACGGCATAATATGGGCGGCTACTTCGTGGAGAATCGTTCGGATCTGCTGTCCCTAATTCCCACGCTGATCCATAGGGGCGAAACCGTCGGATGCGGGGATTCTGTAACTCTGGAGGAAACAGGTGTCTTTGATCTTCTCCGCAGCGGAAACTACATGTTTTACGACAAGCATCAGCCGGGGCTGACGTCGGAGCAGAAGCTGAAGATTTATCTGAAAAATTTTACCGCCGACACCTTCTTCACCGGGGTAAACGCCGTAACCATGGACGGTAAGCTGTTCAACATTGACGGCAACGGGAGCCGCGTCGCGCCGATGCTGTACGGCCCGAAGCAGGTGATTGTCGTAGCCGGTGTCAACAAGCTCACGGACTCCGCCGAAAGTGCGATCCTCCGCGCGCGGCAGATTGCGGCACCGCTGGACGCGAAGCGTCTGCGCAAGGAGACGCCCTGCGTAAAGCTTGGCAAATGTGTGGACTGTAGTCACCCGCAGAGAATCTGCAACGATTTCGTTTTGATCGCCGGACAGTTTGTCAAGGAGCGAATTAAAGTGATTTTAATTGACGGGAACTACGGCTATTAATCCTTGCGCCATATCAAAATCTTGAGCGAGAATTAAATTTCGAAAAACAGGAGAACTTTATGGAAACAAACAACATTTGGGAAGCGATGGCAAGCCATTACGATACGGATACCAGGGTCGAGGTTGCTAATCGGATCGCTCAGGCAATCCGCGCCGAACTGAGCGGCACGGAAGGAAAAACCGCTGTGGATTACGGCTGCGGCACAGGTTTGGTCGGCTTGCAGTTGCTCGGCTTGTTCCAGTCCGTGCTTTTTGTCGATCCGTCCGCCCGGATGATCGAACAGGTTGACCGAAAAATTGCAGCCGGGCAGATTCCGCGAGCCCGTACACTGTGCTGCGATTTTTTAAAAGAAGTGCCAGACGGATTGCTCGCTGACTATGTTATCCTATCCCAGGTCCTTCTGCATATCCCGGACAGCCGGTCTATTTTAACCTCATTATACAGTGTGCTGAAAAAAGACGGCCATTTAATCATCGCTGATTTTGACAAAAACGATGCCGTTGTTTCCGAAATGGTTCACAACGGATTTGAGCAGGAAGAACTGATTCAATTACTCAGGGAAACCGGATTCGCGTCCGCCACGGCACACACCTTTTATCATGGGAAAGGAATCTTCATGAATCAGGATGCCTCCCTTTTTATTCTGAATGCCGTGAAATAGGAAGGAATCCTGCGAAAGAGCCATTGCGATGAGTAAATACAACGCCCTGTGCTTCATGCCGGGCTGGGCCTGTATCGCTCCGGACACATCGTGCAAATTTCGAACCTCGTCACGCTGGCTGCAGGTAAAGGCCACGGACACTTCTCCCGCTTCTTTTTCTGTAGATACGTAGCCATGCTGATCGGCGAATTTGGGAAGTGAACCACAGCTTATTTCGAAGGAGAAACCGCTTATGATGGAATTGCCTGAAGCAATCACAATCGCAAAGCAGATGAACGGTGCCGTCGTCGGGAAGAGGGTGCGCCGCGTCCACCCGCCTTCAAAAGCGCATAAATTCTGCTGGTATGCCGGCGATCCGGCGGAATACGACGCGGCGGTGAGCGGAAGCGCCATTCGATCAGCCGAGGGGTTCGGCATCTTCGCGGAAATGGCGTTTGATAACGGGAAACGGCTGTGCTTCAACGACGGGGTCAACGCGCGGCTCGTAAACCGCGCCGACGCGCCGAAAAATCATCAGCTGCTGATGGAATTTGACGACGGGACGGCTCTGGTCTTCACCGTCGCCATGTACGGCGGCATCATCCTCCATGACGGTACGTATGATAACGAATACTACCTCAAAAGCAGAACGGCGGTTTCCCCGTTTTTCGAGCAGTTTGAACCGTATTACTGCAAATTGATGGCGGAGAACAAACCGACCCTGAGCGCGAAAGCGTTTCTTGCCACGGAGCAGCGCTTTCCCGGTATCGGCAACGGCGTGCTGCAGGACATCCTGTTTACCGCCGGAATCCACCCAAAACGCAAAATCGGGACACTCAGCGAAGCAGAGTGGAACAATCTTTTTTCCTGCATCGTTTCGGTTCTGCGCGATATGACGGAACACGGCGGGCGGGACACGGAAAAGGACCTCTTCGGGTGCCCGGGCGGCTACCGGGTGAAGCTGTCAAAGAACACGCTTGCCTCCGGCTGCCCGCGGTGCGGAGGAGAGCTTGTAAAAGAGGCCTATCTGGGAGGAGCGGTGTATTACTGCCCGTCATGTCAGCCGCTTATGAAAGAATAACGCAAAAAATTAGAACCGTCTCATTGCATCATAAAACAAAGCGGTTTATTCTCTGGAAAAGCTTGAGACAGAGGGCCACGCCGTCGTTTCACGCGGCAGGAGCAATATCCGGTACTATGTATGTGAAGGACTATCGGGACAGCTTATATCAGCTGTAGCCGAACCTTTGCTGTGGTTGTTATACATGAGACAAGTTAGAAAGGAACCATGAGATGGGTGATTGGTTTACGATAGACCATATAGACGAGAACACACATATCATCAGCGAGTACCGGCATTGGGAGGAAACGCACTGCTATCTGCTCGTCGGCACGGAAAGAGCGCTCCTGATCGACACCGGCCTCGGCATCTGCAATATTTACGACGAAGTGAGAAAGCTGACCGACAAGCCGGTCACCGCCGTGGCGACCCATGTTCATTGGGACCACGTCGGCGGGCACAAATACTTCCCGGATTTTTACGCTCACGAAGACGAATTGAATTGGCTCAGCGGAGAATTCCCTCTGGGCATGGAGCAGATCAGGGGCATGGTGACAGACCGCTGCGATCTGCCGGAAGAATATGATGTAAACATCTACGAGTTCTTTCAGGGGACGCCCACGAGAGTATTGAAGGATAACGATTTGATTGACATCGGCGGGCGCGTCCTGCGGGTACTGCACACGCCCGGCCATTCACCGGGGCACATGTGCTTTTATGAAAGGGAGAGGGGCTGCCTTTTTACCGGCGACCTGGTTTACAAGGACACCCTGTTTGCCTATTACCCCTCCACCGACCCGGAAGCCTATCTGAAATCATTAGAGTGCGTTGCCGCGCTCCCGGTCCGGCGGGTCTTTCCGGCGCATCACAGTCTGGATATCGGGCCGGAAATAATCCCCAGAATGCGTGACGCCTTCCGTCAGCTGAAAGCGGAAGGCAAGCTGCATCACGGCAGCGGAACATTCGATTATGGGGACTGGGCTGTGTGGCTGTAATCCAACCCTGAAAACGAACTGAGCGGGCCGATTCCAATTTATCGGGAATCGACCCGTTTTCTGTCCCGTTACCTGAAGAATAATATAGTGCTTGACATAAAATTTTTATTCGATTACGCTTGAGTCAAGAGATGACGTCAACTCTCAATTCAATGATTGGAGAGTTAAAAATGTATCATGGAAGATTTACCGGAACTCACTATGAGGCTGGGTACAAATGGGGCCGCTTGCTGCTCAAGAACGGGAAAAAGCTCGACCACTGCCCAACCTTTGCGCTGACGGAGGACAAATACGCCTTTGCCGGAGAATGCGTTAAAGAATACCAAAGGTATTTTCCCGAGGCTCTGGAGGAAATCCGGGGTATCGCGGACGGAAACGAGGTGCCTGTGGAAACCCTCCAAGCTCTGCTTTTTTGCATGTACTGCTTCGAGCCTGATCACAAATGCACCTGCTTTGCCTTTAGCACGGAGGATGAGATCGTTTTTGCGCGAAACAGTGATTTCCTTGTGAGCCTGGAAAAGCTCTACATGAACTGTCTGTATCGTCTTGAAGGCGGTTATGGGTTCAACGGAAACACAACCGCCTTCGTGGAGATGGAGGACGGCGTCAACCAGCGCGGGCTGGCGGTTGGACTGACCTTTGTCTATCCGCACCTGCGAAAGCCGGGCCTCAACGCCGGGATGCTGCTGCGCTATCTTTTGGAGAAATGCAAAACCACCGCCGAAGCGATAGAGGCACTGCGCAAGCTCCCTATCTCATCGGCGCAGACGCTGACCATAGCGGACAAAGGCGGCGAAATCGCCGTGGTGGAATGCAACCCCGGTGAAATGGAGGTCATCTTTCCCCGCGCCGGGGAGCGGTTTGTCGCAACCGCCAACAACTTTAATTCTGAAAAGATGCGGCCGTACCGCAATCCTGAAATCGACGACTGGCATTCGGATGAGCGCTATCAAACCGCGCGTAATGCGCTAGAGCATAACAAGGGTGATTATACCGTGACCTTTGCGGAGAATGTGCTGTCCGGGAGATATGGCTTTATGTGTCAGTACGACCGCAGGCAAAACGCCGACACTGTCTGGTCCATTGTTTACGACCTAAAGCGGAAGCAGATCTGGAGGGTCGAAGGGAATCCCTCACGGAAGCATTTTAAACGAGACGACCGAATGAAGCTGGATTAAGTGATACGCTTAGGCTGACGCCGGGCAATTTCTTTGATTGCCCGGCGCAACTTGTTTGTAACGAAACGGGTGGACATTATGGCAATAGCAAATATAAAAGCTGTATTACATTGTGATATAGATAAAGTGTGGAATCTTGTTACTTCACTTGACAACTATTCGTGGAGGAGCACTTAAGCAAAATAGAAGCGCTTACGATAGGAAAGAAATTTGTAGAACATACAGAGGACGAATATGCTACCACCTTTACAATTACACTGTTTGAGCTTATGAAAAGGTATGAATTCGATATGGATAACGAAAACATGCACAGTCATTGGGTCGGGTTATTCTCATATGACATACTTCTTGATTACATTAGCGGCGACGACGATAGGGTCGACTGCCGGGATGGGCGGCGGGCGGCAAAGAGATTACATTCTGGATATTGAGGACACAGAAAAGGTTCGGCCGGTGATTGGAATATTAGAACCTATCACGCCGCTGCCCAGGCCGCGAAAAAAGAAATGAGGTCGTGTTATGAAATTCAAAAATCCCCTGCTGGCGGTATCCGATTTGGCCGCTTCCATCGATTTCTACAAACGAATTCTGGGCCTGCGCGTCGTCATGGATTTCGGGTCCAATGTGACGCTTACCGGCGGCGTCTGCCTGCAAACGCTGGACACTTGGCAGGACTTTCTGGAGGGCAGACCCGTTTCTTTGGGTGCCAATACCGGGGAGCTCTATTTTGAAGAGGACGATTTCGACGTCTTTGCCCGGAAGCTGCAGGAGGAATCTGTCAAGTATGTCCACCCGGTCAAGGAACACCGCTGGGGTCAGCGGGTAGTGCGCTTCTACGACCCGGATCGCCACATCATTGAGGTGGGGGAAAACATGAAATCTGTCTGCCGCCGCTTTCTGGACGGCGGCATGACCGAGGAGCAGGCGGCAGCGCGGATGGATGTGCCGCTGAAATTCGTAAAGGCATGCCAAAAAGTGAACACAGGGAGGCGTTGGGGCTGCTGGCGGCAGAGGCGTTTTTGGCGCTGTATCTTCTCTGCTGTCTGACCGGCGTGCTGCTGGCGCTGTATCCGCTGTCCCTCACGCTGACCCAATCCCGCCGGATTCTTTTTATTGTTCTGTTTGCCGCAGGCATTTCTGCCGCCGAGGAACTTTTCATCGAGCTGACGGCGGCTGAGCGGGACCCGAACAGAGCTTTCATGTTCAAGAAGGAGTAAAGCGTATGTCCTTTGACTTCAAGAAGACGGCGCCGGACAAATGGGAAGCCGTCATTCGGTATCCTGTCAGGAGGAAAACTTGAAGCAAATTTAACCTCCGTTTGATTCAGCCTTAGGAGCGCCGCATAAATAGCTGGTCATTCTGTGATGAAAGACTTATAATCAGAAGTACATCCAGCCGTAAGGCCTGATGAAATTTAATTTTAGGAGACTGCTGTTTGAAGAAGAACAACACCTTGGAGATTGTGGGCTGACCGGGAGGTTTGCGCCAAACAATCTCGCCGAACCTCCACAAAATTGACAATCAACAATTTTTAGGAGGATTTTACCCATGAAAAACAACTACCGCATTCGCCCCGAAACCAAAGCCGATCACCGTGCGGCAGAGAATCTGACCCGCGAGGCGTTCTGGAACGTGTACCGTCCCGGATGCACGGAGCACTATGTCCTGCACCGGTTTCGTGACAGAGAAGAGTTCATCCCGGAGCTGGATCTCGTCATGGAGAAGGACGGGGAAATCATCGGTCATGTGATGTACGTTCGCTCCGCAATCAAGGCGGACGACGGAAGAACCGTCCCCATCATGACTTTCGGCCCCATCAGCATTGCACCGGACTGCCAGCGTCTGGGCTACGGCACGATTCTCCTTCGGCACTCGATGGACAAGGCCGGAAAGCTGGGCGCGGGCGCGCTGGCAATCACCGGCAATATCGGTTTCTACGGAAAGTCCGGCTTTGTGGTGGCCAGCACAAAAGGCATCCACTATTCTGCCGAGCCGAGGGACGGGGAAGTGCCGTATTTCCTCATCAAGGAGCTTAAGCCCGGCTTCCTGGACGGCATTACCGGCTCGTACAAGGAACCGGAGGGCTATTTTGTTGATGACGCAGAAGCGGAAGCCTTTGACGCACAGTTTCCACCAAAGGAAAAACTGAAGCTGCCGGGGCAGCTGTTCCAGCTGTAAAGAGACCAGCCGAGGCCACCTGCCGATTTTGACAGGTGGCCTTGTCTTAGGTGCGATTGTGATTTGTAATGACCTGTGCTATGATAAAAAATAAGGACAAATTGCAGATTACATGTCAATAGAGGAGGTATTTCCATGACTGCGATAAAATTTCAAATCCATAACATCCCTGCCGTTTTGTACGGTGAAGATGCTGACTTTGTCTGGTTATTCGTTCACGGCAAGTGCGGGTACAAAGAGGAGGGGGAAGCCTTCGCGGAAATCGCCTGCCTCAGGGATGCTCAGGTGCTGGCCATCGATCTGCCCCAACACGGGGAACGAAAAGCCGAAACCGGATTTGACCCGTGGCATGTGGTGCCGGAGCTATGGGAGGTCATGGCGTATCTCCGGCGGCGCTGGGCGCATGTTTCCCTTCGCGCCAACAGCATTGGGGCGTGGTTTTCCATGCTGGCCTTTCCGGACACACCGCCGGAACAGGCTCTGTTTGTTTCGCCGGTGCTGGACATGGAGAAGCTGATTCGAAATATGATGCTCTGGGCGTCCGTCGACGAAGAGCGGTTAGAACGGGAGGGCAAGATTCCCACCGACTTTGGCGAAACGCTCTCCTGGGACTATCTCCAATATGCGAAAGCGCACCCCATCGTGGAATGGGCTGCCCCAACGGCAATTCTGTATGCCGGTCAGGACAATCTGACCGGCCGGGGTACGGTGAATGCCTTTGCCAGTCGTTTTGGCTGTAAGCTCGCTGTTATGGAAAACGGCGGGCACTGGTTCCATACGCCGGAACAGCTCGATATGCTAAAAAGCTGGGAGGAGAACAACACATGATTCGGGAAATTTGCAGGGACGAGACGTTCCTCGTGCAAAAGGCCGAGCCGGCCACGGCGGACGATCTCGGTGCGGCGGCGGATTTGCTGGCAACACTGATTGCCCACAAGGACGGCTGCGTGGGTATGGCGGCCAACATGATCGGCGTGAATAAACGGATCATCGCCCTTGATAACGAGGGAAAATACATGGTGCTGTTCAACCCGGAGATCGTGAGGAAGTCTGATCCATACGGGACGGAAGAGGGCTGCCTGTCCCTTACCGGCATCCGGAACGTTAAACGCTTCAGGTCCATTAAGGTACAATACCAGAACGAGAAGTTTCAGACCCGCCTAAAAACCTTCACCGGCTTCGCGGCGCAGATCATCCAGCACGAAGTGGACCACTGTGAAGGGATTCTGATCTAGTCATAGGAGCGTGTGGTTATGCATGATGTGAAAACGGGCGTCCAGTCCCGGCTGTTTGCCCTGCAAGACCTGAAATACAAGAATTTTCAATGCAAGCTGATGCCCACGGTGGCACCGGAGCGGGTAATTGGTGTGCGCACGCCGGAACTGCGGAAACTGGCGAAGGAATTGTTCAAAGAGCCGGAAACGGCGGAGTTTTTAAAAATGCTTCCCCATCAATATTATGATGAAAACAACCTCCACGGCTTTCTGGTGGAGCAGATCGGGGACTACAGTGCAGCGGTGGCGGCAATCGACGACTTTCTGCCCTACGTTGACAACTGGGCCACCTGCGATTTGATGAACCCCAGGGTGTTCAAAAAACACCGGCGGGAGCTTTTGCGGGAGATCCGGAGATGGATGGCTTCCGACCGTACTTACACCATCCGCTTTGGCATCGGGATGCTGATGACGCACTTTTTGGACGAGAATTTTGCACCTGAGCATCCCGCCTGGGCAGCGAGCATCCGTTCAGAGGAATACTATGTCAATATGATGATCGCCTGGTACTTTGCCACGGCGCTGGCCAAGCAGTGGGATGCGGCGATTCCTTATATCCGGCAGAATCGGCTGGAAAAATGGGTTCATAACAAGGCAATTCAAAAGGCCGTTGAGAGCTACCGCATTACAGACGAGCAGAAAGCCTGTCTTCGCACCCTGCGGGTGAAGTGAGATTTTGACAGATATGGGATGGATATGCCATGTCATGTTGCCGGCGGAGGACTCGCCCACCAAACCTCCTGATTTGTAGCCGGACAAGAATTTAACATTCAAACCGTTTTCAAGGCAATTACGATACTTTCGCGGTCATTTTACCGAATTAATATAATTTAGTACGGGAAAAGTATTTTACGACTGGACATGAAAGCAAATTAGGGGAGCCATCTTCTTCTCTTCTGTGACTGAATATGATCGATATAATCGTTTGTGACTGTTTTGCATATGCTCTAATCACCTCAGATTCCAATCGAATTATACATTTTGTTATCAAATTATACCAATTTGCTAAAGCTGTATGATATATAACTGAATTTGAGTTTACTATTGACAATATAGAACTACTGTGATAATATAATTAACGTCACAAACAATCATATATGGTCATGCACAGTCATGACAAACTGAAATGAGAGTGAAGGACTTTGATGTTCGAAGAAGAAAGGCTGCAAAAAATTGCTGGTTATGTGCAAAATAAGTCCAGAGCTTCCGTGCAGGAGCTCTGTGTTTTGTTTCAGGTATCGGATTCAACAATCCGCCGTGACCTGACCGAATTGGAAAACCGGAATCTGCTGAAGCGGACGCATGGCGGTGCGGTTTATCTGCAATCCGTGGGATTTGAACCGACTTACAGCGAAAAAGAAGACCAATTTCGAAATGAAAAAGCCCTGATCGCGCAAAGGGCGGCGGAACTTATCAAAGACGGAGATTCCCTGATGATAGATTCCGGAACCACCACCCTGTATCTGGCTTCTGAGCTCTCCCGCTTCAAGGATCTGACAGTTGTGACAAATTCCATCCTATTGCTTCAAAAACTTTCATCCATCAAGGATATCAACATTATGTCGACCGGTGGGATTCTCAGGACGAATACCATGGCTTTGGCGGGACCGCTGGCGGAAGAGTCACTGAACCGGATCCGGGTGGATAAGGCGTTTATCGCAACGAACGGGATCGACATGAATGTGGGTCTGACCACACCTAACGTGGTAGAGGCATCCATTAAGCAAAAAATGATGAGCGTCGCCGATCAGGTCTATATTCTGGCAGACCATACGAAGATCGGGCATATTTCTTTTGCAAAGTTCGGAAGTGTCTCGGAGATCGATGCCTGTATTACGGGAAATGCCATCTCGGAAAATCAGAAAATCGAATTTGAAAAGAATAATGTCAGATTATATCTTGTGGACGTCAACGGATCAGGGGGTAAATCTGCCAATTGAGGGGTGAATGCTGAATGAAGCAAAACATTTTGACGGTTGCTATGAATCCTTCCATTGATAAAACGATTACCATTGAAAAACTGAATCCCTTCGGACTGAATCGGGTCCTTGATTCCCGTGCGGATCCCGGGGGAAAAGGCATAAATGTTGCGAAGGCGCTGAAAAATTTCGGCGTCAACGTTACGGTGACAGGGCTGATTGCCGGAGACCAGGGAAAGCTCTTGCTCAACGCGTTGAAAAAAGACGCAATTTCCGCCGATTTTCTTGAAATTTCAGGAGAAACACGCACCAACCTGAAAATTTTCGATTCCAGTGTAAAAAAGACGACGGAAATCAACGAAACGGGCTTTTTCGTGTCGGAGAAAGTGCTGTCCTGTTTCCAACAGAAATTTGCCGCGTTTTTAGAGAATACAGGAATTGTTGTTCTGAGCGGGAGCCTCCCGCCCGGCGTACCGGCTGATTTTTATTCCGGCTGTATTTCAGCTGCAAAAGCAGCGGGAGTGAAAACCCTGCTGGATGCGGACGGGTTGGCTTTAAAGGAGGGAATCGAAGCAATTCCCTACGCTGTGAAGCCGAACCTTCATGAACTTGAAATGCTTCAGGGCCGTAAATTCAATTTCAAGGAAGAAGTCGCCGAGGCAGCGGCAAATTTGATTCGGACAGGAATTGAAATTGTGATAGTTTCCATGGGGGCCGACGGCGCCGTCGTCGCGAACCGGGAAGAAACCTTTAAGGTGGATTCCTGGAACATCTGCGTGAAAAGCGCCACCGGTTCCGGGGATTCCATGGTCGCGGCCCTCGCATACTCGATTCTGAATCGCAGTTCACTGTACGACATTGCAAAAATAACTACAGCTGCCGGAAGCATCACTGCCTCCAAAGAAGGGACGCAGATTTGTACCCGGGATGAAGTCCTTCAGTCTCTTGAAAAAGTAACTGTTACTTCAATTTAGCGCTTTCTGATATATTATTTATAAAGGGAGGATTTTTTATGAAAAAGCTTTTGGGGGTAACAGCTTGTCCAACCGGAATAGCGCATACATATATGGCGGCTGAGTCGCTTCAAAAGACGGCGAAGGAAAAGGGTGTTCCAATCAAGGTTGAGACGCGGGGAGCTGTCGGAGTGGAAAACGAGCTGACCCCGGCGGAAATTGCCGAGGCACATGCAATTATCGTGGCCGCCGACATGGATGCCGACGAGGGAAGGTTCAAAGGAAAGCCCGTTGTAAGAGTGGGAGCGGGCGCGGCAATCAAAGATCCAAATGCCCTGATCGAAAGGGCTCTTGCCATGGATGCGAAATCCGTAGAAACGGGATCGGAGACTGCAAACTATGTAGAAAATGTACAGAAAATCAAGGCGGAAAGGTCCGCCCAAAGGACAGGTCCATACAAGCACTTGATGTCCGGCGTTTCCTTCATGATTCCGATTGTCGTTGCTGGCGGCCTGCTGATCGCATGTTCTTTCATGTTCGGGATTTATGCGTTTAAGCAAACCGGAACGCTGGCATGGGGGCTGAAAACGATCGGCGATTCGGCAATGGGGCTGATGGTGACGGTTCTTTCCGGCTATATTGCGTTCTCCATCGCGGACCGTCCCGGCCTGGCCCCCGGATTAATCGGCGGCGCTCTTTCCTCGACTCTGGGCGCGGGTTTTTTAGGCGGCATTTTTGCGGGATTTATCGCAGGTTATATTTCAAAACTCCTGAGAGACAAACTGCGTCTTCCCAAAAGCCTTGAAAGCCTCAAACCGATCCTGATCATTCCCTTTATTTCAACGCTGGTGGTTGGCTTGCTGATGGTCTTTGTCATCGGGACTCCGTTCACTATGCTGATGAACGCACTGGTTGCATGGCTGAAGGACATGGGTACGGCCAACGCAATTCTGCTGGGTGTGATCATGGGGGCCATGATGGCTACCGATATGGGAGGCCCGATCAACAAAGCGGCTTATACTGTCGGGACCGCTTTGATTGCAAGCAGCGTCTATGCTCCGATGGCAGCCGTTATGGCTGCCGGCATGACCCCTCCTTTGGGTCTCGCAATCGCCACTTTTATTTCCAAAAGAAAGTTTAACAACGAAGAGAGAGAAGCCGGAAAGGCAGCCCTGGTTCTGGGCCTTTCATTTATTACGGAAGGTGCTATTCCGTTTGCGGCAGCGGACCCCCTCCGTGTCATTCCTTCCTGCATGATCGGGTCGGCAATCGCCGGCGGGCTTTCGGAAGCTTTCGGATGCCTGCTCCGTGCGCCCCACGGCGGATTGTTCGTTATGCTGATTCCGAACGCTGTGAGCAATGTCTTCCTGTATCTGCTGGCCATCGCGATCGGCGCGGTTGTAACTGCATTGCTTGTTTTGGTATTGAAGAAAGATAAAGTAACCGGGTGACAAAGTCATAAATACGGCTCCGTATCGCTCTGATACGAGGCCGTATCATGGAATAAGCTGATGAGAACTGTGGAGGGCTTTTATGAATATCGCCGATATCATGGACAAAAATATCATTTTTTTAGATCTTGCCGCGGCTGATCGCGATGCGGCAGTGGAAGCGATGATCGACGGGATGTTCCGTGGAGGTTATATCTTAGACAGGGAAAAATATCTTTCCGCCGTTCGCGAACGCGAAAGCAAAGGAACCACCGGGATCGGATTCGGCGTTGCTATTCCGCACGGAAAATCGGATGGCGTAAGAAAGCCCTGCGTTGCCTTCGCAAAGCTGAAAAAGCCGGTGGACTGGAATTCTTTCGATGGCAAGAAAGTCAGCAATGTGTTTTTGATCGGAGTTCCGGAAAAAAATGCGGGCAATGATCATTTGAAAATCTTAATTGCCCTCTCTAAAAAACTCATGCATGAAGATTTCAGGGAAAGATTGGAGCAGGCTGTGACCGCGGACGATATCCTTTCTTTGATTGAATCGGTCGAGGCGTAACCAAGTTGAGCCAGGTGCGGAAAGGAATCGAAAATATGCTTACTAAGAACTTTGTTATGAACTGTGCGGAAGGGTTCCATTTGAGGCCCGCACAGGTGTTAATGGAAAAGGCAACCCCGTTTCAATCGCGTATTATGCTGGGAAAGCCGGGACAGGAAGAAGCGGACGCCAAGAGCATCTTGGGATTGATGAGTTTAGGCATTGAACAGGGTGAAATTGTTGAAGTCGTCGTAGAAGGGCGCGATGAAACGGAAGCCATGGCGGTGGTGGAAAAACTGTTTGAAACAAATTTCGGCGAGTGAGCAATTAAAATCGAACTGCAGTGACGGAAAAGTATATGGAGGAGAGTCCATGACGGAAAAGACTGTACGGGGCATCGGTGTTTCCGAAGGGATTCGGATCGGGAAAGTCCGGCTCCTTTCTCATAATAAGGGAACCGATCCAAATCCATTCCTCGATGAGACACAGATCGAGCCGGAGATCGAACGTCTGCGTAAAGCGGTTGAGCAGGCCGCTTTGGAACTGGACGGAATTATCCGCCGCTCCGCCGATTCCATTGGCAAGGACAAAATCGGCGTGCTGAAAGGGCAAAAAGGAATTCTTGCGGATCCCGCGTTTGCCCCCGGAATCATAAAGCTGATCCGTGAGAAGCGGTACTCTCCCGAAAAAGCGACTGGTGAAATCACAGAACGTTTTGCGGCTGTCTTTGAAGCTATGAAAAACGCCTATATGCGGGAACGCGCCGCTGATGTAAGAGATGCCGGCAACCGGCTTCTGGCGGTTTTATCCGGCGGAGACAGGCCGGATTTATCGGATATTCAGAATCCGATCATTTTGATTTCAAGAGATCTGTCTCCCTCCGATACCGTTCAGCTGAATAAAAATGTGATTTTGGCGTTTGCGACGGAAAAGGGCGGGGCGACGTCTCATACTTCTATTTTTGCGCGGTCGCTCGGGATTCCCGCCGTGGTGGGAATAGCGGGCTTAACGGACATGGTCGATGACGGGGACGAAGTGATCGTCGACGGAGAGCGGGGAACCTGTATTCTGTTTCCGAATGAAACTACCGTCGCAGCCTACAAGGCGAAGATGGAAGCCGAAATTGAAGAAAAAAAGATTTTAGAAAAATATAAGGACCAAAGCGCCGTAACAAAGGACGGCTATCGGCTGATAGTGGGCGCAAACATCGGGTCGGGGCTGGATGCGGACCTTTCCATCCGGCAGGGCAGTGAATCCGTGGGGCTTTTCCGGACAGAGGCTTTGTACTTTAACCGGGATAAACTTCCAAGCGAAGAAGACCAATTCCTGGAATATAAAAAAGTTGTCCAGGCCTATTCCAACAAAGAGGTTATGATCCGCACCCTTGACGCAGGAGGCGACAAACCGGTAAAATCCATCCCGATTCCCCGCGAGAGCAATCCGTTTCTGGGGTATCGGGCAATCCGGCTCTGCCTTGCCCGGAAAGACCTTTTTTCAGTACAGCTCAGAGCTGTTTTGAGAGCCAGCGCCTATGGAAAGCTGAAAATTATGTTTCCTATGATTTCGGGGCTGGAAGAGCTTCGGGCCGCGAAGGACTGCCTTGAGAATGCGAAGGCGCAGTTGAAAGCCGAACAGATCGCTTTTGATGAATCGATAAAGACCGGCATCATGATTGAAGTGCCATCCGCAGCGATTATGGCCGATGTGCTGGCTAAAGAAGCCGATTTCTTCAGCATTGGAACGAACGATCTGATTCAATACACGCTTGCCGCCGACAGAGGCAACGAAAAGGTGTCTTATTTATACGATTATTGTAATCCTGCCGTTCTGTTGCTGATAAAGCGTGTCAGCGACGCGGCCCATGCAAACGGAATCCCCGTTGGAATCTGCGGAAATATGGGTGCGGAAACTGCCGCCGTTTCACTTCATATCGGCTTGGGCATCGACGAGATCAGCATGCCGGCGGGAATGATTCCAAAAATAAAGTATTTGATTCATAGGCAAAGTAAGGAAGCATGCAGCGCTCTGGTTCAAAGTGCCCTGAGTTGCAGATCGGCTCAGGAGGTCCACTGTCTGCTCAACGAGTTCAACCGTCAGAATGGCATCTGTTAATCCGCTTACTCCATAAAGCGGATTCGGGAAACCGACCGGAAACTTGAAAGGGAAACCTTTGTCTCACCGGCACTGGCGGAATATCTAAAGAAACAGGGCTGTGAACAGGTTGAAAACGTTGTTCTAAGTTTACAAAACATTCCGTTGATGTTATAATCATGATAAATTTAATGGGCAAAGGCAGATTATCATGATTCTTCGTTTCCATTAAGCAAAATGGGCTTTTGATATGGATTCCTTTGTAAACGTTTGGGATGATAATCGTTAATGTCCGGGAGTAATTGTGCCTCTCGGATATTTTTTTGTCCTGACTGCAATGTCCCGGCGCCATCGCGCCCAACCTCGGACCGGAGAGGCGGCGGTGCCGGTCGCAGGTAAGGCGGAATGAGGAATTTTCCATGATTCTTGTCGACGTCGTCAGCTTGTATTTTTTTTTCATGGTTGTAGCGGCGGTCTATTCCAGTGCCCATATCACATCTTTGAATGACTCGGATTATGCGCGTACGGCCGTACTCTTATGTTTTGCGGTTTGTTTCTATATTGTCGGATATGCGATGGAACTGAACTCTGACAGCATTCGTCAGATCCTGTTCTGGAACCGGGTGGAATATATCGGAATCCCGTTCGTTTCCGCGCTGTGGCTCACGGTCGGACTGATGTATACCGGATATTATACCCGCCATAAAAAAATATGGCTTGCGGCGATCTACATCGTTCCGCTTGTCACGCTGGTGCTGAGGTTCACCAACGATCACCACCATCTTTATTTTGCCTCCCTCAGTTTTGTCACCGAATCGGGCGCGCTGCGCATGATAAAGGAGCCCGGACCCTGGAACTATGTCCAGGCGGTTCACTCCATGATGATGATTCTGGTTACGCTGGGTCTGTTTCTGTACGACTCTTTTCAAACGGAGGAAAATGCGAAAGGGAAAATCAGCCTGATCACGGGTGCTTCTTTCTTCGCGGCTACCGGTTTGGTCCTTTCGTTTTTTAAACCATTGGGAATGTACCTCGATTATATGGCGCTGTGCCTCCCCGCCACCTGCGTCATGGTGATTCTGGCGATCCAGAAGTATGATTTCCTTGAAACCAAATCCATCGCAAGAAGCAGGGTGTTCGAATCCGGCAGAGACGCGATTCTGCTGATGAACCGGCAAAACAAAATCATCGATTACAACACAAGCGCAAAAAATTTATTTCAAAAATTGGATATCAGCCTTACGGACAAACAGATTCCCGCGCTGTTCCGGCGGCATCCGAAGCTCATGGAAGGTCTTTTGGACCCGGAAACCCGCATCGTCAGGATCAGATTCAACGGGGAAAAGCGATATTACGAAATCAGCACAAAGAATATTGACGGCCGCGGTGGAACGCAGGGGAGGATTAAAACCGTCCGCGATGTTACGGAGACCTACAAATTGAATGAAGACCTAAAGCGGCAGGCCATGACAGATGAACTCAGCGGGCTTGGCAACCGGCGGGCTTTTCTCCAGATCGGACAGAAGCGAATGCTGGAATCGGAGGAAAAGGGCGGCGCGGTCCACCTCCTGATGATGGATCTGGACTATTTCAAGAATGTGAATGACCAATTCGGCCATCCGATGGGAGACAGGGTCATTCAGGGCTTCGGCGAGATTCTGAAAGGGGCCTTTCCCCGCGGGAATCTGATCGCGCGGGTCGGGGGAGAGGAGTTCGCGGCCCTGCTGTCGGGCCTTGGCGACGACGAGGTTCGGAGCGATGCGGAAACGGTGCGGAAGAGCATGGAGAAGTACGATTTTTGTTATCGTCAGAAAAAATTCCATATCACGGTCAGTATCGGCATCGCTAGAAAGGATTTTCTTGGGCAGACTCTGGACAAGCTGATGCGCATGGCGGATCAGGCGCTTTACCAGTCAAAGGAACGCGGGCGCAACTGCGTCACTGTTTATGAGGGACCTGTGAACCTAAGCAATAAGGAATGAAAGAAAAAGGAGTGACCGGCGGTGAATCCATTGGAACGCAGAGAGAATATTCTGGAGCTGCTGAAAAGCGGCGACAAGCCCGTCAGCGCGGGAACTCTGGCGGAAAGACTGAAAGTGAGCCGGCAGGTGATCGTCGGGGATATCGCGCTCCTGCGCGCGGCAAACCAGCCGATCACCGCGACGCCGCGGGGCTATCTTCTGGAAAGCGCGGATACCAGGCCGGGGGAACTGGTCAGGACCATCGCCTGCCGGCATGACCGGGACGGGATCGCCCGCGAGCTGTACGCCGTGGTGGACAACGGCTGCGGAGTGCTGGACGTGATCGTGGAGCACGCCGTCTACGGCCAGATATCCGGGCGGCTGCAGGTCTTTTCCAGGTTTGACGCGGACGATTTCCTCCGCCGGCTGGAAAAGGGGCGGGCGCTGCCGCTGTGCGACCTCACGGGCGGCGTGCACCTTCACACCATCTCCTGCCCGAATGAGGAGGCGTACCGGCGCGTGCTGGAAAAGCTGAAGCAGGAAGCGATCCTGTTTGAGCGCGAGTAAAGCGGGACTTGACTTTTCGCCGCTCTTCTGGTAATATTGTCTTAACATGTGTAAAGACACGTATCAAGACTGACGATTCCCGCGGAGGGGATCGGATGAGGAGAGTGAGATTCCATGAACCGCAAAACTCAGACCCAATCGATTCAGACCATGACCATCGCGGCGTTGCTGTGCGCCGTCGGGATCGTCATCCCGATGACTTTCCCGAAGATATGGATCGGTCCGGCTTCGTTCACGCTGGCCAGCCATGTCCCGATCTTCCTGGCCATGTTCATCTCGCCGGGAGTCGCGGCGGCGGTCACGCTGGGCACGACGCTTGGCTTTTTCCTGTCCGGCCTGCCGCTGGTGATCACGTTGCGCGCGCTGAGCCACATCGTGTTTGCTCTGATCGGCGCGGTGATGCTCAGAAAGCATCCGGCCCAGATGACTTTTTCAGCGGGCAGTTTTCTGTTCGGCTTTTTCCTCAGTGTGATCCACGCCGCGTGCGAAGTGGCCGTCGTGACGCTTTTCTTCTTCGGTGGCCAGCTTTCCAGCGCGACCTACTCAAGCGGATACGTCACTTCCGTCCTGCTTCTGGTCGGCCTCGGCGGGCTGGTGCACAGCATGGTGGACTTCGGGATTTCCGTGGCGGCCTGGAAGCCGGTCAGCCGGGCCATCCGCATCCCGGTCAGCGCAAGGGCGAAAGGATAAAGCGCCGCTTCCGGCCGTACCGGGACAGGGCGTCCTCCAATTTTTTTGGAGGACGCCCTGTTTTATTGTCCCGCCTGCTTCTTGTTCCCTGTGTTCAGCATCAGCGGTTCGGAACCGGCGCTGTTGAGATACAGCTGCTCCGTGTCCCTCTGGGCCTGCCGCAGCTCCTCGATCACATCGGTCACCTCGTTGAACAATCTGACGTACATTTTTTGATAATCCGCCATTTCCATATCACCCCTATATCATTTTAGGACAAATAGTCCAATACGTCAATAGGACTTATAGTCCTAAGATATACTTTCCTTGGTGATGAAAATGAGATTAAGAATACGCGATATGCGGGAGGACCATGACCTGACCCAGAGGCAGGTGGCGGAGTATCTGATGTGCGATCAGTCCTTATACTCCAAATATGAGCGCGGGGAGAGGGAAATTCCGCTGAACGTTGTGATTCAGCTTGCGCAATATTATAAAACCAGTGTCGATTATCTCGTCGGCCTGACCGACAGCAGAAAACCGTACCGGTAATTTTTACGCTTTTCGGAACGATGAGGATGCCTGAAAACGCGCCCCGGTTCGGCTCAAGAAAGCCGTTCGGGGCGCGTTTTTATATGTTTTTCGGTCTATTTTCTCAGGAAAATGATTCCGAGCGTGCCGGGCCCGCAGTGGGTGCAGACCGTGCTGTTCGCGTCCGTTTCAATAATTTCCTCAAACGGGGCCAGCTTGCCGATCTGCCGGATGACGGTGTCCGCAAGGCGCGGCGGCAGGGAAGAGTGCGTGACGAACAGCCGCCGGTAGTCGATGTCGGACCGGCCGCGGAGGCGGTCCGACACATAGGCGGCAAGGCATTTTTCCAGGCTGCCGCGGTATTTTTTGCCGACGACCATCCCGCCGTCCCGCACCTCGATGCAGGGCTTGAGCGAGAGCAGGTTGGCGCCGAGCGCGGCGACGGCGGAGCAGCGGCCGCCCTTGTGCAGGTAGGTCAGCGTGTCGATCACGAAGCTGGTCTCCACTTTGGGGATCAGGTCCGTCACGGCGTGAACGATGCGGTCCGCGTCCAGCCCGGACGCGGCGAGCTCCGCCGCGCGGACGGCAAGCTGCCCGATTGCCGTGGAAAGGTTCGCGCTGTCGATCACGCGCACGTTTCCCAGCTCGTTCGCCGCGTTGACGGCGTTCTGGTAGCAGGCGGACATGGAGCTGCTGATGGTGAAGTGGATCACGCTTCTGCCCGCCAGCTTGTACGGAGTGAACCGGTCCAGGTAGTCCTTGACCGTGACGGCCGAGGTTTTCGGGAGCCTTCCGGTCTGCCTGACATACGCGTACAAATCCTCGGGAGAAATCTCGGTTTTGTCGCGGTAGGATTTTTCCCCGAGCGTAACATACAGGGGAATGAGGTCGATGTCGTATTTTTTTAAAACGGCGTCGGAAAGATCACAGGTGCTGTCCGCCGTGATTTTTACCTGACGGGATGGATTGATGCTGCTTGCTCCGTTCATATCTTTCCTCCAAAACTGCTTCAGGGATAGCTTTATTCTATCATGTTGCAATCGTGTTTTCAATGGCTTCAATCCGTCGAAAAAGGCGCGCGGCCGCAAAACGGCGGAGTAAAATATTTTGCTCTGCCATTTGATTATTTGCGCGGAAAGTCTTAAAATAAGAATACTATTGCACAGGCTGGAGGAAATCAATTGTCTGACTATCGAAGCGAGATCGGCAGAAGAAGGACTTTTGCCATCATATCCCACCCGGACGCGGGCAAAACGACTCTGACGGAAAAGCTGCTGCTGTACGGCGGGGCGATTGCGCTGGCCGGGTCCGTCAAGGGAAAAAAGGCACAGCGGCACGCGGTTTCCGACTGGATGGAAATCGAAAAACAAAGGGGAATTTCCGTGACCTCTTCCGCGATGCAGTTCCAGTACGGCGGGTGCTGCATCAATATCCTGGACACTCCGGGACACCAGGACTTTTCGGAGGACACCTACCGCACGCTGATGGCGGCGGATTCCGCCGTGATGGTGCTGGACGCCTCCAAGGGCGTCGAGCGGCAGACGCGCAAGCTGTTCAAGGTCTGCACCCTGCGGCACATCCCGATCATCACGTTTATCAACAAAATGGACCGCGACGCCCGCGACCCGTTCGACCTGATGGAGGAGATCGAGAACGTCCTCGGCATCCGGACCTGCCCGGTCAACTGGCCGATCGGCTCCGGGAAGGAATTCCAGGGCGTTTACGACCGGGAATCGAAAAAGATTCTGATCTTTCACGCGAACAGCGATTCCGTTTTTGAGTCCAAAGAGGTCCGGTCCACCGAAATCGCTCTGGACGACCCGCGGCTTGGGGACGGGATCGGAGCGGATTTTGCCGAAAAGCTGCGCGGCGACGTGGAGCTGCTGGACGGCGCGGGCGACGGCTTCGACCTGGAAGCCGTGCGGCAGGGAAAGCTCTCGCCGGTCTTCTTCGGTTCCGCTCTGACCAATTTCGGCGTGGAACCGTTTTTGAAGGAGTTCCTGCAAATGACCACCCCGCCGCTGCCGCGCCAGTCGGACGCCGGCGTGGTCGACCCGTTCGATCCGGATTTTTCGGCGTTCGTCTTCAAGATCCAGGCGAACATGAACAAGGCGCACCGCGACCGCATCGCCTTCATCCGCATCTGCTCCGGCCGGTTTGAAAAGGGCATGGAGGTCACCCACGTGCAGGGCGGGCGCAAGGTCAAGCTCGCGCAGCCGCAGCACCTGATGGCGCAGGACCGCGAGATCATCGAGGAAGCGTACGCGGGGGACATCATCGGCCTGTTCGATCCCGGCATCTTTTCGATCGGGGACACGCTCTGCGCGGCTGACAAGCCGTTCCGCTTCGAGGGAATCCCGACGTTCGCGCCGGAGCATTTCGCCCGCGTGCAGCAGGTGGACACCATGAAGCGGAAGCAGTTCGTCAAGGGGATGACCCAGATCGCGCAGGAAGGCGCGATCCAGATTTTTCACGAGCCGGATTCCGGCCTGGAGGAAGTCGTGGTCGGGGTGGTCGGCACCCTTCAGTTCGACGTGCTCCAGTACCGGCTGAAAAACGAATACAATGTGGAAATCCGCATGTCGCCGCTGCCGTATGAGGAAATCCGCTGGATCGAAAACACGGACCTGGACCTCAAGGCGCTCGACCTGACCAGCGACACGAAACGGGTGCAGGACGTGCGCGGCAGCAACCTGCTGCTGTTCTGCAACAGCTGGAGCATCCAGTGGGCGCTCGACCACAACAGGGGACTCACGCTTTCCGAGTTCGGCGGCACGGATTTTGAGCGGTAGGCCCGCCGCTCCCTGGGGCGCTCCCGAAGGGAGCGCCCTGTTTTTCTGTTTGCGGCTTTAGCGAAAAAATCGGGAGCGGAGCGCCATCAGGTAAGGCGCTCCGCTCCCTGTTTTGCCGGCAAAACGCTCCGCGCGCGCCGGGTACGGTAGGGGTTGAATTGCTTTTTCCACAGTTTTTTCTCACACACGTCTGTTTCGCCGGCGGGCGGCGTGTCGCCGCACCCTTCGGCCTGCCGGACAGAACGGTGAAAATTCGCGGTTTGGTTTGGCAGGACGGTTCCGGGAATCTCCCAGGCCATTCGGCCCGTTCGCGCCTGCGGCGGCCAATGCTCAGGGAAAGCTGTCCATCAGCTTTTTCCCCAACGCTTTGGAAACCGGGGTTTTGAAAGTGGCGTAATGTGCCGTCGGGAGATTCCTGCCTCCGTCCCACCTGTCTCAGCCGATTATTTCACTGTTTGCTGAACGGTGGGCCGTTGGATGCAACGTCATCGTTGCCCGCAAGGAAACAAAAAGCGCCGGTACGGAATCTGGTCATTCCATACACCGGCGCGCGCGCAATCAGGACGGGGGATCATCCTTCCTCACCTCTGTACAAAAACAGAAAAAGGAAGTATAATAAGTCCTGCAATGCGCGGTGAATTCCGTGGTGTATGGAGGGTGGCTCTCCGTATGCAGGGGGTGAAGTGTCCTACCACTCCATCCCTGCATTGCGTTTTTTATTTACCTTGCACATCCATTATAATCCTGAATTTACCAAAATTCAACTGGCAATATTCGATTTTATATTTTATAGCTTTCTAAGTTCTTATTGCCCAGTGCTTCTTAACCTTTTATTTCTTCTTATTTTCTCTTTTGCGCTCAGGCCGCGCGGGGACGCACAGCGTCTTACTCGCCTACGGCGGATCATGACTAAGGATAGTAGTCAGAAGCAGTCTTGCACTCACCTTTGGTTTTCACTCAGCAAACTCTGAGTGGAAAACACGCATGCATGCTCAGCCTGCCCGAAAGGAAGCAAAGTACGGGTGGGGGGCAGCGTACCGCTGCATCTACGCTTTCCTTTCCCGGAGCGGCGAAAAAACAGGGAAGCAACGATGTCTTCTCAGCCGGGTATGCCGTAGGCACGTCCGGACCGGATGGTCCCCCTAACACCCCTCGGGAGCCGTCAAGAAGATTTTTTCTGTTCTTCTAACAACTGCTTTTCATTGACGACGGGGGCTGAAAAATTAAAGCCACAGAGTATTTACCTAAAAGCTGAAAATTTTCAGAAAATTACCTTTTTACATACGGCGTAAGATTGGGAATCGTTCAATGGGAAGCTCTGGCTTGATAACAAAACTGTTCTTCATGACAGGTGCCGGGGTGCAGGGGGACGTTTAGGTGCCCCTCCCGACGGGAAGTTGAAGTCCCCCTGCATAGTCTTTGCCGCCTTTCTGCTATATCAGAAAGGCGGGGCCAGTCCGGCCTGGACAGAAAAAGAAAATAGAAGAAATAAAAGGTTAAGAGCCACCGGGCCTTAGGCCCGCAAAAGATCAGCCCCGCGCGGCCTGAGCGCAAAAGTAGATTAATTGATGAAATTTAGGTTAAGGGGCACCGGGCCGCAGGCAAACAACAGTAAATCGCAGAAGGAATCCCTTTGTGTTTTACTATTTGTTTAATTAGTCTAAAATAGTACGAAACGCAATGATTTTGCGGAAAATTCTGCTTTTATGCGTGATCCTGGCATTAAGATAAGGATTAAAAATAAAAAATAATAATTATTACTATTTACAAAACGCCTTTCCCGTGGTATAGTAAGAACAGAAACAGGAAAACAATAACAAATCGCCATAAAGAAAGGTTGGAGTAAAATGAGCCTGTATGATTTTAAAGCAAAAAACATAAAAGGGAACGAGGTTTCCCTTTCCGATTACAAAGGCAAGCTGGTGATGGTAGTCAACACGGCGAGCAAATGCGGTTTTACTCCGCAGTATGAAGGGCTGGAAAAGCTCTATCAGACTTATAAGGACCGCGGGCTGGTGATCCTCGGCTTCCCGTGCAATCAGTTTCTGGAGCAGGACCCCGGAACCAACGACGAGATCTCTTCGTTCTGCAAGCTGAATTACGGCGTGACCTTCCCGCTTTTCTCAAAAATCGACGTCAACGGCCCGAAAGCGGATTCACTTTACACCTGGCTGAAGGAAAAGGCGCCGTTTCAGGAGTTTGAGCTTGACAAGGAAATGGGAAAGGTCATTTACGGCGTCATCAAGGAGCACTACCCGGACAATCTGACCGGGAACGGGATCAAGTGGAATTTCACAAAATTCCTGATCGGCCGCGACGGCGAGAGCGTGCGCCGCTTTGAACCGACCGTGACGCCGGCGGAGCTTGAGCCTTTTATCGAAGCCGGTCTGTAACGGCTGCGGAAGCGGAATTTTGACGGATGCGGGGTGCGGGATATGCTGTATGACGTGTTGATTTCGGGCGGCGGGCCGGCGGGAATGACCGCGGCGATCTATGCGGCCCGCGCGGGGCTTTCGACGGTGCTTTTGACGGGTCCCGCACAGGGCGGGCAGGTGGCTTACACCAATGTCGTGGAGAATTACCCCGGCTTTTCCACGATCTACGGGTCCGATCTGGCGCAAAGGCTGCTGGAGCATGTCCGCTCCGCCGGGGTGCGGATCGTGGAGGAAAGCGCGGAGAAACTGGAGCTTTCCGGGGCGGTGAAGGCCGTGCGCGCGGCGGGGAACGAATATCGGGCGAAAGCCGTCATTCTGGCGCAGGGCTCGGAGCGCAGAAAGCTGAACGTGCCGGGGGAACAGGAATTTGCGGGCCGGGGCGTCTCCTACTGCGCGACCTGCGACGGCAATTTCTTCCGGAACCGGGCGGTCGCGGTGATCGGGGGCGGCAACACGGCGATCGGCGACGCGGTCGAGCTTTCCGGCCTGTGCAAAAAAGTCCTCGTCGTCGTGCGCGGGGAAAAGCTCCGCGCGATGGAGTACCTGAGCGAACGGGCGCGGGAACGCGGCAACATCGAGTTCCTGTATGGGTATCAGGCCGCGGAGATCCAGGGCTCCCAGAAGGTGGAACATCTGGTCCTGAAAGACCGGGGCGGAGAAAAGGGGAAGGTCCTGGATGTCGACGGCGTCTTCGTGTCCATCGGCGTTCAGCCGAACACCCGCCTGCTGGAAGGCGTTCTCCCTTTGAAAGACGGCTTCGTCGAAGCGCCGGAAACCTGCGAAACGCCGCTTCCGGGCGTGTTTGCCGCCGGGGACCTGCGGAAAAAGGCGCTGTACCAGATCGTGACGGCGGTTTCCGACGGGGCGAACGCCGCGCATTCCGCGCTGCGGTACCTGCAGGAGCATCCGGTCCGTGAATAAATTAAAACGAGAGAGGAGCCGGCTGACAGCGGCTCCTCTTTTTTTCTATGCGAACAGGCTCCGGATGCGGGGCATTGCGCGTTTGGCGGCGCGGTACCCGGCCTCCATGCACATGGGCATCTGGCGGAGGTTTAAGACCCCGTCGGTTTCGGGCAGGTCGGGGTCGAGAAGCATTTTCTCCCCGCGCGTGACGCACTCGCGCAGGCGGGTTTCCATGATCGCGAGGGAATGCGACGCCACCTCGATCAGGCTGATGTTTTCCGGCATTTTGTAATCCTCCGAAACGTCCACCGCGAGGACGTTCCGCTCCCCGGCCGCGATCAGCAGGTCGACCGGCAGGACGTCGGTCACGCCGCCGTCGACCAGGCACATGTGGTCGATGATCTTCGGCCGGAACACGGCGGGCAGCGACGCGGTGGCGCGCATTGCCTCGGAAAAGCGCATCCGGTCCGTCCACCTGACCCGGCGGAGCGGGCGGATCCCCTTCAATGTATTGGTGCAGGCGACGGTGTCGCCGGAACAGAGGTCCACGCTGGGGATCACGACCCGGACGCGCGATTCGGAAAGGAATTTCCCTTCTGTCAGTCGGTACAGATAATTTTCCAGACGGTTTCCCTTCAGCAGCCCGGAGAAGCCGGAGGTCCTGCGGACCAGAAGGCTTGGGATCATGGTGGCCAGCCCGGAGAGATCCGGGTCGAAGAACTCCGCCCCGCCGCCGGAAAATTTGAGGACCATCTCTTTCATGCGGGCCGCGGAAAGACCGGCTGCATAGAGCCCCGCCACGATTCCGCCGGCGCTGGTGCCCGCGACGGATCCCGGGCACAGGCCGTTTTCCTCCAGAGCGAGAAGGACCCCCACATGCGCCGCGCCCCGGATGCCGCCGCCGGCCAGCGCGATTCCGAAAGACATTTCCGGTTCCCCCTTTTTCAGAATGAACGTCTGATTCATACTATGTGGAGAGCCGTTTTGCAGTGAAAGGAAGAAATCCCGCCCGCGCCATTGATTTTTGGGAAAAATTAAGGTATGATAAGAAAAAAGAGCGGGAAAAAGAGGGAATTTCCAAATGAAAACAGAAGCGGTTTTCTCCGCCCGGTGCCAGACGGCACGGGCGGTCCAGGCAGCCCGGACGAGTTCCGGGACGGGCGGCTTTGCCGCCGCGCTGAAAAACGCGGTGAGCGGCGGGCAGGGGCTGGACGATATTTTTGATCGCGCTTCCCGGACGTACGGCGTTCCGGAAAATCTGCTGAAGGCGGTTGCGAAGGCGGAATCCGGGTTTCAGGCGGACGCGGTTTCACGCTGCGGCGCGCAGGGGATCATGCAGCTAATGCCGTCGACGGCGAGATCCCTCGGCGTGACGGATTCGTTCGATCCGGAGCAGAATATCATGGGAGGGGCGAAGTACCTCGGCTCGCTGCTCGGAAAATACGGCGACGCAAAGCTGGCGGTCGCCGCCTACAACGCGGGCAGCGGAAACGTGGACAAGTACGGCGGCGTGCCTCCGTTCAGCGAGACGCAGAATTATGTGGAAAAGGTTCTGTCCTATGCCGGAGGGGACGTTTCCGTCCCCTCCGGGGCGGCGGAGAGCGGAACGGCCGCGGCGGCTTCCGCAGGGACTTCCGTGCTTTCCGCGGTGTCGTTTACCGCGGACGACTACAGCCGGTTCCTGGAGCTTTTTGCGCAGGAGCTGATGGAACGCACGCTTTCCCTGTCGGACAGCGGGGATGTGCTGCAGGCGGGGCAGGATACTTTTCTCATGTAATTTTCATAACCTTTTTATATCTTCCTCATATTTTTCTTCTATGCTGAAATAGTAAGGCGGCGAAAGCGGGGAAGGAAGATGGCTCGGAACAGGGTCCTGATCATTGACGACGACCGGAACAGCGTGCGTTTTCTGCAGTTGGAGCTGGAGCACGAGGGGTATTCGGTCGAAAAGGAATACGACGGGCTGCGCGGCTTGCAGCGCGCGACGCAGGAGAAATTCGATTTGGTCCTGCTGGATATCATGCTGCCCGGGCTGGACGGCATGGAGGTTTTGCAGAAATTCCGCAGGGTTTCGGATACGCCGGTCATCATGCTGACCGCGAGGGACGCCGTCAGCGACAAGGTGCTTGGCCTGGACGGCGGAGCCGACGATTATCTGACCAAGCCGTTCGCCATTGAGGAGTTGCTCGCCCGCATGCGGGCCGCGCTGAAGAAGAACGGGACCGCAGAGGGCGGCAGAAGGAATGTTTTGCAGATCGGCCTTCTTACCGTGGACCGTTCCACCCGCGAGGCCGGCTATGACGGCCAGCCGATCCAGCTGACGAAGCGGGAGTTTGACCTTCTCTGTTACCTGATGGAAAACCACGATATCGTCTGTTCCCGCGACAAACTGATGGAAAAGGTATGGGAATACGATTTCAGCGGCGAAACCAATCTGGTGGACGTCTATATCCGGTATCTCCGCAATAAGATCGACTACCGGTTTCACATCGAGCTGATCCATACCATACGGGGTGTGGGGTATATTATCAAAACTTATGAAATATAAAATTTTTCACCGCCGCGGCCGCGAGGCAAAGAGGATCCGGATTCCCTTTGCCTTTAAGACAGCGGCGGTTTATACGCTCCTTTTCAGCCTGATCCTGGTCGCGGTGGTGGTCGGCCTGACCAGCGCCTACACGACCTATGCCGTGCGGTCTCAAAATCTTGACAAGCTCGCCTCCTTTGTGTCCGGGCGGTATGAAAGGCCCAAACTGCCGGAGCCGGACAATCCTTTCGGTTCCCGTTCTTCGGATTTTGACGCGGACCCGGAAACGGGACTGAAAAGTTTTGCCGAGGCGAACCGGATCTATATTGAAATCAAAGATACCGATACGGGCCGCATCACCTCCTACGGCGATGCGGGCATCAATGTGGCGGGGCATATGGATACCGTGCGAAGAGTCAACGCGCCTGCGCGGCATCTGATGATCCGTGTGGTCAGCAGCGACTATCCGGGCCTTAACGGCCTGTCGGTCGGCGCTTTTATCGCGCTGATTGTTCTGCTGCTTTTGCTTTCCGCCGTATTCGGCGGAGTGCTGATCCGCAAAATGCTGAGACCCGTGTACGACATGACCCAAACGGCGCGCTCGATCACGGCAAGCGACCTGAGCACGCGGATCGACACGGTGGATTCCCACGATGAGTTCCGGGAGCTGGCGGAAACGTTCAACGGCATGCTGGACCGGATCCAGGAATCGTATGAGAAGCAGAACCGCTTTGTTTCCGACGCGTCCCACGAACTGCGCACGCCTCTTTCCGTCGTGTCGGGTTACGCGAACCTGCTCCGCCGGTGGGGCAGCGAGAATCCGGACGTGCTTCAGGAATCCGTTCAGAAGATCATTGAGGAGACCGGCAACATGCAGCAGCTGGTGGACCGTCTCCTGTTTCTCGCCCGCGCGGACCGGAAGACACAGCATGTGCGCTTCGAGCGGTTTAGCGTCACCGAAATGATGCGGGAGATCGCGGAAGAGACGCGAATGATCGACGAAAACCATCGGCTGACCGAGCGGATCGACGACGAAGTGTTCCTGACCGCGGATTACGCCCTTTTGAAGCAGGCTTTGCGCGCGATCGTCGACAACAGCATCAAATACACGCCGCCGGGCGGGGACATTACCATCTCCTGCCGGGAGAGGGAGGGGCGCGTGGAGCTGGAGGTCGCGGATACCGGAATCGGAATTTCGGAAAAAGACCTTCCGCATATTTTCGACCGTTTTTACAAGGCTGACGAGGCGAGGACCAGGGGAAAAGGGTCCTCCGGCCTGGGCCTTTCCATTGCGAAGTGGATCGTCGAACGGCACAGGGGAGAGATCAGAGTGGAAAGCCGGCCCGGTCAGGGGACAAAATTCACCGTTTGCCTGCCGAACCTTCACGGCCCCTGCCGCCAGGAGAAAGAAAAAGCCGAACCGTAAGGACGGTTCGGCTTTTTTTCATGTTTTTCTCATTTGCATTTCAATCTTTCCTCATATTCTTCCAGTAACATTAGTAATAAATTCCAGACTAAGGGATCGGAAGAATCGGAGGTTCTGTGATGCATGGGAAAATGGGCGCAGTAAAGGATTTCGCTAAACTGCACAAGCGGATTGCCATCCTTGTGACCGTCGGAGTGGTGGCTTCAGTCGGAATTCTGATTGCAGTTTTCACGCTTTGGAAGGGCAAGTCCTCTCAAAGCGAAACGTCTTACCGGGAATATACCGTCAGCGAGGGCGACGTCACGGTCGGCACGACGGAATCCGGAACGGTGGCTTTGGAGGATGAAACGGTTGCTCTGCCCATTGACTGTGAGATTGGCTCCGTTCTGGTCAAGTCCGGAACTTCGGTTAAAAAAGGGGACCCCATTCTTCAGATCGACCTGAACAGCGTGGCCGACGGCAGCTCGGATACCAGGCAGAAGCTGGAGGAAGCGAAAATTTCGCTCCAGTCGGCGCTCAACGACCAGAAGGCGAAGCTGGAAACCGCAAAAATCACCTACGAGGCGAGCAAATATCTGGCGACCTCCGCGCCCATCACGCGGGAACTGACGCAGGCTCAGATCGCCCATGACATCTCTTCGGCTCAGAGCACGCTGCAGAGCGACCAGAAGAGCCTTGCCGAATACGAGACGCTGCAGAAAAGCTGGGCGGCGGACTACGGGAAGCTGCAGGACCTTGAAAAATGGATGAATGACGCCCAAAGCTGCAAGACCAGCTACGAGACGCAGCTCAGCGATTTTGAGGACGACAATGACAGCGTCATCAGCACCTATGAAAGCCTGAAATCCGCCGTCGACACCGATGAGCAAAAGTATCTCGCGGCGAAAAGGGGCGACACGACGGTCGACGGCTACGACGAGGACGAATGGGATGACATGCTGGACGAGGCACGCGATTCCTACGATGCTTACTACGACACCATCGCCAATACGGTGATCACGCAGAAACAGGCGCTGGAGAGCAAGGTCGCGCAGTATACGGCGGAATACACCAATTATTCCTCCGCCTACAACGACTATAAAGAGACATTCGAAGATAAGTACAAATCCAACGACACGGAAATGTCGAAGACGGAAATCGACGATAAGGTCACGTCTCTGAAGGCCAGCGTGGAGACGGATCAGTATAACCTGGAAAAAGCCCAGAAAAGCGCGGAGATTTCCTCCGTCAGCGCGCAGCAGACCGAGCAGACGGACCTGAGTACGGCGGAAAACGCGGAGGGTACCTACCAACTGACGGTCAACCAGCTCAATGAAGCCGTCACGGTCGCTCAGGATTCCTATGACAAGCTGCAGAATGAGATGGATGAGATCAACAGCGCGCTTTCCAACAACGGCGTTGTCAGCAGTCCGTGCGATGGGATTGTCGCGAGTGTTTCCTATAAGGGCGGGCAAAGCGTCACCGCGGACGAAACCATCCTGACGATTTCCGGCAACGATTCCATTTCCGTTTCCGTCTCCGTTTCGGAGGATGACATCACCAATGTAAGCGTCGGCCAGGAGGCGTCCATCAGCCTTTCCGCCTATGACGATCAGACGCTGGACGCGGCGGTGGACAGCATCACGGCGGAGCCCGCCCGGAGCGGCTCGTCCTCCGTCACCTATACGGTTGTGGTGAAGAGCACGGAAAAGGTCTCGGATGTCGGGACGGTTTACGACGGGATGAGCGCGGATGCGACGATGGTTCAGCACGCGGTGGAAAATGTTCTGCATGTCAGCGACCGGGCGATTACATTCCAGGACGGCGTTTCCAGCGTGCTGGTGAAAAACAGCGACGGCAGCACCTCGAAAAAGACGGTGAAGACGGGATTTTCCGACGGGACCAATGTTGAAATTACCAGCGGACTGGAGAAAGGGGAGACCGTTCTGGCGGAAAGCACGGTGAGCAGCAAATGACAAAGCGGAAACTGTCGATGAACCAGATGCGTTTGAGCGAAATCATGCATCTGGTCTGGATCAATATCATGGAAAGCAAGTTTAAGGTATTTTTGACTTCCCTCGGCGTGATCGTCGGCTCCGCGACCATCATCATGGTCATCGCCGTCGGGCATGGCGGTGAGGTGGAGGTGCAGAACGAATATAAGACCCTGAATGCGGGGTCCATCAACGTGGCTGCAAGCACTTCGGCCCAGATGCAGGACCAGATGATGGGAGGCATGATGGGCGGCGGCGGATTTCCCGGCGGAGGAATGCCGGGCGGCGGGACTGGCGGAGGAATGCCCGGCGGCGGCGGAAGCACGCGTAAAAGCGGAGGCAGCTTCGGCGGAGGGATGCCGGGCGGAATGGGCGGCGGGGGTGCCAACGGCAAAGCGGTCACGCTGACGACAACGGATGAAGAGGATATCCAGTCCCTGGTCTCCGGCCTCTCCTACGTCTCCATGTATACGTCCGACACCAGCTCCGTGGACGGCGGCGAGCTGGACGAGGAGACGGATGAGACGGTGGTAGGGGTGGAAAGCTCCTATCAGGATATGTGCAATCTCGATCTGCTGCAGGGCGAATTCATAACGGATGAGGACGACGAGGACAAGAGCAAGGTGGCGGTCGTCGGTTATACCGTCGCGCAGAGCATCTTCGGCAGCGCCTATTCGGCCTACGGCGACAGCATCTCGATCGAGGGCAAAAAATATGAGATCGTGGGCGTCCTGAATGAGATGGGCTCCGTCTCTTCCGGGACCAGCCCAGACGACTCCATTTTTGTCCCCTATCAGACGGCGGTTAAATACATCTACGGAAAAGACGCGGACCCGCAGATCATGGCGATCGCTTCCGACGTGAACACTGTCAGCGACAAAATAACGGAAATCAAGTCCGTTCTCATGGAAAACCACTCCAGTGTGTCGGAGAACGCCTTTAACGTCACGGATGCGGGCAGCACGCTCGAGTCGGCTACCTCTTCCGCCAAAACGCTGTCCATGCTGCTGATGATCGTAGCGGCCATCGTCTTTATCGTGGGCGGGATCGGGATTATGAACGTAATGTTCGTTTCGGTCAAGGAGAGAACGCAGGAAATCGGCATATTAAAAGCGCTGGGAAGCTCCAAAAAAGTGATCCTGCTGCAATTTTTGCTGGAAGCGACTTTTATCAGCGTCTTTGGGGGCCTGCTGGGCGTCGTTTCAGGCTTTGCACTGATCCCGCTTGTGCGCCTGAGTGGAATGACGGTCGAGCCGGTTGCGGCCAGCGCGCTTTATTCGATGGTCTTCGCAGTCAGCACGGGCACTGTTTTTGGCTTCTACCCCGCTTGGAAAGCGGCGGCTTTGATGCCGATTGAAGCGTTGACACAGGAATAGGAGGAAATCCCCATGAAATTTGCCCATAAGTTCTGCGCGTGGATTTGCGCGGCTTTGCTGCTGGTCCCTCTCGCGGCCTGCTCCAAAGGGAATCAAAAAAGCGTCCAGGCGGGAACATTATCCGGAGATCAGTCCGCAGGAACTCAAATCGTCGGCAAGGTCACTTCGGTGGTGGGAAATCAGGTTACGCTTGCCATCGGAACCCTGAAGGGCGCTGAGAATAGAACATCCAGCAGAAAAGGATATTCCTCCTCCGCGGTTTCGTCTGCCTCTTCGTCCGCCGCGTCGGAAAAAAGCGGAAATTCTTCATCTTCCGGCCTGATTGCCCTGACAGGTGAAACCAAGACGCTCTTGATCCCGGTCGGACTGACCCTGGCCGAAGGCGGGTCGGAAAGCTCGCGGTCCTCCGGAACGGGCGGTTCACAGGGAGGCTCGCAGGGGAACGCGCAGGGCAGTGCGTCGGCCGGCGGGTTTTCAGGAGGCAGCGGAAGGACGCAGGCCGGGTCGGGCGGAAAGTCGGGAGGCTCCGGCGGTACGGCCGGGGCCGCTCAAATGACTCAGAGGACACGTGATTTTTCCAGCATCACCAAGGGAATGATTTTGCAGATCACAGAAAAAACGCTCAGCGACGGGACGCAGGGGATCGTAAAGGTTGCGGTGCTGTCCGAGTAGGGTGTCATCGGGGGAATAAGTTTGGAACAGATCATCCGGATGGAACAGATTAAAAAATTCTACAATCAGGGGGAAAACAGGCTGGAAGTACTCAAAGGGATTTCCCTTGATGTGATGGACGGCGAATATCTTGCGATCCTCGGCCCATCGGGCTCCGGAAAGAGCACGCTGATGAATATTATCGGATGTATGGACCGCTTTCAGGAGGGAGAATACTGGCTGACGGGGTCCCACGTCAACGGCATGAACGATGCCCAGCTCACGATTCTGAGGAATCAGCAGATCGGCTTCATTTTTCAGAAATATCATTTGATTCAGAAGTATACCGTTCTGCAGAACACCATGATCCCTCTTCTGATCCGCGGAATGTCGCGGAAGGAGGCGGAGGCCCTTTCCATGGAAAAGCTGGACCTCCTCGGGATGAAGGAACGAGCCGGACACAAGCCGAACGAGCTTTCGGGCGGGCAGCAGCAGCGGACGGCGATCGCGCGCGCGCTGGTCGGCTCGCCGAAGCTTCTTCTTGCCGACGAGCCGACCGGCGCTCTGGACCGCTCGACGGGCGAGGAGGTCCTGAAGCTGTTTCAGCAGCTGAACGAAATGGGAAACACGATTGTCATGATTACCCACGACCGGCATGTTGCGACCAGCGCCAAAAGAATTGTTAAAATCATAGACGGAGAACTTTTTGAAGGCAATGAGGAAGACGTCGCGCAGGCGTGACCGGGAAGACAGAGAGGAGAACACTATGAGCCGGATTCGATCCCTGAGAAAATTCATTCCACTGGCGGTTTCCGCCTTGACGGCCGTTTTTGTGATCGGAACGTGGGCCGTGATGACGGCTTCCGCCACGACGGCGGAAAGCGCGGTTTCCACCGTGAATCTGCCGGGTGTCAGCCTGGCGGCCAACAGCAGCTATTTGTCGGACACTTATTTCGGGGTTCTGCATCTGGGCGTTGGCGATGACACCGTCGCATGCGCTTCCATCGACAGCAAGAACCGCGTTGTCGTCACGGCGGTCAGCCCGGGCGAAACGACGGTCAGCTTTTGGTATAAGAAGGGTGCGACCGACGACTGGGTTTCAGCGGTTTTGCCGATTTCCGTTTCCGGCACCTCCAGCGTGGCGCATACCATTACCAGCAGTGCGGTGGGATTGGTTTTTCCACAGCAGACCGCCTCCATGAATGCTGGTTCCGACTATACCATCAGCGGTATTGCGCTGAACGGTGTAACGGTAAACGCGGCAACATTGCTGTGGATTTCATCCTCGGACTCCATTGCCACGGTGGACCGGGATACCGGTAAGATTCATGCGGTCGCTGCGGGCACGGTGAGGATTTATGCGATCGATCCGACGACCAACAGCTGTGCCAGCGAAACGGTCGTTGTCAGCTAGGGAAAGAGATACCGCGCTTTTGAGCGTGGAAATGGGCCCGGGCGGCCGGCATTTTGATGCCGGCCGCCCGGGCCCGTGTTACGCCGCTTTTCAATTCCTCAGAACAGGCGGCTGATCGTGCTCGCGGCATTATTCCACGCGGAGCGGATCCGTCCCCAGAATCCGGAACCGGATCCGGAGCTGCCGGAGGATTCGGAGGTCTGGACCGCTTTTGTCTCAGCTTTTTCAGGCTCTTTGATCTCGGCCGTTTTATAGACGAATTTCACACTGGTCTCGGCGCCGTCCGCGGCTTCGGTAAAGATTTTGTACTGGTCGGACAGATCGGTGTACGCGTCCTTTTTATCCAGGAGGGTGAGCATGTTGTCCGTTGTGCCCTTTTCCGTGAATTCGTCCAGCTTGGCGAAGGTATCCTGAAAGAGCGACACCGTGTTCGGCTGTGTGGTCAGCTGGAAAATATTCATGATTTCCCTGTTCCTGCGGATGTCGTTTTCCATTCGGGTCAGCACCGCGCTCGTCTCCGGCATCTTGTGCAGGCTGGCGCTGTTGGCCGGCTCGTCAAGTTCCGCCTTGACCGCGTCCAGAATCGGTCTGGAGTCGTCCATATCCGTCTGCAAAGCCGGCACCGTGGCGCGGAAATTCTTGATTTTCGGATCGTCGTTCAGATTGATCAGGTCGCGCAGGATGGAGATGTTCTCCGTGTTGCCGTCCATGTCGGTCTTCATGCTTCTGAGCTTTTTGGCCCAGGTGATCAGATAATCCATGTCGTCCTTGTTCAGCAGCAGGTCCTTTGCATCGTCGAAATCATCCTCAAGGTCCGCCTGGTCATCTTCATCGAGATCGTCGAGATCGTCCTGAAGGTCGTCGATGTAGCCCTTGAGGTGGCCCATGTTGGCCATGGTGCCCGTCAGCTTGGAAACGTAGTCGCTGCCGAGCTGCTTTGTCAGGCTCGAATTCAGGCTGGCGGAGCTTGAGAGCAGACGGTTCAGCGAATCCGTCAGCCCGGAGATGGTGGAAGAATCCAGCATGCCGGAAAGCAGAGCGTCTTTGATATCGCCGTCCTGAAGAAGCGTCTGTATCTGTGCTCCCGCTTCCTCCTCCGGCAGCAGAACCTTTTCGGCCAGTTCGGCTGTTGTGCCCTCATCGAGTGAAAGCCCCAGACTACCGGCAAGGCTGAGCAGGTCCTGAACTCCGACGTTCCCGCTTTCATCGGCCATTCCGGCGAGCTGCTGAATAACCGCGGCCTGCTGCTCGGCCGGCAGGCTGCTTAGCAGGGGGCCTAAAACGGATTGGACATCCGTCAGCGGGATCACCGCGTTGGAGGAAGGGTCCCCCATGACGGCGGCGGTCATGTTGGCCGTAATGGTATTGATCGCGGCGCTGTCCAGCCCGGAGCTTTGCAGCATGGAGAGCAGGTCAGAAACCGGAATGAGGCCGTTTTTGTCTTCCATGGCGGAGAGCTTTCCTTCCAGGGCTTCTTCCAGCAAGTCCGGATGATTGCTCAAAATTGCTTCCATCAGGGCCTTCACATCGTTGTTCTTCAGCTGGAACGAAGGGGACAGCAGGCCGGAGGAGGAAAGCTCCTGCATGCTTTTCAGCGTGTTGGCGAGCGAGTCTCGCACGTCCGTTTCGCTCAGCGCGGCCAGCGTGTCGACGTCGCTTTCGTCCAGGCGGTTCAGGATGTGCTTCGCGTCTTTCATCGCGTCGTTCAGATGGTCGTAATTTTTATCGTATTTGTCCAGGACGTGGATCACCCGGTCCAGCTTGCCGATCTGGAAGGTTTCGATGTCGTCGTAATCCCCCAGCAGCGTCTTGGCTTTCTCGACATTCTGGTCGGTCAGGCGGTCGTTCAGCCCCCGGATGACCTTGTTGTCCATCACGTATTTCAGGTCTGCCTTGTCGATGTCCGACGTGACGCGGTCGTACAGGCTGATATTCTGATCGGTCACATATTTCGGCAGGAGGTCCAGGGCGGCGGTGTCAAGGTCGTAAAAGTCGAACACGTCGTCCACGATCAGGCGCGCGGCCGCGGTGCGGTCCGGGTTGGTGAACAGGGAACGGATGTCTTTGCCCGGGTCGGCCTCATTGATATTGTCCTGCATTTGGCCCAGCTTGTCGAGGTCGTCTTTCAGGTCGTCGATGCTGCCCTCGCTGCCGAGGTCGTCCTCGTCGGGCAGCTCCGGCGTCGCCGCGACGGCGATCGAGCCCAAGGTGAAGTTGGCCGCGTCCGCCGTGATTTCGAGGCTCTCCGGGAGGTCGATCGTGTCGAATCCGTCGACGCCGCAGTTTTTCAGGTCAAGGCTTTCCGAGAGGCCCGGCATGCAGAGAAACGTGACGAACTGGTTGTTTCCGTCGGAGATGACTTTTCCCTTGCTGACTGAAACGTTCCGGAAGGTGTCGGACGGAAGGGTGGCGGCCACGACCGCCGTCATCGGCGTGTACATCACGAGGCTCTTCCCGTTAACGGAAACGGTGCGGGCGTCGGTGTTTTTCACATCGATCCGAATTTTCACCTTGCCCGATTTTCCGGCGATTTCCTCCGGCGTTACAGATTTGCCGTTCAGAGAGTAGGAAACGGAAATTTTCAAAGGCGTCGCGGCGGCGGTCGTTCCCTGGTAGTAAATATCGGCCCCGTTGCCGCCGCTGCCGGCCATGGACCAGGTCAGGCTTTCCCCGGTTTGAACGGGCTGTTCCGAGGATTTTACGTTCTTGATCTCCTTCAGGTTGGACCGGTCCGCGACCCGGGCGGCGCCGGAGTTGGAATGCAGCCAGTCGGAGACCGTGGTGTTCAGCACGCCGCCGCTGGCGTTCAGGCTGACGTAGACGGTCTCGTCCTTTTTGGTCGATTCTCCGCTGGCCGCGGCCGCCGTGGGCCCGGACGCCGCAAAAATCACGGCGAGCAACAGGCAGCCGATCCGGCCTGCGCGGGAACAGATCTTTTTTCTCATGGTAAAAAACCTCCTTTGCGGAAAGAATCTTCAGTTGGTGTCAAAATGGTAGCTCAGCTTCCGGAGGAACGGCTCGGTTACGTAAAGGACGGCGGGCAGCAGGGTGATGATGATCACCGCGCTGACGATGGCGCCGCGCGCGAGCATCGCGCAGATGCTTGAAATGATCCCCATCTGGGAGATCCACGAAACGCCCGTGGTCGCGCAGAAAAACACCAGCGAGCTGGTGATGATGGACGGGAACGAAGTGACGCTGGCGGCCCGGACCGCCTCCATGCGGCTCTTCCCCGCTTTCAGCTCCTCCTGGAAGCGCGTGGTCATCAGGATGGAGTAGTCGACGGTCGCGCCCATCTGCACGCAGTTGATGACGATGGGGGAAATAAACGGAATCGTTTCGCCTGTCAGGAACGGCACCCCGAGGTTAATGTATATGGCCAGCTCAATGACCGATACCAGAATGAACGGAACGGCGGCGGATTTGAACACCAAAGCGATGATCACCAGCATCAGCACGGCGGATATGTAGCCCGTCACGGTGAAGTCGTGGTCCGCGATTTCAACCAGGTCCTTGGTCAGAGCCCCCTCGCCCGTCACCTGGGAGGAGGGGTCGAATTGCTTGGTGATCTTTGTGATCCGGTCGATCTGGGCGTTTTCGCTGTTGTCCGCAGCCGCATAGCGGGAATTGATCATGATGATCTGCTTCCCGTCCTTTTTACAGAGTTCCTTGACCTTCTGGGGGATGAAGTCGTCCGGCACCGCCGGGCCGATCAGGTCGTCGTAGCCCAGCACGTTTTTCACGCCGTCCAGATCTTTGATCTGCCCGATCATATCCTTCATTTTATAGGACGGGAGATTGTTGTCGAGAATGACGAAGTGCGTCGTCGCCATGTCGAATTCTTTTTTCAGCTTGTCGGTCGCGACCCTGGAATCCAGCGTCGCGGGCAGGGTTTTGTCCAGGTTGTAGTAAACCGCGGCGTGGGACTGCATGTAGAACGAAGGGCCGATCAGCAGCAGAAGCAGCAGGATCATGACCCTGCGGTGCCGGATCAGGAAGTCCGCGCCCCGGTCGAATTTTGGAATCAGAGGACGGTGCCTGTATTTGTGGATCGGCTTGTCGAACAGCAGGATCAGGGACGGCAGAACGGTCACGGTGCTGAGTACGCCGAGGATGACGCCCTTCATCATGACGATGCCGATGTCCTTGCCGATGGTAAGCTCCATGAAGCAGAGCGCGAGAAATCCGGCTACCGTGGTCAGCGAGCTGCCCGCGAGGGACAGAAACGTGCTTTGGATCGCGCTGGCCATCGCGTCGCGGCGGTCCTCAAATTTCGGGGTTTCCTCGTCGTAGCGGTTGATCAGGAAGATGGAGTAGTCCATGGTGACGGCGAGCTGCAGGACGGCCGCGATCGCCTGGGTGATGTAGGAAATTTCCCCGAGGAAAACATTGGTGCCCATATTGTAAATAATGGCGATCCCGATGCCGCCCAGAAAAACGAACGGCAGAACCCAGGACTCCATGCAGAACAACATCACGACCAGGCAGAGCCCGCCCGCAAGCAGAATATAAAACGGCATTTCTCCCAGCAGAAGGTTTTTCATGTCTCGCTGCATGGCGGAAAAGCCGCTGAGGTAGCACTGTTTGTTCAGCAGCTTCTTGATGTTCGCGATGGCGTCGAACGTTTCTTCGGAGGATGTGGAGCCGTTGTAGGTAATGAGCATCATGGTGGAGCGGTCGCTGTAAAACAGGTCTTTTACCTTATCGGGAAGCATGTCTCTCGGGACGCTCAGATCCGCGATGTCGTCGATCCACACGCAGTCGTTCACGCCGGGGACGTTTTTGATTTTGTCTTTTAAATCGGCGATGTCCTTCTCCGGCATGCCCTCGATCACCAGCATGGAGGTCGCGGCGTCGTGGAACGTGTCTTCCAGAACGTCTTCCCCCTTGACGGAATCCAGGTTTTTGGGGAGATAAGACAGGATATCGTAGTTGACCCCCGTTTTAAAATAGCCGAAGGCGCACGGAATCAACAGCAGGACGGCAAGTAGAGCAACCACCGTCGGGTGGCGGGTCAGAATTTTGGCAAATCGGGAAAGCAATCGGCATCTCTCCGTTTCTTGTGAATACAAGTCTATCCGGCGGCAGGGCCGGGATGTTCAGGCGAGGATTTTCTCGATCGACCGGTAAAGTTCCGGCCGGACCTCGTCAAATCCATAGGGCATATTCATGATGAGGGAACTGTAGCAGACGGCGCCGACCATGCAGACGATCAGGTAAAGGCGCTGTCCCGCGGCTTCGCTGGTGCCGCCGCCGAGCGTGAAGTTCTCAACGAACTCCCTGCGCACATCCTCAAGTTCCGTACAGCCGAAGAGGCGCTCGAACAGGGAAGGGGACAGGTTTTTGAAAACCAGCTCCAGGAAGGGGGTGTCGTTCCGGAACGCCTGGACCAGGGAATCGACGAAAAAGACGACGCTCTCCTGGAAACTGAGGGACCGCTTTTCTTTTTCATGCGCCAGCGCCTTCATGGTCCTTTCGAGCATCCCGGAGGTCCTTTTCAGGATCACTTTGTTCACAAGGTCGTATTTATCCGTGCAATAAAGGTAGAAGGTCCCCTTTGCCACGCCGGCCCGGCGCACGATTTCATCCACCACGGTGGCGTGGACACCCTTTGAGGTGAACAGGTCGTAGGCCGCGTCGTAGAGCTTTGCCATCTTGATTTTCTTATTTTCCAGCAGTTTTCCTCCCATAAGAGACCACCTTTTAAAAAATGACTAATGGTCATTTATTCTTTGCGCTGCTAGTATAAATCAAAAATGACTAATAGTCAATCTCTTGCTCAAAATTCATGGTTTTGCATAATTGCGGAAGAGGGACTTGACGAAAACTGGGCATGATACCGCCGATTAGCGGATCGGGTCGGACGAATTGGTCCAGGGGCGAATGATTTCCCCAAAGCCGGTAAAAATATGGCAAAAGGATGTGATCGAAAGGATGGAGGAGCACCGGTTTCAATCCTGTTGGCAGACGGTAAAACCACCCGAGTTCCCCAGGCTGAACGGGGACTGCAATGCTGACGCGGTGATTGTAGGGGGAGGACTCTGCGGCCTTTTGTGCGCTTACGAGCTGCTGCGCAAGGGGGTGCGGGATATCGTAATTCTTGAAGCGGGCAAAATCCTGAACGGAACGACCGCAGGAACGACGGGGAAAATCACTTCTCAGCACGGCCTGATTTACGCCGCGCTGGAAAAGGGGATGGGCACCAAGGCCGCCTGGCAGTATGCGAAGGCGAATGAAGAAGCGGTCTCACGCTTTGTGCAGATCGTGCGGACGGAGAGCATCGACTGCGATTTTGTCCCCTGCGACGCTTATCTTTATGCCTGTACGCCGGAGGGAGCGCAGCGTGTGAAGGAGGAGGCGGAGGCGGCCCGACGGCTGTCCATCGAAGCGTCGTTCACGGAGCGGTGCGAAGAACTGCCGTTTCCGACACTGGGGGCGGTCCGGTTTTCGGGGCAGGCAAAGTTCCACCCGATGAAATTCGCCTGCCGCCTCGCGGAGATCCTTCGGGACCGCGGCGTAAAGATCTATGAAAACACGCCGGCCGTTGCCCTGGACGACAACAGGATCCTGACCGGAACGGGCCATGTTTACGGCAAAAGCGTTCTCCTTTGTTCCCATTACCCGTTTACCAACCTGAAGGGGTTCTATTTCGCACGGATCGTACAGAACCGTTCCTACCTTGCCGCCCTGCGGGGAGCCCCGGAGCTTGCCGGCATGTACCTTGACTGTGAGGATGCGGGGCTCTCGTTCCGCAGCGCCCGCGTGGACGGAGAAGATCTTCTTCTGCTTGGATGGGGCGCGCACAAGACGGGGCATGAGACCGACGTGTCCCACTTTGAGAAACTGGAGGAGGAGGCGAAAAAGCTCTACCCGGCCTCATCCGTCGCCTGCCGCTGGTCGGCGCAGGACTGCGAAACGAACGACGGGATTCCCCTGATCGGACGCTACCGGCAGTTTGGCGACCGCGTCTATCTTGCGACGGGTTTCCGGAAATGGGGAATGACGGGCAGCATGGCGGCGGCTAACCTTCTGTCTGACCTGATTGTTTCCGGCAAAAGCGAAGTGGCCGATGTCTTTTCGCCTAAACGCGTGGATCTTGGGATGCAGGCCGGGAAGTTCTTTCGGGAGGCTGCGGACACGGCGGAGAATTTTTTGCGGGGATATACGGAAATCCCCAAAGGCGGCGTGGCGGAGCTGAAGGACGGAGAAGGGGGGATCGTGGAATTTGACGGCGCGAAAATCGGAGCCTACCGCGACGAGGATGGGAACCTGCACGGGGTCAAGCCATTCTGCACGCACATGCGCTGCCCTCTGCGGTGGAATCCGGAAGAGCATACGTGGGACTGTCCCTGTCACGGGTCCCGGTTCGACGCGGATGGGAACGTTCTGGGAAATCCCGCGTTCCTTCCGCTGGAAAAGAGGGGGCCGGACTGACGGGCGCGGCCGGTCCGCGCTGCTTTGAGGGCTGGTACTTCAAACACAGCGCGGAAGGGCGGGTGTATTCCTTCATCCCGGGGCTGGCGACGGGGTCCGATGGGAAATGCACGGCGTTCCTCCAGATGATTTCCCGGGAGGGATCCCGCTTTTTCCGATATCCGGCCGAATCTTTTCACACCGACCCGAAAAAGCTTTTCGTCAGCGTTGGAGACAGCGTATTCAGCGCCGCCGGGGCGGACCTCTCCGTTTCGCAGGGCGGGATTCGGGTCTCCGGCAGGCTGCGGTACTCCGCGTTTCAGCCGATTCGCCGGAGCGTTTACTGCCCCACGGTTATGGGGCCCTTTTCCTATCTCCGGTTTCTCGAATGCAGCCACGACGTCGTCAGCATGAACCATAAGATTGACGGCGAGCTGAACATCAATGGAAAAACAGTGGATTTTGCGGGGGGAGCGGGCTATATCGAGCGGGACGCGGGGAAATCTTTTCCGAAAGCGTGGGTCTGGTACCAGTCGAATCGCTTTTCCCAACCGGGAGACAGCGTCATGCTCGCCGCGGCGCGGGTCCCGGTTGGGCTCTTTTCGTTTTCCGGACTGCTTTGCGTCTGCCGGATCAGCGGCCGGGAGTACCGCCTTGCGACCTATTACGGAGGCCGTCTGGAGCGGGTGTTTCGGTCCGGAAACGATATCGGGCTGGTTGCCCGGCAGGGCGGCTGCCGATTGGAGATCCGGGTCCGCGCAGGCGGCGGGCAGGAGCTGAAGGCGCCGCTTCTGGGGGATATGACGCGCGTCATCCGGGAATTTCCCTGCTGCGGCTCGGCGGTGCTTCTAATGAAAAATGGAACCGTGGTAATGAAGGACAGAGGCGATTGCGCCGGATTTGAGCAGGTAGGCGGCCTGAGAGAATTTGGCTTATGACGCGGAACAGCGCCCGGCATGCTCGTTCGGAGCAATGCCGGGCGCTGTTCCGTGCTAACGTTATAGCGTAGGCTTTTTGTCAATATCTGATAAAAGCTGGTTCCGGACAAAAAATCGGGGCTGCTGTTCTGTTACGTGGATTTTGGCGGGCAGTGCGGCGAAGAGAGAGATTTTTGACGTAATAGCTGCTTTTTGATTTTACCTGTGGCGGTCCGCGGAAATTCGCCGACAAATTCGACAACGGTGGGAACCTTGAATTTTGACAGATGCTGCGAACAATATTCCACGACTTCAGACTCCGTCATCGATTGGTTTTCCGCCAACTGAACGTAAGCCTTCACGGCCTGATCCCGAATAGGGTCCGGCACGCCGATCACCGCGGCGTCCGCAATCTTTTCGTGGGAAGTAAGCACATATTCCACTTCTTCGCTGCTGATGTTTTCTCCCGACCGCTTAATCATATCGCTCATGCGGTCCATGAAGAACAGCCAGCCGCCTTCGTCCAGATAGCCCATGTCTCCGGAGTGGAGCCAGTTGTCCCGGTCGATCAGTTTCGCCGAGGCCTTCGGGTCCTGATAGTATCCCGGAATGATGGTTTTTCCGGGAACCCCGTGAACGCAGATTTCCCCCGGAGTGTTTGGAGGCACCTCATTGCCGTCGCAGTCGATGATTTTGATTTCGTAGGAGAGAGCCGGGCGCCCGACGGAAGGCCAGTGCTGGTCTCCGGTCAGCGGCACGCAGGTGACGCCGGAGACCGTCTCCGTCATTCCGTAAGAGTTGAGAAGACGGACATGGAAGCGGGACTCAAAACGCTCTTTTTCTATGTCGCACAGTCCCATCGAAAAGTAAATTTGCTTGAGACAGTGGTCTTTCTCCCAGGGCTGCACCGGCTGCATCATCATGGTACGGTTCATGATCGACATGGTATCCGTAAAATTGGCCTTATATCGGCAGACCTGGCTCCAGAAACGCCGCGCACTGTAGTGTTCCACCATAATCAGCGTGCTGCCCGTGCAGATCACCGGCATGGCGGCCATCTCCTGAAAGTCCATATGATAGCAGGGCATGGAAGAGAGAAACCGGTCCCCCTCGCTCATTCCCATCTGAGCCACATGCAACAGGCCGCCGTAAACCACGTTGCTGTGCGTATAGACGGCACCCTTTGGGTGGCGCGTAGTCCCGGATGTAAAAAGAATCACGGCCGTGTCGTCGGGGGAAACGGTCCGGTTTTCCTTCAGCGCGGCGGGCTGCCTGGGCATTTCCTTTTCCAGACAGACCAGACCGGGCCGTTCGCCGCCGCCCGCAGTAAGGATAATGGTATCGAGCCCCAGCGCGCTTTGTTCTTCGGCGAATAGATCGATGGATCTCGGCTCGGCGATCAGGCGGTGAATCCCACACTTTTGTAACACGTAGGCGCTCTCATCCAGTTTATAGTGTTCATTCATCGGGACGGTAACGGCGCCGATCTGTGCCAGGGCCAGCCAGCAGATCAGATACTGGGGCGTGTTGTGCAGATGGGTGGCGACCAGTTCGTTCTGTTTGATCCCCAGTTCGAGGAACAGGTTCGCGGTCTGTTTCACCATCCTGTCAAAATCGGAATAGGAGTAGGAGGTGACTTCATCTTCTACGGATACGAATTCCAGGAACGTCCTGTCTTTGTAAAACCGGACGGTTTCATCCCATTGGCTGCGCAGAGTACGGTTGCCAACGATGTTAGTCATATGCATTATCTCAATTCTATTTGTAGTCGGAGAAAGGGAGGCTGCGCTGCCGCGGCACAGCTTCTTCAACGCAGCTGAAAAATGTCCGGATGCCATGGGGCGGCAAAGCCCACGGGCTTTGCCGCACGAAACAGCCGGAGAAAAATCAGGACAGCTTTTTAATCAGCTCCGGAATCACCTTGTAGATGTCACCCACCAGGCCGAAGTCCGCGTTCTTGAAGATGGGGGCGCTTTTGTCTTTGTTCACGGCCACAATGACCTTGGACTTGTTAATGCCCGCGATGTGCTGTACCTGTCCGGAAACACCCATGGAAAAGAGAAGGTCCGGTTTTACCGTTACCCCGGTAAGTCCGATGTAATTGGCGATAGGCATCCATTTGTTATTTTCCGCCACGGGACGGGAACAGCCCAGCTCGGCGCCCAGCAGAGACGCCAACTGACGGCACATGTCCAGGTCCTCCTGAGCGGCCAGACCGCGCCCCACATCCACGATGCGTTTTGCGGCGGCCAGGTTTGCGCCGCCGCCTTTCTTCTCGTTGCGGGCAACCAGTCTGACGGCGCATTCGGGTTTCCCCGGAATCTCCGCAATGCTGTCCGCGGCAGGAAAGACGGTATCGATGTCGCCGAAAATGCCGTTGCCTGCCGTGACCACGCCGTAGGCTCCCGTAAAGACCTGGCTGCGCACGGCGGAGCCGCCGTACACGGTCCGTTTACAGACGATGCGGCCGCCTTCCGGAGAAATTTCATTGACGCAGGTCATGACCGCAGTATTCAGATAAGCGCCGAGAGTGCCCGCAATGCAGCGGCAGCGGATGGAGTTGTTCAGTAGCACCAGCGCGGACGGAACTTTCCGGACTTCTTCGGCGATCGCCTTGCAGTAATCCTCCGGCCGGCAGGATTCGACCGGGCCGTAAAAAATGGTCTGGGCACCGCAGGCGGCGGCCTTTTCAGCCGCCGGGCGGTCCCCGAACACAACGGCCGTCACCTGATCGGCCAGTTTCCTTGCGCCGTAGCAGAGCTCGGCCAAAGCATCGGCTTTATCCGTTATTACAAAAATTGATTGAACTGCCATATTCAGTACCTCCTTTATTTTACCGTTCTTACAGGATTTCCTTCCTGAGGAACTGGTACAGGGATTCCACGGCTTCTTCGTTATCGCCCTCGATGATTTCCATCCGGCGTTCCTGCTGTTCCGGGACAAGCTGGCTCAGCTGCTCGACGGAAGAAGCGGCGTCGGTCAGCGCAATGTCCAGAATGTGGACCGGCTTTTTACCGGCGCGCATGATTTCCTTCATGGCGGGGACGGAAGGAACGTTGATGTCCGAGGAGACGGAGAGAACCGCAGGAATGGAAACCTCTAAAATCTCAATCTCATCTTCAAGGGTGCGTTCGACCTCCAAAGCGTTCCCCTTGACCTTGATATTGGTGACGTTGTTGACTGTGGGGATCCCCAGCAGGGCGCCGATCTGGACCCCGACTTCCTGAGAATACAGATCACCGGACCCGGTGCCGCACAGCACGAGATCAAAACCATCGGAATTCTTCAGCGCGGTGGCAATGGCCCCTGCGGTTTCCAAAGAATCGGAGAAATGGTGGGTGTCGTCGATGACCAGTGACAGCTCGTCGGGACCGCGGGAAAGGATGTCCTTACGGATTTTGGAGCCTTCCAGCGCATTTGAATTGCCGATGCTCAGAGCGGTGAGAGTGCTCGGAATCTCAGCGGAGAGCTTCTTGGCGGCCTCGATGGCGTTCAGGTCGTACTGGCTGATTTTCCAAGACGCTTTGGTCAAATCAAGCTCTTTGCCGGGCAGGACCTGGATCTCCTGCTCATCCGGGACTATTTTGCAGCATGTGATAATTTTCATTGTGCACCTTCCCATTAATGATATATTAATTGACTCAAAGCGGAGTCATATCTATTATCTCGCAATTTACGTGCCAAATTTGAGCCCGCGGGATAAATCACACCCTTGCGCCGGGAAATCAGGGCCGGAACCGCTCCGGGAAAGCGCTGAAACGCCTGATCCCGCAGAAAACGAACGCTGCGGATCCTTCCAGTGGAACATCTTTCCATCCGCCGGCCGGAGGAAGGATGGATTTTACAGAAAAAAGAATCTGTAAAGTATTTGTTTACAAATGAGTGTAAATGAAACGATTACAGTGTAAACTAGTATTTGACGATTTTGGGACGTCCGGTTTCCGCCTACAGCGGCCCGGAAGCACTGCGGAATAAAAAATATCGTCCATTTTCCGGGCGGTGTAAAAGTGAGGACGAAATCGTTAAAAACAAAACGGGACGGGGGTCGATTTCATGATGCTCTGAATTCGCCGCTTTGCGGAATTGAGACGATTCATTTTATGGTAAGTTCTTTTTTCTTAGTTGGCACGCAGTTTGCTCCAATAAAACAACAGACATATTTGAGCAAATTTTATCCGGGCTTTCCGATGCGGAAGGCCGCCACATCGTTTTGACACACTGAAAGGAGAAGGAGTTCATGAAGCCGCTGACAGGATTGAGGATACTGGATCTGACCGATGGGAACCCTTATATAGGAAGCATGTTCGCGGATTATGGAGCAGAGGTCGTCAAAATAGAAAAACCGGGTTCCGGCGATTCGATCCGTAAAAGGGGATCGGACGGCGACCACCCCGAGGGGATTTACCAGGCCTATTACAACCGGGGTAAAAAAAGCGTGACAGTCGACGTCACGAAGCCGCAGGGTCAGGAGATTATCCGCAGAATGGTCCCGCATTTTGATATGATGGCCGCCAATATTTCGGAAGAGGCGCTGAAGGGCTGGGGACTGGGATACGAGACGGTGAAACAGCTTAACCCGAAGCTGGTTTACGGGATTTTGACCCCGTTTGGCGAGGAAGGCCCCTGGAAAGATTACCCGGACTACGATCTGGTGGTCATGGCGCGGAGCGGCCTCCTTGCGCAGACGGGCTTCCCGGAAAAACCGACCCGCATCGGATTTCCCCTGAGCTATTATTACGGCGGCTGGCACCTGACCGCAGGCATGATGGCCGCCTGGCTGAAAGCCATGGAGACCGGCGAGGGCCAAAAGGTCTCCGTGTCGTCCTGGCAGGCTGTGATGTCCATCGACGATACGTACGCCCAGTGCCTGGTCGGAATGAACGAGCTGCCAAAACGGATCGGGAACGGATTTCCCACCGCCAACCCCACCGACACCTTCAAGTGCAGGAACGGCTGGTTCGCCCTGAGCATCGGCAGCGACCAGCAGTGGTGGTCGTTCAGCAAATCGGCCGGCCGGAACGACTGGATCGAGGACCCGAGATACAGCCGAGACCCCGTGAGGTCCATGGAACATTACTTCGGCGACCTTGACCTGCAGCTGAAGGATTACTTCGCGTCCATCACCATCGAGGAGGCGGACCGCATCTGCAAGGAAGCGATGGTTCCCGGCGCTCCCTGCTACACAGTCAATGAACTGGCGCACGATGACCAGGTGAAGGCGCGGGAGATGATCCTGCCGGTCTCCGACCCGAGAATGGGGAAGACCCTTCAGATCGGCAAGCCGGCCAAATTCCTGCGTGACAACGAAAACGACAACGAGATTGCTCCGGCTCCCGCCCTTGGGGAACATACCGAATCCGTGCTGAAAGAACTCCTGTCGATACCGGACAGCGAAATCGCGGATCTGAAAAAGGATCAAATCATTTAAAATCATTGAAAAGGAGAATCATCATGGCTGCATTTGAAACCGAGGGCGTTTTAAAAGGCCTGAAGGTACTGGATTTTACCATCGCGGTTTCCGGCTCCTTTGTTGCATGGCAGTTTGCTGATCTGGGCGCGGAGGTCTGGAAGGTGGAAAAATACGGCGACGGCGATCAGGCGCGCACCTGGGGACCCTTCGTCAATGACCTGAGCACCCTGTTCGTATCGTACAACAAGAACAAGCAGAGCATCGAGATGAACCTGGCGAAGCCCGAGGGCAAGGCCATCATCTATGAGATGGTAAAGCACTGTGATATCGTTTTGGAAAATTTCAAGAGCGGTTCCATCGACCGGCTGGGATTGGGCTATGAGAAGCTGAAGGAGATTAATCCCCGCATCGCATTTATTTCCCTGAGCGGCTTCGGCGCTTCCGGCCCAATGGCGAAGTACCCCTGCTACGATGCCATCGCGGCGGCGAGAGGAGGCTTCGCGGGCAGCAACGGGGAACCGGAGGGCGCTCCCATGAAAGCGGGCAACAGCATCTGCGATACGCTGACGGGGATCTATACGATGAACGCGGCGCTGATGGCGCTGATCGAGGCGCGCAGAACGGGCAAGGGCTGCAGGGTGGACGTAGCCATGGCGGACGTGGCCATGCGTTCCTGCGAGGAGACCCTGATGGATTACGCCAGGAACGGGACCGCTCAGCCGAGGTTCGGCAACCATGACCGCTTCACCGCCCCCTATGGCATCTTTGAGGCCCGCGACGGTTTCGCCGTCATCATTGCCGACAGTGAGGAGCGGTGGCGGAGCCTGTGCGCTGCGCTGGATGTTCCGCGGCTGAAGGAAAACCCGCTTTTTGCCGACAACGCGTCCCGCGTTCGGAACCGGGATGCCCTCGTGAAGGAACTCGAGGCCGTCACAAAAACTTTGTTCCGCTCTCAGATCGAGGAGAAGCTCCTGAACGCGGGGGTGCCGGCGTCCGGGGTTCTGCCGTTTATCGAGGCGTATACGTCCAAACATTGCAATACGACGGAAGTGACGGAGATCGTGCAGCAGGACAAAATCGGCGCGACACGGTTTTATAAGAATCCCATCCGTTTCAATAACGCATCCTGCGAAATCAAACGCGGCTCGCCGCTGCTTGGACAGGACACCGACGATATTATGAAAGAACTGGGCTATTCCGACAAGGAAATCAAAGCGATGTACGATGCCGAAGTGATTGGAAGCCATCTGATCTGACTTCCGGCTTCGACCGGGAGCGGAGAGTTTGGTCCAGACACCACTCATGAAACGGAGACAAAGGTGCAGATTAAACAGTTGATATTGGGAGATTATGAAACGAACTGTTATGTGCTTCAGGGTCCGGGTACCGGCAGCTGCGCCGTGATCGATCCGGCGGACGACGGGCCTGAAATCTGCAGGGCGCTGAAGAAGCTGGGAACGGTGCCCGAAGCGGTCCTGCTGACCCACGGCCATTTTGATCACATCCTGGCGGTTCCCTATCTGCAGGAACGCTGGCCGCGCCTGCCGGTTTACTGTCATCCGCTGGACTGTCCAAAGAAGACCACGGAGGAGTACGAGGGACAGATTTACCCAACTGTTTCCGCTTTCCGGAATCTTCGCCGCTGCGAAGAAGGGGACAGCATTTCCGCCGGCGGCCTTTCCTTGCGAGTGATCTGCACACCGGGGCATACCCCGGGCTCTGTCACTCTGATCTCCGGGAACGCGTTGTTTACGGGAGATACGCTGTTTCAGGGCGGCATAGGAAGAACGGACTTTGAGGGCGGGGACAATCGGGCCATGATGAAATCCCTTGCCCGTCTGGCGGCGCTGAGCGGAGATTTCCGGGTCTTTCCGGGGCACGGCCCCGCCACAACGCTGAATACCGAGCGAACCCACAATCCCTGTCTCAGAATGGCGATGAAGCTGTATTAGTTGGAAAGAAGCAATTCAGAAGAAACGGGGGGATTGAAGATACAATTGTCAGAAGAAACCCGGCTTGTCCTGGACGCGCTGGCGGCGATCGGGAACGTTGTGGAGATTGTCGACACGGAAGGCGTCTATGTCTACTGCTCGGAAAACAGCAATTTTGCCGACATAGAGCCAAAGGACATGATCGGGAAAAATGTAAAGGATATTTATGGGCTGACCGACGACACCTCCAAAGTGATGAGGGTCCTGCACACGGGCATCCCGATCCGCGATTACCTGATGAGTTTTCTGTCCGTAGCGACAGGGAAGAGGTACCTCTGGCTCTACAGCGCCTATCCCCTGATCGTGGACGGGACGCTGATCGGAGCGATCACGGTCTACAAACCCTTTTCGAACGTGAAAAGCCTGGTGGATGAGTATGACGGCACCGAAAAGAGGAAATCCGACTGTCCCGCTTCGGTCCAGACGGGAAACTTGTTCACCTTTGACGACATCATCTATGCCTCGGCCAATATGGAGGAGACCATTGAACTCTGCCGGAAGGTGGCGAAAAGCGATTCTTCCATTCTTCTCGTCGGAGAGACCGGAACAGGGAAACAGATGTTTGCGGAAAGCATCCACAGCGAGAGTACGAAGAACAGCAAGCCTTTTATTTCGGTCAACTGCGCCGCGATTCCGGACACTCTGCTGGAAAGCATTCTGTTCGGTGTGACCAAGGGCGCCTACACGGGGGCGGTTGAAAAGGCGGGCCTCTTTGAGCAGAGCTCCGACGGGACCATCTTCCTTGACGAAATTCAGGCGCTTTCCCCGGAAATGCAGGCGAAGCTGCTGCGGGTGCTGGAATATAAGGTCGTCCGGCGGGTGGGCAGCAACAGGGAGATCAAAGTCAATCCCCGCATCATCACCGCAATGAACGTGAATCCCCTTGACTATATGAAGGCCGGAAAACTGAAGCCGGACCTGTTCTACCGGATCGCGGTGGTGACCATCCGGATCCCGCCGCTGAGGGAACGCACCAGCGATATTCCCATTCTCGTCAACCATTTCATTCAAAAGGCCAACAGCGATTTTTCCCGCAATATTGAAAAGTGCTCCGATCAGGTCATGCAGCACTTCTTCCAGTACGGGTGGCCGGGAAACGTCAGGGAACTGCAGCACACCATCGAGCATGCGGCCGCGGTGATGGGGGAATGCGACACCTGTGTTCAGATGGAGGATCTGCCCGCCCTGCTGATGCAGAACACGCCGATCGCCGTGGAAACGCGGGAGATCAGCGGCCTCGATTTTGAAAATGTCTTCGGCCATATCGAGAGCGGCGTCGGCATCGATTACAAATCCGCCCATAACTACGCGCTCAATGAATTCAACAGACAGTTCAACCGGTTTTTCATCAAACACGCGCTGGAAGTGACAAATTACAATGTCTCACAGACAGCTCACAGCATCAAAATCTCGCGCCAGTTCCTGCATAAACTGATCCGCAAATTCGATATCCGCTGATCGTGTACGGATTGGACTGCGGAAACGATGTTCCTTTGTTGTTAAATTTTCAGGAAAAAGCCTGCGGGAGGGGACCTCTGCGGAAAGGGGAAGAATCTTTTCGGGCCGGATCTTGAATTTTTACAAAATATAATGTTGAGGTGATCATTTTGAGCGAAAAAAATGTACTGACCGAACTCACCGACGGCGTTTTGATCGTGACAATCAACCGTAACGAGCGCAGGAATGCTCTTGACCCCGCGACTTCCGCGGCGATGGAGGAGATCCTGAACGGCGCGGAAAAGAATCCGGAGGTCCGGGTGATTATCCTGACCGGCGCCGGGGAGCGCAGCTTTTGCGCCGGAGAGGACCTGGCGGCGTTCGACGAAGCGGGTGAATGCCAGACTGTGATGGAACACGGCTTCGGCGGCATGACCGCCCGCGTTTCGTCAAAGCCCATCATCTGCGCGGCGAACGGCACCGCGGTGGCCGGCGGCCTGGAGATTGCTCTGGCATGCGACCTGATCGTCGCGGCGGAACATGCGCGGTTCGGCCTTTCGGAGGTGAAAGTCGGTTTGCTGGCTACGACCGGCGGGCTGGCCCGCCTTTCCCGCGACATTCCCCGCAAAATTGCCATGGAGATGTGCCTGACAGGGACGCTGCTCAGTGCCGAGCGCGCCAGGGAGGTCGGCCTGGTCAACTATGTGGTCCCCAAAGAGCAGGTCATGGAGAAGGCGCTGGAGCTGGCGCATACCATTGCAAACAACGCCCCCATTTCTCTGAAACTGACCAAAGAAATCTTCCATATTGCCCCTCAGGTTTCCCTTGAGGATGCCCAGCGCTTCTGCGACCGCTGCTGGGATTACATTGAAAAAACCGAAGATGCCAAAGAAGGCCCCGAGGCATTTCTGGAGAAACGCAAACCCCAGTGGAAAGGCCGGTAAGTCCCCCCCGCGGACAAACGACACTTTAAATATGAGTGAGGGAAATAATAATGGTTAACAAAGTATCGAAAGGCTACAAATGGCTGATGCTGTGCCTCGTTGGCTTAGGTTATACGACTTGCTGCATGACCATCTGGATGTATTACAGCTACTATGATCTGATGCAGAAATATTTTGGGGCCACCAACACGCAGATGGGTTATCTGGGCACGATCACCGGCCTTGTCATGATTGTCTGCTGGCCTGTGGGCGGCATGGTCGCGGATAAGGTTTCCATGCGGAAATCCTTTCTTGCCTGCATGGCGTTCACCGTCGTGTTTTTCGTAATTCTGGCCGGGCTCAAAAACTTTAACGTTTACATGGTCATGCTGTTTGCGTCCTGCATTATGATGGGTGTTTACTATACATTGTTCGGCAAGATCGTCAAGGGTGTTTCCACTCCGGAGACCGAAGGAAAGAACACCGGCTACTTCTGGGCGATTTACTCCCTGGGCGGTTCCGTCATCGGGGCGTTCGGCTCCTACTTTGTCACCAAAATGGGAATGGCCGGCTGGCGTCCCCTGATGTACCTGTTCATCGGCCTGGCCGTTGTCTGCGCGGTGGTCTGCTACTTCTCCCTGAAGGAAGACCGGTTCAACGACTGGACCCAGCTTGACACCAATAAGGAAAAGCCCAAATTCGAGATGAAGAGCGTGAGCAAGGTCCTTCTGATGCCCGAAATCTGGGTCGCCTCCCTGATTTATTTCACGATGCTGATGATTACCTGCGCGGGAATCCGCGCCGTGTCCATGATGGGCAGCGTATATATGGTGCCTCTGGGGATCGTCACCTTCATCGGCGTTTTCCGTCAGTACATCGGCCGCGTGATCCTGAGCCCGGTTTCCGGTTTTATGATCGATAAATGGGGTTCCTCCATGAAGGTCATCCGCCTGCTGCTCGTCATCACCCTGGTCGGCATGGCAGCCTTCTTTATTTTCCCTGTCGGCGGCGATTACTTCTGGGTCGGCATCCTGCTTGTGGTGTGCTGCACCATTGGCTACGGCATGCAGGCTCCCTGCTGGATGACCCCCATTTCCGAGATCGGAGTTCCGGTTGCCTATCACGGCACGGCGATTGGTCTGTACAACGGAATCGGCTGCATTTCCGATGCATTCATCTATGTTCTCTGCGGCAATTGGGTCGATAAATACGGCGACGTAAAAGGCAACCAGATCTCGATCGGGTTCATCTGCGGCATGCTCGTACTCTGCTTTGTGCTGACCCTTGTCGAAAGCAAAATGATCGAAAAGAGAAGAGACGCTCTGGGCAGACCGCTGCCGCTGAAAGCCAGCTGAGCTGCGGGCCCATTCATCGCGCCGTTTATAAATCAGGTAAAAACAAAGCACTCCGCGTTGCCATGTCGATTGAGGCGACGTGTAAGTGATAAAAACTTGAGTTGGAGGTTCATAAAATGGATTTTAGATTGACGGAAGAACAGGAACTGATGGTTCAGGCCATAGACGAGGCCATGAAGCGTGAGAACCTGGAGACATACTTCAAAGAGTGCTGCGAAAAGCACGAGCATCCGCAAAAGTTCTGGGATATCCTGCGGGAATTGGGCTGCTTCAGCATGTTCCTGCCCAAGGAAGCCGGAGGCGAGGGGGAAGGCGCCGTCACCATGTTTCTGGTCATGGAGGCCCTGGGCCGCGCGGGCGCGCCCATCTATCTGTACTGGGACCATGTGAAGGCGGACTCTCTGCTGGAATGCGGAACCAAGGAGCAGATCGATAAATTCATGCCCATGTTCTTTGAAGGGGACTCGGCGTTCGCGCAGGGTTTTTCCGAACCCACGGCGGGCACTGATTTGTCCAGCAACACCATCATGACAACCTATACCCGCAAAAACGGGAAGGTTTATATCAACGGCCACAAGCATTTCATCAGCGGCGCCCAGCGCAGTGATTATATTCTTGCCCTCTGCAAGAATTCAGACAATCCGGAGCAGCTGACGCTGTGGTTTGTTCCCACCAATGTTCCCCAGTGCAAAAAAGAGCGCATGGAGACCATGGGACTCGACATGGAAGATGTCAACGATGTGTGGTTCGACAATGTCGAGATTGAAGAAAAGGATATGTTCAGCTTCGAAGGCAACGGCCTGATGGCCACTTCCAAGGGGTTCGATTACGAACGCCTGATCGACGCGTTCAATGCCTACGGCCAGGCTCTGTGCGCCTATGAGGACGCCTGCCGCTACGCGAACCAGCGCACCGCGTTCGGACAGGAGATCGGCAAGTTCCAGCTGATTCAGAACCACATTATGGAAATGGCCATGCGCGTTTATTCCATGCGCGACATGCTGCTGCATTTTGCCTGGAACAAAGACAACGGCTGCCTGACCCGCGCGGAGGCCTCCATTGCCAAGCAGTACTGTTCCGAAAGCGCCAACGAAATTGTGGACCATGCCATGCAGATTCTGGGCGGCTTCGGCTACTGCGGGCACCGCGTCAGCCGCATCTACCGCGACCTGCGCATCACCCGGATCTCCGGCGGTACCGGCGAAATCCAGACCAGAATCGCCGCCAGGTCGATCCTCAAGCAGTATAGGGACTGATAAAACCATCCGCCGCCCAAAGTGCAAACATTCTTGTTAGGAGTATGAAATATGGATTTTTTGTTGAACGATGAACAGCAGCTGTTGCAGAGCATGTTCCGTGAGTTTACGGACAAAGCGATCAGACCCATCGCCGCTTCCCTTGACGAGGAGGAGCGTTTTCCCGCGGAACTGATCCCGCAGATGGGAGAGATCGGCCTGCTGGGAATTCCCGTCCCCGAAGAGTACGGCGGCGGCGGGATGGGCCAGCTGGAATATGTTCTGGCCGTCGAGGAAATCTCCAAGGCCTGTGCCAGCACCGGCGTGACGATTTCCGCGCATACGTCCCTTTGCTGTTGGCCCATTCTGGAGTATGGCACGGAGGAGCAGAAGCAGAAATATCTGCCGCCTCTGGCTTCCGGTGAAAAGCTGGGCGCGTTCGGCCTCACGGAACCATCCGCCGGCACGGATGCCGCAAGGCAAACGACCACGGCCGTGGATCAGGGAGACCATTGGCTGCTGAACGGAAGCAAGATTTTTATCACCAACGGCAGCTACGCCGACACCTATGTTATTTTCGCCATGACGGATAAGGGCCTGGGCAACAAAGGCATCAGCGCGTTCGTTCTGGAAAAGGGCATGCCCGGGTTCACCTTCGGAGCAAAGGAAAAGAAAATGGGGATCCGCGGCTCCGCCACTTATGAACTCATTTTCGACAATGTGAAGGTTCCGAAAGAGAATCTGCTGGGCGAAGTGAATAAGGGCTTTAAGGTTGCAATGAGCACTTTGGACGGCGGCCGCATCGGGATTGCCGCGCAGGCCCTGGGCATCGCGCAGGGCGCGATCGACGTGACCGTCGAGTATGTCAAGCAGCGCGAGCAGTTCGGCAAAAGGATCAGCCAGTTCCAGAATACGCAGTTCCAGCTTGCGGATATGCAGACGAAAGTCGACGCCTCCCGTTTGCTCGTCTACCGCGCCGCGCAGGCGAAACAGGACCACGAGCCTTACATGCACCTTGCCGCGGAAGCCAAGCTTTTTGCTTCCGAAACCGCCAGCGACGTGGCCCGCCGCTGCCTGCAGCTCTACGGCGGCTACGGCTACACCCGGGAATACCCCATCGAGCGCATGATGCGCGATGCCAAGATCACCGAGATCTACGAGGGCACGTCCGAGGTGCAGAGAATGGTGATCGCGTCGCATATGGGCCTGAAATGATTTCCGGGCAAAAATGCTTCATAGTATACTTTATGCTCAAAATGGCGAAAGGAAGGAACGGCTGATTGACAGCCGCTCCTTCCATGCCATCTTGTCGATTGTTGCGGCAGGACCGATATGGGTGCAATTTTGACGGAGAAGGGGGTTACTATGGGAGAAGTTGTTTTTTCGATTTTTATTGGCGGCATATTGGCCGTGTCCGGAATTTTTATGAATCTTATCCTGAAGAAAGAAGAAAGGCAGATCCTGTCGGAACAGAAAAAAAGCCGTCCAAAGGCCGATAAGCTACTCGGAAATGACGAATCAAAGCAGGATGGCCCGGATGACACCGGGAACTGCGGTCACAGCTCCTGACATTCTCCGGTCTGTGGAGGAGACTTGCTTCACGTAAAGAGGGTAACTTATGAATATTTATTTAATAGGCGTTATGGCCTGTCTGGCTGCTTATCTGATTGTAGGCATCTGGGCCGGCCGAAGCGTTAAGAATCTTGACGACTATTACGTCAGCAGCCGCAACGCGCCGACAATTCTGATTGCGGGCACTCTGTTTGCTTCCATGCTGTCTGTCAACGGCTTCATGGGAGATCAGGCCTGGTGCTATAACGGCAACATCACTTCGCTGGTGCTCCTGAACAGCATCTGCGCCTGTGGATACATCTTTGGTCCTCTGTTCTTCGGCCGCTATCTGCGCCGTTCCGAGTGTGAGACGATGCCTGAATACTTTGGAACCCGCTACAACGACCCGAAAATCCGCCGTGTGGCAGGCATTACGACGGTGATCTCGCTGACGGCGTACCTGCTGGCCTGCATCTCCGGTGTCGGGATCCTGATGCAGGAGCTGCTCGGTCTGCCGAAATGGCTCTGCCTGATTCTTGCGTGGGGATGTTTTACCGGTTTTACGTTTTATTCGGGCTCGAAGGGCGTCATCCTGACGGATACCATGATGTTCATGGTTTTTCTGTTTGCCACGATCATCGGCGGTGTTTATGTGTTCAACGCTCAGGGAGGCATCGGAAGCCTTTTGACAAATCTGATGAATAACCCGGCGACGCCGAAGGGTCTGCTGGATTACCATGGCAATATCGCCGGAACCGGCGCGGACACCGTTCTCGGCTCCATCCTGTATTCCGTCACAATGGGCATCATCTGGTTCATCACGGTGGGCGTATCGCCATGGCAGGCGGGCCGGAACATGATGGCCAAAACAGAGCATGTTATTTTCCGTTCCGGCGCGATCGCCGCCGTTTGCACAGTTGTGTTTCTGCTTTATCTGAACCTGGTCTCCGTCTCCGTGATCAATCTGAATCCGGGGATGAAGGATGCGCAGCGGGTGCTGATCTGGGCCTCGTTCAACGTCATGCCAAAGCTGGCGGGAACGTTTATGCTCTCCGGGATCATGGCGGCAGGATTATCCTCGGCTTCCACGTTCCTTTCCGTCATCGGGTTTTCCATTACGTCTGACATCGTGCACGTCAGATTCAAAGACGAGAAGCGGCAGCTGGAAGTGAGCCGTCTTGTGATGCTGATCTTCGGCATTGTTTCTCTTATTTTGTCCTTCCTTGATTTGAGTTCCATTCGCATCATTTCATGGTTCGCTTCCACGATCATCGCGGCTTCGTGGGCCGTGCCGGCCGTCGGCGGCATCGTAAGCAAAAAATTGTCGGCCGCCGGCGCGCGCTGGTCCATGATTGCCGGCTTTCTCGGATTTATCTTCCCCAAATGCCTGGTTGGCCTTGGAATCCCCCCGTTTAATTCTTTCTTTGTCAATTTTCTGGACCCTTTCTTCATTGGGCTTTATCTGAGCCTGCTTTTCGCGGTGATCGGCTCGTGGAGGCATCCTGCCACGGATACTGAAATCGGTTATCGTGAGAAGCTGATGGTGGTTCCGGAAGCGGAGCGGAATCCTGCGGACTACAAGCGGGACAGGACCTACGGCCGTCTGCTGGTCGTGGTGGGCATCGCTACTTCTCTGTTCCTGCTGTTCTGCTGGGCGCTTCCGTACAACCATCTGATCTGATTTTCCATTCCTGTTTTGCACCTTAGTATGCTGATTTTTCAGGCCATCGGTTTTCCTCCCAGGGAGAACCGGTGGTTTTTTATTTTCTTATACGTAAAAAAAGATAAATCTCCCGGTCCATCCCGATTCGTATGGTTTGAATGCGGAATGATCATACTATCAGCGTATTAAAGAGGGGTGGAACAATGGAAACAAAGAAGGCGGCCAACAGGCTGATTTATGAAAAATCTCCCTACCTGCTTCAGCATGCATATAACCCGGTCGACTGGTATCCGTGGGGAGAGGAGGCGTTCGAGCGCGCGAAAGCAGAGGATAAGCCGGTGTTCCTCTCGATCGGCTACTCCACCTGCCACTGGTGCCATGTGATGGAACGGGAGTGCTTTGAGGATGAAGAGGTGGCGGCGGCACTGAACCGCGGCTTTCTCAGCGTCAAGGTCGACCGGGAGGAGCGGCCGGACGTCGACGGCTATTATATGGAAGTTTGCCAGCGGATGACCGGGTCGGAGGGATGGCCGCTCAGCGTTTTTCTCGATCCCGAGGGCGGGCCGTTCTTCGCCGGCACCTATTTCCCAAAATACGACCGGCCGGGAATGGCCGGATTCCTGACCCTGCTGAAAAAAGTGAGTGCCCTGTGGAAAACCGACCGCGCTGGAATCGCGGATTTTGTCGGGCGGGTACGGCTGGAAACCGCGCCGCGCGCCCAGACCCCGGCTCCGGTGGACAGCCTTCTGCCCGAGCGTGTCTTTCACTCTCTGCAACAGAGCTTTGACGAAAAGAACGGGGGCTTTTCCAGTGCCCCGAAATTCCCGAGCCCGCAGAACCTGCTGTTCCTGCTGCGCTGGTATGCCGCGTCCGGGGATCGGGGGGCTCTGCAAATGTGCGAAACGACCCTGACCCGGATGCGGCTGGGAGGCATCTGCGACCAGATCGGCTTCGGCTTCTGCCGCTATTCGACGGACGATCTATGGCTGATTCCCCAATTTGAAAAGATGCTGTCGGATAACGCTCTTCTCAGCATGGCATATACCGAGTGCTGGCAGGCCACCGGGAAGGAAGAATACCGGCGCGCGGCGGAAGAGATTCTCTCCTACCTCACGGGTCGGATGCAGGCGGAAAACGGCGGATTTTACACGGCGGAGGACGCGGATTCCGAAGGGGAAGAGGGCAAGTACTATGCCTTTACACCGGCGGAGCTCCGTTCGGTGCTCGGACCGGACGCGGAGGAATTCTGCCGCCTGTACGGGATTACCGAGCAGGGAAACTTTGAAGGGAAAAACGTCCCGAACCTGCTCCAGGGGGAAATCCCGGAAGGGCGCCGCGAATTTGCCGATTCCTGCCGCCGCAGGGTATTGGCATACCGGAACCGCCGAGTCCCACCCTTTTTGGACGACAAGATTCTCGCCTCCCGCACCGGGCTCGCCATTGCAGCGCTCTCCGTCGCCGCCCGAGCGTTCGGGGAGGAAAAGTATCTGCGGCAGGCGCGCAAAGCGGCGGATTTTGTTCTGAAAAACATGATGGAACAGGACGGTTCCCTGATTTCCGTTTACCGAAACGGCCCGTCGGAGGTTCCGGGATTCGCCGACGATTACGCTTTCCTTCTCTGGGGATTGATCGAACTGTATGAGGCAGGCCAAGAGGGCGAATGGCTGCATCACGCTCTGCGCCTGGAACGGGTGTTTGCCGACCGGTTTGAGGACAGGGAGAACGGGGGCTTTTTCCTTTCGGAGAACAGGGCCGCCCGGTCGCCTGCGCGGAGCAAGGAAATCGCGGATTCCTCTCTGCCGTCCGCCAACGCCGTCCAAGCGTGGCAGATGGTCCGTCTTTCCCGCCTTGCGGAAAAACCGGAGCTGGAAGAACGCGCGGTCCGCACGCTGGAAGCGTTTCCGATTGAATTTACCCGGATTCCGGCCGCTTGCCCGACCGCGGCCTGTGCGGTCCTGTACCTGAGCGGCGGAGGGACGGACGTTGCGCTGACAGCGAGGGAAGAGGGCGAACTGGATCCGATGCTCGCCGTGCTTCGCGACGGATACCGGCCGTTCCTGACCGTCCGCGTCAACCGCGGAGATTTTGGCGCGGAACGTGAAACAGGAAAACCGCGCGCCTATGTCTGCACCGGGCATGCCTGTTTTCCACCGGTCGGCGATCCGGAGGCGCTGCTGCGGCTGATCGACAAGAAAAAATAATTTTTCGAGTGCTTGAAACTGCCGGAGCAGTATGGTAAGATAAGGATAGATTGTTTAATAAATAACAAACAAAGCATCAAGGAGGAATTGCCATGGCGAGATTCACTTTACCGCGTGATATTTATTTCGGATCCGGAGCGATTGAAGAGCTGAAAAATCTGAAGGGCTACAAAAAGGCATTTATCGTGACCGGCGGTCATTCCATGAGGAAAACAGGGTTCCTGCAGAAGCTGGAGGACGTGCTGAAGGGAGCGGGACTGGAAACCAGGATTTACGAGGGCGTCGAGCCGGATCCTTCCATTGAACGCGTGTTCGACGGCGCGAAAGCCATGCGCGAATTTGAGCCGGATGTGATCGTCGCGATCGGCGGAGGCTCCCCGATGGACGCCGCAAAGGCCATGTGGGTGTTCTACGAATATCCGGATAAAACGTTCGATGATATCAAAGATCCGTTCACCATGCCGAAGCTGAGGAAGAAAGCCATCTTTGTCGGAATCCCCTCCACCAGCGGGACGGCGTCCGAGGTCACGGCGTTTTCCGTCATCACGGACTACTCGACCAACATCAAGTATCCTCTGGCCGATTTTGAGATCACGCCGGATATCGCGGTGCTGGATACCGATATTCCGCAGGCCATGCCGAAGACCCTGACCGCGCACACAGGAATGGACGCGCTGACCCATGCCATTGAAGCGTACGTCGCTTCCGCCCGCTCCGATTTCTCGGACGCTCTGGCGCTCAAGGCAATTTCCGATGTTTTTGACAGCCTTCTCGACTCCTACAACGGCGACAAAGAGGCGCGCGGCAAGATGCACGTCGCGCAGTGCCTGGCCGGCATGGCGTTCTCCAACGCGATGCTCGGCATCGCGCACAGCATCGCGCACAAAACCGGCGCGGTATTCCACATCCCGCACGGCTGCTGCAACGCGATCCTGCTGCCGTTCGTCATCCAGTACAACTCCAGAGTCTGCATGGAGCGCTATGCCCAGATCGCAAAGATGCTCTGTCTGCCGGGAGCGACGGATAAGCAGCTCACGGATTCTCTGGTCGAGGCCGTCCGCGCGCTCAACAAAAAGCTCAGCATTCAGCCGACCTACCGCGAAAACGGCGTGAGCGAGGAGGATTTCAAAGCCCATGCGCAGACCATCGCCGAAAATGCGGTGAAGGACCCCTGCACGGGCTCCAATCCGAGGGCGACGGGGGTGGAAGAGATGCTGAAGGTTCTCACCTGTGCGTATTATGGCGAGGACGTCGCGTTCTAAACCTGACGGCTATGCAAGAAACCTTTAATAAACCGAGCAGCCTGGAAGCGTACAACGCTTCCAGGCTGCTTTTTTAAAAGGCGCCCGGCGGCGGTTCAGAAGGCCGACGATTCGGGATGCCGGCGGAACGAAAAACAAGGCCGGAGCGTTATGAGTTCTTCGCGCGTTCGAAAAGCTCCCGCATCCTTTTCATGTGATAGCGGTAGACCGTCAGAATTTCCTCGTTCGGCGCGCCGTCCTCCGTCAGTTCCATGACCTCGACGGCCTTCAGCTCGTCCAGGACCATCCGGTACAGCGAGATGCTGGAGGAAATGCGGAACACCTCATCGTCGTTCCAGCGCAGGATTTTTGCCTCCGAGATATACAGCCACAGCGTGCGCGACAGTGTTTCGATTTCTTCGGCGACCGGTTTGGTGCTGACCGTCCTCCTCGCGGAGGCGTCTTCGATGGCCGCCGCGGTTCTTCCGATCAATTCCGCGTATGCTTTTTTGATTTCCACGGCGTAATTCGGCGGCATGACGGTCAGGTTGACCACAACCGCGACGGCGATGCCGAGCAGCGCGGCTCCCATGCAGGGGAGGGCGTATTTCCAGGGGGCGCTCTGGGCCGCGCCGAACATCACTGCGGCGAAGGAAAAGCTGGACAGAACTCCCGCGCTTTCAAGGTGAAATAAATGGCACAGATACAGCGAGAGAATCACGCCGATTCCGCATAGCCCGGCATTTCCCGGCAGGATGGCGGCGAACGCGGTCCCCACGGCGGAGCCGATCACAACTCCGGCCATTTTGTTCTTTCCGGTTTTTACGGAAAGGTCGATGGATTTCCCCATGGAGATCACCGTAGCGATCACGGCGATAAACGGCTGGTTCAGGTGCAGAAGATTGGAAATCGCGATACAGAATGTCACTGCAATGCCCGTTTTGACAACGCGCAGCCCCAGCCGGAAATTTGTCCGGAAAAAACGGAAGATCCGTTTCATAATTCACCTCTTGCAGTTCATCACCGGCAGAATCTCTATCGGCGTTTTCAGCAGATAGACAGCGCCGTTTTCTTCCAGCTCCCTGCGGTCCCGGAATCCCCAGAGGGCTCCCGCCGTGTCCATGCCGGCGTTGCTCCCGGTTTTCATATCCGTATTCGTGTCTCCGATATAAAGGATCTCCTTTGGCGGCAGCCCGAATTTTCCCGCGATCCTCAGCGCGCCCTCCGGCGACGGTTTGCGGGGAATGCCGGGCTGCTGGCCGAAACAAAGGCCGAAAGTCCCCCTGGGAAACAGAGAAGAGATAATCGCCTTTGTCCACGCGTCGGGCTTATTGGAAAGAATCGCCGTCGCGATGCCGGCTGTTTTCAGCTCTGCCAGCGTTTCTCTCATGCCAGGATATTCGCGGATTAAATACGTCGGGTCGCTTTCATAAAGCGAGCTGTAAACACCTTTCAGCACCTCGGCTTCCCGCTCCGTAAACGCACGGCCGCCGGAAACGGCGGTCAGCATCCGGCGGATCTGCATGTCCGCCCCGTCGCCGACGATTCTGCGGTAATCTTCCTCCGGAATGATCGGATATCCGCACTGTTTCAGCGCCTGATTGGAAAAGTGCGCGATGGAGTACAGGGTGTTCGCCAAAGTGCCGTCAAGATCAAAAATACAAGCGCGATACAAAAAATCACCTGTTTGATTATTTAATAACGGAATCTAGTCTATTTTACAATATTCGGACGGGTATAACAAGTACCCCGTCGGGGAGGTCCTGATTTCTAAACAGGGTCGGAGAACCGGGCCTCCAGCCCGGAGCGTTTTTCGGCTGGCCAGTCGGAATAGACGTCTTCCAGATACAGGCCGTTGGATTTTCCCCTGCAGTAAAGCAGTTCCCCGCTTTCCAAAAGCCAGCTGTCGCAGACAATTCGCGAAGGATCCAGCCAATACCCTGGCTGGGTTTTGTTCAGTGAATCCTCCAGTCCGCAGCGTTTCAGGATGCTTTTGATATACGTCAGATTGGTATGGAACAGGTCGCGTCCTTTCTCAGGAGATGCGTCCGGCCAAAGATCCCCCAGGATGCGTTCCGTAGGGACGGGACGTCCCTTCCAATGGATCAGGTATGAAAACAGCTCTTTAGCCTTGGCGGTGCGCCATTTCAGAGGCCTTTCCCAGTCTTCGGCGGAAAAAGCCTCAAAAGGTCCCATGCAGCGCACGTACATCGGTCTTCGCAGATGGTCGGGGATAGCTCCGGAACGGAGAAAGGCAAACGCTTTCTCCCGCACCGCTTCGGAGGAGTCGTAAAAAAGGATCTCCAGAAGGCTGACGGGACCGCCCTGCTGAATCAGCCATTCGGCTGCTTTCAGCCTGATAGGTTCCTTTGGACTCTTAAGAAGTTCAATCAGCTGGGGTTCCGCCTGTGGGCCCAGGCGCAGAATCAGCCGGTGACAGAAATCCGGCTCGATTTCATTTTCGATCGCCAGCCTCAGGCACGGGCGCATTTCAGGGAAGGTCAGATAGGTCTGAACGTACTGCTCCGCCGCGGAATACCGGATACTGACGGATGCGAAGGGGAGCGCGGCGGCTTCCTCTCCTTCGCTGATCAGAATATTGGCCATCAGGCCGGAAAGCAGGGCGACAAATTGTTTCAGGCCGGTCTGCCGGCTCATCTTGAGCGGCAGTTCCAGGTAGCTTTTGGCCTTTTCCCTGCGGCCGATCCGCAGATAGGCCACGGCGAAATGAAAGGAAGAATAAAGAAGAAGGGAGTCCTTTTTCCGGGTCAGCTTTTGCACACAGGAGTCCAGCATTTTCTCCGCCGTGTCAAAATCCATAAAGGAGTCGGAAAAGATGGTATACCGGATTGCCTCCATCATCTCCGTGTAATGCTCCAGACTGCCGCCGGAATCGCGGAAGCTCTGCAGCGCGAGGTCCATATAGAGCCGGGCGGCCAGCTCGTCGTGCAGGTCGTGGCTCGCAAGCGACATGTTGTAATACAGCAGGTGAAGGTCTTCCGTGAACCCGAGGCGCTTTTTTCGCCCGACGGATTCCTTCATCATGGAAATCGCTTTTTCCGGGTCGCCGCGTTCCCTTTCGATCCAGGCGGCGAACAGGTTGACGGAATGGAATTCCAGGGCGTCGTAATTCCAGCCGTTCGCCTTCAGCGCGCTTTGGTAATACAGAAGCGCGTTCGTATACTCCCCCTGGTTGTAGTATAGCACAGCCATATAGGCCAGAAGGCGGTTTACCGTTCTTGCGCCCGATTCCTTGCCGTGGCTCTTCGCTTCGGCGATCGCCCGTTCCGCCGTTTCGATGGCCCGCACCACATTCCCGCTCAGCCATAGGCTGTAGATGATTTCTCCGGCCGCCTCCATGCGGTATTCAAAGGGGATTTCTTTCGAATCCATCGAAAGGGAATCCAGCAGATTCAGGCTTTCCTGGAATGACGACCGGTAGCGGAGGATGCGCGCCTTGTGGATTGTCAGCCAATACATTGCGGCTGGATTTTTTCCACCACAGTAAAGTTTCATGGCCCTGTCGATCCAAGGTTCGGCCGCCACAAAATTTCCTTTATAGGAAAAAAGAGCCCCTCTTGCCAATATCAATCCGGGAGTGTCGGGGAATCCTTTCTCCCCAAGATGCCGCATCCAATGCTCGACCGTTGAAACTTTTCCCTGTGATAAAAGGAACAGCGCGCTTTTCTCAATGCATTTCGCTGCGAGACCGTCGAGACCGGCCGAAAAGTAGCAGGGAATGGCCTGCTCGAAAAAGTCCCGGCTTTCGTAAAACCGGCCGGCCCGCTCGTAGGCGGAAGATTTCCCGTCGGAAAGCTGGGTGAGCAAAAATTCGCGAAAGAGGGGATGCAGCCTGAAAGACAGTTCCCCGCCGCCTCCGCTTGCCGTCATGAACAGATTGATCTGTTCCAGCCGGGAGAGGAACCCGGCGCTGTGGCCGGAATCCAGCAAAAAATCGCAGGCTTTCGGTGTCAGTTCCTCAAGGACGGATGTCCGGATCAGAAAAGACCGCAGTTCTCCGGGGAGATCATTCATCAGATCGTTCAGAAAATAATGAAACAGTTCTTTTTGACTTTTTTCCGAAACCGCCTCTTCCTTCAGGTCTCCGAAGTTCCGGTAGAATTTGAGCACGGCCAGACCGAGCGGCCAACCGTCCATCGTGTTCCGGAGCCTTTCCATGGCGCCCCCGGAAGCCGGAGAAATATCGTTCATATCGAAAAGCGCATTGATTTCCTGACGGCTGAAAGCAAGGTCCCGTTGGCCTACCTCCTGTACCAGACCGGAGGCTCTGAGCCGAAGCAGATTGATGTCCGGCAGATACCGGCAGGCCAGCACCGCATGTACAAAGGGCGGCAGACAGGTGATTAAGCGCTCCAGAAACCGCAGGATTTCGGGTTCTGAAATCAGATGAAAATCATCGAAGACCAGCAGCAGACCGTCGGAAGACTTTTTTTCTAATTCACAAACGGCGGAATTCAGCAAAAATTCTCTTCGGTTCTCCGGGCTGATTTCCTCGTCATCCATGACCGGCGATTCAAGATCGGCACCGGGAATCACCTTTTCAAGCCCTGCGGTCAGGTATTGGTAAAACTGTACGGGATCATTATCCGTACGGTCCAAATGATACCACATGCAGGGAATTGACGCACGCTTTGCGAATTGCATGGCAAATGTGGTTTTTCCATATCCCGCGGGCGCCACGACGCAGGTGATTTTTTTGTCGGAAAAATGGCAGGTCTGATCCAGCAGGCGGCTTCTTGGGATCATTTTTTTGCCGGAGCGTGGAAACTGAAGTTTGGACTGCATGACTGGATTTTTCATGTTGGCACACGGCTTTTCTCCGAAACGGAAAATTCTGAAGAAGTCAGGGAAGCGGCCGCATCGGCGGCGGGAATATAACTAAGTACATATTAACACATTTATCGATAATCTGCGCGCCCAAATACGGTTTCTCCCTGATTTTGCCGCGTTTCTGAATTTTTACTGCCGTTGCCGCCGCCCGGACCTGACCCCAAAAAGAAAAGCCGCCGTATCATACGGCGGCTTTTCGGGGTGCAGTCAATCGAGGCCCCGGAGCCCTTCTTATTCTTTTGCGTTCATGTGCCGGACGAAAGAGAGACTGTTTCCGCCTCGTCCTTCACACCGAATTGCTCCATGCTTCCGTCCGCGATCTTCAGCTTGCCGGACAGCTTCGCACCGGTCTCTAATGTGATGGTTTTTGAAGTGATGTCTCCGATTACGACGGCGTTGCATCCGCAGTTTACGTTTTCCGAGACGTCGATATTTCCTCTCAGCTTTCCACCCAGCCTTAGATTTTTGCATTTCACAGATCCTACAATCACGGTTTTTGTGTCGGCGGAGACTTCTTCGGAAGCCGTCAGGTTTCCCCGAATGGTACAGGATCCCGCATAAATGGATAGTCCCTGCACATCGCCGTATTGTTTCCCTCCGATTTTTACAGTTCCGGAGGAAATGACTGCTCCATGGACTGTTCCGAGGATGTCAATATCGCCTTCCGAACGGATATCGCCGAAAACGACGGTATCCGAGGCAATCACGGTGACATTTTTTTGACTTTTAGCGGGTTCCCTGCCGTCGGGGACAGGATCTTTTTTCTCGGCAGGCTTTCGTATGACTGCCGGTTCCGTCAATTCCGCCGCAACTTTCCCGGCAGTGTCGAGCCACTCCTTATGCGGAATGTCCGCCAGTTCCGATTCCATCCATTCCTCCTCTGTAAAATCTCCCATGGGGCCGTCCCAGATCCTTTTTACAAGGTGAAGGAACCTGCTCTCCTGTTTTTGGCTTAAAGCATCCAACCGTACATTCCTCCAAAATAATCTTGCAGCCATTATACTATGGGGTTCCAAACATTTTCCAAACAAAAAAGGCCGCTATTTTCCAATCGCGCTCCATTTCGCCTTTTTTCAATAATTTTTTATAAAACCGCTGGAGGACGGATCTATTTAGGGGGAACACGGTGAAAATCGGGAAAAGCAGGACGGCAGGAAGAAAATCTTCCTGCCGTCCTGCTTTAAGCTCCAATTGATTCGGGTCCTCTGTCTTACGAAAAATATTTGCTGCCCTTTCATCTCGGCGGCAGCCCCAAAGCGGCATTTTCCAATGGAATAATCACCGCAGTTTATTTGAAACTGTGACCCGGATTTATACTATATATCGGCGCCTTTTGACCGAATATTAGTTGTAGTCATAATTTAATTTGACGCCTGGCGTTGGTAAACAGCCGAATGCGGCGGAAATACTCTTTTCTTTTATCATGGCAGGCACAAACCCGGGCCGTTATGATTGATTCGCCGTCAAGATCGACGTCACATTTTGAGAGGAGCAAATGAAAATGCCGCGCAGAGGTGAAAATATTTATAAACGAAAAGATGGACGCTGGGAAGGACGCATTCTAATGCCGGACGGAAAATACCGGTCTGTCTACGCAAGAAGCTATAAAGAAGTGAAGGAAAAGAAAAAGAAAGACCAGGATCTCCGGTGCCTCTGTAAACATTCCAAGCAAGAAGAGCCGTCGGAATTATTTGAGCTTTGGCTGAAAAACAATGTCCTCAACAAGGTAAAACCGTCTACCTATGAGAACTATTATCGCTGCGTGCATAAATATGTCATTCCCTTTTTCAAAGAAGTAGAAAGTGGAGGAATCACGGCTTCGTCCGTCTCTCTGTTTGTAAATTCAATCGATGGGAATCAGAAGATTTCCGCTTCATACCGGAAGAAGATCCTGTCTGTTTTTAAAACCGCTCTGAGAGAAATTCTTAGGGACTCCACGGATCTTTCTTCCGTCCTTCGGATGATTAAACTGCCAAAGATTGAAAATGGGTCCGTACAAGTTTTTTCCGTCAGGGAACAGCGGCTGGTTGAGAATACAATCTTTCAGTCTGACGATAAACGGGCTTTGGGCATATTGTTGTGCTTTTATACCGGAATACGGCTGGGAGAATTGTGCGCTTTAAGATGGAGCGATTTGGATTTTGAGGCGGGGACCATGTCCATTGTGCGCACGGTTTCCCGCACAAAAAATTTTGAGCCTGGAACAAATAAAACAGTGCTGCTTGTCGGCACTCCCAAAAGCCAAAAATCCGTCAGAAAAATTCCCCTGCCCGATTTTCTGCTCAGATTGTTCGATCAGTGGAAATGCGAGAAAGAGGATAATTATATTTTTTCGGATTCGGCGGCTCCCATGGATCCACGCACCTATCAAAGGTTTTATCAGCGGATACTGGCGGATTCCGGGGTGCCTTACCGCAAATTTCACGCCATCAGGCATTCGTTCGCCACGCGGGCGCTGGAGCTGGGCGTCGATATCAAGACTCTCAGCGAATTGCTGGGGCATTCGAATGTTTCCATCACCCTGAACATCTACGCGCATTCCCTGATGGAACAGAAAAAAGTGGCGATTGAAAAGTTCAACCAAATGTATATCACACATATGGAACTGTCACTATTCGCCGTCAAAGATCTGGTCGCCTCCGTCTGAAAGGCACGGTCACCACGCGGCTTGTTCCGGGTTGTCACAGTTTCAAATAAACTGCGGTGATATTCCATTGACGCAGCAAATTCGCCCGTAGCCTATTCATGGCTTTTAACGATGACTGACACACCAAAAACTTTGCAGAATCTATTTTTGCAGGAAATGAACAAATTATTCGGGGGTAAAAAAATGAAGAAGTGGTTTGAAAATCTCAAAATTTCCAGTAAATTGACGGTTGGGTTTCTCTCTATTCTGTGCCTGGCGTTGATCATTGGGATTCTGGGTATAACCAGCTTGATCAAAATGAACAATGACCGGGAAGAAACCTATAACCAATGTACTTTAGGCATTGTATATTCCGCGCAGGCGCAAGCCGATTTTTTGAGCACCGGGGCAGCGGTCAGGGATTTGTATATCTATTATAATACGGATAAAGAAACGTATTGCGATAAAATTTCGGCGGAGCTGGACTCTGTTGATGCGCAGTTAGACAATTACAATAAAACCGTTTCGGACAGTCGGGACCAGGACAATTACAATAAGGCAAAAACTGCGTATGGCAGCTATAAAAACGCCGTTAAAGCAATCGTTCAGGACGCAGAATCCGGGAAGCCGAATACAGATATTCTGGCGCTGATTCAAAACTCGGGCAAACAAGTTGAGAACACGGAAGAAGCGTTCGATTCCATGGTAAAATACGATATGTCCGTTGCGTCGCAGCAACTGGCCGACGACAGGGCGTCGGGGTGGAGAACGATCTTTATCATGATTGCGGTGATCGTCGCATCCTTCGCCTTGGGATTGTTTTTAAGATCTTACATATCCGGGCTGATCAGCAAGCCTCTTGCCAAACTGGGGAGATTCGCGGAGATGCTCGCGGTCGGAGACATCGATGTGAACAAAGTCGCCGAGGAAAAGGATATGCTCCTGAAGCAGAGGAAAGATGAGGTCGGGACCCTTGCCTTGTCGTTTAACAGAGTGGTGGCAAGCACCGTGGAGCAGGCAAACAAGGTGCAGGCGATTGCAGGCGGAGATCTGACGGTATCCATCGCGGTCCGGTCTGAGTTTGACGTTCTTGGCAAAGCGCTTTCCCGGCTTATAAAAGACCTGAACGATCTGGTGATTTCCGTCGTGTCCTCTTCGAGCCAGGTGAACTCCGGCTCGAAGCTTGTGTCCGACTCCAGCACGTCGATCGCGCAGGGAGCCACCGAACAGGCCGGCTCCGTGGAAGAGCTGACGGCGTCCCTTGAGGAGATTGCCTCTCAGACTGCCCAGAACGCAAAGAACGCGAGGGAAACCAATGGACTGGCGCTGAAAATTGAAAAGGATGCGGAAGACGGCGGCACCCGGATGTCGGAAATGATTCGCGCCATGAACGAGATCGGCGTTTCTTCGGATAACATCGGCAAAATCGTCAAGTCGATCAACGATATTGCTTTTCAGACGAATATACTGGCGCTGAACGCGGCGGTGGAAGCGGCCAGAGCGGGCCAGTACGGAAAAGGATTCGCGGTTGTCGCCGAAGAAGTCAGAAATCTTGCCGCCAAATCGGCGGAAGCGGCGAAGGAGACTACCGAACTCATTGAGGACTCAGCCCAAAAGGTTGCGGCAGGGACGAAAATGGCGGGCGAAACCGCCGAAGCGCTCCACAAGATCATGGCGGGAGTGACGAAGATCACGGAACTGATCGGCAGTATCGCCACGGAGTCTAACGATCAGGCGGAGGCGCTGGGGCAGGTCAGGCAGGGAATCCAGCAGGTTTCCCAGGTCGTGCAGAGCAACGCGGCTGCGTCGGAGGAATGTGCTTCGGCGAGTGAGGAGCTCTCGGGCCAGGCGAATCTGCTGAGGGACAGCGTAGGTGTGTTCAAGCTGAGAACTGAGGAGAATGCAAAAACCGCCGGGATTGATCGGCGGCCGGCCTGACCTTTACCCATTAAACAAATGACATGCCGCAAAGTGCTTCGGCGCGGCCTCCTTTAATTGAGGGTGATGGTTCCGCAAATTATTTACAGCGGTTTTGGAAACGGCGGCCCGGCCCGCAGCGCGGCGCGCACCGCAGCCAACAACGGAGGGCAAATACCGAAGAACCGCGCCGGACCGGCATTTTCAACCGCACAGACAGAAATAAAGAGCCGCTCAAATACCCTGAAAGCCTCAGCTGCAAAGAGGAAGGAGGGTGCTTGGGCGGCTCTTGTCATAATTTAGTGCCGGGCTGAAGGGAAAGCAATGGGCGTGCCATTCCGTTGACAGCTTTTTACAGCGGTGTTAAGCTTTGCTATAGGTTAACGAAAGAACGGCGTGACCGGTAAGAGGGAGATGAAAGGAAGAATATCGAAAGAGATGAGCCGCCCATTGAAAATTTCAGAAGGAAGATGGAGATAATGCGGAAAGATTTTGCGATTACGGAAGATGTGCTCCAAGAGTCTTCACAGTGCTATCGAACCGGGCCGTTGAAAAATATTTCGGACAGCGTCATGAAAAACGGGATTGCCGGCACGGCTTTCAGCCGTGAGGCGTCTGTGCGCATGTCCCGGCTGTTCTCGGATGAAATCGAGCCTATGGAGATTACGAATCAGAAAAAAAGCGGAAGATGCTGGATCTTTGCGGGAATGAACGTCCTTCGTTACCGGCTGAACAAGACGCTCCATTTTAAAACTCCAGATTTTGAGCTGTCCCAGACCTATATCATGTTCTGGGATAAACTCGAAAAGGCCAACTATTTTCTCGAGAGCGTAATAGAAACCGCGAACGAAGGCAAGGGCAGCCGTATCGTCATGTGGCTCTTTGATCATCTGCTGGGAGACGGCGGCCAGTGGGATATGCTGGTTTCCGTGATCAAAAAATACGGGGTCCTTCCCCAATACGCCATGCCGGAGACATCCCCAAGCAGCAATTCTTCCCGGATGAACGGCATCTTGTGCAAGAAGCTGCGTCGCGACGGAATCATGCTTCGCAGAATGGCGGAAGCAGGAAAAAGAGAGGACCGGCTCAGGGCTGAAAAAATGGATATGCTGAGGGAATTCTATGGCCTTCTGTGCTGCTTTCTCGGGGAACCGCCGCGGACCTTTGATTTCGAATACCGCGATAAGGAGAACAGATTCCATCGCGACCGCGGTCTGACCCCGCTTCAGTTCTACAAAAAATATTTCGGAGCGTTCCTGGACGATTATGTGAGCGTGATCAATGCCCCGACGGAGGATAAGCCGTTCGGCCGCACCTATTCGGTTCAGTATCTTGGAAATGTGGTCGAAGGCAGGCCCGTTGTCTATCTGAATCTGGAGGCGTCGGAACTGGAGCGGATGGCCTGCCGCCAGATCCGCGACGGGGACCCGGTCTGGTTCGGCTCGGACGTGGGAAAAATGTCCGACGGGGACCTGGGCATTATGGATACCTCCCTATATCGCTATGAGGATGTTCTGAATACGGAGCTTGGGATGTCGAAGGCCGACATGCTCGATTACGGCCAGAGCTACCTGACGCACGCCATGATGCTGCTTGGAGTCAATCTTACGGAGAGCGGCGCCACGAAATGGAAGGTGGAAAACAGCTGGGGAAAAGACGTTGGGGAAAAGGGCTTTTTTGTGATGAGCAGCGATTGGTTTCGGGAATATGTTTGTCAGGTGGTCGTGGATAAAAAATATCTCAGCGAGGATCAAAAAGCGGCATTGGAGAGGGAACCTGCCGAGCTTGCTCCGTGGGATCCGATCGGTTCGCTCGCAATCATGCGCTGACTGCCGGAACCGGCCGGGCGGCACAAAAAGCAACCGCTCCGGAAAGCGGGCGGCCGCATCCGACAAGACGGGCGCGGCGTAGTGCCCGCCCTGCGTCCGGCGCGTAACGGGAAAGCGGAAGCGCTGCGCGGCGAACCGTGAAGTGATATAATACTATAAAAAGGGCTTGGCCCTTTGGAGGAAAAGGGTGAAACAGAATTGTCAATTGTTGTTTCGGACGCGTTGAAAATCGGGGCCCTGTCGTCCTGCAAGCTGATTGCGGGAAAAGACGGTCTTAATCGGAAGGTCAGTTATATCGACACCATGGAGGTCCCCAATATACAGCCATGGCTGAAAAAGAATCTGCTTCTGATCACGACCGGATATTCCATCAAAGACGACCCGGAAGCGCTTCCCCGCCTGATCGTCGATCTGCAAAAGGCCGGCGCGGCGGGCCTTGCCATTAAAACGAGGTTTTTGGGAGATATCTCCGGCGAGACCATCCGGTTGGCCGACGAGATGGGCGTTCCTCTGATCGAGATCCCCAAGGAGATTCCGACTGTGGAAATCACAATGCCGCTGATGAAAGCGATTGTGGACGAGCATTACCACAATCTTGAGTTTTCCGAACGCATGAACCGGAAGTTTCTGGAACTGGAACTGAATAACGGCAGTTTTGACAACATTGCGAAAACCCTGGCCAATCTGATTGCGCTTCCGGTGTTCATTGTGTCCCGCACCTATTCGGTCCTGGCCGCCGCCGGAAAGGGATCTTCGATTCCGGATTCTATTTTCGAAGCCGATCAGAGCGGCGGCCGAAGGCTGAGCAAGCAAATTTCCTCTCAGATTGCCGGAAACGATGTTCTGTTCCGTCTGGAAAATCCGGAGGTGCCCGCCTTGTTTGTGCGCAGCGTTTCGGTGAAAAAACAAATCTGCGGATACATCATCGTTCTTTGTCAGGGTCCGGATCTGGACGATATGCAGCTGATCGCGCTCAATCATGCCTCCATCAGCGTCGCGCTTGAAATTTCCAAGCTGCAAAAGCTGGACGAACACATGCGTTTCCTGCAAAACAGCCTTTTTCTGGATCTTCTCGCCGGGAATGTCAAGACAAAAGAAGAGGCCGAAAGCCGGGCGAGGCTTCTCCGATGGCCGCTGCCGCCGGTGCGCGTGGCCGTTGCGGATATCGACCGGTTTGAAGCGGTGAGTCAGAACCTCAGCGAGGAAAAGATTCAAAATCTAAAGGAATCCCTCCATCAGCTGATTCGGGATCACCTGTTGTCGCAGAATTTTCCCTGCGCCGTCATCATACACAGCGACAAGTTCGTAACTCTGCTGCCGAAATCAGTCGCCGCGGAAAAAATCACGGCGACTTTCAACAGAATCCGCAGCCTGATTGAATGTCGGCACGGCCTTTCCGTCACCGTCGGGATTTCGGATCCCTGTGCCTCTTATGCGGAACTCCCGTTTCATTACGGGGAAGCCTGCGATGCGATTGCCATAGGCAGGGCCCCGGGCTCCGGCGGCCCGGTTCAGATGATTTCGAATGTGCGGTTCGAACAGGCAATCCTGAAGAGCTGCTCCACGGTATACTTCCGCCGGTATGTGGAGAATACGATCGGCAAGCTGGAACAGTATGACCGGCAGCGCGGAACCGACCTGGCGAAAACCCTGGCCGTTTTGACCGAGAATATGGGCGCCCGCCAGAAAACCGCCGAGAAGCTGTTTATCCATCGGAATACGCTTGCGAATCGCATCGGTAAAATTGAGAAGATCACCGGAGTGGATTTATCTCAAAATGAAAATCTGTACCGGTTCGGGTTTGCCCTGAAAATCAGGCGTTATCTATAGATGTGCATAATGCATATGAAAATCCTTCATTTTGTTTCAGCATGAATATCGACTTCGAATTGTAAAATTGCTACAATAAAAGACACGGACAGAAAAAGCATCGGATCGGGTTACGGCGTAAAAAAGAATTTTTGAAATTCTGAAATAGACCGATTCAGAATCAGACAGTAATGGTGCTGTACTTCTTTATTAAGTAGAGCGCCATTTTTATATATCCCTTTGGAATCGTTCCAGCGCCGTTTCAGACTGATTTACCGACTCGGAGAAAGGAGAAGCAGGGAAATCCGGAGCAGAGAGATTATAAACAGAAGATGCGCTTGCGGCTGCATCTTCTGCCGGCCTTGAAAGAGACCGCACCGCCGCCGGATGCGCGGTATGCCGGCCGGTCAGGACCAATCGACAAGGAGAGTGGATTATGGAAAAAGAAAAAATCCCACAGGATCAGATGATCTCCGCATCGGAGCATCCGAAGGCGTGGGAGCCCACCGTACTGATCCTAAATATCATCATGTGCATTTTGGGCGCGATTATCGGGCTGGAACTGATCGTGCGGACCGGCGTCACCCCGAACACGTCCATCATAGGCGCCTTATTTGCGATTCTGATTTCCCGCATCCCGGTTGCGGTTTTGCAAAAATACAGGAGCATTCACAGGCAGAACCTGATTCAGACGGCAATCTCCGGCGCGACTTTCTCAGCGGCCAACAGTCTGCTTCTGCCGATCGGCGTTCCGGTCGTCATGGGGCGCGCCGACCTGATGTTCCCGATGCTGATCGGTGTCTTCCTCGCCACCTGCATCGACGCGACCATCCTCTATAAATCGTTCGACTCCGAGATGTTCCCCGCGGAAGGGGCATGGCCTCCGGGCGTCGCCGCTGCGGAATCCATTCTTGCGGTCGTTGAAAAAGGGCGCAAGGCATTGCTTCTGGTTGTGGGCGTGGTCATCGGCTGCGTCGGAAAAGTCGCAGGGCTTCCCACCGATCTGCTTGGAGTTTCCTGGTTCGGCGATTTCTTTGCCATGCTGGCCCTTGGCGTCGGCTCCCTGGTCATCGGCGTCATCAAGGTCAACGGTTTCACCCTGTCGCTGTTCGGTCACGACGCAGCTCTGATTTCCAATCTCTTCGGCACGAACTTTGTATCCACCGATCTGGCGATGATCAATTATATGCCTCACGGGATCATGATCGGCGCCGGCGCGGTGTCGCTGCTACAGTGCGCGCGCATGCTGTTCAAAAAGAGCAAGGGCGGGAATGACGCGGAGGCCGGAAAATTCACCACCAGCATGGGCACCCTGAAAAAGACGCTTGGATGGGGTTATGTCGCCTATCTGGGGACGGCGGTACTGCTGGCGCTGATTACCGGCATTGTCAGCGATATGAGCTTTATCTCCCTGATTCTCTGGGTGATTTTCTCGGCGTTTGCCGCGATTGCCTCGGAGCTGATCGTCGGCATCTCGGCCATGTACTCCGGCTGGTTCCCGGGGTTTGCCACCGCGCTGATCTTCCTGCTGGTGGGAATGCTCCTCGGGTTTCCCCAGATGCCGCTTGCCATCCTGGTCGGGTACACCGCGGCAACCGGACCCGCGTTTTCCGATATGGCGTATGACCTCAAGTGCGGTTATATCCTGAGGGGTTCGGGCGCCGATCCGGAGCTGGAAAAAGAGGGCAGGAAACAGCAGTATTACAGTGAAATGATCTCCTTTGTGATTGCGTTTTGCATGGTGGCGTTTCTGGCCAACCGGTATTTCGGCCAGGGCCTGTTTGCCCCGGTGAGTAAGACTTTCGCCACCACCATCGCGGCCGGAACCAACGCCGAAGTCGCCAAATGGCTTTTCATCTGGGCGATCCCGGGCGCTATCATCCAGTTGGTCGGCGGAAAGCGGCAGATCGGCATCCTCTTTGCAACGGGGCTGCTGGTCGGCAACATTATGAATGGAATCACCATTCTTATCGGCCTGCTGATCCGGCTGGTCGCGGTGAAGCGCAATAAGGAAAACGAGCAGGTTTTGAACATCCTCGGCGCGGGCGCTTTGGCGGGCGCGGCTGTGTACAGCTTCTTTACCGCGACGCTGGGACTGGCAAAGAAGAAATAGTTTTCCTACATAAGGGACTGCTGCAGCGCTACAACAGCCGCGGCAGTTCTTTTGCGCAGCAGGGAATCGGAGGATTCAGACGATGCGGTCCCTGAATCCGTGCGGAAAGGAGAAGGAACAATGGAATTATCGGAAGCGATTCAGAAGAGAAGGAGTATCCGCGGCTTCAGTCCCAAACCTGTGCCGGAGGAACTCTTGCTGCAGCTGGTGAAGGCGGGAGCGCTGGCGCCCAGCGCAAGTAATCTTCAGGCGTGGCAGTTTTTCCTGCTCACGGATCCGGAGCTGGTCCGGAAGGTGGAACTGTTCAGTCCGGGGCTCAGCGGGAAGCCTCCCGTCCTGATCGCGGTCTGCTCGGACATGAACTACGCTCTGGAACACGGCTCTCCGAATTCGGAGGCATACGGGTGCATCATGGACGCGTCCATGGCCGCTGAAAACATCATGCTGAAGGCGGTGGAGCTGGGACTCGGCACGTGCGCGATCAAGTCCTACAACCCGGACGCCGTGAAAAAGCTGTTAAAGCTTCCGGGGTATTACCGGATGGAGCTGTTGATTTCCGTCGGCTTTCCGGAAGACAGTCCCCGCCCCCGCCGCCTGAGGCCTCTGGACGAGATCCTGCACAGGAATGCCTGGGAGGAGAAACAATGATCCGAAACGAATCGTTTGAACTTCTGGCATATCTGGTAGCCGGCGCGGCCGGTTTGGAAGGAGAGCCCAGGATTTACGGGCCCTTGAGGATGATCGAGGCGGCGGAGCGCCTCTGCAAACTGATGCTGGCGGACGACCCTGAAAACAGCAGTCTGAAAGAACTGGTTGAAATCATTGAAAACGGCAAACGCAAAACCATGTCCGATGAAGCCGGTTTTTACCAGATGCTCCGTGACGCGGCCGCCAAACTGGTGGACTGCGTGCAATAATTCTGATTTTTATTAACATATTGAAAGCGATGGAGGTAAAATGAATGTTATTAAAGCAACTGATGGAAGCGTTTGATGTTCTGGACAGCAGCACCGTTACCGGAAAAGATGTGGAAACTTACTTAAGAGGCATCCAGCCGGATGCGAATATTGAAGTCTACGAGCTGAAAGGCCCCAGCGGAAGCACCGATATGGTCAAGGTCAGGATTCCCGGCTCCAGAGGGAAGGCCTCGGGCGGCAGCGCGCCCACGATCGGGATCCTGGGCCGTCTGGGCGGAATCGGCGCGCGGCCCGATGTGATCGGATTTGTATCCGACGGGGACGGCGCGCTGGCCGCGATCACCGTTGCCGCGAAGCTTTTGGATATGCGGAAGAAAGGGGATGTTCTGGAAGGCGACGTCTTCGTTTCCACTCAGATCTGTCCTCACGCCCCGACACAGCCGCACAAACCGGTTCCGTTCATGGGGTCTCCGGTCGAAATGGCTCAGGTCAACAGGGAAGAGGTTTCCCCCGAACTGGACGCGATCCTGTCGGTGGACACTACAAAAGGGAACCGCGTGATCAACACGAGGGGATTCGCCATTTCCCCGACCGTAAAGGGAGGATACATTCTGCGCACTTCGGAGGATCTGCTGGAAAAAATGCAGATTACAACGGGGCGTCTGCCTTATGTGTTCCCTCTGGCAACTCAGGATATCACCCCCTATGGAAATAATGTGTTTCATCTGAACAGCATTCTTCAGCCTGCTACGGCGACCGACGCCCCGGTTGTGGGCGTAGCCGTCACGACGGAGACCATGGTTCCGGGCTGTGCTACGGGTGCAAGCCATTTTTCGGACGTGGAAGAGGCTTCCCGCTTTATGCTGGAAGTCGCCAAATCCTATGGCGCGGGGGACCTGAAGTTTTATGACGAAGACGAATATGCGCTGCTCCAGAAGCTGTACGGGCCGATGAATCATCTGATGACTTTGGGAAAAACGGAATAAACTCAGGGAAGGGAGAATCTGCCATGAAAATAGGCGCGATTACGATCGGTCAGGCGCCACGGGTGGACGTCACGGCCGATATTATGGATATTTTCGACGGAAAGATCGAACTGCTTCAAAGGGGAGGGCTTGACGGCCTCACGACGGGACAGATCGCGGAGTTCAAGCCGGAACAGGGGGATTACGTGCTGGTTTCCAGGCTTACGGACGGTTCCTCCGTGACGTTTGCCGAACGGTACATTCTCCCGAGACTCCAAAACTGCATCCATGAACTGGAAACGGAGGGCGTGAGGCTCATCATGTTTTTCTGCACCGGCGATTTTCCCGGCAGCCTCACCTCCAATGTCCCGCTTGTTTATCCGTGCAATATCCTGAACCGGGTCGTGCCCCTTCTGACCAAGAATTCCAATGTTGTCACGGTAACCCCGTCGCCGCTTCAGGTGGAACAGTGCGAAAAGAAATGGTCCGATTTTGTGAATACGGTAAAGGTGGTGCCGGCATCCCCTTACGGTTCGTGGGAAGACCTTGAAAGAGCCGCGAAGGAAATCAGAAAAATGGATGCAGACCTGGTGGTCCTGGACTGCATCGGCTTTACGCAGAAGATGAAAAACATGTTTGCCAGAGAGACCGGGAAGCTGGTTGTGCTCCCGAGGACCCTGCTGGCGAGAGTGATTTCCGAACTGACGGACGTGGAATAGGAGGGAAAACATGGATTTAACGGAAACTTCCAAAAGAATCCTGGCTTCCTGTCTGGATGCGAAGCCGGGGGAAGAGGTTTATATTGTCACGGACGATACAAGGGTCAAAATCGCCCGGGCGCTTTACGAGGGCGCCCGGGCTTTGGGCTGCGAGGCGGTCATGACGGTGATGAAGGAACGCAGTCTGAACGGGGAAGAGCCGCCCAGGGTCGTCGCAGAGGCCATGAAGGCCGCGGATATCGTCGTCTGCCCCACCGCCAAGTCGCTGACCCACACGAACGCGCGGATCAACGCCGCGAAGGCCGGGACCCGCGTGGCCACCATGCCGGGCATTACGGAGGAAATGTTCGGGGCGGGCGCCATGACCGCGGATTACGGAGAAGTAGAAAAGCTGACGGCGAAAATCACGGAGCTGCTGACAAAATGCAGGACGGCGCGGATCGAAAAGGACGGCTGCGTTCTGACCCTGAATCTGGAAGGGCGCAATGGGATTCCGAGCCCCGGCGTTTATAGGCTCCCCGGCCAGTGCGGCAATCTCCCGTCGGGAGAGGCGTACATTGCGCCGCTGGAAAACGGAGTCAACGGGGAAATGGTGATCGACGGTTCCATGGTCGGAATCGGAAAGCTGGATTCGCCCCTTCATGTGGTGATCCGGGACGGAAAGCTGCGGGAGATTACGGGCGACAAGAGCGAAATGCTGAATATCTTGCTGGAAAACGAACGGAACGCGACGGTGGGAGAACTCGGAATCGGGACGAATCGGGCGGCGGTTCTCAACGGCGTGATTCTTGAGGATGAGAAGGTTTACGGGACCGTGCATATCGCGTTCGGGACCAATACGTCCTTCGGCGGGACCAACAAGGCGGACTGCCATATGGATGGGATCATCCTGAACCCCACCCTGTATTTCGACGATACCCTGATCATTGACAAAGGCTCGTTTGCCGTATGATGGCAAACGCCGGGAGGAATCGGCAATGAAAGAATTTCAAGTCGGCGTGATCCGGGTCCTGACATCCGACGACCCGGACTTTGTCGGGCTGCACGGAAAAATCATCGAAGAGCATTTCCCCGGAATCCGATGCGTTTCCAAATGCATTCCGGATCAGTGGGAAGGAATTCACAGCCACGAGCTGGAACAGATCGCGGTTCCCAAAATCGTGGAGACGGCGAAGTCGTTTGCGGGCGTGGACATGATCGTCGTCAGCTGCGCGGACGATCCCGGAGTGGAGGAAATCCGCCGCGCGCTTCCGGGAATCCCGGTGACGGGCGGAGGGGAGACCACGGCCGCCCTCGCCATGAAATACGGGCGGAAAATCGCCGTTCTCGGAATAACGGATTACGCTCCCAAGGCTTATCTGCGCATGGTTCCGGATCGGATCGTCGCGGTCGCGAGGCCGGAGGGCGTGAACAGCACGCTGGACCTGATGACGCCGGAGGGAAAGGCGAACTGCATCAGAAAAGCCAGGGAGATGAAGAATCTGGGCGCGGAAGTGATCGCGCTTGCCTGCACCGGACTGACCACGATCGGCATCGCAAAGGAGATTGAGAGGGCGACCGGCATCCCCGTGATCGACCCGGTCCTGGCCGAGGGAACCTTTGCCTGTTTTGAATCCGTCCGGAAACAGATGAACGGCTGAAAGCCACTCCTTTTTGTCAAGAGAGACGGCTTTCGGCAGGGATGAAACAAGCGGAGGAATTCAAATGACGGAACTGACAAAAGAGCTTTGCCTTCAGGCGCTTTACGGAGGGCTGCTGCTGGGCGGCGGAGGCGGAGGAAGCATCCGGCTGGGACTGGATGCGCTGGACGAAGCCTTTCACCATACGGACCGTTTAAAGCTGCTGAAGCCCGGGGAGCTGTCTCCGGACGAAACGATCGTCAATGTTTCGATGGTGGGGGCGCCCTCGGCAAAAGATATCTGCGTGACGGCGGAACACTGGAAAACGGCCTTACATAATTTTGAAAATTTCAGCGGAACGAAAATTTCGGGCCTTACCAGTTGTGAGAATGGAGGAGTTTCCACCTCCAACGGTTGGATTCTTTCCGCACTCACGGGAATTCCGCTGGTGGATGCGCCGAGCAACGGCCGGGCCCACCCGACCGGAATGATGGGAAGCATGGGTCTGGACCAGTTCCCGGATTATGTGACGGTACAGTCCGCCTGCGGCGGCAAGGGTGAAAAATACGTGGAAACCGTCGCGAGGGGAAGCCTGCCTGCCGCGTCCCATCTCATCCGCCAGACGGCGGTCGCCTCCGGCGGGATGTGCTGCGTGCTGCGCAACCCCGTCTCTGCGCAATATGCTGAAACGCATGCCGCGGTCGGCGCCATCGCGCAGGCACTGGAGATCGGCAGGGGTTTTCTGGAGCATTCGGGCGATGTGAGCGGCGTCCTGAGTTTTCTGGCGGACGGATATGACGCGGAAGCCGTGTGTGCCGGCGTGACCCGCAGCTATATGCTGCGCATGGGCGGCGGGTACGATGTGGGTTCCCTCCACGTGATGACCGGGCAGGACGATTATGAGCTGACTTTCTGGAACGAGTATATGACAATGGAAAAAAACGGGGAGAGGATCGGCACATTTCCGGATCTGCTGTGCACCCTTGACGCGTTGACCGGACTTCCCTTATCCAGTGCGGAAATTCAGGACGGCAGGAACGTCGTTCTGCTGAAAATCCCCCGGAACCGTTTGATTCTCGGCATGGGGATGCATCGGGAAAATCTGTTCCGGGAAGCGGAAAAGGTGCTTGGAAAAGAACTGATTTCCTACCAGAAGGAGTTGTTTTCCTGACCGGCCTTGAGGCGGAAAATGATAAAAGAGGACCCGCCCTTCGCTTGACGCGATGGACGGGTTCTTTTAGGAAAGGTTAAGATTCATACTTCGGGAATTCATTTCCTGAGTATCGGTCCGGAAAGATGCGCGGATCTGCGTGGCTTATTTCCTATGCGACGCCGACGGTAATTAGAATATTGGCGAAAGTGCGCTTTTCACCCGTGGAAATGGCCAAGCGAAGGGAGGGTTCACAGCAAGCGTCGTAGAACGGGAAGCGCTTCAGCTTGCAAAGTTCCATATTGCCCAATCGCTTTTGAAATTCGTCAAAAATTTTTGGACTGGATCCATCCCCTGGATCCATCACTTCGGCCTTTTCAATATTGATGATGCTTTGCAGGGTTTCCAATACATCAATGGTAGAGGGAAGGCCGGGCTTTAATCCCAGCCACACTTTTTCTGCTTCTCCCGTTTTCGAGGCAAGCGGATAGTTCCCGTCGGCGATCAGGACTTTGTCTCCGTGTCCCAGCAGGGAAAGGACCCTCATCAGTTCAGGATGAATACAATCTCCGGTCAGCATTAACAGCAGCTCCTTAAGTTTCATTTTTCCGCAATTGCCCCAGTTTTCCTCCAGGGTGGCAGCGGACGTATTCCACGGGCGTCCAGCCACGTTCCGTTTGCAGAGCAACTGAAAGCGCCTGAAGCGTTAAAGTTTCCGCCAGGATAGAATTTCGCGGCGCACGGTTCAGAGGGCCTCCTTCTGTGTTCACACCGGCGGAAAGGCAAGTGTCGCAAAAAGTTCCCAACCAACTGGAGGGATTCCCGGTGACGGCAATCAGCTTGCACCCATTGTTTCGGATCGCTGTGGCCGTGGCTTTCATTTCCGGTGTTTCACCGCTGTTGGAGATACAAATTACCACGTCTCCTGCGACCAGCTGCCCGCAGGAACCGTGAACAGCCTCGGTTCCATCCAGAAAATAGCAGGGATTTCCGGTGGAAGAGAATAGGGAAGCCATATAAGAGGATACATGGCCGGGTTTTCCGATTCCGGTGATGTGAATCCGTCCGCCTCTTTTTTGGGCGTCAAGTATGATTTCAGCAGCTTTTTCGTAAGAGGAGGCGCTGAGGCCAACGCAGAATGTTGTAAATTCCTTTTGCGCGGAGGCAAGGAACTGCTCAATTGCTTGTTTGCTTGTTTCTTTCAGCATGACGATGCTTCCTTTCCGATTGGAAACTTAGCGGACGCGGCGAGTAACTGCGCCTGTCTATAAAAATCAACGGTTCTCTATTTCAATGCGTTTAGCAATAAGGGATCAAATTTTGCGAAACCGTTTCTTATCATCAGATCCTGAACGTCACTCAGTGTGGGCAAGGAAGGCAGGGCGCCCATGCGGGAAACCGTTATGGCAGCGGTATGGCTGGCAAAGTCAAGTGCTTCGCGGGAAGAGAGACCCGCGGTTATGCCGGTGCAAAAAGCGGCGACGAAAGAATCCCCGGCGGCAGTCGGATCCTTGACATCCAGCAAGTCGACGCAGGGGGTGTACTGGATGCCGGTGGCATCGGCGCTGACGGCGCCGTTGTTGCCCAATGTGATAATGACGTTGCTGATGCCTCTGGAACGCAGCTTGCTGATAACCTTGTTTAAATCTTCCCGGTTGATGCCGGACCCGTCCGTGTGCAAGGGCAGACCGCTCAGCGACGCCGCCTCGTACTCGTTGGGCGAAAGATAGGTAATGCAGGAAAGCAGCCCACTGTCCAGTGGTGTGGCCGGCGCGGGATTCAGCATGACGGGAACCCCGGCCGTGTGGGCGCAGGCGGCCACGAACTTGGTTACTTCCATGGTGAGTTCCAACTGCAGCATGACCAAGTCATAACTGCCGATAGAATTTTCAAGCCAGCTCAGGTCATCCGGAGTCAGATCGTAATTGGCGCCAGGCACCACCAAAATGCGGTTTTGAGTTCTATTCTCGGAAACCTCCAACTGAATGTTGCCGACACCGGAAGAATGTCCACGGCTTACTTTTACATGGGAAATGTCAACGCCGGATTCACGGACCGTATTCAGCATTTTTTTCCCGAAGGCGTCATCGCCGACACAGCCGGCAATGGTTACGTTGGCGCAAAGCCGCGCACATTGGACGGCCTGGTTGGCGCCCTTGCCGCCGGGTGCGATCTGGAACGATGTCCCTACGACTGTTTCTCCCAGCTCCGGAACTCTTGGCGCCGATGCGATCAGGTCCGTCATAAAACTTCCCACCACTAAAATATTGGGTTTTCTGAGCATAATAGATCGAGTCCTTTCCTGACAAATGTGAAGATAATTGTCTGATGGACTGTTTGTTTCATCAATGAATAAAATTGTTGTTTTTTTGAAAGCTCTTTGCTTTCCTGCAAATTAGAAGTGGGCTTGGAAATTACCAGCGATTAAAGCCGCGCAGCGTCAAAATCTGACTGTTCATGCCCTTGCTGAGATCGCTTGCCAGGAAAAGCGCTCCGTTTGCCACTGTTTCAGTACGGAACACGTCGCCGCCGGCCTTCAGAATGTATTCGCGTTTGGCCGATTTCTGGAATAGCTCGGTATCGACGGGACCGGGACAGATCACGTTGACCCGAATTCCCAGCGGACGTACTTCATCTCCCAGAGCCTGCGTCAGGCAGACAACGCCTGCCTTGCTGACGGAGTAGGCTGTGCTGCCCGGCAACCCGCGCAAAGCTGCTCCGCTTCCGATATTGATAATATTTCCATATTTCTGGCGGACCATAGCGGGAAGAAACGCTTTTGTCACCAGCATTACGCTGCGCAGGTTTGCCGTCATAATTTCATCAAATATTTCTACAGGCATTTCGAGCAAAGGCATTTCTTTGCTGATTCCTGCATTGTTTATCAAAATATCGATGCGCCCGTATTCCTTTATGACGGCGCCGGCCAAATCTGTTACTTGGCTGTCAATTGTTACATCGGCGGCTATGCACGACGCTTTGCCTCCCGCTGCTTGAATCTCGGACTGAACTTCCCGCAGTGCGAAAAGCCGGCGTCCCACGAGGACCGTCACAGCTCCTTCCTGTGCGAACTTCATGGCGATCCCTTTGCCGATTCCGCGGGAAGCTCCGGTAATGACGGCGATTTTACCTTGTAAAAGCTGTTCCATCCTCAACACTCCATTAGATAAGCTGTCAGCGATTAACCCAATATTTTGGTTCGCGTCCTGCCAGCGTATCGACTACATTTTGAGCGGCGACCATACTGACTTTGTCATAAGCCTGACGGGTTTCGGCTCCCGTATGAGGCGTAAGCACGATGTTTTCACACTGCAGGATGGAAGCACTGGAGGGAAGCGGCTCTTCCTCAAAGGCATCCAGTGCCGCGCCGGCGATTTTACCGGACTTCAGTGCCTCGGCCAGAGCGTCAAGATCCACCAATGCGCCGCGGGCCGCATTGATTAGATAAGCGCCGTTCTTCATCCGGGCAAACGTTTTTGCACCGAACAGGTGATAATTTTCTTTTGTAGCGGGAGCGTGGAGACTGATGATGTCACAGGTTTCGATGATTTCATCCTGGCTTACCATTTCTATGCCAAGCTCCTTTGCGGCGCTTTCATTGGGATACAGATCGTAAGCCTTGATTTTCATGTCAAAAGCGGAAAGTTTCTTTGCCACCAGGCGGGCAATTGCTCCGAAACCGAAAAGCCCGACTGTTTTGCCGGCTAATTCTTCGCCAAGGTAGCGCGGCCAGGAACTTTTCTCCATAGCCTTGTGAAGAGGCGTGATGCCGCGCAGCACGTCAATGATGAAACCTATGGTCAGTTCCGCCACAGCGTTTGAATTTTGGCCCGGGCAATTACAGACCTTAACATCGTATTTCGTAGCATCCGCCAGATTGACGTTGTCTACGCCGACGCCGAATTTACAGACGCATTTTAGCTTGGGAGCAATTTTGAACACTTTTTCATCATAGAGATCCATTCCAATAATTGCCGCGTCGATATCCGGCAGAATCTGTAAAAGTTCCTCATAGCTGTATGCGGGAAAAGGGCGCAAAGAGTCAAATATGACTTTATGCCCGTTTTTTTCCAGCAGGGTCCAGGCTCCTTTGCAAAGGATATCAAAATGAGAAGCCGACACTAACACTTTTCCCATATGGAAATTCCTTCTTTCACGCAGTTGTAAAAGTTTTCTAAAACGGTTTTATGTTTTAGGTGCGATCAGAACCGTCCGATTCCGCGGCTTTCATGCGCCATGTCATCGCACAGTCTTGAGCGGCAAACTTGCCTCCGCTGATTTCCAAGTCAACTCCGGTCATATATGCTGCAGCGTCAGAGGCCATAAAAACGATCGGCTTTGCCAGATCTAACAAAGAACATGGCGCCCGGCCCTCGACTGAGCGCCATGTTGCTGCATCCCGATTTTAAAATATGCCTGCGGAAAAATCAGTATTTGAATGTAGTCTTGATATCGTTGATAATGTCGGCATATTTCTTGTTGCTCATGTATTTTTCGTCGATCATCTTGGAAGCGTTGTCATAGAATGCCTGCATATCCAGTTGATCCTGCTCGACAATTTTGACATTTGCCTTTTCCATGGTCTGATAGCACTGGTCCGTGAAAGCGGAGATCCGGGTATGGTAATCGTTGGCCAGGTATTTATTCATCAGGCCTTCGAGCAGGGCTTTGTAATCATCCGGCAGGGCTTTCCAGCTTTCCGTATTGGTGTAGTAGCCGGAGCACAGGTAGCAGTGGTTGGTTTTATAGAAGGTGTCGAGGACTTCGTAGAACTTGCCGTCGACCGTGTTGGATGCGGGGTTGTCCTGGCCTTGAACAACGCCGGTCTGCAACGCGGTGTACAGCTCGGTGTAAGCGGTCGGAACAGGGGTTGCGCCCAGTGCGGAAATAACGTCTTTCCAGACCTGAGCTTCCATGCAGCGAACCTTGCAGCCTTTCAGATCCGCCGGGGCCTTGATTTGTTTGTACCCTTTGGTGGAAAGGCAGCGGGAACCGGAACAGTTGAAGCCTAAAGTGACCAAATTAGAGCTGTCTTCGAGCTGTTTCCACAGAGCGAAGCAATCCTTGCTGGTGGACAGATAAGTCAGTTCGTCCTGCTCGCTGTGAAACAAATAGGGCAAAGCAAAGACCCCGATCGTATCCACGTACTGAGGAACGGTAGTGACGTTGGAGGTTACGAACTGTGCGGTGTTGTTGCGCACCAGTTCCAGCGCCTCGGACTCGCTGCCCAGATTACTGTTGTAATAAATGTCCCAGGTAAAGTTCCCGTTTGTAGCTTTTGAAAGGTCATCCGCAATTTCTTTCAGGCAGACGGATTGGGGATTATCCTCTACCAGACAGGCTGCAATCGTCCATTTGATTTTGTCCGTGGAAGTGATTTTGACGTTCGTGTCCAGTTTGGGATCGTCGTCGTGCCAGAAGCACATTCCGGGATAGATGTCACTGGAACCGCCGGCGGCGGAAGACGTGGAGGCTGTTTCGGAAGAGCCTGCTTCGGAAGAGGCTGCCGCGCTTGACGTTGCGCCGGAGGAAGCGGATCCGGAGGAACCACATGCCGACATGGAAACCGTCACTCCCAGTGCAAGCAAAAGTGAAAGAACTTTTTTCATCATGATAACTCCTCTCAAAATTATATTTAACATAAGATGTTAAATCAAAATTACTCCCAAAAGGTTTTATACGGCGAGGCCCAGTAACTGCGGGATAAACAGCGTGACCTCCGGAATCATCGTGACAATCAGCAGGGCGACGAGCATTGGAATCAGCCACGGAACAACGTAGCGGACCACTTTGTTGAACGGGACTCCGGTCGCGCCCGAAAGCATGAACAGGGACTGGCCGTAAGGCGGAGTCATCAGACCGATCATCAGGTTCAGGACGACGACGACGCCGAGGTGGATTTGGCTGATCCCAACGGCCTTCACCAGCGGCTGAAACACGGGGACGAACAGAAGAATGCAAGGGGTGGAGTCGAGGATCATGCCGAAGAAAAGCAGGATGACGTCGATCATCAGCAAAATAACCCATTTGTTGTTTGTGACGCTCAGCATGCCGGTGAGCAGATTCTGTCCCAGATGTTCAAACTGGAGCACCCAGCCGAAGAGAGAGGCGGAAGAAACGATGGACAGCGCCGGCACAATGCCTGAAACGGTCTCATCCACGCAGCCCATAAGGCTTTTCACAGGCATGTCGTGGTAGATCAGGCAGACCACAAAAATACAGTAGGCAATCGCGATGCAGGACGCCTCGGTCGGAGTGAAGTAACCGGACCAGATGCCGCCCATGATAATAACGGGCATCAGCAGCGCGAAGAAGCTTTTTTTCAGCGTGTGTCCGACATCACGCAGGGTGGATTTGCCGTGTACGCTGTAATTGCGCTTTTTTGCGATGAAAAAGACCGCAACGCAGAGAACAAGTCCGATGACTACTCCGGGTCCGATCCCGGCCATGAACAGGGTGCCGACGGAAACCGAAGCGGCCGAACCGTAAATGACCATCGGGATGGAAGGCGGAACGATGGGACCCATGGTGGCGGACGCGGCGGTAACGCCGAAAATCGTATTATCGTCGTAGCCTTCGTCGCGCATGGCCTTGATTTCCACGTTGCCCAGTCCTCCGACGTCTGCCAGAGCGGAACCCGACATGCCGGAGAAAATGAAGGAGGCCAGAACGTTCACATAGGCGAGACCACCGGGCAGATGGCCGACCAGCGCGCGGCAGAAATTGAAGATGCGGTCCGTAATCCCGCCGTTGTTCATGACGATGCCGGCCATCATGAACATAGGGATTGCCAGCAGAACAAAGTTGTCCAGGCTGCCGTACATCTTGGCCATGACCGCCATGTTGTTAATTCCGCCGTGCAGGAAGCAGTAGGCGATGCCGCTGGAGAGCAGAGACATATAGATCGGCGCTCCGCAGAACAAAAAGCCGAAAAAAACAATCAGGTAGATAATGAAAGCAAAGCTCATATCTGATTACGCTCCTCCTTAATGTGATGTTTGTTTCGCAGCTTTCAGGGTGGGAATATGCTCCAGAATTAGCTTTTGGAAGGTGCGGAATACGTTGAGGCAAGCGCTGAACGGGATGATGAATGCGATTGTGCCTTTGTTCAGGTCCATTGCGAAAGTCCTGGCATTTGCGCTGTAGCCGACGTACTTGCAGCCGTATACCGCGATCCAGATGAAAACCAGCGCGGTGACGATATCCCAGAAGATCGTAACTCCTGCGGAAAAGGTGGGGCCGAATTTGTCGACCAGCACTGTCACGCGGATATGCTTGTCGTACATGGTTCCATAGGATAGGCCAAAAAAGATCATCCACACGAAGGTTAGGCGGGAAGCTTCCTCCGTCCAGCCAAACGGGCTGCCGGCCAGCCGGGAAGAGATCCCTGCCAGTACGACGCAGAACATCGCGATAAAGAGAACGATCATGCAAACGCGCTCGAAATTTGCGTTAAGGGATTTAAAAATTTTTTTCATTTCCTGCCTCCTGTTCCTGCAATTGACACTTTAAACCTGTATTTGAATCAGCAATTATCTGCTTGATTCTGCGATATGGGCCCGCTCCAGTTCGTTGATCCTGGCAACCTTCGGCGCGCTTCCGCCTCCTGAAAAATCACAGCTTAACCAGATATCAACGAGAGTTTTGGCCAGTTCCGTGCCGATCACCCGCTCGCCCATGCAAAGAATCTGAGCGTTGTTGCTTTTGCGGCTGCGCTCCGCCGAGAAAGGATCGTGGCAGACAGCCGCACGGACGCCGGGAACCTTGTTTGCGCAGATGCACATGCCGATCCCCGTGCCGCACAAAAGAATGGCGCGCTCATATTTGCCCCGGGCGACCGCGTCGGCGACCGGAAAAGCGACGTCGGGATAAAGAACGGCCGCGCCGGCATCGGCTCCGAAGTCCTTTACGTCCCAGCCCGGGTGATTTTTCGCCAGATGCTCTTTCAAGATGACCTTTAAACGATAAGCTGCTTCATCGCAGCCAATGGCAAGTTTCACTGCAGATTCCCTCCGTTCTGAAGCAAAGCTAAAATACCGTCCGCCATGGAGGTCAGGATAATGCAGCAGGAGGCGGCCCCCGCATCCAGAACCCCTTTGGAGCGTTCTCCAAGACGGCTTGCGCGGCCGTACTTGGCAATCAGATCTTTTGTGGAGTTACGGCCCGCCAGTGCGGCTTTTTTCATTTCTTTCAAGGCCTCCGCAAACGGCGTGCCCGCCGCCGCGGTTTTTTTCAGGATTTCCACCGAAGGGGAGAGGGTATCGACCAGAGTCTTGTCACCAACCCGCGCGTCCACAATCTCATACAGCCCGTTCAGACCCGCTTCCAGCATTTTCGCCAGCAGGGGAAGATCAATTTCATCGGCTCCCTCGGCCGCTTCGGCCATATCCATGAAAATCGTGCCGTAAATCGGTCCCATGGAGCCGCCGATTTCGTTGAACAGAATGTTTCCCAATTCGTCCAGGCCCTCGGAGAATCCGGTTTCTTCCGCGGCAAAACGATTTTCGAAAACGGTAAATCCCTTCGCCATATTTGCGCCGTGATCTCCGTCGCCGATCAGCCCGTCCACATCGCCGAGGAACGTCCTGTTTTCCTGAATGGCCTTGACCATCGCCAACAGCACGGATTTTCCCGCGCTGTTTTCAAAATCGTCCATTTTTTGCCTTCTTCCCGATTCAGAACTGCTTCAGGCCCACTGTGCAGGCCGATGCGTCCACTAATTCTTTCAGTTCGCTGTCCACTTTCATGACGGTCAGGGTCGCCCCCATCATATCAAGAGAAGTAAAATAGTTGCCCACGTAGGAGCGGTGAATCCGGATTCCCTTTTTTGTCAGAATGGTTTCAATCTCGTTATAAAGAACGTACTGCTCCATCAGCGGAGTTGCGCCCAGGCCGGACACCAGCACCACAACTTCATCGCCGGCCAAGAACGGATAATCCGGGAGGACGATGTCCGTCATGCGGCGGGCGATCTGCGAAGCGGATTCCAGTGGACAAACCTCGACGCCGGGTTCCCCGTGATGGCCGATGCCGACTTCCATGGTGCCTGGCTTGATCTCAAAATTAGGATGCCCCACCGAGGGAAGCGTGCATGGCTGCAGCCCGATGCCCACGCTGCGGCAGTTGTCGATCGCCTTTTGCGCAACGGCGATCACTTCGTCAAGACCGGCGCCCTGAGCCGCCTTCGCGCCGGCGGCTTTCCACATCAGGATTTCACCCGCCACGCCTCTGCGCTTTTCCCTCTGGTCCTTCGGGGCGCTGGCCACGTCGTCGTTTGCCACTACGGTTTTTACGGTAATTCCCTGTTTCCCGGCCATCTTCACGGCCATTTTTACATTCATGTTGTCCCCGGAGTAATTGCCGTACAGGCAGGCCACGCCCTTTCCGGTATCAGTGGCCCTGAAAGCTTCCAGAAACGCGGCCGCGGTAGGGGAGGAGAAAATTTCGCCGACGGCGGCCGCATCGCACATTCCCCTGCCGACATAGCCGATAAATGCCGGCTTGTGGCCGCTTCCCCCGCCGGTCACAACGGCTACTTTTTCCGATGGAATGTTTTTCGCTTTTACCACACGGGAATGTCCGGGGCTTTCCACCAGATCGGAATGCGCTTTCAGAAAGCCTTTCAGCATTTCATCCACGATGTTATCCGGATGATTCAGAATTCTCTGCATGATTTTTCACCCCTGCCTTTATACCAGTTTGTGCTGCGGAACCCTGCCGGAGAAGACGTCCAGCAAGGCCTGCGCGGTGATGACGCCCGTCTGCGTCCAGTTCTCATAGGATTCTGCGGCAACGTGCGGCGTACACAGGTATTGCTGCATGCTGAAAAGCGGATTATCCACGGCGGGCGGTTCGCCGTCGAATACATCGGTGCCGTAACCGGCTACTTTTCCTTCCTTCATGGCGGCATAAACCGCGGCTTCGTCTACCACGGAACCGCGCGCGGTGTTGATAAGCATCACGCCGCTTTTCATCAGGCCGATTGTGTCCCGGTTGATCATGTGAGCGGTCTCGGGTGTGGCCGGTGTGTGCAGGCTTAAAATATCGGCCTGGGCCAAGACCTCGTTTTGGCTTGTCAGCTTCACGCCGAGCTGAGCGGCGGCTTTTTCATCCGGGTATTTATCGTAAGCGAGAACCCGCACGTGAAAAGGCTCCAATTTTTCGCAGAGGCTGCGCCCGACCGAACCGAATCCCAGAAGGCCGACGGTTTGTCCGCGCAGTTCATGGTGCATAACCCGGGACCAGCGGCCCTCCCGGATGGACCGGTCGCATTCTCCCAGATGGCGCAGCAGGCCCAAAATCAGCATCAAAGCATGTTCCGCGACGGAGTTTGTATTGACTCCGGGGCAATTTGTTACTGTAATCCCGCGCCGCTCACAGGCCTTTAAGTCCAAATTGTCCACCCCTACGCCAAAGCGGGCAATCGCTTTCAGCTTTGGGGCTAAAGACAGCAGCTTTTCGTCCCAGACGTCGACGCCGGCCACCACGCCGTCAACATCGGCGACAATATCTTTGAGGTCGCCAAAGCCCATGGGCCGGCCGAGTTCGTTTATGACAAGTTCGCAGCCGTTTTCTTTCAGCAGCCTGATGCCATCCGGGCACAGATTCCGATAGTTCGGCAGAGCTGACAGCACTTTCATTTCAGACAACTCCCTCGTTTATGCTTCTAACATGTCAATCTCAATGTGCAGCATTTTGCAGATCATTTTGAGTTCATCCACGTGATTGCCGTATACCGCATGGCAGTGGTTGGCGTCAAAGTTGTTCAGAAAAATCTGATGATCAAAAGGCAGCTTGGCAAAAACATGGGGCCATTCTTTTGTTGTCTCCGCTTCCTTTTCCACCGGCATTGAGACAAATTCGCACGGAATGATCACCATGCGGTATTTTCCCTCGCTGCGGCAGAGGCGCGCGATCGTCGCCTTGCCGGGTTTTGTCTGCATATTTACATGGCAGCCGCCGCCCGCATAGATGTCCAGCGCGGGATAGAGCGTAACTTTGGCCAGATTTTCCTTATAGTCGTCACTGGCCGCCGCGTAGTATGTGGACTGGGAACCGCAGTTGCAGAATACCATCACATCGTTTTCCGCGTCGTAATGCCGCACATCCATAAAGATGACCGGGTCGTCGGTGAGAAGCTTCAGAATCTCCATGGTCAGAGCCGCGTCGCTGTCCGCTTCGCAGGCGCAGACACAGGGAGGTTTCGGGCCGTCCCAGTCATAGGGATCATTCAGAAATGCCGCGGAAAGACATTCGGTGCAGTAATGGCGGCTCATTTCATAGTGACATTTAACCCCTATAAAATCGAGCTGATTTTCATCAATCAATTTTTTAGTGGCCTGGTAATGACGGATCTGGGTCTTCAGCTTTTCCGGCGTGAAGGTTGTGCCGTTATAGGCGATTTTTCCCACGTTCTGGGTCAGCCAGCGGAACGCTTTCTCCACTTCTTCCTCAGGGATGTTCTCCGCTTCCCTGACGATTTCGGACTGGTCGATATGCTCCACATCGATTCCGAAAAGTTTTTGCCAGTCCTGCATGGAAACCGTGGAACTGTACATTCCCAGGCTGCGGCCACCGAACAAACCGTATTTCATACCGTTCAACGAATTAACAACCATGGCACAACGGGCAAAAGTGACGATTTGCTCCAGAACATCAGGTTGCTGAACATCGCCTGCAACTCGGAAATGATCGATGCCAAGATGGTGAAGAGCTCCTCCGGCAGCCAGCATGGCCACCATGCCCGGCCAGTCCGGATTGAGATTTGCCGCTAACAGGAAAGGTCCCTTTCCGTTTTGGGCGGCAATCGCGCTGAAATTGGGGAATGCGAACACACCATAAGAAAACAAAGTGGCGTCCACGTTCTTTTTCTTCATTTCTTCCGCGAGATGTTTTGCACTTTGTACACTGTTTACCTGCGTATCAGTGACGAGTACGTCTATCCTTCCGTCCGCTCTCAGAGCGTCCACGATGGCGTCCACCTGAGCTTGCACGATTCCCTTCAGTTGAAGATGTACCTCAGGATCACCATCGGAAAAACCTAAAACTCCTAAAACCGGCTTCCTTGACATAAGTGCCTCCTTTAAGTGCGTTTACGCATCTTAACAAATGCAATTATAATTTTTACATATGAAATAGAAAGACAACATATGAAATTACAATTTCATTTTATGTCCATGCAATTTAAAAGTCAAGGAAGAAAGTAGTTAATTTCCACAATTTGGCTTATTCAACAAAATAGCCATAAAAATTTTATAATAACTCACAATATAAGACATTTTTTAATAATAAAAAGCAAACGAATCTAACTTGACAGGTGAAAAGTTAAAAAATATCGAATATCTACTGACGGTATTGTTTACCGCTGTATCATTCTGCTTATATTACAATATAGAACGTCAAAATATACAATTTCTGTTTTGTGCAAGATTTTAGAATCTCTTGTGAAAGAATTCGCAATTTTCTGTCTGGAAATAATATGGGTGTTGAAGTAATATAATATTAGAACAAATGCGAAAAAAATGAATCCAAGGTTCCAACCCCTTGGAAAGCCAAAGCGGCTGCAAAAGAAGGATGTAGAAGAAATATGAAGCCACAAAACATAACTGTTCCCGCCTTGGAGCGGGCGTTGAATATTCTGGAGTATTTGGCAAAGGCCAACCGTCCGGTTACCTTAAAAACATTGGCGGGCGATTTGGACATTCCCATCGCGTCGGCGTTCCGCTTGGTGAAGAACTTGGTCAGCCGCGGTTATGTGAAGGAGCATGCCGGCGGGCAGACCACATATGTGCTGGGAGGGCAGATCTCGTTTTTGGCTGTCTCTTATGAACAGGGGATTTCTCTTCAGGCAAAGGCTGAGCCATTTATGCGCGACTTGGCGGAGAAGCTGAAACAGACAGTACAGTTGGCTGTGATGAAAAATGGAACTTTGCAGTATATCAGTCAGACATTGTCGGCTTCGACTACAAATGTCAACGTGGTGGCACCCTTGTACACTCCTTTGAATATACACACCAGCGCCGCCGGAAAGATCCTGTTCAGTTATCTTTCCGGGGAACAGCAAACCGAATGTCTTCATAAGATGCAGTTTACCCGCGCCACAGAAAAGACGATTACCGATGCGGAAGCATTTGTTACGGAAACGATTATGAGCCGTCAGCACGGCTATGCGGTGGATATGGAGGAATATGCGAAAGGAATCGGCTGTCTTGCGATTCCGGTTTTCAGCAGAGACACATGCGTCGCGGCACTGGGAATCACGGGCAGTATCTCAAACTACAAGAATACGGAACACTTCTCTTTTTTGCTGCAGCAACTGCAAAAAAGTGCCGAAGAGCTCTCTCAGACTTTGCTTTTCTATGCTTAAAGGCAGTCATATCTTACACCGGGGCTTCCCCGGCGCGATCCGGATTCCCCAAATGCGATCGGCGCAGGATTATTTCACAGGGAAGAACAATTTTGATTCCGGTAGTGTCTTCTCCGTTCAAAGTGCGCATCAGCAGCTCTGCACCTTCTTCACCAATACGGTAAGGATTTTGAAAGGTTGCTGTAATGGTCGGGTTGGTAACCTGCATCCAGTCGCTGTCATCGTAGCTCACGACGGATACGTCTTCTGGTGATTGAATCCCATGGGCGTTGAAATAGCTGAGTACCCCGAGGAGAAGGACATTGTTCGCCACAAAAATGGCGTCCGCTTTTTCCCGCATCAAAAGCTCCGTGGCTTTTTCTCCATCCTTAACGCTGTATTTCAAATTTTTGAAAATCAGCTCTTCTTGGGTGGGAAGAGAAAGCTCCTGCATCCCGCGGCAATATCCCAGATAACGGTCGTAAGTTGTGGAAAATTCCATATTTCCACCCAAAAATGCGATGCGTTCACGCCCCCCCTCCGCCAGAGTATGAACGGCCCGGCAGGCCCCTTCCACATTATCGGAATAGACCATCGGCAGCCTGCTTCCTTCGACACGGCGGTCAAGGAGGACCAGCGGCAGGTTAAACGCGCAGATCTTTTCCAGAACTTTTAAGTGCCTTGTTGGCGGAACCAAAAGGATTCCGTCCACCAGGCGCTTTTTTAACAATTGGAAATTGTCCAGCTGCTTTTCCAATTCCAGCTCGGGGAAAGTAGCAATCATCAGGTCATAATCATTTGCGGCTAGATGTTCCCTGGCTCCGTTCAGAACGTCAAAGAAGAAACTGTTAGTGGAGTTGTTTGGCTCTGTCGCCGGGATCAAAAGGGCTACGATTTTCGAACGGTTAGTCTTCAGCATCTGGGCCGCGAGATTGGGGGTATACCCAGTTTGCCGGATGGCTTCCTCTACCAGCCGCTTGCTTCGTTTTGAAACCGCCCGGGTCCCGTTGATTGCGTGGGACACCGTCGTTACCGAAAGGCCGGTCATCTGAGCAATTGTTTTTAAAGATACATTCAAAAGAATCTCCTCCAATGGATTCGTTTAGATGATTGCGATATTTTAGGTTTGGCAGGTTGAATGAATGAAAGTGTATTTGCTGTTAGATAAGAAAACATGTTAAATGTAAAACGATTGTATATATGAAGATCAGACGAGACATAAATTTTCCCGATCAATACGAAAATATCAAAAGATATTAGAAGTAATAGACTTAAAATACGAATAATCAGCCAAATTTTTCGCCTAAATTATATGCCAAACGTTTTACATATTCTATATATACCACATCAAAAAGGTTTCGTCAATTGTTATAATGCACATTATCTGCGAATATTTATATGCTGAATAACGGATTAGAGAAGACTGTACGCTCGTGATCGAAAGCTTTTTATGATTAAGCAGCGCCTAAAGAAAAACGTTTAGGCTTTTCCGAGTGAAAATGAAATTGCTTTCGGAAGAAATGCTTTGAAAAACATGAAAACGCCGGGACGGCAAAATCGGCTGCCGCCCTGGCTTCTCTGCTGGAATATTCACTATGGGGATGATTTACCGGTTGCGGAGAATGGCACCTTTATCGGCGGATTCAGCTAAACGGGCGTACAAATTCAAATACCCCTTCAGCTTTTTAGGAGGCCGCGGTGTAAACTGCGCGAGACGGGATTTAAGCTCCGTATCAGGAATCAGCAGGTCCAGTGTGCCCTTTTCCACGTCGATTCGGATTCTGTCCCCGTCGCGGACTACCGCGATGGGACCGCCCTCGCTGGCCTCGGGAGAGATATGCCCTACAAAACAGCCGTTGTTTGTGCCGGAAAATCTTCCGTCCGTGATGACGGCGGTGGAGAGCGCCAGATTCTGACCGTAAAGCAGCTTCATTAATCGGACCATTTCCCGCATGCCCGGTCCCCCTTTGGGCCCTTCGTAGCGGACCACCAGAACTGTCCCGGAACGGATGCGGCCAGCCATCACCGCCTCACCGGCTGCATCTTCTGAGTCGAAACAGGCCGCGACTCCTTCAAAGCGCAGCATGGAAGGGTCGATGGCGGTGGGCTTTGTGACGGCCGTATGCGGGGCCAGATTCCCGCGCAGCACTGCGAGGCTTCCCCACTGATGCCAGGCGTGAGGAATGGAATGAATGATATTGTTTTCCACTGGGGGAAGATCCGCAAGGACCTGAGCCCAACTTTTTCCGGTACAGGTCATGGCGTCCGTTTCTAAGAGCGTTTCCAGCTGCTTCATAACAGCCGGCACGCCGCCCGCTCTATAAAAAGCCGGCACGTTTTCGGAACCGTTCGGATAGATCATGGCCAAATGGGGTGTGCGGCGGGCGATTTCGTCGATTTCATTCATTGTAAATTCGCATTCGGCTTCATAAGCGATGGCTGGAAAGTGCAGCGCCATGTTTGTGGAACCGCCGATCGCCATGCCGAGCCGCAGGGCGTTGCGCAGTCCCTTCTTATTGATCAGTTTTCGGGAAGTCAAACCGTCCTCCGCCATCTTTACGATACGTCGCCCGGATTCCTGGGCGGCGCGCCGGCGTTCCGCCAGAACTGCCGGAATCATGCTGCTGCCGGGCAGACACATACCAAGGGCTTCCGTAATGGCGCACATGGTGTTGGCTGTGCCCAGAAAGGAGCAGGAACCGCAGGAGGGATTGGACTCCGCTTCCAAACGAATGTACTCCTGCTCGGTGATGAGGCCTTTGCTCAGCATTCCCAATGCTTCAACCATGCTGGAGTTGTCCGACTCGCGCCCGTCAAACAGACATCCGCCCAGAGCGGGACCGCCGTTGACGAGGAGGGCGGGAATGTCCAGGCGGGCGGCGGCCATCAAGAGGCCCGGAACCACCTTGTCGCAGCTGCCCAACAAAACCAGACCGTCCAGATGATTGACCTGGGCCATGATCTCCACTTCGTTTGCAATGAGATCCCGGGCCGGCAGGATATAATGCATACCGTCATTTCCGCATGCCATCCCGTCGCACGGGCCGATGATTCCAAACTCCACAGGGGTGCCGCCGGCCTGCAGAATTCCGTCCTTGACGCAGTCCGCCACCTGCCGCAGATTGTCGTGCCCCGGATTCGCCCTGCTCCAGGAATTGGCGATGCCGATCAAAGGCCTGGAAAGGTCGTAGTCGCTGTAACCCATTCCTTTGTACAAAGCCCGGATGCTGGACCAGACGGGCCGGGATAAAATCTTTTGACTTCTGAACTGCTTTCCCATATTCTGTCCTCCTCCACTCGTTTCAACACCAAAAGGAATTTTATTAACCCAAACAATAACACGAAAAGCAATAAAAATCAATTCCTGAAAATATTGAACAACTGTTTTTAGGAATGAAAATATAGTTTCAGATATGAAAAATATGCTTGACTTTCTACGGCTCCGATGCTAACATTATGTTTAACAGAAAGAATCGCTTTGCATTTCTTTTTTTATGATAACTCCCCAACTACGCTTTTCGCGGGGACCGGTTCCGGAAGGGAACACGACGCGTTAGGTGAGACGTTTTGGATATTTTACGGGAATTAGCATGAATCCTCTCAGTTCAGTTTGAGAGGATGAAATAAAACAAAAGGAGTCTTCAACATGCAAAAGAGTATGCAGAAATTATTTGGCACGGTTGTCCCTATTGTGACCCCGCTTACGGAAGAAGACAAAATTGATGTCGAAAGTTTGAAACATCTGGTGGATCATTGCATCGACAATGGGCTGCAGTGCCTGTATCCCTGCGGCACAACCGGTGAGATGATGTATCTGACCGTCGAAGAGCGCAAGCTGGTCACGGAGACGGTTGTCAAATATGCCAACAGACGTGTTCCCGTTTTTGCGCAGGTCGGCGCATGGAATCTGGCCGATACAATTGAACTTGCAAAGCATGCGGTAGCGGTAGGCGCGGATGGGATCGGCGTTGTCACTCCTGTTTTCTATAAACTGAGCGACCAGGGACTGGTGAATTTTTATGAAGCTGTGGCAAAGAGCGTACCGGTGGATTTCCCGGTCTATTTGTACAGCATTCCGCAGAATGCCGTGAACGACATCAATCCGGCGACGGCGGAGGCGATTGCAAAGAAATGTCCGAATGTGGTCGGTATCAAATACAGCTATCCCGATTTTACCAGACTGCAGCAGCTCATGCTGATCCGAAACCAGACGTTCAGCGTTCTTGTCGGACCGGATCATCTATTTGAAGCGCTGTGCGCCGTGGGCGGCGACGGTACCGTTTCCGGCAACGCGATGTGCATTCCGGAGCACTATGCCAAAATATGGGAAGCCGTTGAGGCGAAGGACTATGAGCTGGCAACCAAATATCAGCGCCGGACCAATGTGCTGAATGCTGTAATGTGCTCGATCAACAATATCGCGGCATATAAAGTGATCTTAAAGAGCGAAGGCGTGATTGCCACCACAAAGATGCGCCGCCCGATGGAGAATCTGACACCGGAGCAGGAAGCGGATCTCCTGGCGGCGATGAAGCGCCTGGATTACCGTAAGGTGATCGTCTGATCCCGTAACATCCGGCAGTAACTTGGATGGGAAAATTGCTGGAGGAATTTTAAATGAAAAAAATCATAAACAAACCCGAAACATATGTTGAGGACATGCTCAGGGGAATCTATGCCGCTCACGGGGATCAGGTCAAATACGCGGCGGACGATCTCCGCTGTTACTGCACGGCAGAAAAAAGGCCCGGAAAAGTTGCCATTGTTACGGGCGGCGGCACGGGACATCTGCCTTTGTTCCTTGGTTATGTAGGAGAGAATTTGCTGGATGGCTGCGGCGTGGGGGGCGTGTTTCAATCTCCGTCGGCTGACCAGATCTACAGCATTTCCAAAGAGGTGGAATCGGGCGGAGGAATTCTTTATCTTTATGGGAACTATACCGGGGATATCATGAATTTCGACATGGCCGCAGAAATGTGTGAAATGGATGACATTCAGACTCGCTCCATTGTCGGTGCGGACGATGTTAACTCCAACGCGGATTCGCGTGCGCGGCGCGGCGTGGCGGGGATCTTCTTTATGTACAAATGTGCCGGCGCAAAGGCGGCCGGAGGCGGTACGCTAGATGAGGTCCTTGAGGCGGCCCGGAAGGCAAAGGACAATACTCGCACGGTGGGGTTTGCTTTGACTCCCTGCATTATCCCAGAAGTCGGTCATCCGAATTTTACCTTGGCCGAGAATGAGATGGCCATGGGTATGGGAATCCACGGAGAACCGGGTGTATGGAACGGTCCTTTGAAAACCGCCGATGAGCTGGCAAAAGAATCGCTTGAAACTCTGCTGAACGATATGCCCGTCAATTCCGGTGAAGAAGCCTGCGTTCTGGTCAATGGGCTTGGGGCGACCTCAGCGGAAGAACTTTATATTTTATACGACTCCATTCGGAAACTTCTGGTTCAGAGGGGAATCCGTATATACCGCAGCTTTGTGGGAGAGTATGCCACTTCCATGGAGATGGCGGGCGCATCCGTTTCCATTTGCAGAATGGTCGATCAGGAAATGAAGGACCAGATTGATTTGCCGGTAAAAACCCCGTTTTATACCCAGACATAAGGAGAGCGAAAGGCTATGGATATAATTACTTTACAGGAGTTGCCGGAACTGTTCATCTGTATTGCGGAGACTTTTTCAGAAAAAAAAGAAGAACTCTGCCAAATGGATGCAAAAATGGGCGACGGCGATTTGGGTCTGACCATGTGCAAGGGTTATGGTTCGTTGCCGGATCTTATTCGTCAGTATGCGGAGCCGGGTGATATTGGAAAGGTTCTGATGAAAGCGGGCGTGAAGATGGCTTCTGTTGTGCCCTCCACAATGGGGACGCTGATGGCCAGCGGCGTTATGGAAGGCGGGAAGGCACTGAGGGGTAAGAGCAGAATCGGCCCTGCCGAACTCTCCGACTATTTAGCCGCGTTTGCCGCGGGAATTCAAAAGCGTGGGAAATGTCAGCTTGGGGATCGAACAGTATTAGACGCTCTCGATGCCGGAGCGAAGAGAGCGGCTATCGCCGCCTCTATGGCAGGTGCTACCCTGAAAACCGTAATTGACGCGGCGGCAGAGGGTGCGGCGGTTGGAATGGAGACCACAAAAGAGATGAAACCGAAGTATGGAAAAGCTGCGGTTTTTGCAGCGAGAGCAGTTGGAACTCCAGACCAGGGGGCTATGGCTGGATATTATATGATCGAGGGTATGCGGCAATATATAAATCAGATGTAGAGATTCGAAACCAATCCTTAGGTTCCATAATTTTTTGAGGGGAATCGCCGTTTTATCTCGTGTCGGATGAGTAGCGACTCCCCGATCTAATATGAAAATCCGTGGCGATGTCAAGTGTTTACTTTGGCGTTGAGTATAAACATGCGCATTAGGATCGGCCGTCGTCTATTAAAAAACATGATAATAAACTGTCCGTTTCTTCGCGGATAAAGCGTTCGAGGTATGAGAGGAAGACATGAAGAAGCGGCTTACTGCCCTTTTGCGAGTTTTCTCCTTGTACTAAAATACCATCCTCCTGCATACCTATTAGCAATCGGATTCGTTTGGAGGGTGGAGCAGTGAAAGGTATTGTGGAAGAACGCGCCGTGGAGCTTGGCGAATATATTGTACAGAACAAAGCGACTGTGCGCAGCACGGCAAAAAAATTTGGCGTGAGCAAGAGCACGGTACATAAAGACGTTGCGCAGCGCTTGAAAGCCATTGATCCGCAGCTCTATAAAAAGGTCAAGATCATTTTGGAGTTCAACAAATCTCAGCGCCATATCCGCGGCGGAATCGCCACGCGGCTGAAATATAAAAAAAACGCCGCCAATTGACAGCCCGGCCGGATTTGATGGTTCCTTTCCGCTTTTGCTGACCACAAGCTTTTCCTTCGTGTGGCGGATGAAAGCGGGAGGAGCCTTTTTCTATAAAAATAAGCGGGATACGCTTTGAATGGTTTTGCCAAATCAAAGCGTATCCCGCTGGTTCGATTTTTTCAGGGCCGCGTTCAGCCCTTTTTCAATTTTCACATGAGTCGCTTTCCAGAACCGTGATGCCACGTGGCTCCACTGGGGTTGAAAACACGATCTGTGTTTCCGTCGGTCCGAATTTCTGCAGTTGGCCGATAAATTCATCCAGTTCCATGGTGCTGTGATAAATGACCTTGATGAGCATGGAGTAGTTTCCGGTGACACAGTTGCATTCCACCACGTTGGGGCAGGAGCGGATAAAAGGGTAGAATTCCGGCTTTTGATTCGGGGACATCTGCAGGTTGATAAACGCCTTGATATGATACCCGAGTTTATACTGGTTCACCGACGCGTGATAGCCGCTGATCAGTCCCTGCTTTTCCAGTTTTTCGATTCTGGCGGAAATTGCGGGGGATGACAGAAAGACTTTTTTCGTCAGCGTTTTGATTGGAATCCGCGCGTTTTCCTGTAGGGCGGAAATCAATGTGGCGTCGATTTTGTCCATGATTCATCACCTCATAAAAGATTAACATTATTTATTATTTACAGGCGGGATATTAAAATAAAAAAGGAACAAGCCAGAAAATTAAACTGACATGCCCCTTCGCAATTTATTTAATTATAAATCATTTTAAAATATTTTCAAGTGCGCAAAATAAATATTTTTCCTATTTTCTGTCGCGCCAATTACAATTCTTCTTTTGCCACAGTGACAGTGGAAGAAAATAAAAAATGCAAAGGAAAAAACCGTAAAGACCAACGGTTTGCCCCTTTGCACTTTATTTTATTATAAACAGTGTGAGTCCTTTTTCAATGCCGAAAAGGAAAAAACGCAAAATTATTTATTTTCAGGTTGTCCGGCGCCCGGATACTTTTCCAGGAGCGGGTGATGCAGGCGTGAAAATAAGAAAGATCCGGGCACTTAACAAAATTAAGTATCGGAACGGCGAACTTACTTACATAAAGAGAACGCGCATAAAAATAAAAATATCACGAAAAGGAGCGAAAGCTATTTACGGAACCTCCGGAACATGTTAAAGTACTTCCGTCAAAACAAATCGGGATATGAGGTCAAGTCCGAAATGAGGCGGCACGAAAAACATGAAAACGAGAACAGAGACGGATTCCGTAGGAAGTCTGAAAGTTCCCGCGGGAGCCTATTACGGGATCCAGGCGCTGCGGGCCAGAAACAATTTCAAGATTACCGGCAGGCACATGGATCCGTATTTTATTGTTTCGCTGGCGCAGATTAAAAAAGCCGCCGCGGTGACGAACCGGAACGCGGGGGATCTGAAGGCCTCTGTTGCGAACGCGGTTATTGCGGCGTGCGATGAGGTCATTGCGGGGCGTCTGCACAGTCAGTTTATTGTAGATCCGATTCAGGGCGGCGCCGGAACGTCCGCCAATATGAACGCAAACGAGGTGATCGCCAACCGGGCGATCGAGCTTCTCGGCGGAGAAAGGGGGGATTATTCCATCGTCCACCCAAACGACCACGTCAATATGTCGCAGTCGACAAACGACGTTTTTCCGACGGCGGGAAAGCTGACAATGCTGAGGCTGATCCCGGAGGCGCTTCGCCAGATGGAACGCCTGGCGGAGGCGCTCGGGAAGAAGGAAGCGGAATTTGACGATGTGCTGAAAATGGGGCGCACTCAGCTGCAGGATGCCGTCCCGATCCGCCTGGGCCAGGAATTCGGAGCTTGGGCCGCGGCGGTCAAGCGGGATATCGCCCGTTTGCAGAAGGTGCAGGACGAATTGCGCAGCGTCAACATGGGCGGCACGGCGATCGGGACTTCGGTCAATGCGGCTCCGGCCTATCTGTATAATATTACGGCGAATCTTCAAAAAATCTGCGGCTTTAAGCTGGTGCAGGCGGAAAACCTGATTGACGGCACGCAAAATCTTGACGGGTTTGTGGCGGTGTCCGGCGCAATGAAAACCTGCGCGGTGAATCTGTCCAAAATGGCAAATGATTTCAGGCTCCTTTCCAGCGGGCCGAGGACCGGCCTGATGGAAATCAATCTTCCCGCACGGCAGAACGGCTCCTCCATCATGCCGGGGAAAGTCAATCCGGTGATTCCGGAAGTCGTTTCCCAGGTGGCGTTCCGGATTATCGGCAATGACAGTACGGCGGTCCTCGCCGCGGAAGCGGGCCAGTTGGAACTCAACGCCTTCGAACCGGTGCTGTTCTATAGTCTGTTTGAATCCGCCAGAAGCCTTGCGGGAGCGGTAAAAACCCTGGTGGACAACTGTGTGGCCGGAATCACGGCAAACCGCGATATCTGCCGCAGGCACCTGGAGGAAAGCGTTGGGGTCATCACCGCACTCTGCCCCTATATCGGGTACGCCAAGTCGGCGGAGCTTGCGAAAGAATCGCTGAGAACTGGCGTGCCGGTGCTGAAACTGGTGGAAAGCAGGAAGGTCCTGAGCGGAGAGAAGCTGAAAGCGATTCTCGACCCCGCCGCAATGACGGGTTCCGCCCAGATTCTGAATGTAGGAAGGATTTCCGTCTGAGGAGGCGGCTATGAACTATCTTGGAAACGAGCTTGTTTATCTGGAGGAAGGCCGCGTCAACCGCTGGCCGGACCGCCGGGACCGGGCGGTAAGGCGCCCGAGGGCTCCGGATGAAAAGGTTTGCCGGCCGGACCGCTTTGTTCCCGGGTGCGGCAAAGGCTGCAATTGGCGGAATCATATCTGACAGAAGCGGCGCGGGATTCCCGCGCCGCTTCTGTTCATAAAAAATTGCGTGACTTCGTGATTAAAATTGATGCAGGATTGTGATATAATAAAAAAAAGACGTGCTGTAAGTGGAGGTGGTTTTACGCGTCTGTTCATTGCCGTTGCGCTGAGCCCGGAAATCAGGGGAACCCTGGAAGAAGTGATTCAAAGGCTGCGGCCCTGCTGTGAAAGCGGAAGATTCACGCAAATCGAGAATCTGCACCTGACCCTTGTCTTTCTGGGCGAAATCCCTGCGGAAAAAGCGGGGCTGGTGCGGGAGTCAATGGATGCCGTCAGCGTTTTGCCGTTCCCTCTGCACGTCGGCGGATTTGGCTATTTCCGCAGGGAAGGCGGAGATATCTTCTGGGCCGGCGTGGAACGTTCAGAGCCTTTGGTTTCCCTTCATCGCCAGTTGAGTGCTCAATTGCGAAACCGCGGGCTCACTCTGGAGAGACGCGGATTCCGCCCTCATCTGACGTTGGCGCGGCAGGCGGTCTTAAAACGGGAATACGATCATGGAGCTTTTGTCGTGCCCGCCATGAAAATGCCGGTGGAAAAATTCACCCTGTATCAGTCGGAGCGTCCCGGCGGGAAGCTGCGTTATACGCCTGTCTATGAAAAAGCGATCCAGGGGGAGGGGACAAAATGAAGGCATTGGTCACGGGCGCAAGCTCCGGCATCGGCAGGGACTTTGCGCGCGAACTCAGCCGCCGGGGGTTCGATCTGGTCCTTGCCGCCCGGCGCGTTCCCCGGATGGAAGAACTCGCGCGGAAACTGAATACGCATGTGAGCGTCGTTGGGGTGGACCTGTCCCGCAAAGACCAGTGCTATGACCTGTACCGGCAGGTTTGCGGCGACCGCATCGACATTCTGATCAACTGTGCCGGATTCGGCGTGTTCGGGCCGTTTGACGAGACGGACCTGGAGAGGGAGTTGAATCTGATCAATGTCAATATCCGGGCCGTCCATATCCTGACGAAGCTGTTTTACAGGGATTTCAAGAAGCGCGGTTCAGGATATATTCTGAACGTGGCTTCCTTGGCCGCGTTTCAGCCGGGGCCGCTGCTCTCCAGCTACTATGCCTCCAAAGCCTATGTCCTGCGACTGACGCAGGCGCTCGCGGAGGAGCTGCGCCGCGACGGCGGCCATGTTTACATCGGAGCGCTTTGTCCGGGACCGGTACGGACGGAATTCGACTCCGTCGCCGACGTGCGTTTCAGCGTAAAAGGGCGTTCAAGCGAGTATGTCGCGCGTTACGCGCTTGACAAAATGTTCGCGCGCAAAACCGTGATCGTGCCCGGATTTCAGATGAAGGCCGCTTTGTTTGGGGAACGGTTTCTTCCGCAGGCGGCGGTTGCGCGAATCGCCTATCACATGCAGAGACGGAAAACGGGTCCAAAACTGTAAGGAGCGGAATTTAAAAAAAAGCTTGACGAGAAGCCCCTATAATTGTAAAATATGTTTATATTTTACAATTATAGGGGCTTCTCGCATCACGCGCTGTTTTACCTGGCTGGAGGGATCCTCAACTTTAACCTTATATGCGAAAAACTGATTTGGGAGGAATTGTTTATGGATTTCAGTTTGACGGAAGACCAGTTGGCGGTACAGCAGATGGCACGCAATTTCGCTGAGAAGGAAGTGGCTCCCCGCGCGGCGGACATCGACGAAGACCACCGCTTCCCCGAAGAGCTGTTTGCCATGATGGCGGAGCAGGGCTTTACCGGCCTGTGTACTCCCGAAGGGTACGGCGGCTCCGGCGGCGGTGCCCTTGAAAAAGCGCTTGTGGTTGAGGAGATCGCCAAGAAGTGCGCCTCCACCGCAGCCACTCTGTCCGTCCATATGGTCTGCCCTTCCATTATTCTGGCACACGGCACAGAGGAACAAAAAAAGAAATATCTGCCGGAGCTGGCCAACGGCGCGCTGGGCGCTTTCGCCCTGACCGAGCCGGGTGCGGGTTCCGATGCCGGCGCCGCCCGGACCACCGCCATTCTGGACGAAAAGGCCGGCGAGTTTGTCATCAACGGCACCAAGTGCTTCATCACTGGCGGCGCCCGTGCCAAGTACATTGCCCTCATTGCACTGACCCAGCCCGAAAAGAAGCTGAAGGGCCTGTCCTGCATCATTCTGGAGAAGGGCACTCCCGGCTTCAGCATCGGCAGAATTGAGAACAAGATGGGCCTGCGCGGGTCCGAGACGACGGAGCTGGTGCTTCAGGACTGCCGTGTTCCCAAGGAGAACCTCATCGGCGTGGAGGGCAAGGGCTTCAGCTATGCGATGATGGCGCTGGACGGCGCCCGCATCGGCGTGGCGGCCCAGGCGGTGGGCATTGCCGAAGGCGCCCTTGATCTGGCGGTCAAGTACGCCCGCGAACGCCAGCAGTTCGGCGGCCCCATCGCCAGCCTGCAGGGCATCCAGTGGTATCTGGCCGATATGGCCACCAAGACCGAGGCCGCCAGATGGCTGACCTATTATGCGGCATATCTGGATGCAAACGGTCTGCCTCACACCAAGGAGGCGGCCATGGCCAAGTACAACGCCTCCGAGAATGCGCGCTATGTCACCAACCTGGCCCTGCAGATCCACGGCGGCTACGGCTATATGCAGGACTATCCTCTGGAGAGAATGTACCGCGACGCCAAGATCACCGAGATCTACGAGGGCACTTCCGAGATCCACAAGGTCGTCATCTCCCGCGCTGTCCTCGCCGGCAAATAAGCGTTTGCCAGGGAACCACAGCGGCTATCCCGCTGTGCGTTATGGTTCTTACCAAAAACATTTTATTTGAGAGGATGAATCGTTATGGACCATTCCATCAATCTTGCGGAGGTCCTGGTCGGCAAAAAGATGGAGCCCCGCTACATGGAGTACAACTGGCGCGATATCGCGCTCTATGCCTTGGCCGTCGGGGCCCACAGGGAGGACCTGACGTACACCTATGAGAAATACATAAAGGCGATTCCCACCTACGGCGCCGTCCCCTATTGGGGCACCGTCAATGTCCGCCCCCGCCAGTGGATGCCTCTGCCCGCTTCCATGCTGGCGGATGAGATCATCAAGCCCACCATCGCATTCCTGAACATGGACCACGAGATCTTCTGGTATCGTCCCATCGACCCCATCAAGGGCACCTTCCAGTGGCAGGATGAGATCGTGGACGTGTATGACCGCGGCGAGGGCCGCGGCGCTGTGGTAAAGACCAGGATCGACGTCCGCGACGAGGCCGGCAATCTGGTATGCACCAACTATTCCTCCACCTTCTTCCATGAGGCCGGCGGCTTCGGCGGCAACCCCATGCCCAAAAGCAGCGTCGTCATCCCCGAGAGGGATCCCGACTTTACTGTGGACGACTATGTGAGCCCCGTGCAGAACCTGCTCTATCGCCTGACCGGCGACACCAACCTGATCCATGTGGATCCCGAGTATGCCAGGAACATGAAGTTCGACCAGCCTATCATGCAGGGCCTGTGCTCCTTCGGCTTTGCCTGCCGGATGGCCATTGGCGAGCTGGTCCCCGGCGAGCCGGAGCGCCTCACCCACATGGCCGCGCAGATGAGCAGCCCGCTGTTGCCCGGCACTCCGGTCCGGCTGCAGGGCTGGAAGATGAAGGACGGCCAGCTTTATTTCCGCTTTGTGGACAAAAACACCGGCAAGGCTGTTCTCAACCGCGGCGTCCTAGAGTGGAAAATCTGATACCGTTGCCGAGAATATTTATGGGCAGCTCCGCGATTTCCTTGCGGGAGCAGGAAAGGCCCCGGTGCTTTCGGATGGCGGGGCGGCGGGCGATTTGAAAAAACTTGACAAACGACTCCTACAATTGTAAGATATATAATATATTACAGTTGTAGGAGTTGCTTACGCCATGCGTCGATTTACCCGGCTGCCCGGAACCGAACTCAAAGTAATGCAGGCCGTCTGGAACTGCGGCGGGTATCCGGTCGCTACCGCCCGCGTCCGCGAAATGCTGGAGCGTGAAAAACCGTGGAATGTTTCCGCGCTTCAAACCCTTTTGAACCGGCTGATTGCGCGCGGCTTTCTGACCAGCGAGAAGCGGGGGAAGAACCGCTGTTATACGCCGCTGGTCGGGGAAGAGGAATATCTGGCGGACGAAAACCGGAGCGTTCTGGAAAAGCTGAACGGCAATTCCGTGACGAGGCTGGTCGCGTCACTGTACGACAGCCATTCGATTACGGAAGAGGATCTGGAGGACCTGCGGGCTTTTCTGGAAGAAAGGACGGCGGAGCCATGAACCTGCTGATCCGCCTTGCGGGAAACTTCGCGGAAATTTCAATAGGGGCTTCCGCCTTGATTCTGGCCCTGCTTCTCGCGGGCAGGGCAGTCCGGAAAACCTACGCCGCCCAGTGGAAGTACTGGGTCTGGCTGGCGCTCGCTGTGCGGCTGCTGGTCCCGGTCCATTTCGAAGCGCCGTCGCCGGTCATCGCGATCCCCGCGCCGCAACAAACTTTCACGCTTGCGGCCCCCGCGCCGCAAAGTGCCGTTTCCGTGCCGGACACGGTTTCTGAAAAGGACAGGGGAGCGTACAGGGAGAAGGCCGAATCCGTCCCGCAGCAGGAGGGAGCAGGCGAGGTTCCGCTTGGGACTTTGCTTGCCATGACATGGGCGGCGGGCGCTGCCGGCTGCCTGTTATGGACGGTGAGCTCCAGCGTATTCCTCCGAAGAAGGCTCTTGCGCTGGAGCAAAGCGGAGCCCGACGGTGAAGTTTTGCGTCTGTTCCGGGAGGAATGTGCCGCGGCCGGGATCGAAAAGGGCCCCCGCCTGATGCGATGCAAAAAAGAGAACAGCCCAATGATGATCGGGCTGTTCCATCCGGCCCTGCTTCTTCCGCACGATTCGTTCTCCGTCGGAGAGCTCCGCGCGGTTTTCCGGCACGAACTGACGCACTTTCATCGGCGGGATCTGTGGTACAAACTGCTTTTGGCCGTCGTCTGCGCTGTCCATTGGTTCAACCCGCTCGTCTGGCTGATGGCGCGGGAAGTAAATCGGGATCTGGAGCTCTCCTGCGATGAGGTTGCGCTCCGGGGGGCAAAGCCCGCGTTTCGGGCGGAATACGGCCGCGCCGTCCTTTCCGTTGCACAGAAGGGTATCCTGCGCCGGTCGGTACTCTCCACCTGCTTCGGCAGCGGAAAAAAAGAACTGAAACGCCGTCTTGAAATGATTCTGGATACAAAGAAGAAGCGCCGCGGAGCGGCGGCACTGTGCATCGTCCTTGCCCTGACGGCCGCCTGCGGCGCGTTTATCGCCTATGGGACGCCGTCGTCCGGCTGGAAAGGAAACCTGGCTCAGCAGGAGCCTCTTGCCCGGAAGCTGCTTCAGACCCGCACGGAGTATATCGGCGATGCCAGCGCGGTCGGAAGAGTGCTCGGCGCGCTGCCGCCTCTGCCCGACGGGTTGTCGCAGAAGGAGATGTTTCTTCAGACAAGCGCCGAACCGTATGGGCTGACAGTCAGCTATACGGCGCGGAGCGACCAGACCCTCTCTCAGGCGGATCTGGCCTGGGCATACCGCAACGCGATGCTCCTGCTCAGCCTGATCCAGAATGTCGGCCGGGTCACCTTTCAGGTTACCGGGCCCGATTATGAGATGACTTTCACCTATACGCAGGAGCAGGCAATGAAGCTTGAGCAGACGGATGTGAGAATGCTTTCACAGGGCGAGAGCGAAATGGAAAAATTCTTACTGGAGCTCAACGGCCGCGGCGCGGAAGATTTTACAAAAATCAACGGACGTGAGATCAGCGGCCTTCTTACCGCCGACGAAGCCTGGACCGCACTGGGGAAACGATTGGGCGCTTCCGTGCAGCTGATGATCCTCAGGGAGCAGAAATTCGGCGGTGCGGACTGCTATCTTTTCAACCAGGCCGAATCCAATCAGAGCCCCCGGGAAAACAAGCGATATGCGCTCTCCAAAGACGGGAGCGCGCTGATTACGATTGAAAATTCCTACCCGCTGATGCAGAACCTGGAATCTGCGGGAGCAGCCTCGGGAAGCAGCGGCTCGAAATCGGGTTTGTCGGAGCTTCGGGAGCAAATCGCACGGGCGCAGGAGACTTTAAAGCAGGCACAGGCGGAGCTGGAAGACCGGACAAAAAGCGGAGCTGCGGATTTGTCCGAACAGCGGAAAAAAGTCAGTGAGGCCGAAGAAGCCCTGAAAAAGGCACAAGAGGAGTTCAACGACCGGCAAACGATGCTGCCGGCCTACACGCATCATACGGACGACGCGGTGGAAAGCGCCGTTTATCAGGCGCTCGGAACATTTTATTCGGAACCCTACGCTTCCGGGAATGTGGTCGTCAGCGCTCCGGTGATCTACGGCAGCTTTGAAGAAAACGGCGGGCTGCGGGTTTTTGCCACCGTCCTCTCTGAGGAATATGAGCTGGACGGGGACGCCCTGAATCCGGTCAGCGGCAGCAAGATGCCAATGGAGCTCCGTTTTTTAAAAGACGGGACGTCCTGGAAGCCGGACGGCCATACCTATGCGAAGGACGGCTCCTATTTTGCGGATTCCATCCGCGATTTTTGCGCCCCGCACAGCGGCACCGCGAAAAAGATGCTCTCTGATTATGGAAAAAACGACCCGTTTCTCACGCAGATGAAAAAGAATCTCCAGGAATACGTTGCGCAGTCCGGAATCGGGGCAAAGTATTTTCACGACGGCGGGCAGGACTACCCGATCTTTTGAGTAAAATCGAAAATCAGCGGAATGAAAGCCGGAACCGGACGAGGCGGTTCCGGCTTTTTTCAGCACTTTCCGTGAAATTCGACCACTTTTCCGAGAACTTTTACGGGCAGCTCCGCAATTTCTTTCTCCGTGTAGGAAAGAACTTTGCATTTAGGGTTATAGGGGAGCAGAATGATTCCGCTTCCGTGATGAACCACGCGAATGATCTCCGCGTTTTTATGCGCTATCTGTACAACCGCGATATCGCCGTCCATGACGGTATTCTGCCGCCGGGCGATGGCGATATCGCCGTCAAAAATACGCGGTTCCATCAGATTGCCGCTCACTTGGATGCCGAAATACTCGCCGTTCTCTTTCCAATACGGTTCAAAGTCCAGAAAATAGAGGACCGAGCCGCAGGGACCTGTTGGCTGCTCCGACCGCAGGATGGAATAAACGGGGATTTTCACCGAGACACCCGTACCGTGGGAACAGGTGTCGTCTATTCCCAGCAGGTAATCAATCGAGACCCCGAAAAAGGATGCGAGCCGCAGAAGGGTCTTTTTATCCGGCTCATATTTTTCGTTTTCGTATCCCGACAAAGAGGACTGACTGACATGGATTACCCTTGCGAGCTCCTCCTGCTTCATCGCTTTCTGCGTACGCAAAAAACGGATTCTGTTCATTCATATCAGCCCTTTCGATTCCATTCTACAAAGTCTGTATTCAAAAAGTAAATACAATATCAACTAAATTCATGATATATATATTGACATATCAATTTTATGAATATATAATTCATTAAGGTAGAACCAGTTTGAAATATGTAGAATTGTGGGACAATCTGACTGATTTGCGGATTCTATGACTTTCATCGAAAATAAGCGATGTCGTATTTTGCTGGAAAGAGAAGGGTTTTACGGCTGATGAAAATGAAAAAAGGCATTCGGAATGTTAAAATTTCAAAACTGCTTACAGGAATACAATATGTGATTTCGGCAGGTGGTATTCTGTCCGCCGCAATGGGGATTTATGCATTGCTTCAGGTCCTGAACGGGCAGGATCTTACCCGGCTGAAACAGTCCGCGGTGTGGATGATTGCGGTGATGGCCGTATTCTGCGTTGTTTTTATTCTTACCGCTGCCTTCTCTCATCTTTGGCTCTCCAGAGAGGTTTCGCAGCCGATCCAAACGATCGCGGACGTGGCGCGGGAGTTTTCCAAAGGAAATCTGGGGCTTCGGATCGATTGCCGCTCACAGAATGAAATCGGCACCATTTCGTCGTCCCTTAACGCCGCGTTTTCTCTTCTAAAAAAAGATGTATGTGAAATCTCGGAAACTCTGAACCGGATTGCAGACGGTGACCTTACCATGGAGATCACCCAGAACTACGCGGGAGACTTTGCCCCAATCACGGATTCCTACCGTGAGATTCTTCGGAAGCTGAATCATACGTTTGAAATCATTCAGTCGACTTCCAGTCAGGTAGACAGCGGCGCCAGGCAGGTCTCGGCCGCGGCCCAGCAGCTGGCCCAGGGGGCGACCGAACAGGCTGCGTCCGTGGAGGAGCTGTCCTCTTCCACGCAGGAAATCTCGGCAAGCATTCAGGAAACGTCGGAACATATCAGCAAAGTTAATTCTTACATGGCGGAAACAACGGAAGATATTCAGATGAGCAATCGCCAGATGAAACAGATGCTTGTCGCGATGGAAGAGATTGATGCGTCCTCCGATGAAATCCGGAAGATTATCAAGGCGATCGACGAAATCGCCTTTCAGACCAATATTCTTGCCCTGAACGCCGCAGTTGAGGCGGCGCGCGCCGGAGAGGCCGGAAAAGGGTTTGCCGTCGTCGCCGACGAGGTGCGGGCCCTGGCCGGCAAATCCGCCAATGCCGCCAGCCAGACGACGGCGCTGATTGAAGGCACGATTGCGAAGGTGAAGGACGGCACCGGAATCGCGGAAAAAACCGCGAAAGCTCTGGAGGAGATTTCCACCCGAATTGTCAAAGTCAACGAGGCGGTTGCGAAAATCGACGGCGCGGCGTCAACACAATCCGGGGCCGCCGAACAGATTTCGCAGGGCATTGAGCAGATTTCAAGCGTGATCCAGACCAATTCCGCATCCGCGGAAGAAAGCGCCGCGGCGAGTGAAGAACTGTCCGGGCAGGCGGATCTGCTCCAAAAGGAACTGAATCGATTCCACTTAAAAACGAAGACTGCAGTTTCCTGATTTGAGATTGGAACAGCGGCGGCCCTCCCGGAGGGCTGCCGCTGCTTTTTACAGTTGACCGGTCAGGGCCTTACTGACACGAAACACCCCCGGCATTGCCGGGGGTGCGGTGATTTGGTTTTGTATCCCTATTTTTGATGGAAACAGTCCGCTCCCGGGTAGACCGCCGCGGTCCCCAGCTGTGCCTCGATTCGCAGAAGCTGGTTGTACTTTGAAACGCGCTCACTGCGGCTCGGAGCGCCTGTTTTGATCTGCCCGGCGTTCATGGCGACAGCAAGATCGGCGATCGTGGTATCTTCCGTTTCGCCGGAGCGGTGGGAAATGACCGCCGTGTAACCGGTTCCGTGCGCCATTTTGATGGCCCGGATCGTTTCGGTCAGGGAACCGATCTGATTGAGCTTGATCAGGATCGAGTTCGCGCAGTTCATGGTGATGCCCTTTTCCAGCCGCTTTGTATTGGTCACAAAGAGATCGTCGCCGATCAGCTGGATTTTGGAGCCCAGCGCCTCCGTGATCTTGGCCCAGCCCTGCCAATCCTCTTCACCCAGAGGATCCTCAATGGAACGGATCGGGTATTTGCCCGCAAGCTGCTTCCAATAAGCGATCAGCTGGTCCGTCGTATACCGCGTTCCCTTCTTTGGCAGCCGGTACCCCTCGGGGGATGCCCACTCGCTGGCGGCGGCATCAACGGCCAGGACAAAGTCCCTGCCGGGCTGGTAGCCGGCCTTCTCAACCGCCTGCAGGATCAGTTCAATTGCTTCCTCGTCGGTTTTCAGGTTCGGCGCATATCCGCCCTCATCGCCGACGGAGGTGGAAAGGCCCTTGGACTTCAGAATGCCCGCCAGCGTATGGAACACTTCCGCGCACCAGCGAAGGCCTTCCCTGAAGGAAGGCGCCCCGGCCGGCATAATCAGGAATTCCTGAATATCGACGTTGTTCGCCGCGTGCGCGCCCCCGTTCAGAATATTCATCATCGGCACGGGCAAAGTGTCCGCGCCGATACCGCCCAGAAAACGGTAAAGCGAAAGTCCCAGGCCGTTTGCTCCCGCTCTGGCTGCCGCAAGGGAAACGGCCAGAATGGCGTTGGCCCCCAGGCGGGATTTGTCCGGAGAACCGTCGGCGCTCAGCAGCGCGCTGTCGACCGCCGACGTGTCGGTTGCGTCAAGCCCGCAGACTGCGTTGCAGAGGGGCCCGTCAATGTTTGCCACAGCTTTCAGAACGCCCTTTCCGCCGAAGCGGGACGGATCCCCGTCGCGAAGTTCCAGCGCCTCATATGTGCCGGTGGAGGCGCCGCTTGGCACCGCGCCGCGCCCAACCGCTCCGCTCGCCAGTTCCACCGCCGCTTCGACAGTCGGGTTGCCGCGTGAATCGATCATTTCCAAACCCTTTACGGATTTAATCCTGTAATCAGGCATGCTTGACCCCTCTTTCCGTTTACCAAAAGTTAGCAGAAACTTACTCTGTCCATACCATAGCATACCTATTATGTGAAGTCAAGCAATGTTCTATGAAATTATTTTGAAATTGTGCTGTCGGGACCGGGCGCCTTCCAGTTCCCGGCCTTGGCCCGGTATGTCTGCGCCTCCTCCGGAAGGCCGAGCGCCTCATAGCAGTCCGCCAGTTTCCGGAGCGGAAAAATTCCGGAAGCGCGGAGATCAATTTCGCTTTCCGCCCCAAATGCCGCTGTGTAAAACCAGGTTGCGGCCTCCTCGCAGTCTCCTGCGCTCTGAAAGTATTCTCCAAGTTCGCAGCAGACTTCGGCGCACGGCGTACCGCCGATCACATTTTTCAGAGCCGTTTTGAAGAGGTTCACCGAATTCTCCTGCAAGCGGGCGCATCTTGCCGCCACGCACTGGGAAACACGGATGTCGTCGAGGCTCCTGGATTCTTCGTGCAGCGTGCTTTCAAAATAGGGGCAGGCGGAGAGGAAGTCCCCGCTTTCTCCCGCGAAGAACAGTTCTTTTGCATACATCCGGTGCAGCCGGGAATTCAGCGGACCCTTCCGGACCATTTCCTGAAAAATCAGGAAATCCCTCTTTGCGTGAAGTTCCGACGGACAATGGGTGATCACAATGTCGCTCTCAAGCATGTGAAGCGACAGATCGACCGTTTCATGGACGGGTTCCACCCAGTGAAAACCGCGCACGCGCCGGAACAGCTTGGGCCGGTACTCCACGTCGTAATTGTAATTTGTGTTGAATTGAAGCTGATTCGCATAGCGCATTTCAACCAGCTCGGTTTCGGGAGAGAGCGTCTGCTTCAGCAGCCGGAACTTTTCCCGGTTTTCCCCGTCGATCACTTCGTCCGCGTCGGCGGAGTAAATATAATCCTTTGTCGCTTTGGAAAAGGCGAAGTTTCTGGCTTCGGCAAAATCGTCCCGCCATTGGAACGGGAAAATCTTTTCCGTGTATTTTCGGGCGATTCCGGGGGTGGAATCGGTGGAACCGGTGTCGACCACAATAATTTCATCCGCGATTCCGGTCAGACAGTCCAGGCACCGCGCCAGTACGGCCTCTTCATTTTTTACAATCATACAGACACTGATGGAAATCATGTGTTCCGCGCGCTTCTTTCCATAGGGCGGACCGGAAAACGATCCACCCGGTATTTTCTTCAATCATAGCACATTCTGTCGCCGATTTGTTTAAAATATAGTAAGACTTTGTCCTGCTCTGCCGATATATAATAAAAATAGTTTTTAATGACGAATCGGAGGAATTACATAGATGAAAGCACGTGTGAGACAGGAGAATGTTTCCAAGGAACACATCATCCGAATTTCAGGAGAAGGTCCGTACCACGGGCATCCAATTCGGCTGACCATCGGCATGATCGTAAAGAACGAGGAGAAGACGCTCGACCGCTGCCTGAGCTCTTTAAAGCCGCTGATGGAGGCGGTGGAGAGCGAGCTGATCATCACCGACACCGGCAGCACGGACCGCACGGTGAAAATCGCGGAAAAATACACCGATCACATCATTCACTTCCAGTGGTGCGACGATTTCTCGGCCGCCCGGAACACCGGCCTCAAGGCGGCGCGCGGCGAGTGGTTCATGTTCCTCGACGGAGACGAATGGTTCGAGGATACGAACGAACTCATTGATTTTTTTACAAGCGGCGAATGTGACCGGTACGGGTCGGCTTCCTATATCCAGAGAAATTACAATAATTTTGACGGAAAACGGTATAACGATTTTCATGCGATGCGTGTTTACCGGGTATATCAGGGAATCCGGTTTGTCAATGTTATCCATGAAAACATTCCGGCCGTGAAGCCAATCAAGTTTGTGAATGACTATGTTCACCATTACGGTTATATATTTCACTGTGAGGCGGAAAAAAGAAAAAAGCGAAGCAGGAACACAACTCTGCTTGAATTGGAGATAAAAGACCATCCGAAGAACCTGAAAGCCTATCTTCAGTCCGCCATGCAGTTTCTGTCGGAAGACCCGGCCCGGGCGGAACAATACTGCAATTTCGGCCTGCAGATCGAGCGGGAGAATCCTGATCCCCATTGGAGGCTTTCCCTGCTGCATATCCTCGCCACCGCATATATGAAAGAGAATAAAAGTGACAAGCTGTTTCGCTTGTTGGAAAACGACGTCCCCCATAATGCGGAAACGGAGGTCCTCTGGATCGATTTTCATGGCTGCGCGCAGTCCGCCGCCTTTTCAGTCGGGGACTATGAGCGTTCCATTGATCACGGGAAAGCCTATCTGAAACTGTATGAGAAAAATCGTTTGGGCCAGTTGAATCAGTATTGCACCCTGTTTTCGGCCCTGCAGCTTTTTTCTCCGCTGAGCCGGGAAAGAGCGCTTTGTATTTTGGGAGAATCCTTCCTTTCCCTGAACCGCATCAGCGAGGCAAGGCATATTCTTGACAGCCTGGAAATCTCATTTGAAGAATTACTGGCACCTGAAGTAAAGTTTTTATATGGGTTTGGCGGCAAAACCGGAGACTGGACGTGTGTGTCCGGGTTTTATCGGAAAGCCTGCGGCGCCGGGGAGGAAATCAGGGATTCCCTTCGGAGAACGATGGAGAGTCAACTGCCGGAAGATTTGGATAAACGGACATTTGCAACGCGGGAAATCTCCGCGATGACGGATGACGACGATGCCTATGTGCGGATAAACCGCCTGCGGGATGCGGAACGCAGCGGAAACCGGAATGCCGCGCAAAGGGAACTCAGCTGGTTTTTCCAGTGGGACGGGGATTGGGACGCGACCTTATACGACGTTCTGTTTTACGGGATGAAGGAACAGGCCGATATCACTCCCTTGCTGAGAAAAATCGGCGCGGAGGATCTGAAGGGCTGTGCGGTCAATATGCAAACGCAGCATCTGGATTTCTTGGAGGTGATAAAAAATTATCGCGGGCCGGATTCCGGCAAATCGATGCAGAGAGCTTTTTGGCTTCTTTGTCTGAAAGAACAGGTGATTCTTACTCAGGGCCTCGGCGACGAGGAAGTCATAGCCCTGTTTTGGGAATATGCGTCTCAAAGCGCCCAATATCTCCGGATGCTGTACCGTCCGGAACTGCTTTCCCCGGAATCTGTTTCCGCCCTTCCAAGGGAACACCGGTTTTGGTATTATATCAATCTGGCGCTTTCCGCGCGCGGCCAGGGGAATGATGTGGCTTATATTGCAAATCTGCGTCACGCCCTGCACGGTTATCCGGTGATGAAAAAGCCGATCTCTCTGCTGTTGGAGCAGTTTCAGCAAAAGGAGAAAGAGAGAAAGGAAAAGGCGGAGGAGTTCAGAACGCTGGCAGGACGGGTCAAGGAGAACATCAAGGCGCTGATTGCGCAGGGAAAGCTGGAGGAAGCAGGGCGCTACACGGCTCAGCTGGCACGGCTGTTGCCGGACGACCCGGATGTAGTGAGATTCAGGACACTGACACACACGGAGCCGGATATGAACGAACTGGCTGCCCATTTGCCCCAGTAGCGGCGAGGCGCCGCTTCCGTTGGCCTGCCATATATTTGCCCGGCCCTTGTTCCGGAGGGGCGTGCCCTATGCTTTAGAAATCGGCGGGAACAGTCAAAAACTGTCCCGCCAGACTTGGCTGCTCTTTTTCCTGCGCTATATGGGCGGGTCGCTGAATGCACAGGTGTCACGCTGCAAAAACAGGGCTTCCGGAGAAATCCGGAAGCCCTGTTCACGTATTGCCTTGGGAAAGGGAATCGAATCAGCCCTTGAGAAGGGACAGAACATTCTGCGGCTGAGCGTTCGCCTGAGCGAGCATCGAGGTCGCGGCCTGCTCCAGAATCTGGTTCTTGGTCAGGTCGACCATTTCGGAAGACATGTCCACGTCGCGGATCGTGCTTTCCGCGCTGGTCAGGTTTTCACTCATGGTGGAGAGGTTGTTGGTGGTGTGTTCCAGACGATTCTGCATTGCACCGAGGTCCGCACGCGCACCGGAAACCGCCTTGATTGCGCTTTTTATGGCATCGATTGCGGTCTGTGCTCCTGTCAGAGTACTGATGTCGACACCATCAATGGTGAGTCCTGTTGCGGTCATGGTTGCGATTGAGAGCGATACCTGCTGAGAGGCGGTATTGTCGGAACCAATCTGGAAAACGAGGTTTGTAGCGGTGCCATCCAGCAAAGTGGTTCCATTGAAGTTCGTGGAGCTCGCGATGCGATTCACTTCCGCAATCAAAGCAGTAACCTCTTTTTGAAGGTTGGGGCGGTCGTCCGTATCCTGATAGGTTCCGTTTGCGGATTCGACGGCCAGCGTGTTCATCCTCTGCAGGATGGATTCGGTCTCGTTCAGGCCGCCCTCGGCCGTCTGAATGAGCGAAATGCCGTTCTGCGCATTGTCTTCCGCCTGGTTCAGGCCATTGATCTGGGCGCGCATTTTTTCGGAAACCGCAAGGCCCGCGGCGTCATCCGCGGCGCTGTTGATGCGGTAGCCGGAAGACAGCTTCTGCAGGTTTTTGCTGATGGAGTTGTCGTTCGCCTTCAAGCGGTTGGAAGCATTTAAAGCGGCAATGTTGTGATTAATACGCATAATTTTATTCCTCCTGAATCAATTTCCGCGCGGCGTATCCGCCGTTCGCGGGGAAAGAGAGTCCTTTCTCTTTCCTGATCGGTCCGACGGAGCCCTTCCGGCGGCTTCGCCGCACGGGCCCTTGTGAGAGCGAAAACAGGCGGAAGAATCTTCCAACCGGACCTATGCTATATATCGGCAGGATCGGCGATAATATTAGACTTTTTTCCCTATTTTTTTTTCGGGTCCGCCTGCTCCTCCACTCCATGCAAATGCAGCAGCTTGAGCAGTTCCGCCATTTCGCGCGGTCCGGAGGCAGCGCTGGCCTCCCGGTTCAGCTCGCGCGTTTCCAGCAGCTCCTTCCGCAGGATCGGAACGCCCTTTGGGGCGTTGATTCCGATTTTGACCCGCTCCGCACCGATTTCGGTTACAGTGATCTCGATCTCGTCGCCGATCAGGATGGACTCGGAGGTTTTCCTTGTGATTACCAGCATGTCAGTCCCTCCCCGCCGTGCCGCTTCGAAACAGTTTGCAGCGAATGGGATAGCTGCTGTCTTCCAGGATTACCTGCCTGCCGGTCTTTCCCGGAACGTTGATGACCACCGGACTTTTCAGGTTTACGACGGAATCTTTCAGTTCCCGCTTGATCACTGCGACCGCCAGAATGCAGAGATCTTCTTTCCTTGGATTTCCCAGGTGCTCCAGATCCGCGGGAGAGAGGACGGGGCCGTAATCCGGAAAAATCAAAAAGGGATCGATGACAATCAGGGAGGGATAGGGAGAATCCGCCGCCTGCAGGGACCAGATCGCCTGTGTTTCGTCCTGCTGCAGCAGAACAAATTCCTTCACTGATTCGAAACCGTAGATTCCATCTTCAAACCGAATGATATTTTTTTGATTCCCGGCGTTTGGCTCCGCCCCGGCGGATGTTGATTTCATAGGAATTCTCCTTTCCGGCAGTATGGCGCTGCGGCCCGAAATTCAAGATTGTTCCGGGAGTATCCCGGAACAATCTTGCCAGACGAAACCGGCAATTTCCGCCGTTCATTTTCCCGGAGCGGCGGAAAAAACTCAAAACGCGGGATTTTCCAGAGCCGTGACCGGCGGAGCCGCGTCCCGGCCGGAGGTCTGTTCAGGCGATTTCGTTGAAAGGCCCGCCGTCCGGCCCCGAAGGCGCGGCTGCAAACATCGCGGCGGTCTTGCGGTAAAGCTGGATCGCGTCGCCGGGCCCGGAGCGGAAATCGCCGCCGCAGTTCAGGTCGTAACGCAGGCGCCCGGCTTCATATTGGAGACGCAGCTCCCGGGGTTCCAGAAGAAAGCGGACTGAAACGGAAGGAAGATAAGCGAGGCCGCCGTCCGGCTGACTTTGACGGATGGTCTCACAAACCGGGCAGTCACGGCCTTCGATGGCGATCAGCATGTAAACTTTCCCTTCCGAAACATGCGGCGCTCGGTCCGCCGATTGTCGTTATTTCATGAAATCCAGCAGGGTCGGCTGCAAAATGCTGCTGCCGACCTGCAGGGCCGCCTGATAGCAGAATATCTGCATGGAATAATTAGTGATGGCGTCTGTTGTGTCGACATATTCGACATCCTCGTCCTTTTGGGTCAGATTCAGGTTGACATTGGTAATAAAGGTGCTGGTGCTGTCCAAAAAGGTGGCGTCGGTCCCGAGCTGCGCCTTCTGGGAGGAGAATTCATCCATAGCGTCGTTGAAAGCGTCAGTGTACGGCTCCAGCGTGTCTATCAGGTCCTCGCCGCTCATGCTGCCGTCTCGAAGGATGTCGGCCATCCTGCCGAGCAGGGAATAAGCATTGTTCGGAATACTGGTTCCGCCCTCCGTGGTCGTCCCGTAGCCGAGAAAACTGATGCCCGGCATCGCGGCGTTGAAAGCACTCTGATCAACCACGTTCCCGTTCGCGTCCGTTTTTATTCCGAGGCCAATATCCACATAAGAGGTTTCCTTTGCCAGATCCGCGAGATCGACGAAATTGGTTATTCCGGACGAGATGGAAGTTTTGGGTTCATAAATTGCGTCCCCCGCGTCCAAAGTGACGTCGATACCGCCGTCTACCTGCGACTGAAGGAGGGACTGCAAATCGCTTCGCGTTGCGCCATCCTGCAGCCGGATGGTAATTGTCTTATTGTCGTTATCGACGCTGACCGTGTTTGTGGATGCCCCCGTGCCGAGGGAGACGGTATACCCTTCGTAGGAAGTCGAGGCTCCGCTGAAATTGATCCGGAGGGTTCCTGAGATGTTGTCGGCGTCGTTGTAGCTAAAGGCGGAAAAATCGCCTGAAACGGAGGAAGAAACCGTTCCGCTTTCGCTGATGGCGTCGTCTCCCACACCGGGCTCGTCCAGACCGCTGATGGTGATCTGCTTTACGTCGTCGGCGGTAATGCTCGAATCAATGGAAGAGAGCGCCGACTGAAAATCGCTGCCCTGGAGAAAATCCTGAAGCCCCTGCTTAGTGGCGCCGTTTTCCATTGTGATGGAAATGGTCTTTCCAGCGGTATCGACCGAGACGGTGTTGGAAGTGCCGCTGACGGAGAGGGAAACGGTATAGCCGTTCAGCTTATCGTAAATGCCGGTCCCGAAATCGATCTGCATGGTCTTCGCCGTTGTGACATTGTCGGCGTCCGTGTAGTCGTAGTTGATTGTGGCGGAAGCGCCGTTGGTGTTTTCGCCTGTGTCGACGTTGATGCCGCGGTACAGCAGGTTGCCGCTGCTGTCGACGGAAAACGGGGCCTCGCCGTATCCGCCCGCGCCGGAGAAGAGATAGCGGTTCCCGTATTCGGCGTTCATGTCGGAAAGAATCGCTTTTTGCATCGTCTCCAGTTTATTTGCATAGATGTCCCGGTCGGACTCGCTTGTTGAGGCGGTGATGGCCGCCAGAATGCTGGTCTTTGCGTTCGTCAGAATGCCGTAAACCGTGTCCAGCGTGCTGGTCGCGGAAGAAACCTCGCCTTTCAGACTTGAAATGTTGGAAGAATAACTCTCATTCAGACCAAGCTGCCGGCGGACCTGAAAGGTCTGCCCGGCCAGAAACGGGTCTTCGGAGGGCTTTTCAAACGCGCGGTAATCGTAAGCGGTGGTGGCGGCCTTATTGAGCTGGTAAGTCGCCTGATTCAAGTTGCTGTTGTACTGCCTGGAAATCATCCCGCTTGTAATTCTCATGGCTGATTAACCCCTTCCTACGATGCCCATGTTGTTGATAAGCGTATCAAGACATTCGTCCACCGTCGTCATGAACCGGGCCGAAGCCGACAAAGCCTGATTGTAGACGATCAGGTTGATGGCCTCTTCGTTGATATCCACGGACGACTGCGCCTGCCGGCGCGTGTCGATATTATTCAGCATGGTGGAGTTTGCCGTGTCCTGCGCGTCGACCGCGTCGATGTCCTGCCCAAGCGTGAGAGAAACGTTGTCCACGGCTTCCTGCATCGTCCCCGTGAAGAGGCTGACGCCGTTTGGAGTGGAAAGCGTGTACTTGCTGGTTGTCAGGTCGGTGATCATCTGCGTGATATTGCTGTTGGAGCCGCTTGAATCGTCGCCGGAATTCGAAGTGTCCTTTGAAAGGGTGAGATACCCTTCGCTGTACTGTGGATCGTCCCATTTCGGGGAAACCCGGATATTGGCGGCGGTGATGGTGGAATTGCCCGACGCGTCGACGGTATTGCCGGCGGAGTCCGTAAAAATCGGCTTGTTGTCCCCGGTATCGTTGGTGCTGTTGTCGGCGTTCATCACGCTGGCCAGCTGCTGCGCCAGCGTATCCAGCATGTTTTCGTAATATCCGATTCCGCGGCTGTTGTTGGTGGTATCGTCGGCGGAGGTTTTATCGTATTCGCCGTTGTCATTGAGCAGGCTGAGGTATCCGCTCAGGCTGCCGCCCTGAAAGTCGTCATTCCCAATGCCGCGGTCCAGAGACGAATGGGACAGGCCGAGCGGGTCGCTCCCGGAGTCGGTGACGGACAATTCGGAGCCGTCGGTCGGCGTGAAGGTCAGCCGCGTCCCGTCGCTGGAGAGTCCCACGGTGACGTTGAGCGAGGCATCATTTAAGGCCGTTTGGGCGTTCGCGAGAAGGTCCTCCATCGTGTCTCCGGCGCTGGCCGTAATATTGATGGATACGGCGGTGCCGTTTCCCAAGGTGAAATCGTAAGTTGAGTCGATGTCAGACGTCAGCTTGCCGTCCGAATCGGTGGCGATCGCTCCGGATTCGACCGAGAAATTGACGCCGTCCTTTGTCAGGCCCGAGACCGTGAGGCCGGCGGATTCGGCGCTGCCGGTCACGCCAAGTTCGGAATACTGGTTGCCGTCGACCAGAGGGTAGGAGCCGGAGAGCGCATCGCCTTTGCTGTCCGCCAGATAGATCGACAGCGTGTCCACCGATTTGCCCGCGCCGACATCGGTCGGCGTTTCTACCACTTTCACATTGACGTATTGCGACAGCTCGTCGATCATCGAGTTCCGCTCGTCCAGCAGTTCCAGAGCGGGGGAGCCGGCAAGATCCGCGCTTTTGATCTGGTCGCTCAGGCTTGAGATGTTCTTCAGCAGGGTGTTTACTTTGTCCACCCCGTATTGATCCAGATAATTATACTGCTGGTTCCGGATGGTTTCAAGCTGGTTCGCCGCCGTGTTGAGCTTTGTGGCCAGCAGGGAGGCCGCTTCCTTGACGGTGCTTTCCGTCGCGGTCGAACTGCCGCTGGAAGTCAGGCCCTCCAGCTGTTTGACAAGGGCGCTGTAAGCGGCGCTGATCCCATCGGTGGAGGTTTCGTTCAGCGCGTCCTCGATGTCCTGCAGGGCGCTGAGCTGCGTGGAGGTCAGCCCGGACTGCGCGTTCTGCGTGCGGTACTGTCCGTCTAAAAACTTGTTTCTGAGCTGGCTGATCCCGGTTGTCGTCACGCCCTCGCCGACGATTGCGCCGGTCCCCGCGTAAAGCATGTTGATGCTGGTGGGGGCGACGGAACTCTGATCCACCCGCTGGCGCGTATAGCCGGCCGTGTTTGCGTTGGCGATGTTCTGACCGGTGGTGTTCAGATTGGTCCGCGCAGCCTGCACCCCGCTTTTTGCAATATATAATCCGTCAAAGGTTGAACTCATGGCATACGCCGCCTTTCTATATTTTTTTAGAAAGAAAACCGGCGGACGGGGAGCCGTCCCCGGCTTTCCGCCCGTAAATTTTCTGCAGTTCCGTCCGGCCCTTCAGCCGGTTCAGGACGCCGGACGCCCGGCGAAGCTTGCGCTCCGTCAGCAGGCTGTTCCGGCGGTTTGTCTCTTTCAACTCGGCCAGCACGGAAGAAAGTTTTTCATACAGCTCCTGAATCTGTTCCCTGCTTCCAGAGGGAAACAGGGGGATGATCTCCCGAAAATTCGCCTGAGGCTGCGGGGTTTTCTGCATCAGCCTGGCGCGCTCCTGCTCCAGGCCCCGTGCCTTCAGGACAAAGGCCTGTTCCCGTTTCATGCATTCGTCCAGCCTGTCCAGCTTGTCCTGTTCCAGATATCCCTGCTTCTCGGTTTCAAAATCCAGGAATTTCCGGTAGAACTCCAGCAGCCGGGCGAAATAAGAAATCATGTTTTCGGATGTTTTTTCATCCATTATCCGGTTACTCCCTCCTCCCGCTGCCCGCAGGACGATATCATTCGGACAGAAGCATCTCAGCCAGCGCGCCGGAATCCACCGAATAGCTTCCGCTGGTTACGGCGTCCTTCAGGTACTGGAGTCTCGCCGCGCCGGCGTCTCTGCCAAATTCTTCGCAGATGCTGTTTTTCAGGCTGTCGATCAGCCGATCGGACGACTCCTCCTGACGGGGGGAAAGCTCGATCCTGTCGGCGCGAACACCCTGGCTCCTATTGCCCTGAAACGCTTCTTTCGTGTTTTTTACAGCGGCCTCCGTTTGTGCCGCACTTCCCTTGTCCTTGATCTGTGAATAAGGAAACAGGGAAAAACCAGTGTCTTTGATCCGCATCCGACGTTCACCTCTGAATTGTTTATCGGCTGTTCCATTCAAAAATTTAGTTTGGGCGGCGAAAAAGTCCGATTTGTAAAACGGGAAGCTTGACCGGCGTTTTCATTAAGCGTTTATTTCTATAATTGACAGAGAAAATTTCGATAAAAGCTCGAAATATGTTGACTTTTGTCGCATACTGTATGATAATATATCAAGAATATTTTTCCTTTTTTCATCCCAATATCTAGCATTCCTTCATTTATAAAAGATGGGAAAAACACCATCGCTATATGTATGAAAAATCAATCGCCGAACTTTCCGGGGAAAAGCAAAAATAAATAAATATTCACTAGTGTTGAATTTTTTCATAATATGGCGGACGAAAGGAAGACGGTGGAAACGATGAACTGGATCGATAGCGTGACGACGTCGCTGCTCGGCAAGGATCTGGACGGCCTGTGGGCAAGGCAACAGGCGGTCTCGGACAATATTGCCAATTTTGAAACACCGGGTTACAAGACCAAGAGCGTTTCGTTCGAAGATCAGCTGCGTGCCCAGGTCGCAGGCGGTGAGACGGCCGGCGGGCAGATGCGCGGCATTGAGAGCGTGCAGCCGGAAACGGCGGAGGCGGAGGACGAAATGTTCCGCGCGGACGGCAACGGAGTGGATCTGGAGCAACAGGATATTGAGTCTCTTAGAACGCAAATGAACTATTATTATTCTCTTCAGACAGTCTCCGATGTATTTTCCAGGCTGAAAACCGCAATCGGCGGCGGAACTTAAATAGATCTAAATAATTTTAAGATTAAGAAAAACAGGAGGGCTTTTTTATGGCTTTTCTCAGTTCACTGGACATCAGCGGGTCCGCGCTGACGGCCAGCCGGCTCAGAATGGACGTTATTTCCGAGAATCTCGCGAACGCTTCGACCACCCGCACCGACGCGGGCGGACCGTACCGCAGAAAAATGGTGGTTTACCGCTCGGCGGACGGCGCGGAAGACGGCTTTGGCTCGATTCTGAACAATGAGCTAGATGCTTCTTCCCAGGTCCCCGGCGGAGTGAAGGTGGAGGGGATCGTAGAGGACCAGACCCCGTTTAACACGGTCTACGACCCGTCCAACCCGGACGCGGACGAGCAGGGGTATGTTCAGATGCCGAATGTCGACGTCACCAAGGAAACACTGGACATGATGTCGGTGACCAGGGCTTATTCAGCCAATATTAACGCGCTTAACGCGGTCAAAAGCATGGCCAGCAAAGCGCTGGAAATCTGGAAGTGATAAACAATGAATCCAATTGTGCCTATTCAGAAGCTGAGCACGCCGGAGGAGCTCGGCGTTTCCGGGGGAAGCCAGGCGCAGCCCGCGGGGCTGCCGTTCCAGTCGCTGTTTCAGGAGGCCGTGGACAATGTCAAGCAGACGGACGCCTCTCTGAACGACCAGGTCTATCAAATGACGACCGGACAGTCGGATAATCTGCACGATATTTACATTGCGTCACAGAAAGCCAGCCTGTCCGTTGATCTGCTGGTCCAGATGCGGAACAAGGTCCTTGATTCCTACAATGAGATTATGAGAATGAGCGTCTGACGAATTCTCGCAAAGGGCGGTTCTGAGCCGAATGATGAAGGAAGTTAAGAAATACATACAGCCAGTCAAGAACTTTTGGATGAAACTATCTTCAAAGACGAAAAAAATTATTTTCATTTCTCTGGGCGGGGTAGTTCTGCTGTCCGTCGTTCTGGGACTGCTTTTGAACCGTACGCAGTATGTGGTTCTGTACTCGGGGCTTGACCATGACGAAGCGGTTGAGGTCATGACGGAGCTGAAAGACAGCGGCATCTCTTACCGGGAGGACGACGATTCCATTTACGTTCCGTCGGACAAGGAAGATTCCGTGCGAATGCAGCTCGCGAACGAAGGGCATCCGAAATCGGCTCCGACTTACGATTTTTTCACCAGCAATATCAATGCGATGACGACCGATTATGAAAAAAAAGTCATCGAGAAATATCAGTTGAACCAGAGGCTGGAGGACGTGATCAAGACCCAGGACCCGATCGAAAACGCCTATGTGACCATCAGCATCCCGGATGAATCGGATTATGCCTGGGACGACAAGGAGAGCGCTCCCACCGCCTCGGTCGCGATCAAGCTGAAATCGGGACAGGCCCTGAGCGCCAAGCAGGTGAACGGGATCAAGCAGCTGGTCTCCAAAAGCGTCCCCAACATGAAAACAGAGGACGTCTCCGTGATTGACAATTCCACGGGAGAAGAGCTGGAGTCCGCGGATTCCGACAGTTCCGGCAGCGTCCAGATGAACCTGACGGAATTCAAGCTGAAAATTGAAAAGCAATATGAAGACAGTCTGGAAAAAAAGATTGTGGACCACCTGTCGGAGATTTACGGGCAGAACAATGTCAGCGTCAGCGTCAAAAGCCAGATGGACCTTGACAAGACAATCAAGAATATCATTACCTATCAGCCGACGACCAGTGACGGGAAAGGGGTCGTCAGCGAAAGCGAGGAACAGCACGAGGTGACCCAGGATGCCTCCGGAACCGGCGGAGCTGCCGGGGCCGAATCCAATACGGAGACGACGACGTATCCAGGCGTGACGGTCAACGGAAACATCATCACGTCAAAAGACAGCGCGTCGTATAAATACCTTGTCAGCCAGGTTCAGGAACAGGTCCAGGGCGACGCCGCGGCGCTGCAGGATGTAACCGTTTCCGTGATCGTCAACGACCCCGGAATGACGGACACGGAGATAAACAACCTGAAAAACGCGGTGGCCTTTGCCTCGGGCGTCAGTGCCGACAAGGTGGACGTCATGAGCAGAAATTTCTACAGCTCCGCGCAGCCCGCCAATGCGCAGCCGGCCGGCTACGCCCTTCCGTTCGATTGGAAAATTCTCGCGGCCGGCGCCGGCGGATTCCTCCTGATCGTAATCCTGACGGTCGTCTTCCTTTCAAGGCGAAGGAAAAAGCGGATCAAAGAGCTTGAGAAAAACCTGGCGCAGGGGGAAGAAATCAGCCTGGAGGGGCTGGGCCGTTCCCCCGTTTCCGACATTCCCACGGAATCCATCGAGCAGATCCGCAAGGAGACCGGAGGAAAAGAGGAAAAGGTCCGCAAGGACCTGCAGGAATTTTCTTCCCAGAATCCGGAGATTGCGGCTCAGCTGATCCGCAGCTGGCTGAAGGGGGAGGACGACAATGCCTGAACACAAGGTTACCGGGGCACAGAAAGCCGCTTCCGTCATTATCGCGCTTGGGACCGACGCCGCCTCTAAAATCTACAAATATCTCCGCGAAGAGGAAGTCGAACAGCTCACGTATGAAATCGCGCGGACGACCAATCTGCCGCCCGATGAAGTGGAAAATATCCTCGGCGATTTTTACAATCTTTGCCTGACCCAGAAGGTCATTACGGACGGGGGAGTGGAGTACGCCCGCAACGTCCTGGAAAAGGCCTACGGCGCGCAGATGGCGAGCTCGCTTCTGGAACGGGTGACCAAGTCGCTTCGCTCCAAGGCTTTTGAGTTCTTGAGAAAGGCGGATTACAAAAACCTCCTGACCGCCATTCAGAATGAACATCCGCAGACGATCGCGCTGATTCTCTCCTATGCCCGCGCGGACCAGGCCGCGACAGTCATCGCGGACCTTCCGCCGGAAAAGAGGGCGGATGTCGTCCAGCGGATCGCCACCATGGACCGGATCATGCCGGACGTGGTCAAGATCGTGGAAAACAACCTTTCCGATAAATTCTCCAATGTCCTGAGCGTTGACATGACCCAGTTCGGCGGAGTGGATTACGTCGCCGATATCATGAACAACATGGACCGCACCAACGAAAAGTCGATTTTCGACGAGCTGGGCCGCAAAAACGCGGAGCTGTCGGAGGAGATCCGTCAGAAGATGTTCGTGTTCGAGGATATTGTCATCCTGGACAACATGTCCATCCAGCGTTTTCTGCGCGAGGTCGATCCGAAAGACCTTGTCTATGCGCTCAAAGGGGCCAATAAAGAGGTTGCCGACACGATTTTTGCCAACATGTCTTCGCGTTCGGCCGAAACGGTCAGATCGGATCTGGAATATACGCACAATGTCCGCCTGAGGGACGTGGAAGAGGCGCAGCAGCGCATCGTCGGCGTGATCCGCCGCCTGGAAAGCGAAGGCGAGCTGGTAATTTCTAAGGGAGGGAAGGACGAGATTATTGAGTAAGGTAATCAAAGCCTCCCAGTACAACCCGTTTATCGAAAGCCCCGGCGCGGCCGCCGGCGCGGACGTATCGCCGGATGCCCAATGCAGATTGGTTCTCGATCAGGCCTTCCAGAAAGCAAAGCAGATTGTGGAATCAGCGCAGAATTACCGTTCGGAACAGCTCCGCGACTGCGCGGAACATGCGGACCGGGAGCTTCGGGAATCCCAAGAACAGGGATACCGGGAGGGTTTCGCGCATGGCCGGGAAGAGGGCGAAAAGTCCGGAATGGAGTCCGGCATGAGGCAGGGCCTTTCAGAGGGGGCAAAAAAGGCGGAGGCGGAAAACCGGCAATGCCTCAATGAGCTTGGCGAGATGATCCAGTCCGTTGAAAAATCCAAAACGGAAATCCTTTCGAAATTTGAATCCGACCTGAAGGATCTCGCGGTGACCATAGCGAGGGCCATTGTCAAAAAGGAGCTGGAAACCGACCCGAAAACGCTGCACACCATCATCCAGAACGCGGTCGATTCCTATCGCAACCAGGCGTGGGTGCGCATCTATGTTTCAGGAAACACGGCAAATCTGCTGACCAAGGCCGACGTCTCTATCGCGCAGGAGCTTCAGGCCGTATCCGACCGCGTAAAGGTGGTCGTTACAACGGGAATCAGCGACGAATCCTGCGTCATCGAGATGCCGGATCAGGTCATCGACGCGGGAATCGACACCCAGTTGAGAAAAATTCAGTCGGCGCTGGAGGAATCCGGCCAAACCGAAATGGGGTAACTCCTGAAAGGAACAAGCCAGATGGTTGATTTACGGTCTGCCTGTGAAATCGTCACAAAGATCGACCCGCTCTGTTACAAGGGAAAAGTGAAAAATATCGTCGGCATGATGATGGAAACCACTGGCCTTGACGCCAGAATCGGCGATATTTGCACCATTGGCGGCCAGAACGGGGAACCGCCCGTCGAAGCGGAGGCGGTCGGGTTCCGCGACGGCAACGTGCTGCTGATGGCTTACGGGGACATCCGCGGGGTGGGGCCGGGCAGCATTGTGGAATCGACCGGGCACAAGCTGCGCGTTCCGGTCGGAGAAGGGCTGAAGGGCAGGACCGTGGACGCCGCCGGAAGACCGATCGACGGATTGGGGGACATCGAGGCCGAAGCGCGCTACGACGTGGATTCCTCCTGCGTGAACCCTTTGGAACGGCCCCGCATCAGCGAGACCATGACGTTCGGCATCAAGGCAATCGACGGGCCCCTTACGATCGGCAAAGGCCAGAGAATCGGTATTTTTTCCGGAAGCGGCGTGGGAAAAAGCACGCTGATGGGGATGATCGCGAAAAATGTACGGTCGGATATCAACGTGATCGCCCTGGTCGGCGAGCGCGGCAGGGAAGTGAAGGAGTTCATCGAGAAGGACCTGGGGAAGGATGGGCTCGCCCGCTCGGTGCTGGTGGTGGCCACCTCCGACCAGCCGGCCATGTTCCGGGCCAGATGCGCTTCCGTGGCCACGGCCATCGCGGAATACTTCCGCGACAAGGGAAAAGACGTTCTGCTGATGATGGATTCTCTGACGCGTTTTGCCATGGCGCAGCGGGAAATCGGGCTGGCGGCGGGCGAACCCCCCATCGCGAGGGGATATACGCCGTCCATTTACGCGCAGCTCCCAAAATTGCTGGAGCGGAGCGGGAATTTCAAAACGGGTTCCATCACCGGGATTTACACGGTCCTGGTGGAGGGAGACGATACGAACGAGCCGATTTCGGACACCGTGCGCGGAATTCTGGACGGGCACATCGTGCTTTCCAGAACTCTTGCGGCGAGGAACCATTACCCTGCCATCGACGTGGGGGCCAGCATCTCCAGGCTTATGACGGACATCACCTCGGAGGAGCATCAGGCGGCCGCGGCCCGGCTCAGGAATCTTCTTTCCACTTACAATCAGAATTACGACCTGATTTCCATCGGCGCCTATAAACCCGGCATGAACAAAAGGCTTGACGAAGCCGTCGGCAAAATCGACCAGATCAATCAGTTTCTCACGCAGCGGGTGGACGAATCGTTTTCCTATGAGGAGACCGAAAACAGGATGAAGGGGATTTAATATTGAAAAAATTTGTGTTTTCCCTTGAAAGCGTCCTGCGTTACAAAGAGGAAACGCTGGATATGCTCAAAAATGAAATGGCGCAGCTCCAAATGAAAATTCGCGAATTGGAACAGGGGATTTTCAGGATGAAGCAGGAATATTCGGACCTGAACCGGACGCTGGTTCTGGAGATGAAGGCCGGGGTGGAACCGTGCGGCATTGCGGTTTACAAAAGATATTTTGCCGAACTGGACCGCCAGGTGCGCAAATTGGAGTCGCAGCGGGCGGCCGTGCAAAGGGCGGCGGCCGCCAAGCAGGAGGAAATCGTAAAAATGAAAAGCGACATCTCGGGGCTGGAAAAACTCCGGGAATCGCAGCGGAAGGATTACGAAGCCCAGGGGCGGAAGGAACAGGAGCAGCTGATCGAGGAATTTGTCTCGCGGCGGAAGGACTCCTCGGGGTGCCGCACGGCGTAACAGCATTGCTGTCTAAATGTATTTTTTAGATAGAGATTTTCCTTGAAAGGAGGTGAATTGCAATGGTACAGCAGATCATCAGCACAGTAAACGCGAACGTGCCTTCGACCGGGCAAACGTCGCGCGGAACGCAGGATACGGATCAGTTCCGCTCCATGCTGAAAGCCGCCGCGGGACAGTCCGGTTCGACACAGGGCGCGGGCGGTTCCGCTCGAAAGACCGCCGATCAGGAACAGGATTCCAAAGCGGATAAGGCCGGCAGCGGCAGGAAAAAGGAACGGACAGCAGAAGCGGATCAATCGGCTCCGGCTGGGACGAACGCCGGCCAGGCGCCGCAAAGCGCGCTGCCGTCGGAGACGCTCGTTTCGCCGGATGCCGCCGCCGCTTTCGCTTCGGTGAAAGGTCAGCCGGCTTTCCAGGGAAAAGATCAGCCGGCGGCGGGACCCGGCGGTTCCGCATCGGACGGCACCGGCGCGGTTTTGGCGGCGGGGATTCCGCCGCAGGAGCAGGCAGGCCGGCCGGGGCAAACCGGACAGGCTTTCCCGCCCGAAGGAGAGACGGCCCGGGTTTCAGGCCAAGACTCCGCGTCGCCCAGAACGGCGGACCGGACCGTTTCGGAACCGCCTGCGCAGAACGATGGGATTTCGGGTCAGCAGGCATCCGCTCCGGCCGATTCAGGGCGTCGGGAATTTCAGAGTCCCGATTTCAGGCGGCAGGTCGCGGCGTCGGCTCCCGGCTCTTATGACCGTGAAACCCGGGGTCCGTCCGACGCACAGAGAGACAGCCGGACAACCGGCGCGGAAGGGAAAAATGCTGCGGAGGACGGGACGGCGCAGCCCCTGCAAGGAGCGGCCGGCCCGGCACAGACTCATCCTCCGGATGCCAAAGATTCCGGCACGGGCGGCGCTGCCGCCGCAAACGGCGGGTTGCCGGCCCTTTATGGCAATGGAAAGGTCGTCATCAAGGTTTCCGGCGAGCCGGCACAGGCGGAGACCTCTCCGTCCCGGCAGGTGGCGGACGCGGCCGTGCATCAGTTGCGGAGCGGAAAAACCGAGTTTCAGATGGACCTTTATCCAAAATCGCTGGGGAAGGTTTCCGTAAAGCTCACTTCTCAGGACGGGCTGCTGACCGTGGAAATTGCGGCGGCGGACCCCAAGACTCAAAGCCTTCTGCTTTCCGGCTCTTCCGAGATCCGCAGCATCCTGCAGGCTTCCACCGGGCAGAACGTGCAGACGGTAACTCCGGACCAGCAGGCGGCGCAGTGGTACGGGCAGCAGTCGGACGGCGGGGACGCCTCCGGGAACCGGCGCCAAAAGCGGGACGAGCCGCGCAGGGACAAATCAAACGGCGTTGAATCCGTGTCTGCCGAACTGAACACAGGCGACTTTCTTTCCATGATCCAGCGGATCGGCGCATACGCACGGTAACAAAAGGAGGGAAAAAGTTTGAATAACCTTGGAATTACCAATTACGGGACCCTGAACCGCACCTATTCGTCCGGCCTGGAATCTTCAGCGAACCATACTGAGTCGACGACAAGCTCGGACTCCACGCTGGATATGAACGACTTTCTGATGCTCCTGGCCGCGCAGTTTGAAAATCAGGACGTGATGAACCCGACGGACAACACGGAATTCATCGCGGAGCTGGCGCAGTTTTCATCCCTGCAGGCGATGAGCCAGCTCACTCAGTATTCGCAGTATCAATACGCGGCTTCCCTTGTGGGAAAAACCGTGAAAGTGGGGACCTACGACACGACCGGCCAATATGTCATCAAACAGGGCGTCGTCGAAAACACAGCTTTTGGGTCCGACGGCTGCGCGATTTTGCTGGACAGCGACAACACGGTTTACAATCTTTCCGATGTGGTTATGGTGATGAAGGACGCCTCGTCGGGCGGTTCTTCTTCCGACGGTTCCACGGATGATTCCGCAGATGATTCCACAGATCCCGCAAGTACCCCGGATACCACTTGAAACCAAAGGCGGCGAAACAATGAACGACATCCAGTTCCGGAAAAATTATTCCGCCTGGATCGGCCCGGCTTATCCGGCCCAGCCGGACGGCAAAAGCCCGGGAACCAAAGAAACCGGCGCCGCGGGCAAGAACAGTTTTTCCGAAGTCTTGAAAAACGTGCAGGGCGGCCTGACCTTTTCCAAGCACGCGCTGCAGCGAATGGACGCAAGGCAGATCGAGGTTTCCCCCGAACTGATGGAGAAGATGAACGGCGCGGCCGCGAAAGCGAAGGAAAAAGGCGTTCGCGACGCATTAATGATGAGCGGAGACACCGCGTTTATCGTCAATGTTCCCAGTTCGACGGTCGTCACGATGATGAGCGGCGGGGAAATGAAGGAAAATATATTCACCAATATTGACGGAGCCGTAATCTTATAACCGGACCTTTCGAGGGGGTTATCGGGCTTTGAATGACGGAGAAGCCCGTGCGGTTCCAAACGAAGGAGAGGTAATCTACTATGATGAGAGCAATGTCCTCCGGCGTGGCCGGACTCAAGGCGCACCAGACGGCGCTGGACGTGATCGGCAACAACGTCGCGAACGTGAACACCTATGGGTTCAAATCCTCGCGCGCCCTGTTCAGCGACGTGCTGTACCAGACCTTGACCGACGCGACGGCGCCGAACACTACAAACGGCACGGGCGGCGTCAATCCGAGCCAGGTCGGCTACGGCTCCACCGCGTCTTCCGTTTCGGTGGACACCGGGCGCGCCGGCATGTCGACCACCGGGTACAGCGGCGACTGCTACATCAACGGCGAAGGCTATTTCGTTGTCAGGGACGGGGCGAGCGGCTACAAATACACCCGCGTCGGCGCCCTTTCGTTCGACAGTTCCGGCGATTTGGTCGACGGGAACGGCAATTTAGTGTTAGGCGCTCAGGACAAAACTTTTGCAAGTGGTGATCCTGATACTATTACTTGCGGTACGTCAAAATCATACAGCAGTATTTCCATTGCCGCAGACGGCACCATCACGGGGATAGACTCCAGTTCGGGGGACCCGGTAGTAATCGGAGGAATTGCGCTGGCGCACTTTGTAAATCCCGCCGGGCTTGAGCAGGAGGGCGGCAACTATTATAAAGCCACCAAAAACTCTGGCGATGCTGCCTACGCGGTGCCGGGCGGAGGCGCTACCGGCAAACTGGTGACCGGTGCGCTGGAGTCCTCCAACGTGGACCTCGCGAACGAATTTTCCAACATGATCACCACCGAAAGAGGCTACCAGGCGAACTCCAAGATCATCACGGTCGCGGACACGATGCTGGAAACCCTGGTCAACATGGTCCGTTAAGGAACGCGCCACCCCTTCCCGGTTCCCGGGAAGGGACGGCGATTTCTGTGGATGGGGGAAGGAAAATGATCGAACTGACGCAATTGAACGGCACCCCTTTTATGCTGAACTGCAATCTGATCGAAACGGTTGAAAGCATACCGGAAACCAAGATCTCGCTCACGACCGGAAAATATTTTCTGGTTCAGGAAGAGCGGGAGGACATTCTCAGGAAAATCATCGCCTATCAGCGGATGATTTATAAAAACATGATCTGTATTGAAGGACTCAAACCCCAGAAATAAATCTTAGGTTCAGGGAAGTGTTAAGTTCATGGATTTTACAGGAATTATCGGCTTGATCGCCGGCCTTGGCCTGATTTTTTTCGGTATTACCAACTTTACCGATATGAGCGCGATGAAGGGATTTATCGATTATCAGAGCATGGCGATCACCTTCGGCGGAACCATCGCCTCCACCCTGATTGCTTTTCCGATTTCCTATTTCAAAAAAATCCCCGCCCAGCTGAAAATCACCCTGCAGAGGAACCGGTACGATCCCCAGAAGTACATAGGACTCATCGTGGAATTTGCGCAGGAGGCCCGGAAAAAGGGTTTGCTTTCGCTGGAAGAAAAGGCGAACGCGCTCGACGATTCCGATTCTTTTCTCAAGAACAGCATTTTGCTGATCGTGGACGCAATCGACCCGGAAAAGGTAAAGGAAATGCTGGACAATGAACTGGATTCTCTGGACGAACGCCATGCCGCGGGCTGGCAGTTTTTTGAAAAAGCTTCCACATTTGCGCCGGCTTTCGGAATGATCGGCACGCTGATCGGTCTGATCAACATGCTGGGCAACCTGAATATGGACTCTTCCAGCGGGGCCAGTGCCCTTGGGCAGGGAATGTCCGTCGCTCTGGTCACCACGTTTTACGGGTCTTTGGCGGCCAACCTGATTCTGGTTCCCATCGGCCACAAGCTGCATATGCGCCATAACGAGGAGCGCCTCTGCAAAGAGATCGTTGTGGAGGGGGTCATCGCCATTCAGGCGGGGGACAACCCAAAGCATATCGAGCAGCGGCTGAATGCATTCCTCTGTGAAAAGCAAAGGGGAGAAGACCAGGAAACAGGGAAAAAGCCTAAAAAAGAAAAAAAGAGCAAAAAATAACGCTCATTCGATATAGATATCGGGGAATGAGGTGGCAATATGAGAAAAAAGAAACAGGATGATTCTTCCGGAGGCCCAAGCTGGCTGGATACCTATGCGGATATGGTGACGCTGCTGCTGACATTTTTTGTTCTCCTGTTTTCCATGTCGACCCTAAACTCCAGCAAATGGCAGAAGCTGGTTCTTGCGCTGACTGCCAACGTCGCCAAGAATCCGGTGAACAGTGAACAGCAGGTCGTGATCGATCCCTCCGCGCTCACCGCCTCCAGGGCGCCGGACGCCGCCGCGTCGGACGAAGGACTGGGCCAGGAATCCCAGCCGCTCGTGGACAAGGTGACGAATTTTGACCAGCTCTACGCCTATTTGAAAAATTATATTGAAAAGAATCATCTGGACGACAATGTCAAGATCTATAAAGGGGACGGATATACGTTCCTTTCTTTCCGGAACAGCATTTTCTTCGACGGGGACAGTTCCGTCCTCCGTACGCAGGGAAAGGTGATTCTCGATTACCTTTGCAACGCGATGGCCAATATTCCGGACCAGATCGGTGAAATCCGCTTTTATGGGCATACGGCGAAGGTCTCGGCGACCAATACGCCGGAACGGCAGGCGTTCGATCGCGGCCTTTCCGATGACAGGGCGAAAAACGTTCTGCTTTACGTTCAGGCGAAGGGAATCATCGGCGGGGCGAAGATGGTCAGTGAAGGCTACGGCGAATACCGCCCGATCGTCCCGGACGACGGGACGGAAGCGACCAGGGCGAAGAACCGGCGGGTTGAGATTTACATCTCCAAGAATGGGACGACGGATGATGTTCTGGAAAAAGTCTATGAAGAGATCAACGCCTCCAGCAAAGCGGCGCCCGGCAGCTCGGGGTGACGCCTGTTCTTAATCTTTCGCCGGCCGCGGCGGCCGGAAGTGACAGAATCCTTGCAAGGAATGGTGGGTATGTATGGCGGAAGTTTTATCGCAGCAGCAGATAGACGATCTGCTGGGGAGCCTGCAGAGCGGCAGTATGGATTTTCAGGAAATCGAAGAGCAAAGTTCCGGACCGAAGGTCAAGGACTACGACTTTCTTTCCCCAAAAAAGTTTACAAGAGAGCAAATCAGGCTTTTGCAGAATATATTTGAGAGCTTTTCACGGCTGTTCAGCCTGCATCTTTCGGGAGTCCTGCGCATGAACTGCCAGGCGGAAGTGCTTCAGGTGGAAGAAGAAGAGTACAAGGAATTCGGCAACGCGCTGAGCGATTCCGTGCTGATCGGAGTGATGGGGCTGCACAGCGCGGAGTACGGCATTGAGGACAAGCAGATCCTTGTCGAAATGACCAGGCCGATTTCCTTTTGTATCCTGGACCGGATGCTTGGGGGCAGCGGGACCGGTTATCAGGTCGACCGCGATTATACCGAGATTGAGCTTTCGCTTTTGAATTACCTCTTTCAGCAGATTGCTCCCATTTTAAAAGACGCGTGGGGGAACTATGTCGACGTGGAACACACGCTGGATGGAATTGAAACCAACTCCCAGCTCATCCAGTTCATCCAGCCGGACGAGTCCGCGGCCATCGTTGTCATCGAGGTGACGCTCAATGACTTGAAGGGAAACATCAACATCTGTCTTCCCGCCAGCTCGCTGGAAGAGATTTTCAAAATTTTTGATTCCAAATATGTGAAAATCAATCGAAAACTTGACCCGGCGGTGGAAAAACAGCGCAGGGAACAGATCCTTGAGAGCCTGAAAGATACGCCGCTGACCGTTTCGGCGCTTCTTGGAAAAACAGAAATCACCCTAAGGGACCTGCTCGAGCTGCAAAGGGGCGATGTCATTCCGCTGGAGTCACCCGTCGCGGACGACTCCGTTGTCCTGCAAGTTGAAAAGCTGAGATGGTTTACAGGCAGGATCGGCGTAAAGAAAAAAAATTACGCCGTTAAAATAGGGAAAGTCCTTTACTAACTATATATTTGAAAAAAGGTGATTGTTTTGGAGCCAAAGCAAGAGAAGCTGCTTTCCGATATGGAGATAGACGCGATCGGCGAAATTCTGAATATCAGTCTGGGTTCCTCCGCCACCTCCGTATCGGAACTGCTTGGGCAGCCGGTCAACATCACGACGCCGGAGGTTAAGCTGATGAAGACCAGCGAATTCGATATCAAAACATATGAGCCCGCCATCGCCGTCGAAATTAATTATGTTCAGGGGCTTTCCGGAAAAAATCTGCTGATTCTGAAGGAGTCGGACGTCAAGGTCATCGTGGGCCTGCTGCTCCAGACGGATTTTTCCGACCAGGAATTCGTCATGGACGAGATGAATGTCGGCGCGATCTGCGAAGTGATGAACCAGATGATGGGTGCCGCCGCCACGGCGCTTTCCCAGTTCCTGAACAGAAGCATCAATATTTCTCCGCCGAATTCTTTCTCCATTGACAATTCCGAAAAGTTCAAGGAGAAATACTTTGAGGGCAACGAAGATATCGTCGCGGTCTATTTCAACTTGATGATAGGAAACATGATCAACAGCCAGTTTATCAATGTCATGCCGATTTCCCTGGCAAAGGAACTGGTTTCCAATTTTGGACTGGATTCCGCCCAGCGGGAGAATGCCGCGGCCCCGTCGCCGGAGGCGCCGGTGCACGCCCCGGCGGCGTCTCAGCCGGTCCCGCCCCCGGAACCTCAGCCCGCGGGGGAGACAGCGCCCCCGCAGCAGCCGGGTCCCCAGCCGGCTCCGACGGCAGCCTCCGCGCCGCCGGCTCCTTCCGAGCTCAATATCCGGAATGCGGCTTACCCGAGCTTCGACGAGCCTGAGCCGCCCCTCACCAAGGGGGAGAGCAACAATCTGAACATGATTCTATCCGTCCCACTGCAAATCACGGTGGAAATCGGGCGAACTTCCAAAAAAATCAAGGAAATCCTGGACTTTTCCACGGGAACCATTGTGGAATTAAACAAACAGGCCGGATCCCAGGTCGATGTTTTTGTCAATGGACAGGCCATTGCGAAAGGGAACGTCGTGGTGGTGGATGACTTCTACGGTGTCCGGATTACGGAAGTAATGAACAGCGAAGAGATTATGAAACTGGTCTAATTAAAAATACATTTATTCCAAAGTTTTAGGAGGATACTCGATGGAAAAGAAAATCATGCTGGTGGATGACGCTGCTTTTATGAGGATGATGATTAAAGACACCCTGTCAAAAAACGGCTATACCGACATTATCGAAGCGAATAACGGACAGATTGCCGTTACGAACTACGCCGCCGAAAAGCCGGATCTGGTCATCATGGACATCACGATGCCCGTGATGGACGGGCTGCAGGCGCTGAAGGAAATTAGGGCGCAGGACCCGGACGCCAACATCATCATGTGCTCCGCCATGGGGCAGGAGGCGATGGTGGTCGACGCGCTCAAACAGGGTGCAAAGGATTTTATCGTCAAGCCGTTCAAGGCGGACCGCATCATGAAAACCGTAAAGGGTATCCTGGGCTGAAAAGCCGCGGAGGAATTTGAATGAGGCTGAGCATGAGCTATGCATCGGATCTTCTCCCGCTGCTTTTTGCGCTGGTTGCAATTGCCGCCATCCTGTACCTGTGTTTCCTTCTCAGCCGGTTTGTGGCAAAAAAGGCGAACAGCGCGGCGAACACGGCCAACATCCGCATTCTGGAGCGTGTTGCGCTGGCCCAGGACAAGGGGCTTGCCATCGCGCGGATCTGCGGCCGCTGCTATCTCATCGGGTTTTCATCCGACAGGGTTGAAATTTTGAAGGAAATCGACGAAATGGAGCTTCGTTCTTCCGAACCCGGGAACGGGCGGAGTTTTGTGGATGCTCTGAACGCCGCGCTGAAGGGCAGATTGGATTTGACTGGCCATGGTAAAAAACATAAGCTTGACAAGCACTGAAGAAAAAAAGCCGCTCCGGTGCAGAATCGCAAAAAAGGCGTTGCTTTTGACGGGAGTTTTTTTTCTTGCAGCCGTGTTTCTGCCCATGAGGGCCTCGGCCGCCGCGGTGGACGTCAATATTAACGGGAACGGCGCGAATACCCTGGAAATCATTGAGATGCTCACCCTCCTCGCGCTCCTGCCGTCCATCCTGATTATGACGACCTGTTTCACGCGCATTGTGATCGTTCTCTCTTTTCTGCGCAACGCTCTCGGGCTGCAGCAGACGCCGCCGAACCAGGTGGTGATCGGCATTTCCCTTTTCCTGACTCTGTTCATCATGTCCCCGGTCGTGACCAAAATCAACACGGACGCCTATCAGCCGTACAAGGAGGAAAAGATCACGCAGGAGGAGTTCCTTCAGAAGGCGAGCGTGCCGCTCAAGGAATTCATGCTGAAAAACACCAAAAAGGAAGACCTGAACCTGTTTGTCAACCTTGCAAAGCAGGACAGCAAGACCCCCGCGGAGCAGATGCCGATCACCCTGGTGATCCCGGCATTTATGACCAGCGAACTCAAGCGGGCGTTTATCATCGGCTTTCTCCTTTACATCCCGTTCATGATCATCGACATGATCGTCTCCAGCACTCTGATGTCCATGGGCATGATCATGCTCCCGCCGGCGACGATATCCCTTCCGTTCAAGCTGCTGCTGTTTGTTCTGGTGGACGGATGGGATCTGCTGTTTAAAACACTGGCCTCAGGTTTCCACCTGTAGGCGGTTGAAGGAGGCTCAAAGATGACCGTTTCAAAAGTCATGGAGATCATGCATGCCGCCATGCTGGTCATCCTCAAAATCGCCAGCCCGATTCTGATTGCAAGCATGTTGGTCGGCCTTGTCATATCCATCCTCCAGGCGGCGACTCAGATCCATGAACAGACGGTGGCCTTTGTCCCGAAGCTGTTCACCATCGCCGCCGTCTTGGTCCTGCTGGGGCCGTGGATCATGCAGGTCATGAACGATTTTATGCAGTATATCTTTGGCCTGATTGTTTCCCTGAACTGAAAACGGGGCGGATATGAAACTGGATTACAATTACACACTTCTCATGCTGATCTTCCTGCGCATGACGGGCTGCGTTTTCTTTAACCCGATCCTTGGCAGGCGCAACCTGCCGAATCTAGTCAAGATCGGGCTGACGCTGATGCTTTCCCTGTTTACTTACCGCCTGACGCCGGACCGCTCGCTTCAGATCCACTCCTTTCTCGTCCTTTTTGTCTCCGGGCTGAAGGAGCTTCTGGTCGGCTTTATGATCGGCTATATCATTCAGCTGTTTCTTTCGGTCATCGTGATGGGCGGAGAAATGTCGGATATGCAGGTGGGCATTTCCATGTCGAAAATTTACGACCCCCAGAGCGACGTTTCCATGCCGCTTTCCGCCTCGCTGCTCAATGCGATGTATCTTCTGATGTTTTTCGCCACCAATGCGCACCTCACTCTGATTCAGGTATTCGTCAGGCTAGGCGCCGTTGTTCCCTACGGCGACGGGCTCCAGCTGAAAGCGAGCCTGTTCGGCGGCCTTGCCGCTCTTTTGGGGCAAATGCTGGTTTATGCGGTGAAGCTGTCGCTGCCGATGGTGGCGGTGCAGCTGCTCGGGGAGATCGGCACCGGCCTGATGATGCGCGCGGTGCCCCAGATTGATGTCTTCACCGTCCAGATCCAGCTCAAGATTTTAATCGGTTTTCTTGTGATGCTCATCCTTGTCCCGCCTTACGCTTCGTTTCTCGAGCGGCTGACGACCCTGATGTTTGACCGGATCAGCGGTCTGTACGCCGCGCTGGCTTAGTGGAAGGGGGGGATTGCGGTGCCGGGGGCTTCGTCGGAAAACAAAACGGAAAAAGCGACGCCGAAAAAGCGGGAGGACGAACGGAAGAAGGGCAATCTCTTTCAAAGCGCCGACGTAGTCAGTTCCCTTTCCATTCTGGCGGTCTTTGTCATGCTCCGCATCGCCTTCCCTTATCTTTACCGCTATCTGTCCAATTTCATCGTCACGTATCTTTCCTATGCCGCCACCAAAAGCTCCCTGACGCAGTCGGGGGCCATGGATGTTCTTCGGGACGCCTGGGTTGCGATTCTGCTCGTGTCCTCTCCCGTTCTGTTCTCGTCCTTGCTCGCGGCCGTATTGGCGACAGGCATGCAGACCAGATTCAAATTTTCCGGCGAAAAAATCAAATTCAAATTTTCCAACATCAACCCCATCGAAGGATTCAAGCGCCTGTTTTCGATCCGATCGGTTGCGGAACTGCTGAAATCGATCGCCAAGACGGCCGCGATCGGATACGTCATGTACCTGCAGATGAGGAAGATCTGTGCGGGCTGCATCGCGATGATGGGCAGCGACCTGCTGGAATCGGCGGTTGGAATACTGAACGACATCATGGATATGGTCATCCAGATGACGCTCGTGTTCATCGCGATTGCCGCGGCAGACTACTTTTTTCAGTGGTGGGACTTTGAGCGCAATATCCGCATGACAAAGCAGGAATTGAAGGAAGAGTACAAGGAACTGGAGGGAAACCCTGAAACGAAGGGGAGAATCCGCCAGGTACAGCGCAAAATCTCAGGGCGGCGCATGATGCAGCAGGTGCCTCAGGCAGACGTGATCGTCCGGAATCCGACGCATGTCGCCGTAGCGCTCCGGTATCGCGCGGAGGAGGACGGCGCGCCCGTCGTGGTGGCCAAAGGACAGGACTATCTGGCCCTGAAAATCATTGAGATCGCGCAGCAGCACCACATTCCGATGAAAGAGGACAGGCCGCTCGCGCATGCCCTCTACGCGGCGGTCGAGGTCAACGCTCAGATCCCGCAGGAATTTTATCAGGCGATGGCCGAGGTCATGGCATGGGTCTACCGCCTGAAGCAGGAAGGAGAGGAAAGATGAAACTGCTCAACCACGTCGTATCGCTTTTTGTCATTTTCATTATCGCGCTCATCATTATTCCGCTTCCGGCTCCCCTGCTGGACATGATGTTCATCCTCAATATCTCCTTATCGCTGGTGATCCTGCTCCTGACCATGTACATCAGAAGCGCGCTGGACTTTTCCGTTTTCCCGTCCATCCTTCTGATCACCACGCTGTTTCGGCTTGCGCTGAACATTTCCTCCACGCGGCTGATCCTGTCCAATTCCGGTTCGGCCGGCCAGGTGATCAAGACGTTCGGCACGTTTGTCCTGCAGGGCAATATCGTCGTCGGCTTTGTCGTGTTTCTGATTATCGTCCTCGTGCAGTTCCTGGTTATCACCAAGGGCGCGGAACGGGTTTCCGAAGTGGCGGCGCGGTTCCGCCTGGACGCGATGCCCGGCAAGCAGATGGCGATCGACGCGGACCTGAACTCCGGGTTGATCGATGAGCAGACGGCCCGCCAGCGCCGCGATGATGTCCAGCGCGAAGCGGAATTCTACGGCTCCATGGACGGCGCGAGCAAATTCGTCAAGGGCGACGCGATCATGTCCATCGTCATCACGTTCATCAACTTCATCGGCGGGCTGATTGTCGGCATGGTGCAGGGCGGGCAGTCGTTCGGCGAGGTGCTGAATATCTACTCCATCGCCACGGTCGGCGACGGCCTGGTTTCGCAGGTGCCCGCGCTGCTGATCTCCACGGCGACGGGCATGATCGTGACCCGCGCGGCTTCCAGCTCCACGCTGGGGGAGGACGTTTCCCGCCAGTTCTCCTCGCAGCCGATGGTGATCCTGCTGGCCGGGTGCGGCGTGTTTGCCCTGAACCTGATTCCCAGCATGCCCCATGTCCAGCTTGTGCTGCTTTCCGCCTTTTTGATCGGTTCCGGCCTGATGCTGCGCAGAAAACTGGAGCAGTCAGCGGTGGTCGAACAGGGGGAGAGCGCCGGCGCCGCCGCGCCCCAGGACGACGAGACCTCCTACTACAAAAATATCGACCATATTTACAGCCTGCTTCCTCTGGACGCGGTCGAAATGGAGTTTGGCTACAGCCTGATCCCGCTGGTGGATGAATCGAGCGGCAGCAGCTTCATCGAGCGGCTGGTGACGTTCCGCAAACAGTTCGCGGTGGATATGGGCATGGTTGTTCCTTCCATCCGCCTGCGTGACAACGGGCTTCTCAACCCGAACCAGTATGTCATTAAGATCAGAGGAGAGGAAGTCGCCCGCGGAGAAATCCTGATGGACTATTACCTGGCGCTGGACCCGGGCAACCTGACGGGTGAGATCGACGGCATCGACACCATCGAGCCGGCTTACGGCATCCCAAGCAAGTGGATCACCCCGGACAAAAAGGATATGGCGGAGATTTACGGGTACACCGTCATCGACCCGCTTTCGGTCGTCATTACCCATCTTTCGGAAACCGTGCGCCGCCACGCGGACGAGCTGCTCTCCCGGCAGGAAGTGGGGCAGCTTCTCGAGAGCGTCAAGGGCTACGACGCCTCCCTTGTCTCCGACGTGGTGCCGAATGTGATGACACAGAGCAACCTTCAGAAAGTGCTTTGCTCCCTGCTGAAGGAAGGCGTTCCCATCCGGGACATGGAAACGATTCTGGAGACGATTTCCAACAACGCCGCCGCGGCGCGCGACCCGGATATGATGACGGAATATGTGCGGCAGGCGCTGCGCAGGACCATCACGCGCAAGTGGGCGGACGGCGGTCAGATCCGGGTGATCACGCTGGACAGCGAGGTGGAAAAAGCGATCGTGGGTTCCATCAGCAAAAACGAGCACGGGACTTACCTGTCGCTGGACCCGCAGACGACCCAGAAGATCATTATGAAGCTGACCGACTGCGTTTCCAAGGTGAAGGACGTGGTTGCCACCCCGGTGATCCTCACTTCCCCGGTGGTGCGGATCTATTTCAGCAAACTGCTGCAGCAGTTTTATCCGCGTGCCGTGGTGCTTTCCTTTAACGAACTTGACAACAACGTGCAGATTCAGGCGGTCGCCAACGTGACGCTGGACTGATAGACAGATTGCGGAAGGGAGAGGGGCTGTATGACGAAAGATTACGGGATCAGGGAGCGGGAGCTGCCGGTCCGCGAGCTCTGGGCCCGGTACAACAGAACCGGGGACGTCGAAACGCGCAATGAGCTGATCTGTCAGTACAGTTACCTTGTGCGGTGTATCGCGATAAAAATTGTAGGGCACTATCAGTATTTTAATTATCTGGACGATATAATAAGCGAGGGCCTGATTGCGCTGATGGACGCCGTGTCTAAATTCGATCTTTTGAAAAATGTTAAATTTGAGACTTTTGCATCCATCAAGATCCGGGGCGCGATGATTGATTACATACGGCGCCAGGACTGTTTTCCGCGCAGGCTGAAAAAGATGGCAAAGGCGCTGAACGAGGCGGACGAAGTCCTGAACCAGCGGTTCGGCCGCAGCCCGACGGAACAGGAAACCGCGGACTACATGAAGATCAGCCTTTCGGAGTACGAAAAAATGCTGGCGGAAACCTGCTCGATGAACATGCTTTCCTTTGAGGAATTGGTTTATGAAAAGGGAGTGGAGAGCCTTGCGCTGCGCGGCGCTGATTCTTCCGACGGCCCGGAACAGACCGTCGCGGAAAAGGAACTGAGCAGCATGCTCCAGCGCGACATCGACCTGCTGGAGGAAAAGGAGAGAATCGTCATTTCCCTTTATTATAAGGAACAGCTGAAAATCAAGGAAATCTCCCACGTGATGGGGATCAGCGAATCACGCGTGTCGCAGATCCATTCCAGCGCGCTGAGAAAGCTGAAAAGAAGCCTGGAAAGTTATCTGAAACAGTGAAAGGAGGAAAGACTCGATATGGTCAGAGGGTTCTATATGCTGGGTTCCGGCATCCTGACACAGAGCAGGGTCCTGAATACAATCAGCAACAATGTGGCGAACACCGACACCAACGGATTTAAAAAGTCCCGGGTCATGCCGAAAACATTCGGCAGCATGGTCATTGAGAGGGTCGATGGGCAGAGAACGCCCGTCGGCACGGCTTCGCTGATGAACACCGCGGACGAAGCCGTGACCGATTTTTCCGGAGGGACCGTCTCGCAGACGGACAGAAAGCTGGATTTTGCCATCAATGGCGACGGCTTTTTTGCCGTCCAGGGAGACGGCGGGACCGTTTACACGAGAAACGGAAGCTTCAATCTGGATGAAGACGGCTATCTGGTCCTCAAGGGGCAGGGCAGAGTGCTGGGCACCGACGGCGGACCGATCCGTCCCGGAACGGACGACCTTTCGTCGGACGGGCAGGGCAATCTGACTGCGGAAGGCCGCTCCGCAGGCAGTCTGGCCGTCTACCGCTTTCCGGACAACGCCGCGCTGAGAACGGTGGGGGAGGGGATGTTCCAGGGTGCTTCCGCCGTTCCGGTCACAGATCCGAACATTTTATGGAAATCGCTGGAAGGCTCCAATGTGGACATGGCGGAGGAGATGACAAACGCCCTTTCCTCCCAGCGTGAGCTCCAGACCTGCTCGCAGGCGCTGAAGATGTATGATACCGTGCTGGATCAGGCGGTGGATATTTCAAAACTTTAAGGAGGGGAGGGGAACGTTATGATGACATCCTTTTACACGGCTGCCGCCGGCGCCATCGCGCAGCAGCAGAAGATGGATGTGACTTCCAATAACATCGCGAATGCGTCGACGCAGGGGTTTAAGCCGGACAAAGTTTCATTTGCAGACCTGGTTTACACGGGCGTGCACGGGCCGGAGACGGAAAACAGCCTGAAGGTCGGCCATGGGGACCGCGCCGACAAAACGGACACGGTTTTCGGTCAGGGAAGCGTTGAGCGGACCAACCGTCCGCTTGATTACGCGCTTCCCGCTGAGAATGCGTTTTTCGCAGTGAGATGTTCGGATGGCCTCGTCCGTTTCACGCGCAACGGTGGCTTCCAGCTCTCGAAAAACTCCGACGGCGGCTTTTTCCTCTCGGATTCGCATGGGGGGCTTGTGCTGGACCAGTCCGGGAACGCGATTTCGGTGAAGGACGAAAACGAGAAGCAGAGCGTAGGCGTTTATTCCTTTCGGAACTGCGGCGGGCTTAAAAAGTCGGGGGACAATTATCTGGAGGAGACCGCAGCTTCCGGTTTGGCGATAGATTCCAATGTTCAGGCGATTCAGGGAAGCATTGAGGATTCGGCGGTGAATCTGGCGGATGAGATGACGGCGCTGATCAATTCACAGAAGGCGTTTTCCTTTAATGCGAATATCCTTTCTATTTCGGACAATACCACGCAGACGGTCAACAGTCTGCGATGAATGTTTTTCATGCAGGAGGGGGAGTAAAAATTGAATGCACCGGACGATAAGGGGAATCGGATGGCGGAATCAGATCAGAAGGAAGAATTGAAAAAACCGGAAATACAGCTGAGCGTGTCGTCGGACCGGCTGGAAGCAACCATCAGGGTTAAAACGGCCTTTCATGGCCAGTCGGTTTCCTTTGAGGAAATCGTGGCGTTTTTAAAGGAAAACGGAATCGTTTACGGCGTGCTGGAAAGCGTCATCCGCGATTATTGTGAAAACAAAAAATATTTTCTCGACCTTGTCTGTGCCAGGGGTCTTTCTCCGGTGGACGAAAAGGACGGCAAACTGGAGTATCTGTTCCAGAGGGAGCAGAATTTCATGCCGGAGGAGCGCGAAGACGGCACGGTGGATTACCGCAATCTTGGAATCGTGCAGAATGTGAAAAAGGGCGATGTGCTGTGCAGGATCCTTCCCCCCGAACCCGGGGAAAACGGAATCGATGTCTATAACAATCCGGTGGAATACCGGCGCGGGAAAATTCCGAGCTTTCCCCAGGGAAAGAATACGGCAGTTTCGGAGGACGGGCTGACTCTGACCGCGGACTCGGACGGCTGTATCGAATATAAGAACGCGAACCTCAGCATCAGTGAAGTGTTTGTTGTGCGCGGTGATGTGGACAGCTCTTCCGGGAATATCGATTTTCTCGGGACCGTCATCGTTCAGGGAGATGTCCTGGAAGGCTTTTCCATCAAAGCCGGAATGGATATCAATGTCCGCGGCATGGTGGAAGGAGCCATGCTGGAGGCCGGCGGGAATATCGCCATATCCTGCGGAATGAACGGGATGAGCCGGGGAAAATTGATTGCCAAGGGAAGTGTTTCCGCCCAGTACATTGAGAACGCAACGGTTGAATGTGCCGGCGATCTGCGGGCCGACGTCATTTTTAACAGCATGGTCAAGGCGGGAAATTCAATTATGGCCCGCGGCAGGAAAGGCCTTCTGGCCGGGGGGCGCTATCAGGCGGGACGCTCCATTACCGCCAACACGATCGGCAGCGGGGGCGCCCGCACGGAGGTCCTCATTGTGTCCGGCGTGCTGGACGGCCTGCTTACAGGCAGAGAAGAGGAAAGCCTGGATTCCGTCAAAGCGGAGCTCTCGGAGGAGGAGAAGAATCTTCAGACCCTGTGTTCCCAGGCGGAGACGATCGCCCTGTTTCTCCAGAAAGATCCGCTTTCCCTGAAAGCCAAAAAATTACTGAAAAGCGCCAATTCTCAAAAAGAACTGGCGGAATCCAGAATCGATTACCTGAAGACGAAAATCAGCGCGATGGGGACGGCGGACCAGAGCGGCCTGGCAATTTTGGATTTCAAAGTCGCTGCGCTGCGCATCGCCTATGCGGGAACAAGGATGACGATCGGCAGTTTTACCGAGACCCTTTCTTCCGATTACAGCGCGACAAAATTCTATGCGGATCACGAACATATTGTCAGCTCGCCGATACAGCCTGTTGACCGCACATGATCCTGAAAGCGAGGCGTGCCTATGGCAATAGAAAATTTGAGCCAGCTAAATGAGATGCATATTGATGTCTTAAAGGAAATCGGCAACATTGGAGCGGGAAACGCGGCGACCTCCCTTTCGCAGATGCTGAACCGCGAAGTGGACATGGTGACGCCCGTTGTGCGCATTCTGGATATCAGCGAGGCGGACCGCGCGCTTGGCGGGCCGGAAACGCCGGTCGTGGCGATTCTGGTGGAGCTGAACGGAGATATTCACGGCCTTATGATGTTTGTCATCGAGCAGGAATTCACGCAGTCTTTGCTGGAGACCCTGCTTGGCGAAAGCGGGGCGGACTGCGCGTCCCTTTCCGACATGGAGTATTCCGCGCTTTCGGAAATCGGCAACATCATGATCGGCGCCTATGCGGCTTCGATCGCGTCTCTTTCCAACCTTGAAATTAAAATTTCCGTGCCGGCCGTCACGGCAGACATGGCCGGAGCCCTGCTCACGGTTCCCGCCGCGGAAATGGGTTCCGTGTCCGATAAAATCATTTTTATCGAGGATGACTTTCTCAGCGCAAGCAAGACGATTTCAGCGAATATGATGCTGATCCCGGACATTGCCTCACTGAATAAACTAATGAGCAGTCTGGGGATTCAGCTATGAGCGAATTGATCACGGTAGGCATTTCGGACGTGAAAATAACACAAAACCCCGGCGCGCTGGTCACCTACGCGCTGGGGTCATGTATTGGCATCTGTCTCTATGATGCGGCTTTAAAAATCGGAGGACTTGCCCATATTATGCTGCCCTGCCGGCCGGAGAATAACGCCGGGGACCAAATCAACCGCTACGCGGATTCCTGTCTGCCGGTGATGGTCGGGGACATGGAGGCAATGGGATGCCTGCGCGCCAGGATGCAGGCAAAGATCGCGGGCGGAGCCAAGATGTTTGAAGTCGCGGACGACAGCGCGTTCGGCAGCATTGGAGCGAGAAACATCGCCGCGGTGAAAAAGACGCTCGCGGATCTTGGAATCCGCATTCAGGCGGAGGATACGGGGCTGAACTATGGGCGCACCGTTTATTTTTACACGGACACGGGCATGGTGGTCGTGAAATCCTTCGCAAAAGGAGAAAAGAGACTTTAAGTTTTAAAATTTGAAAAAAGGGAATCTTTTTTCCCCTTGCCGCGGGAGTTGTTGACCAGCTTTTGAAGCCGGTCGCACTCCTTTTTCATTTGCCTCCTGCTCTCCGCGTCGGAAGCGGAGAGTTCCCTCAGCAGGGAGCGGCATTGCGCTTCCCGCTCCATGGCAGACGCTTCCCCGGCGCTGCACTGCGCCTTCGGCAATCGGGCGGAAAGAATCGAATCCGTTCGCTCGCGTTCCTCGTGAGGGAGCTTTGCCAGCAAAAGACCGATCCGGTCCGCGCATTTTTTCAGCCGGTCAATGTAAACCTGGCGCTGCCGGATCAAAGCGGAAGGATCTTCCGGTTTTTCACGGGAACACTGGGTTTCAATCTGACGGGACAGGTTCAGCAGGCGGGTTAAGAGAACCTGTTTTTGGTCCAGACAGGCCTGCAGTTCTTCCGAGATTGCCACGGTATTTACACCTCCTGTGAAAGGGGCCGCCCTTACAGGGCGGCCTGCTGTTTTCCACCTGCGCCGTTTTGCATTCGGGTTGCTTTTTCCGCCGTGGCCCAGGCGGTTCTCAGTTCCTGCACGGCTGAGATGACTTCGTTCAGGACGGCCGGATCCCCGGAGACATTGGCCTTGATGATCTGTCCGAGTATACGGGAATAAATCTGTTTCAGACTCGCGGAGATGCTGTATCGGTCGTCCAGAATGGCAAAGAGGTAATTGACGATGTCCTTTGCTTTTGCAGTGTATTTCTTCGCGCCTTCCATTTGTTCCTGGCCGAAAAGAATGGAAGCATATCTCAGGCTTTTCAGCAGTTCGTCATATAATTTGACCAGAAGCTCGCCCCGCGACATGGTGAGAATCGACTGCTCCTGATACTGCATGATCAAATTGTTGTTGTCCGCCATTTCAGTTTTCCCCTTCTGTTTTCTTAATCGCTGCCGGGATCAGGAGTCGCTGCTGAACATAGAGGTCAGGTAGTCGCTTTGCGAGGTCAGTATGCTGAGCGACTGCTCCATTGCGGTGAATTTTGTCCAATACCGGTCCTCTTCCGTCTGCAGTTGGTCTTTGAGGTCCGAGATGGTGCTTTTGTACTGTTTGATCTGCGTCGTCAGCTGGCTGGTATCGTTCGCGTCGGAACTTGTGCCGGCAAGCTGCAGAAGGACTCCGTCGCCGCCGAATGTGCCGACATATTTGTCCAGCACGTCTTTCACCCGTGACGAAACGCCGTCCTCGTCCGTGAAAAACTTTATTACGGTATCCGGGTCGCTTTGAAGCTTTTCCTTGAGGGTATCCGTATCCACGACCAGCTGGCCGCCGGAGGTGTAATCGTAGGCCTGCGTCGAAATTCCCAGCTGGTTCAGCGACAGTCCGGCGGAACTCACAACATTCGTCATGGCCTCGCGCAGGTCGTTCAGAATTCCGTTCAGCGCGGAATCATTCTGCAGCAGGCCCTTTTTGGCTTCCGTATTCCATTTGTCGATTTCGTCGTCCGTCATGTCTTCTTTTTGCGCGTCGGTAAGGGGCACATAATCCTCATCCGTATTCGGCATCTGCGAGGTAAGGGTATTTACTTTGTCGATGATTTTGTTGTAATCATTGATGAAATCGACGATTTTATCCGCGAGATCGTCCACGTTGCTCTCCGAGGAAAGCGTGACGGCTTCGTCGGTGGTGCCGGTAACGGTCAGGTTGATTCCATCCAGGGTCGTTGTGTTGGAAGAGCGGACAATATCCGTTGTAGTTCCATTGATGGTGACGTTCATTTTCAGATCCTTGCCGGCGGTCAGATGATCCGAATCATAAGTGCCGAACAGAGCGGAAGCGAGATTTCCGCTGACGTCGCTGAATTCGATTTCGCTCTGGGAACCGCTGTCGTCCGCCGTGATGCGGAAGGAATTAGTCGTCTGGGAATAAGCGACGGTCACGCCCATATCCTCGTCGTCGTTTATCTGGGAGATCACTTTGGAAAGCGTCGTGTCCCCGTCGAAGGAAAGCGTCTTGCCGTTGATGGAAATCGTGTACTGGCCGTCGTCACCGGCCGTCAGGGTCTGTTTCAATTCGCCGGCAAGCTCACTCAGCGTCTTGCTGGTCTCCACGCGATTGGTTTCCCCGTAGGAAATCCGCAGCGCTCCGTATTGGTTCAGAACATTGGAACTGTCGGAGGAAGTGACGGAAAGCACGGAAGTGCTGTCGTCTGTCGTGAACTGGATCCCGCCTTCGCCGGTCGCGGCAACCTGAATTTTCGGATCCCCGGTGGACGAATCCGTGCCGAATAAATTTGTCAGTTTGCCCTGCAGGTAATGGATCAGACCGCTGCTGGAGTCGCCGACGGTGGAGTATTCCGCTTCCTCGGTGGCGTCGAACGTGACGGTTTTTGAAACGCCGTCCAGGCTGAACGTCATGGTGCTGCCAGCCAGCGCATCGCCGAAATAGGATTGGAAGAGGGCGGACGCGTCCACCCCTGAGGTCTGGACGCTGGTGCCGGTGTCGGACGTATTGATCCCGAGCCCCTGCAGCAGGTTCTGCGACCCTCCGCTGACGGAAAGGTCGCTGCCGTCCAGGGAGGTGAAAGTGATTTTCCCGGTGCCGGTGTCGGCCGTCACGCTTATTTTGCTCTTGAGGTCGGAATTCGCGTCGATCTGTTTTTGGAGCTGGGTCGCGATGGCGGAGGCATATCCGCCGTCCGTAGCACCCAATATGGTTATATCGGTCCCCATCTTGACCGTGTATTCGTCGCTGCCGATGGTGAATTTCAGGTAGGACGAGGAGGATACGGTTTTATTGAAAAGGCTGCTTGTGGCGGGGTCCGTGTCGATCGCGGAGCCGGAAACCGATCCCGTTCCGCTTCCTTCCGTGAGGCCCAGAGCGCTCAGGAATGCCGGGCCGCTGGTCGTGTCGCTGCTTGTCTTATAGGCCGAGACGCCGACCGTATCGGCAGAATTCGCGGCTGAAAGCACGATGCTGTTGTCCTGATTCAGTGAAAAGCTGACTTTTCCGTTCAGCGAACTGTTTTGGCTGATCTGGCTGTTCAGTCCGTCCACAATCTTCTTTAATTCAACGTTGTAACCGTCCGCATCCGTCGCGGACATGTTCTCGGAATCCAGCTTGACCGAACTGCTCATGGTCAGGGTATAATCAGTGCCGTTATAATTGACAATGAGCGACTTGCCGCCGACGGCAGACTGCGTCCAGCTGTCGTAAATTTCACCGGAGGTGATCGCCTCGTCCGACACCTGCTGGGTGGAATTGTAGGAAGCCTTGGAGGCGATTTGCGAAATGCTGTTGATCACAAGGCTGTCCGCATTGCCGGCGTTGCCCGTCGCGCTGACCACGCTGGAAGAACTGCTGATGCCGGAGGTTTTAAAAAATGTCGAACTCAACAGGTTGGTATCGCTGGTATAGGAAAAATAGGTGTTTTCAAAATCCTGCATGGAGGAAGTTACATCGCGGTATAAATCCCTTTTCCACTCGGCGATTTGTTCCAACTGCTGCTGTTTGTCAATCCTGCTCTGCGTATTGGATACAAGAGCCTTGATAATGCTGTCCGTATCCAGCCCCGAGTACAGGTTTGTACCGGTCAGACGGTAGATTGATGAAGTCTGAAGATTTGCCGAAGAAGTAGCTGAACTGGATGAACTCATGGGGATTCCTCCTGTGACCGGTAGAATTTGTCAATAAAATCCGATCTGTAACATATATCGGCACGCCGGGTGAAATATTTATGAGAAAGTTCGGTCTTTTGGGATTTATACGCACAAAAGCGGGCCGTGACGTTTCCTGCCGGCGGATGAAAAAGAGGGACGCCCTCGGTTTTTGAGGACGTCCCTGACGATCTGTGCGTTAAATATCAGACGTATTTGTCATCGCCCGCGGCCTGGGCATGCACAGGCACGGCGGCCGGACGCTGCGGCTGCGCCTTGCGTTTTTCCCCGCTTTGTTTTTCCGAGGGTCTGCCGCTGGCTTCCAGCTGTTCTTTTACGGGGACTGCCGCCGGCTTTTTCTCAGGACCCTTCTTCTGTGCCCGCGCGTCGTCGTCACGCAGCTTGACGCCGGATACAGTGCGTTTCAGCTCTTTCGCCTGGGCGGCCAGCTCCTCGCTTGCGGCGGCGCTCTGCTCCGCTGTCGCGGAGTTCGTTTGCACGACGGCGGAAATTTGCTGAATGCCCTGTGTGATCTGGCCGATGGACGTCGCCTGCTGGTTGGAGGCGTTTGCGATCTCGTTGACCAGCTCGTTGGTGCGGTTCGCGGACTGAATGACTTCCTGAAGGGTCTTTTCCGTGACGTCGGCCACCTTTGTGCCGTTATTGACCGACTTTACGGCGTTCTCGATCAGGCTGGTTGTATCTTTCGCCGCTTCCGCGCTTTTGCTGGCAAGGTTCCGGACTTCATCCGCGACGACGGCAAAGCCCTTGCCGGCGGCGCCCGCCCGGGCCGCTTCCACAGCCGCGTTCAAAGCGAGAATATTCGTCTGAAAAGCGATGTCGTCAATCGTTTTGATAATATTGCCGATCTGCTTGGAAGTTTCGCTGATTTCTCCCATGGCTTTCAGCATTTCATCCATTTTGGCGCTGGCGTCTTTCAGCTTCTGCTCTTCTTCGCTGGAAGAGCGGTTTGCTTCCGCGGCGTTCGCGGCATTCTTTTTCACATGGCCGGAGACTTCGAGGATCGTCGCGGACAGCTGTTCGATCGAACTTGCCTGTTCCGTTGCACCCTGCGCCAGAGCCTGGGAGCCGCTTGCCACCTGTTCGGAGCCGCTGGAAGTCTGATCCGACGCGCTTTGGACCTTTGAGAAAATTGAATTCAGGGATTGAAAAATATTTTTCATCGAATTGTTAATCCGCGCCCAGTCTCCCTCCCACACAACGTGGGATTCCGCCGTCAGATCCCCTTCTGCCATCTTATCCAGAAGGGAAATGATCTCCCTGACGGCCGTGGTCAGCTTCTCGGAAAGCTCATTGACGGATTTGGCCAGCCGGCCCAGTTCGGCATTTGATTCGTAACTCACTTTAACGTCCAGCTTGCCTTCGGAAATCTCCTTGGAGACTCTGGAAATTTCATCGATCGCGCCGGCCATATGTCTGGAAAACCTCGCGACCATATAAATGCCGATCAGCCAGATCACGACGAAAGCGGCGACCATAATCGGGGTCATGGTCCTTACGGCGCTCAACAAAGCATCCGGATTTCCCTTGTTCGCCGAAATCATGATGAGACAGACTACATAAGGGATAACAAATAGCAGGGAAATAACGGTGATGTTCAGAATCAATTTTCCACGGATCTTCAAATTAAGATATGGATGCATACTCCGATTACTCTCCTTCGTTTTTTTTCACCGCAGCAGCCCGCAGATCTACAACCGGGGTTTCCGGATGCTTGTCCGCTGCTTCGGCGCTTTTGTTCTGAGCGGCGGTTTCATGTACTTCCGTCAGTTCGTTTTCCGAAAGAATCTTTGCGACGTCCAGAAGAAGAATGACCTTCTCTTCGATTTGTCCGATTCCCGTCAGATAACGGTTGGTGATATCCTTGGAAACCTTCGGCGGCGGAGAGATGCTGTCTTCATCAAGATCGGTGACCTCGTCGACCGCATCCACGATGAAGCCCATGTAGGAATCCTCGATGCTGGTCACGATAATGCAGGTGTTTTCATTGTATTCGGCTTCGGGCTTGCCGAAACGCACGCGGATATCGATGACCGGTATGATATTCCCGCGCAGGTTGATGACGCCCTTTGCGTAGTCCGGAAAATCCGGAAGCGGCGTGATTCCCTGCATGCTGATAATCTGCACGACATCCGAAATCGGAAGGCCGAACAGTTCGCCGTCCGTCCAGAAAGTGAGATATTTGGTCATCAGGGCGGCCTGTTCGCTGTCTTGGCCAATTCCCTCTTCCGCCAAGTTGTTTTGCATATGATTCACCTCGTAGAGTAAATTATGATTCTTCAGGGACGCTGGCCCGCGTGGTTCGGTTCCGGGTCGCTCACAGCTGCCGTTCCTTCATCGTGCGGATCTGTTCCCGCTGGCAATCGAAAAGATATTTGCATAAAAGATCGCCCTTGGGGCCGGAGTTGTTCAGGAACTCACATCCGTACCCATCCTCCTGCGCCCGCTCCAGCAGGAGCCTGCGCACAACTCTGCAGCTGAGGAAGACGGCCGAATCGTAAAGGCTCAGCCTGACGGACAGCCGGTCGCCGACCTCCAGTTTCCTGGAACTGAAAAAATAAAGACCGCTCAGGCTGAGATCTTTGATGCTGACCGCGATGGCCTCACTGCCCTTCCGAATTTCGCCTTCCTCGTTTTCAGGGAAGGCCTCTGTTTCAATATCAACCCTGACGCGGAAAAAATTTCTTTTTTCATAGTCTGCCAAACTTTGCACGTCCGAAATCCGGATAAATTCCGGCGACGAAAGGTATACTTTCCCGACCAGAACGCGGAATCCCAGCGCGGTGCTGAATACGCTGATTCTGACAGTGGTATTGCAGTGGACGATGGGAAGCGGTTCCGCCTTGTTTACGATTTGGATCCCGTCTTCCCCTATCCAGCCAAGATAGCCTGTCAGGATCGGCTTGTTGTCCATGGCCTTGACTTCACATGGCGACCGGAGGTAGTCCTCAGGAATTGGCAGCATTCGATGGTAAGCCCCCCAACTTTGTCTTGCATTGCTCTCTGAACCGGATTTATTCGGCTGCGGTTTTCAGCATCTGATCCGCAGAATGGCGCGCCGGCGCGGAATCGGCGCCGCGCTCCGAAAGGACGCGCGCGATATCCAGGACCATGGCGGATTCTTTTCCCAAAGACGCGATGGCGGCGACATACCGGTCACCGACGCTTTTCTTGTACTTCGGCGCGTCGAAAATCTGGCTTTTTGCAATATCCCTGACATCCTTGACCGAATCGACGATCAGGCCGGCCGTCATGTCGCCGTTCTCCACAATGACGATGCTGGTCAAGTTGTCGTATGGAATGGATTCCTTTGAAAATTTGAGCCTCATATCGATGAGAGGGACAATCTTTCCCCTCAGATTGATGACGCCCTTCACGTAGTCGGGAAGGTTCGGCATCAGGGTGATGGGCTGCAGCCGGATGATTTCAACAACCTGGGAAGTCGGCAGGGCATAGAGCTGCCGGTCGATGAAGAAGGTCAGATGCTTTTCCGAAGGGATGTTCTCCATGACGGAGAACGTGCCTTTTGCGCTCTTTTTTGTCTTTTTCATGTTTCCTCACCTTATTCGCTTTTTGTCAAATACGCTTTCAGTTTCCCATTATCTATTATCGTCCTATTGGACTGAAATGTTAGCGCAAAGACAAAAACTTATCAGAATTTTGTCGGCCTAGCTTTTTTCCTGTTCCATTTCAGGCTGCTCCGCCACGTTGCCGGCGGAATCGGCGTGAAAGCCGAGAAAATAGATATAGATATCGACGACGGCGCGGTACAGCTCCGAAGGAATCTGGACGCCCGCGTCCAGCCGGGACAGAAGCGTCGCGAGGGAATCGTCGCGGAATACCGGCACGCCGTTCTTTTCCGCAAGGCTTACGATCTGCCTGGCGGTATCGCCCATTCCGGACGCGACCACGATGGGAGCGCCGTCCGAGTTTTCGTCATATTTCAGAGCGGCCGCTTTCTGAAGCTTTTCAAATGGTGACATCGACCGTCCGCTTCCTTTCCATTATCTTCCGGACAATCAGATCCGGGACTTCGGGCTTTTCACAGCAGGACAGACGGATGTCCCCGGATGCAAGGCCGTTTTTTACAAGGATTTGCCCCAGAGAAGACGCGATGGGTCCTCTCTTTGCAAGCAGTTTTTCCGGGCAGGAGAGGGCCAGGTCGACCTTCTTGCCTGTCAGCTCAACCCTCGCCTCGAAATATCCCAGATCCTGAATGGTGAATGTCAGGTACAGGCGGATCGGTTCCGCAGTCCTGCCGGCGGGAGCGCGTTCCTCTTCCCGGCTGCCTTTTTTTTCGATCCAGATCTGGGCGAACAGAAATCTGCCCTGGACGACCGCCGGCAGAAGAATGTGAGTGAACGGCATATAGACGCTGTTGTCCAGAAGCAGGGACCGGCTGATATCCGCATAGACCGCTTTGTCGGTTTCCGGCGCGTCCGACCCTCCGCCTTGGGAAAGCAGGGAAACCAGGGACCGAAAAAAATGATTTTCGGTCTTTCCGCGCTCCGGGCTGACCGCCTCTTCGTAGAAGGAGCGCATCAGCCGGAGCATCGGTTCCCCGACGCGGCGGTCACAATAAGAAACCAGCCGCCGGTACTGAGCCTCCAGATTTTCACGGGAGCTTATATTCAGAATCGAGGCGTTCTGCAGGAGAAGGGAGATCGTTTCCCGCATTTCGCCGTAATCGCTGCTCTTTGAAACATATGCGGACAGAAACGGAAGTATTTCTTTTTTCAAAAGATTCAGGTTGCTGCCCAGCAGTCTTTCCGGATCCGCCGTGTTGAGCTTTTCAGCGAGAAGCGCGAGCTGCTTCGCGTCGCCGGCCGGAATCTGCCGGCCGATCCTGTCAAGGTTTGAAGCGATCGCCGCGGTCGTATCCTTCACGGAGAAAAAACCGTCGAAAGCTTTCAGAAACGAGGCGACCCTCAGGTCCAGCTGCGGGTCCCCGGCCTGTTCCGAAATGCGGCCCAGCAGTTGAAAAAGCGGCCCGGAGAACAGGCTGCTGCCCTTCTGCTGGGAGATCAGGCTTTTCACCAGGTCCTCCTGTTCTGCCGTCAGACCGGACGCCAGCTCCCTCAAAACGGAGCTTTCCGGCAGAGAGGACGGGGAGGCCTCCATTTTGCGCACGGCGGTGAAGAGCAGCTTGCCGAGTGTTTCTGAAAGCGCCGGCGTCTGCCTGAGCTGCTGAATGAATTTTCCGAATACGGAGTTTTTGCCAAGCAACAGGTTCAGGGACGCCGAATCGGTATTTTGATCCTGCGCGTTGGGCCGATTCACTCTGGCCGGTTCCATGGGCTCGACCGGAGACGACTGAGCGGACGGATTCGGCTTCAGAATTCCGTCGCTGTTTGGGACCGGAGCGGTGATACGCAGGTTTTCCGGCATAAAAGCACCTCTTTCATAAAATCAGGAGAAATTCTGTTAATTTTATTAGAAAATGGTCGATATAATAAAAAGCAATAAATGTAATAAATAAGGAATCGGTGAAACCTATCATCCGGATTCCGGAAACCCAGTTTTCATTAATAGGATGGGAGAGAGACATATATGGAAAGCGGAAACGAATCCATGTTGGACGTCTATTTGTTTGAAACGACTGATCTGCTGGAGCATCTGGACGATATTCTGATAGAAAGTGAAAAGAACAAAAATCTGGATCAGGACAGCATCAACGAAATTTTTCGGATCATGCACACCATTAAAGGTTCATCCGCCATGATGCAGTTCAACAGCCTGGCGGTCATCTCCCACAAGATGGAAGACCTTTTTGCTTTCGTCAGGGAAAAGGGAATCGGTGAAAAAGACCTGGAAGGCCTGTTCGACCTGATGTTCCGATCGGGGGATTTTCTCAGGGCGGAAGTGAAGAAAGTCCAGGAGGGACAGCCGCTCACAAACAATATCGGCACGTTGGAGCAGGAAATTAACGGTTTCCTCAAAAAGATTTCCGCCGATGCGGCGGTTCCCGCAGCCGAGGCGGACCAGGGCGCGGCGCAGGAAGCCGCCCGGAAGGACGCCGCGGCCGTTTCCGGCCTGGAAGCCGGGCTGTTGGAAGAGGAGTCCGAAAAAGGATTTCCGTTTGCCATCCGAATCTTTTTCGACGAGGATGCGCAGATGGAAAATCTGCGAGCGTTTATGCTGGTCAACAGCCTGCAGGACTCCTGCGACGAATTCGATTACCAGCCCCGTGAGATCGAAACGGACAAGACCACCGCTTCCCAAATCCAGAAAGACGGCTTCTACCTGTTTTTCCGTGAGCCAAAGGCGCGCGACCAGGCGATTCCGGCCGTTGAGGCATTTACTTATACGAAAACCTATTCCATCCTGGGCGAAGCGCTGAAAAAGCGGCAGTCCGCAGGGCAGTCCGCCGCCGGCCCCCAGCCGCAAAAAGCGGCCCAGCAGACCCATTCGCCGGTCAAGCAAAGCCTCATCAACGTCAATCTCTCCAAGCTGGACAGCCTGATGGACCTGATGGGGGAAATCGTGATTATGGAATCGATGGTTACCTCAACACCGGCGCTTCAGCAGGCAGGGCTGGACAACAACTTTACAAAATCATCGCGGCAGCTGCGCAAGCTGACCGATGAACTGCAGGAAATTGTCATGTCCATCCGGATGGTTCCCGTTTCCACCGTTTTCCAGAAGATGAATCGGATTGTTCGCGACATGAGCAAAAAGCTTGACAAGGAGGTCCAGCTCGTCCTGATCGGCGAAGAAACCGAGGTCGACAAGACCATTGTGGACAGCATTGCGGATCCTATTATGCACCTGGTCCGCAACGGGATGGACCACGGAATCGAATCAAAAAAGGAAAGGGCGAAAACCTCGAAGCCCAAAATGGGGACCATCACGCTTTCTGCGCAAAACACAGGAGGCGAGATCCTGATCACGGTTTCCGACGACGGCGCGGGCATCGACCGTAAGGCGGTGCTCGACAAAGCCAATAAAAAGGGATTGCTGACCAAACCGGCCGACGATTACACGGACCATGAGGTGAACCAGTTTATCCTGATGCCGGGATTTTCCACCAACGACGTGGTGACGGAGTTTTCCGGGCGCGGCGTCGGCATGGATGTCGTCAAGGAGAACGTGGAGAAAATCGGCGGGGAAGTTACGGTGGAAAGCAAGCAGGGAGAGGGGACCAGGGTCATTTTCAAAATACCGCTTACCCTTGCGATTGTCAACGGCATGAAAATCTCCGTCGGGGACACGATGTTCACGATTCCGATCAAGAATATTCTTCAGTCCTTCAAAGCGAGGGACGAGAACATTATGTACGATACCGACATGCATGAGATCATCATGGTGCGCGAACGCTATTATCCGGTCGTCCGCCTTCACAAGGCCTATCACCTCGATACGGAGGTAGAGGATATCGGCGGCGGAATCATGATCCTGGTGGGCACCCACGACAACTCCTTCTGCATTTTCGCGGACGCGCTGCTCGGCGAGCAGCAGGTGGTCGTCAAGCCTCTCCCTGCTTACCTGAATCAGTTCAAAATCAAGAAAAACGGGATCGACGGCTGTGCGATCCTCGGGGACGGCAGCATCAGCCTGATCTTAAATGTGCAGAACCTGTACAATGCCAGCTGAAACGGAAAATATGGGAGGCCGAATGATCCATTTAACCGACGGGGAATTTCAGGAGCTTGTGAGCTTTATCCGCACAAACTTCGGCATTAACCTCGGGAAAAAGCGCCTCCTGATTGAGGCGCGCCTTTTTTCTGTACTTGCCGAAAAAAACATCTCCAGCTTTACGGAGTATTTCAGTCTCATCCGCAGCAGTCCGGACGAATTGAATACCATGATGAACCGCCTGACGACCAACCACACTTACTTTATGCGGGAACCGCGGCATTTTGAATTTTTGAAAGATGTCATTCTTCCTGAACTGACGGACAACCGGCCGGACAGATGCCTGCGGGTCTGGAGCGCGGGGTGTTCCACAGGGGAGGAGGCCTACACGGCGGTCATGGTGATGCGGGAGTGGTTCGGACCGTGTTCCGGCTGGGACTACCGGATTCTGGCCACCGATATCTCCACAAGGGTGCTGGAGGCGGCACGGCAGGGGGTTTATTCCGCGGAGTCCCTCCGGAACCTTCCGGACGGGTGGCGGACAAGGTACTTTCGCGTCCGGGAGGGGCAGGCCTATGTTCTGAGCGAAGAGATTAAGAAAGAGGTTATTTTCCGTAGCCTGAACCTGATGGATCCGTTTCCGTTTCATCAGCCGTTTGATTTGATCTTCTGCAGGAACGTCATGATCTATTTTGATCAGGAAACCAAAAACAATCTGATTCGGAAATTCTATGAAAGCTTGAAACCCGGCGGATATTTGCTGATCGGCCACTCGGAAACCGTTCAGCGGGATGTGATTCCGCTGCGATATATCGAACCTTCTATTTATCAGAAAGGATAAGCGCTATGCCCTTTCGACCAATAAAAGCCCTGATAGCAGACGACTCTCCACACATTCTCTCCGCAATGAAGGAAGGCATGTCCGGGGACTCCGCGTTTGGCGAGATCAGGACTGTGAGCAGTATTTCACAGGCAGTTTCCGTGCTGAACACGTTTGAGCCGGATGTGGTCATTGCGGGGGCGAGGCTGTTCGGCGGGAGCGCGGCCTCTCTGATCGAAGCGGCCGGCATCCCTTTGGTTGCCCTGGTCAGGCCGGACGAGGATGCCGTGAGCGTCCGCGGAATGGAAGCCGACGATCTGGTTCAGCTCCCCGGGGATCAGGACAGGAAAAGCTGGCGGGCCTTTTGCAGCGAGGCCTGCGTGAAAGCTAAGATCGCCGTTGCTTCCGCCATACCCGCGGGCGCGCACGCGCCCAAGGCGAAGGCGCCGCCCCCGCCGGCAAAACCGGAGCGCGTGATTTTGATCGGCGCCTCCACCGGAGGGACGGACGCGACGGCGGAGATTCTGAAACGCCTGCCCGACGGCCTGCCCGGAATTGTCATTGTCCAGCATATGCCGTCCGGCTTTACCAAAATGTACGCCCAGCGCCTGAACGGAATTTCCGGAATCCGGGTTTCGGAGGCGCGGGACGGCGACCGTGTCGGCCGGGGAAGCGCCCTGATTGCGCCGGGCGGGCTGCATCTTATGCTGAAAAAAGACAGGGCGGGATATTATGTCAAATGCGTTCGCGGGGAACGCGTGAACGGGCACTGCCCGTCGGTCGGAGTTTTGTTTGACTCCGCGGCCGAGACGGCCGGGCCGGAAGCAGTCGGCGTGCTTCTTACAGGAATGGGGAGGGACGGCGCCGAAGGCCTTCTGCGCATGAGAGAAGCGGGCGCTTACACCATCGGTCAGGATGAGGCTACCTGCGTCGTTTACGGGATGCCGATGGCAGCCTTTGAGATCGGGGCCGTGGTGAAGCAGGCGCCCTTGCAGCAAATTGCGGATCTGATTGTCCTTCATACAAAATAAATCATTACCGGGAGTTGCTGAAATTGAAAAAAATTCATTTCAAGTCGTTTTTTCAAACACATTTTAAAAGAAAAAAGCTGATCCGTGCAAAATCCGGCCCGACTGCGAAAAAAAGAGCCGTTCGCCAAAAGGGACTGAAGAGAAAGCTTCTTCTTCGCTTTATGATGATCACAGTTTCCATTTGCATCGTTTTCGGCGGGATGTCAGTGCTTTTGATTTATCAGAATTCCATGAGCTTTATGGAGGATGAGGTGGCTCAATCCGCGAATGCCTACAGCCAGGTTGTGGACAATTCACTGGATAAATTCCGCACTGCGGTTTCGGATATTTCAGAGGACAGCAAGCTTTTTGACAAGTCGCTGTCGAACGACGACCTGGCCAAAGAACTGGATTATCAGAGCATGGTTCACGGCTTCTTCAAAGTCGATCTGGCCGAAAGTACGGGCAAAACGGTCAGAGGCAAGGACATCAGCGGCGAAGACTATTTTAAAAAAGCGCTGGATGGCCGCTTTGCCACCTCCAGCACCTATTTTTCCCAGGAGGACAGCGGGATGCTGGTCACAATGGCGACTCCCATCAACGATGAAGAAGGCGGTTTGCCCCGCGTCCTCACGTGCTCCATCTCGATCGGCACGCTGAACAGCCTCCTGAACAGCGTTTCAATCGGCCAATCGGGCTATGGCTTTATTGTGGACAATGCCGGGAAAATTATCGCGGATAAAAAAATAAACAATGTCCTTGACTCTGTCAATTACATAGAGCTTGCGAAAAAAGATCCCTCCTATTCCGGTATCGCGGAGGTCGTCAAGAAGATGGCGGAGGCAAAAACGGGAGGGGATCTGACGACGCTTGAAGGGCAGCAGGTCTACGTTTCCTACCTTCCGATTTCGAACACGGACTGGTCGATCGGCGTGGTGGCCGTCAGATCCGAGATGCTGTCCGGAATGTATACGGCGATCTGCATCATGCTTGGACTCATCGCCGCGTTCATCCTTTTGTCGATCCTGGTTTCCAACAGAGTTGCCGTTCCGATCGTAAAGCCGGTTTTGTCCCTTGCGGGCCGCATTGAAACCCTTGCGGACGGAGACCTGCATTCAGAGGTTCCCGCCGTCCGCACAAAGGACGAAATCGAATCGCTCTCGAAGACTTTCGGGTCCACCGTGGAATCCCTGAACGGGTATATCGAGGAAATTTCCGCCGTCCTGGGAGGCATGGCGGACGGTGATTTCACCGTGACTCCGCAGCGGGATTACCAGGGCGACTTCACCGCCATCAAAGACGCGCTGAACGCGATCATCCAGTCTATGAATTCTACGTTCGGTGAGATCAGCCAAATGGCCGATCAGGTTGCGGGGGGATCGCAGCAGGTGGCGGAGGGCGCTCACGCGCTGGCTCAGGGAGCCACGGAGCAGGCGGGAACCATCGAACAGCTTTCGGCTTCTTTGAAAGAAGTCAATCAGAAGGTGGACGAGAGCGCCCAATCCGCTAAAAAGGCGGATTCGATCGCTCTGGACGCAAGGAACCAGGTCACGCACGGAAGCGAACAGATGGAAAAAATGATTGCCGCAATGGCCCGGATCGAAGAATCCTCCGGAAAGATCGAAAAGATCAACAAGACGATTGAGGACATCGCATTCCAGACCAATATCCTCGCGCTGAACGCGGCGGTGGAAGCCGCGAGGGCGGGAGAGGCCGGCAAGGGATTTTCGGTTGTTGCGGACGAAGTGCGCAACCTGGCCGGAAAGAGCTCGGAAGCGGCAAAGAACACCTCCGTGCTGATTCAGGATTCGATCGGCGCCGTGACGGAAGGGCGCAGAATAGCGGATGAGACAGCCACGTCCCTGAAGGAAATTGTGGACAGCGTCGAGTCGATGACCACTCTGTTTGGAGCCATCTCGAAATCCGCGGCCGAGGAGGCAAGGGCGATCGGGCAGATCAATCAGGGCTCCGAGCAAATTTCTGCCGTAGTGCAGTCCAATTCCGCAACGGCGGAGCAGAGCTCCGCGACCAGCCAGGAACTGAACCGCCTTGCCCAGGTGCTCAAGAACACGCTGAGCCAGCTGAAGCTGCAGGATTAACGGATTTTCGTCCGGTCTAAAAAAAGGGAGGCTCCCCGCACGGGAGCCTCCCTTTATAGCTTTTCAGCGCTTTTGATAGGTCATGACATCTCCCCGGTCCCGGTAAAACAGCACCTTGTTCAACCAGGGTTTCAATGAGGGATCGGTTTTCAGCGATTCGTAAAATTCCAGTTTCCCAAATGAATGCATCGGAACGACGGATTCTGCTCCGACCGTTTTCATAAAATAAGTCAGGCCGAGCAGCGCGTTCTGCTCCTGCCTGGGATCGACAGGCAGAAAGGCCACGTCGATTTCCTCGCCGCGCAGTTTGTCGATCTGTTCCCGGTAGCGCCGGCCCATCTCTTCGTTGTCCTCCTCCGGTTCGCCATCCCAGTGCCACCAGTTCAGATCGCCCGCATGGTAGACGCACAGTCCGTCGGTATGGACCAAAAACGCAACGCCCAGATCGGTCGATTCCAGCGCGCGCACGGTCAGGCCGCCCAGGTCGGCGGTTTCGCCCGGCGCGATTTTCACGGCGTCCTCGGGCGCGTGGATCTCATCCGCGAGGACATAGCGAATGTTCGCGACGGCTTTCCTCCAACTGAAAATTTTTGGGCTGTAATGATCCGGATGGCTGTGGGAGGCGAAAACGACGACGTTCTTATCGCGGATTTCCTCCGGATCAATGACCCCTTTCGACAGCCCGCAGCCCTTCGGAGTGTCGAGATAATAATCAAAGATCAGAAAATGACCGGCGGTTTCCAACGAGAAACCGCTGTGATACAAATACCGGATTTCAGCGTTCATCTGTATTTCCCCTTTTTTCCCCTATTATATCACATCGCTGCAACCCGGAGCCGGTCAGCGGCTCAAAAAACGCTGGACCGCCTTCACCGCTTCCACGATGGGCAGAATCAGCAGCGCCGTTCCGATGGAGATCATGTACTGGCGCGCCGTCAGCGACACCATTGAGAAGACGGAGGCCAGAAACGGAAGCTCGACCATTGCGAAGGTCAGCAGCAGAGCGGCCAGCATGGTGCCGAGAAGGATCTTATTCTGACCGTGCAGAAGAAATACGGAGCCTCTGCGGGAACGCAGATTAAACGAGTGAAAGATTTCGCACATCGACAGGGTGACGAAGGCCATGGTGGTGCCGACGTCCGGCCCGCTTTGGCTGCCGATCCAGTAGACGAGCAGGGTCAGCGCGGCGACCGCGGCGCCCTGGTAGAGAACGTCGGCTCCGAGTCCGTCCGCGAACAGGCTTTCGCTTTTGCCGCGGGGCGGGCGTCCCATGATCCCTTTTTCGGCCGGTTCCGTCCCAAGAGCGACGGCCGGCAGACTATCGGTGATCAGGTTGATCCAAAGAATATGGATCGGCCGGAACAGGGAGAAGCCGAGCAGAGTCGCGACAAAAATGGAGATCACTTCGCTGAGGTTGGAGGAGAGCAGGAACTGGATGGTTTTCAGGATGTTGTCGTAGATCCTGCGCCCTTCCCGAACCGCGTAGACGATGGTGGCGAAATTGTCGTCGGCCAGCACCATGTCCGCCGCGTTTTTGGTCACATCCGTGCCGGTGATGCCCATCCCGACGCCGATATCCGCCGTTTTCAGGGCGGGAGCGTCGTTCACGCCGTCACCGGTCATGGCGGTGATCAGGCCGAGGTCTTTCAAAGCGCTGACAATGCGGACTTTATGCTCCGGCTGCACCCGGGCGTAGGCCCCGCAGCGCTGCACGGCTTCCCTGAGCTCCCCGTCGGAGAGGCGGTCCAGCTCGCTGCCGGTCATGACGGTTTCCCCGGGTCCCGCGATGCCGATCTGGGCGGCGATGGCCGCCGCGGTATCCTTGTGGTCCCCGGTAATCATAACCGGGCGGATTCCGGCCCGGCGGCATTCGCGCACGGCTTCCGCGGCTTCTTCCCTCACGGGGTCGATCATGCCGGCAAGGCCCAGAAAAGTCAGGCCGGTTTCCAGCTTTTCCGGAGTAAAGCCGTCCGGCAGGGCGGACAGCGGCTTCTGCGCGGCGGCCAGGACCCGCAGGGCCCGGCCCGCCATGTCACGGTTCGCGTCGAGAATTTCCCGGCGGAACTCCTCCGTCATCGGAAGAACGGCTCCGTCCCGCATCACGCTGCCGCAGCGCTTTAAGATTTCATCCGGCGCGCCTTTTGTGTACTGGATCAGCCCGCCCTCCGGAAGGACGTGCACAGTGGTCATCATTTTGCGCATCGAGTCGAACGGGGCCTCGCCCCTGCGCGGAAATCCGGCTTCCAATCCGTTTTTGTCGAAGCCTTCCTTCAGCGCGAAGGCGACCAGCGCGTTTTCGGTCGGCTCGCCGACGATTTCGCCGCTCTGGGGGTTCAGGCGGGAATCGCTGCACAGGGCGAAAGCTTTTGGCAGCAGCGTGCGTTCGCCGAACGTATCGACTACCGTCATTTTGTTTTGAGTCAGGGTCCCGGTTTTATCCGTGCAGATCACCTGGGTGCATCCAAGAGTCTCCACCGCCGTCAGTTTTCGGATAATCGCATTTCGGGCCGACATTTTGGAAACGCCGATCGAAAGCACGATCGTCACCACGGCCGCAAGACCTTCCGGAACGGCGGCGACGGCCAGGCTGACCGCCAGCAGAAAGGTGTTCAGCACGGCCTGAGAGCTGTAATCGTGCAGGGTAAAAAGGCTGAACGCAAACACGAACGCGCAGATGGCGAGCACTCCGATGCTCAGCAGGCGGCTGAGCTGATCCAGCCGCCGCTGCAGCGGGGTTTCTTCTTCTTTCGCTTTGGCCAGCGTGTCTGCGATTTTCCCCATTTCAGTGTTCATTCCAGTCGCTGTGACAACGCCTGTTCCGCGGCCGTAAACGGTGCTGCCCCCCAGATAGGCCATATTGGTCCGGTCGCCCAGAGGAACTCCCTCCGAGGCCTGGAGAGCGTCCGATGTTTTGTCCACGGGGACGGATTCGCCGGTCAGCGCGGCCTCTTCCATTTTCAGCGAAGCCGCCTCCAGAAGGCGCAAATCCGCGGGGACGGCGTCCCCCGCCTCCAATAGGACGATGTCGCCCCTCACCAGTTCGGAGGAGGGAATGGAGGAGATCTCACCGCCGCGACGCACTTTGGCCCGGGAGGCAGTCATTTTCTGCAGTGCCTCAATCGCCTTTTCGGATTTGTTCTCCTGCACGATCCCAAGGATGGAGTTGAGCAGGACCACGAACAAAATAACGGAGGCGTCCGTCATTTCTCCCATCAGTCCGGAAATGACCGCCGCGGCCAGCAGGATCAAAATCATCGGATTCATGAGCTGTTCTTTCAGCCGGGACAGAAATGATTTTTTTTCGGCGTCCTTCAGCCGGTTCGGCCCCTGCTCCAGCAGCCGGCGCTTCGCCTCCTCCGGTGAAAGGCCGTCGGTGCGGCTGTTGAGTTCCCGCAGTACGTCGGCGGATTCTTTCAGATAGCTATTCAAGGGCAGCTCCTCCTTCCAAACGGATTCCCTTCTTATGGTATCCTGATTTTTCAGCAAATCACGCATCCCTCTCTCATTATTTGCAGTTTCGGCGGAGGAAAAGAAAAAGACCCCTGCCAGAAACAAACATTTCTGGTAAAGGTCTTGCTTTCCAAAAGAGTTTGGATCGGAGGCCAGAAGCTTGCGCAACGGTTGTTGACCTTCCGAAATTCAGCTACTCCCCTTTATCCCGGACAGCTTTCATTTGTTTGTTTATCATATCATACTGGCCGCCGGGTTAAAATGGAAAAAAGAATTATAAAATTTATTTGCGCTTTGGAATCCTTGACAGAAGGAACCGGGCGCTTTATACTTAACTATATCTCATAAAAACAGGAAATTCGACTTTCCGGCCAATGCCGGAAAGTCAGCCTGATGCGGCAGGGTGGTTAGAAATGATATCCTTATTCCTCAGTGTTCTGCTCAAGGTAGCCATCCTGTTTTTGATGATCGGGGCGGGCTATGTCTGCGGTAAAATAAATTTTATTTCGGACGGCGGGGCGAAAGAAATGACCTCCGTCCTTTTTTGGGTCGTCACTCCCTGCGTGATCATCACGTCCCTGCAGGATATGCTCGGCAAAGTCAGCGTGGGCAGCCTTCTCCTCTCCGGCGCGCTTTCCGCCGTCTGCGCCGTGGCCGCCATCGGCTTCAGCTATCTGCTGTTCCGAAAAGCTCCGCCGGAGCGAAGGAAAATCCTCCGTTTCGCCGTGGCGTATTCCAACTGCGGCTTTGTGGGCCTGCCGCTGGTGGACGCGGTTCTGGGAAGCCAGGGAGTGGCCTATGCTTCCGTGTTCATGGCCGTTTTCAATTTGTTTGTGTGGACGCACGGCGTCTCCAGCATGAAGATGGAACCGCAGATCGACTGCAAAAATGCGATCGTGAATCCGGGCGTGCTTGGATTCGCGGCCGGCTTTGTTCTTTTTGTTTTTTCCGTTCGTTTGCCGGAAGTGATTTTATCCCCGATGCAGTGTTTTTCCGAAATGAATACGCCGCTTGCAATGCTGGTGGTCGGCGTTTACATTACGCAGGTCCCCTTCCGCGAACTCTTTAACGATGCCAGCCTTTACGTGCTTTCGCTGGCGCGTCTGCTGGCGGTCCCCCTGATCTGCTTCTGCCTTTTGCTTCCGCTGCACGTCGACAGAACGATTTTCACTTCGCTCCTGATTCTTTCCTCGGCGCCGTCCGCGGCAAATTCGGTGATGTTTGCGGCGCAGTTCGGAGGGGATACGCGTCTCGGCTCGAAAGCCGTTGCCCTGACCACGCTGTTCTCCGCTTTGACCATGCCGCTGTTCCCGATCCTTGTGCAATGCTTCTATTAAAAAGGAATGCTGACTGAGAAAAAAGCCGATGCTGGAATTGCAGCATCGGCTTCTTCAATCGGCTTTGAAATAACATATAGTATATTATAATCAAATGTTACGGAAAGTAATATTTCTTTTCAAAACTCCAATATCGGATCGTTTTCGAGCCGAGCCGCCGGAATCCGGTTCGCATGGGTCATTTCCGCCGGGCGGCGCCGCAATTCGCCGGAATCCGAGGCATCTTGGCATATTTATTTAACAATCCGTATTTTGCTGCCGCATACTCCTTTTTGTATAATAATCTGCCGGTCGATTTGCTCCCGCAGCTCGGCGACGTGGGAGATGATGCCAACCAGCCGGTCCCCTTCCGCAAGGCCGGCCAGCGTCGCGATGGCCTGCTGGCGGGACTCGTCGTCCAGGGAGCCGAATCCCTCGTCGATGAACATGGTTTCGATCCGCACGCCGCCTGCAAAGCTCTGCACGACGTCCGAAAGGCCGAGCGCAAGCGAAAGCGAAGCCTTGAAGGATTCCCCGCCGGAAAGGGAGCGGACGTCGCGCGTCTTGCCGTTGTAATTGTCCAGCACGTCGATCTCCAGCCCGGAACGGGAGCGCAGGTCGGATGGATTTTCCCTTCGGAGCAGGACATACCTGCCGTTGGTCATGGCGGAAAGGCGCCGGTTTGCCTGCTGTAGCACGCGGCCGAAATAGGCCGCCTGAACATATTGCTCGAAGTCGAGCTTCTGTTTGCCGCTCTGTTCCCCGTTGGCGGTTCTGGAAAGCCCGCGGATGCGGGCGTATTTTTCTTCCAGGTCCTTCCGGTCCGCCAAGGACCGGCTGATCCGCCGCTGTACGCCCTGATTGTTTTCCAGATGGGCGGAAAGCGTATGAAAAGCGGATTCTCTTGAAAGCTGTTCCTGTTGTTCCCGGGCGAGCTCCTGCTCCAGCCCCGCGAGGTCGGAGGGAGTTTTCCCGGAGGTCTCCGCCGTGAGGCGGCGTATCATGTCCTCGGTCCGCAGCCGGTCGTCCCGGTAATCGGTCTGATTTTGCCGCAGCCGTTCCATTTGCTCGGCAGGAAGGATGCATGCGAGATATTCTTCCTCCGTCCGGAATCCGGCCTCCGTCAGGCGGAGACGGTACTCCTGCTCCAGCCCTTCCGCCTGGGTTCGGGTCAGACCCACCCTTTTTCGGTTATCCTCAAGGACGGCGGCCGCCCCTTCCCGTTCGCCGAGACAGGAACGGTATGCGTCCTCCGCCTTTTGAAGAGACTGTTTCATCGCGGTGAGCGTGCGGTTCAGCTCATCGAGTTTTTGCTCGGCTTCCCTCTCCGTCGGGAAAGGGAGGGAAGCGCGCGCCGACATCGTCTCGGCGCGCTTTGCCTCCAGCGATGCCGAAAAGCTGTTTCTTTTTCCGGTCAGTGTTTCCAGCTCGCGGTCGGCGTCCGCCAGATCTTTTTCGGTCAGGCCCAGCCGCGCGGAGCATTCGGATTTTCTCCGGCAGCGTTTTTCCTGAGCGCCCAGCTTTGCCAGAGCCTGGGTGCGATCCTGTTCGGCCTGTGCGCGAACTTGGAGCGCTCTTTGTTCCAGAGCCTGAACGTTTTCATCGCCCGTGACGCCGCCGAGCAGATCGTTGACGGATTTGCGAAGGTTTTCCCGGTCGGACAGAATGCGGGTTTCGGCGGCTTTGAGTTTCAGGCCGGCCGATTCCAGCGCGCCGTGATGCCGGTCGCGCTCCGCTTTCAGGCGTCGGAGCTGTTCTTCCGTCACGGCCGGCCCGTCCAGGACGGCCGGGCGGGGATGGCTGGTGGAGCCGCAGACGGGGCAGGGAGCCCCGTCGGCCAAACCGGAGGCAAGAAGCCCGGCCTGCTGGCGCAGAAAGGCCCGTTCCGCCAGGTCGCAGGAGGCATTCGCCTCACGGTAAGCGGCCTCTTCTTTCAGATATCCGTTCCGCGTCGAACGGTATCCGTCGATCAGTTTTCGGATGTTCCCGACGGAGTCCAGGATCCCGGAAAGAGCCTCGCAGGTCCTGCGGGCATTTTCCTCGGCCGTTTTGCAGGCGAGGCGTTCGACCTCCGCGTCCGCCAGGCCTTCAAGTTCTGCCCGAAGCCGATCGCGCACCTCCGCAAGGGTTTTCTTTTTTTCGCTGAGGGAACCCAGAAGCGTGTCCTGTCCGGCGAGGGAACGCTCCAGCTCCACGGTTTGCCGTTCCAGAAGCTCCGCTTTCCGGTAGCCCGGGAGTACGGAGGAAAGCGTGCCGATCGCACCCGAAAGTTTTTCGCGCTCCGGCTCCTTCTCTCGCTCCGCCGCCGCCGCCGCTTTCAATCCGCCGAGGGCGGCATCCGCAGTGGCGATTTTTCCGGCCAGGGCCGCAATCTCCTCTTCCAGCGCCTGGAGCGCCTTTTGTTCCCGGAGCAATGCGGAACGGGCCGGCGTGACGCGCGACCCGGCCTGCTCCGCCGCGCGCAGCGCTTTTGCCTGCCGCTCCATCTCCCCGCCTTGTTCCAGAAGCTCCGCATGATGTTTTTTTGCCGATTCCAGCGACTCAAAAGCCTGCGCCGTCTGCCGTGCGGCGGCCAGAGAAGCGATCAGCCCGGAAACTCTGTCCCGCGACCCGGCCAGCTCGTTCTCTGCGGCTTTCAGCTCGCCGGCGTCGTCCGCGTTTGCGGCGGACAGGAGCTGCAGGACTTGAGGGATCAGATTGACGTCATTTTCGCCGAGACAGGCGGACAGCGCCTCTTCGAGTGCGCTGTTCTCCCCGGGACGGATCAGAGCGGCGTCCTGCAGAATGCCGCGGGCGCTCTCCTCCCAGCCGCGGCGCAATTCCAGCTCCCGGGTTTTCAGCAGTTCCTCCACGCGGCGGAACAGGTCGGTGGAAAACACGCGGCGGAAGATTTCCGCGCGTTCGGCGCTTTCCGCGAGAAGCAGATCGAGAAATTCTCCCTGAGCGATCATCGCCACCTGTTTGAACTGCCTGTGGTCGATGCCGAGCAGCCCGACGATCTCCTGCGTCACGCGGGAGCTTCCCGTCCGCACGGAGCCGTCCGGCAGGGTCAGAACGGCGTCCGCGGTTTCCGTCGCTTCCCCGGCGCCTCTTTTCTTCGGGCGTTTGTAACTCGGATTTCGCAGAATTTTGTATTCCTTCCCGCCATGGGAGAAGAGAAGCTCCACAAAGGTTTTGGTATCCGGCTCTGAGAAATTGCTCCTCAGCGTGTCGAGGGTCCGGGTGGAGCCGCTGACCTCGCCGAACAGCGCGAACGAGATCGCGTCAAAAATCGTGGTCTTGCCCGCGCCGGTGTCCCCGCAGATCAGAAACAGCCCGCCGGACCCAAATTCCCGCATGGGGAGTTCCACCCGGCCGGCGTAGGGGCCGAACGCGCTGACGACCAGGTTCAGCGGCTTCATATGGCGTCCCTCCCGGCTTCCTCGATGATTTTTCCGATGATCTCCCGTTCCTCGCCGGACATCGGCGCTCCGTTGCGGTCCTGATAGAATTCTTCAAACAACTGCATCGGCGTTCTGAGCGAGGGATCTCCCGACGCTGAAGTGCCGGTATTTTGGGAATCCATCCGCCTGTTTTCAAAATCGATCCGCATCAGATTGGGATAAATCGCGCGCAGCTTTCCGGCCGCATCGGCAATCTCCTTTTCATCGGTCAGAACGGCGCGGATGTAATCCTCCCGGTTGGTTCCCTCAAAGGTTTCCGGCGCGGTCAGCGCCTCGATCGGGCCGCGGATCTCCCTCATGTCCCGCAGCGGCGTCAGGGGAATCCGGGTCAGCTCGATTTTTCCTTTCTCGCCCAGCTCCGCCACCGTGACACTCTTTTTCTGCCGGGTCTCCGAAAAGGAATATTTCAGCGGGGAGCCGGCATAGCGCGCCGTCGGGCGTCCGATCTGCTGCGGCCCGTGCAGATGGCCGAGGGCGACGTAGTCGAACCCGTCGAACGCGGAAACATCGACGCTGTCCAGCCCGCCGACGGAAACCGTTTCACTGTCGCAGCGGTCCGGCTCCGCGGAGCCGCTGACGACGAATTGATGAGCGACCAGAACGTTCCGCTCGCCGGGGTCGGGCGGGACCGTGCCGAGCGCCGCGCGGACCGCGTGGTCGTAGGTGTCCGTTTTTTCGGGTCCGAAAAAAGGCTGTGCCGCGGCGGGACGCAGGAACGGCAGCAAATAAATATGTACGGTTCCGAACCGGTCGGAAAGAACGGCGTGGGGAACGGTTCCCTGGAAGGTGCCCGCGATCATCACGTTGTTTTTGCGCATGATGCGGCTGCCGAAATCAAGCCGTTCCGGAGAATCGTGATTCCCGCTGATGGCGAATACGGGAATGGCCTGTCCGGACAGCTCGGTCAGAAAATCGTCCAAAAGCGTGACGGCCTCCCCGACCGGAATGCTCCGGTCATAGAGGTCGCCCGCGATCAGAACGGCGTCCGGGCGCACGTCGCGCGCGATTCCGGCAATCTGTTCCAGGATATGCCTCTGGTCTTCCAGCATGCTGAATTCGCAGACGCGCTTGCCGATGTGGAGATCGGAGAGGTGAAGCAGTTTCATCGGTTTAATCCAGAATTTCGATCCAGTACCCGTCCGGATCGGAGATAAAGTAGAGGTTCATGTCGTGGTTCTCGTAGCAGATGCATCCCATTTCCTTGTGGAGGGCGTAGGCGGCTTTTTTATCCGGGACCTTTACGGCGAGATGGATTTCGTTGTCGCCGAGATTGTAGGGTTCTTTGCGGTCGCGGTACCAGGTCAGCTCCAGGTTGTAATCGGTCTGTCCGTCCCCAAGGAAAACGATGAGGAACGACCCGTCCGGAGGAGTGATGCGGCGGACTTCCTTCAGACCCAGCGCGCGGCTGTAAAACTCCAGGCTTTTGTCAAGGTTCAGCACGGTAAAGTTGGTGTGCAGAAATCTGGAATTCATAAGAATGCCTCCCTGTTCTAATTTTAAATATTATAACATGAACCACAGAGCCTTAGAAAACAGGACCGGCCCGCAATCATGTTTCAATGTTCTCTCAGGCGTCGGAAGCTCTGCTTCCGCTTACGCCGTGAGGTTATTATAACATGAACCGTGAAGCCGCATAAAACGCGACCGGGCCGCAATCATGTTTCAATGTTCTCTCAGGCGTCGGAAGCTCTGCTTCCGCTTACGCCGTGAGGTTATTATAACATGAACCGCGAAGCCGCAGAAAATGTGTCCGGCCCGCAATCATGTTTCAATGTTCTCTCAGGCGTCGGAAGCTCTGCTTCCGCTTACGCCGTGAGGTTATTATAACATGAACCGCGAAGCCGCAGAAAATGTGTCCGGGCTGCAATCATGGTTCAATGTTCTCTCAGGCGTCGGAAGCTTTGCTTCCGCTTACGCCGTGAGGTTATTATAACATGAACCACAGAGCCTTAGAAAACAGGACCGGCCCGCAATCATGTTTCAATGTTCTCTCAGGCGTCGGAAGCTTTGCTTCCGCTTACGCCGTGAGGTTATTATAACATGAACCACAGAGCTTTAGAAAACAGGACCGGCCCGCCAATCATGGTTCAATGTTCTCTCAGGCGTCGGAAGCTCTGCTTCCGCTTACGCCGTGAGGTTATTATAACACAGAATCTTCCGTACGAAAACGATGAAAAAGCTCCGCGCGGGGCGGAGCTTTTTATTACGGTTCTATGGAGGAAGCACCTTCCCGCGGGTCCGTTTCCGGCGGGGACGGAAGCTGTCCTATTCCGGCGAGATCCTTGAGAACTTCTCCGGCGAGGATCATTCCGGCGACCGGAGGGACGAACGGGACGCTCCCCGGGATGGCGCGGCGCTCGGTGCACTTTCTGCGGGTGCCGGGAGGGCAGACGCAGTGGTTCCGGCAGCTGATCTCGCAATCGTCGATCGGTTGAAGTGGGGGCTCCTTCGAGTAGACGACTTTCAGGCTTTTCACTCCGCGCGCCTTGAGTTCCCGGCGCATGACCCGCGCGAGCGGGCAGACGCTGGTTTTGTAGATGTCCGCAACCTCGAACCGGGTCGGATCCAGCTTGTTGCCGGCGCCCATGCAGCTGATCACCGGGACGCCCGCTTGCTTCGCGCGGACGATCAGCTCCAGCTTCGCGGTGACGGTGTCTACCGCGTCGATCACATAGCCGTATCGGGACAGGTCGAATTCGCCGGCATTATCTGGCGTGTAAAAGCATTGGTGAAGCTCCACCCGGCAGTCCGGGTTGATCTCCAGGATCCGGTCGCGCATCGCCTCCACTTTCGGGGTCCCGATGGTCTTGCGAGTGGCGTGAATCTGGCGGTTCAGATTCGTCAGGCAGACGCGGTCGTCGTCGAACAGCGCGAGAGTGCCGACCCCGGCGCGGGCAAGCGCCTCAACGGCATAGGAGCCGACCCCGCCGATCCCGAAGACGGCGACCGATGCGTTTTTGATCTTTTTCATGGCCTCGCCGCCCAGCAGAAGCTGAGAGCGGGAAAATTGGTCCAGCATGGATTTCCTCCGAGTCAGTCGAAATAAAACGGCGTGGAAAGATACCGCTCGCCGGTGTCCGGCAGAAGGGCGACGATCCGCTTCCCGCGGTTTTCCGGGCGCTGGGCGAGCAGCCTTGCCGCCCAGACGGCCGCTCCCGACGAAATTCCCGTCAGGATGCCTTCCCACCGGGCAAGCTCTTTTCCGGTCTGATAGGCGTCTTCGTCCCGCACGGGGATGATCTCATCCAACAATCCGGTGTCGAGCGTTCTCGGCACGAATCCCGCCCCAAGGCCCTGCAGCTTGTGCGGGCCGGGTTTTTTGCCCGAAAGAACCGCAGAGTCCGCCGGTTCCACCGCGACGGCGCGCACTTCCGGCTTTTTTTCCTTCAGGTATCGCGCGACTCCGGTGACGGTTCCGCCCGTTCCGACCCCGGCAATAAAAATATCCACGCCGCCCTCTGTGTCCCGCCAGATTTCTGGCCCCGTGGTATCGTAGTGAGCGCGCGGATTGGAGGGGTTGGTGAACTGGCCGGGGAGGAAGGAATCCGGCGTCTCCTTCTGAAGTTCTGCGGCTTTGTCGATGGCGCCCTGCATTCCCAGATTCCCGTCGGTCAGCACCACCTCGGCGCCATAGGCTCCCAGCAGCTTCCGGCGCTCGACGCTCATGGTTTCCGGCATGGTCAGAATGATGCGGTACCCTTTTGAGGCCGCGACCGAGGCCAGGCCGATTCCCGCGTTGCCGCTTGTCGGCTCGATGATTACCGAGCCGGGTTTCAAAAGCCCTGATTTCTCAGCGTCCTCGATCATGGACTTTGCAATGCGGTCCTTGACGCTTCCGGCCGGATTCAGATATTCCAGCTTCGCGAGAACGGCCGCGTTCAAGCCGTGCCTGCGTTCATAGTTGGAAAGCTCCAGCAACGGAGTGTTTCCGATCAGGTCCGTAACAGTTTTCGCAAACAAGGATTTCCCACCTCTGCTATTTTCTATTTTGTCTCATTATAGGTCGCTTTTCCGTTTCCTGTCAATGCAGACCGAGCAAAAATAGAAAAATAGTATGATTTGCGGCGGTCGGACTTGACTTCCCCAATCGGATTGGATATGATAGAAATAAGAAGCAGATCAAAGGAGAATTCTTATGAGAATCTCTTCAAAGGGGAGATACGGCCTGGCCGCTATGATATGCATGGCGGAGGGATATGGAAGCGACGCCTGTATCACCATCATCAGCCTTTCGGAGCGGCTCGGCATCTCAAAAATCTATCTTGAACAGGTGTTTTCGCTGCTGAAGCGCGGCGGGCTGGTTCTTGCCATCAAGGGAGCGCAGGGCGGGTACAAGCTGTCAAGACCGCCGCAGGAAATACTCGTCTATGAAATTCTGAGGGCGCTGGAGCAGTCCCTTTTTGAAAAGACGGTGGAGTCTGTACAGCAAAAAGCGGGGAATATCGAAAAGGCGATGCAAAATTCCGTTTTCTCCGTTCTGGATCTGTCGGTGGAACAAGTCCTTCGGAAGATTACGCTGCTGGACCTTCTGTCCGAGTCCGAAAGACAGAAACAGGATTCCTGTTATATGTTTTATATTTGATAAAATTTGATCCCTCTTTCCGGGCTTGGCGGAAAGAGGGATCCCTTTCTGTTTGTCAAATGTTCTCCCGCGGCCCGTTCAGCTTTTTCCGTGCCCCGGCGTTTGTGCGGCTTGCGAGGAGAGAGCCTGCAGCTTTTTCCGGCTGAGGATCCGTATCTCTCCGCGGGAAAGCCGCACCAGCCCTTCGGACTGGAAATAGCGGAGCATGCGCGTTACGACTTCCCGCGCGGTCCCCATATTCTTGGCGATTTCCTCATGCGTTGTCGTCAGAAGGTCTCCGCCGCTGATAGCCGATTCCTCCAGCAGAAACATCGCCAGCCGCCGGTCGAAGCTCATGAACAGGATCTGCTCCATAAGCCATACCACGTCGGAAAACCGCGACGACAGGAGCTGGTTGGTATAGTCCGACACCGCGAGCGAGTTCTGGTTCAGATGATTGTAGACGGAAGTCGGGATCAGAATGGTCTCGCTGTCCTGCACGGCCTCGATGAATACGTCAAACCGGATGTTCTTCAGCATGCATGAGGCGGAGAAAATGCAGATGTCTCTTTCAAACAGGCGGAACAGGGTGATTTCTCGGCCCGCGTCCGAAAGAATGAAGGTGCGCACCTGCCCGCTTTTCACAATAAACAGACCCGCGCAGTCTGCCGAGCCGTTGTGCAGGCTGCTGCCTGCGGGATGGGACCTCGCCGCCGCGTTGGATTCCACCAGCTTCTTTTCCTGCTCGGTCAGGCGGTTCCAAAACGGGAGAGATTGACGAAGAAAGGTCAGATCCGATTGATTCAGGGACACGGCGGCACACCTCCGGCAGATATTTCCCCTTTAAGATTGGTTTTTTTCGATTTCCCCCGCGGTTTCTTTCGCCGGCTCCGGGCAGTTGCCGGAGCGGATCATCCCGTTCAGGTCCCGCAGGAACGGGGAGGTAATGAACAGCGCGATCACAAAAGTGAAACAGTCCGCCACCGGCTGGCTGATCTGGACGCCCAGTATTCCGAAGAACCTCGGCAGAACCACAATAGCGGGAAGAAAACAGAGCCCCTGCCGCAAAACGGCCAGCCATGTGGCCTGCTTTGCCTTTCCGATGGACTGGAACAGCATGTTGGAAATGACAACGAAGGTCTGAAGCGGCATGACGGCGCATTGGACCCGGAATGCGAACGCGCCGATCGCGATCACCTGCGGGTCGTCCCGGCGGAACATGGCCATGATCTGCGGAGCGAAGAGAAACGCGGCGGAACACAGGACAAGCAGGCCGAGAAAGCCGACCCGCAGACAGAACCAGTATGCCTGCTTCAGGCGGGCGTAGCATTTTGCGCCGTAATTGTAGCCTGCGACCGGCTGAAATCCCTGGCCAAAGCCGAGCAGAGCGGAGAGAATGAAGAAAAAGGAGCGGCCGACGATCGACATGGCCGCGACGGCGGCGTCGCCGTAAAATGCGGCGGAAACGTTCAGGGCGATGGTCGCGATGCTGGCAAGTCCCTGCCGGAAGAAGGACGGCATCCCGGTCCTCAGAATCTCCCAATGCATACTCCATTTGTATGAGAAATATTTCGCGCTGATTCCGACAATTGTCCGGTGGCGGATATAATTGAAAATCAGGATGACGAAACTGACGGATTGACCGATTACGGTGGCAATCGCCGCGCCCGCGATGCCCAGATGAAAAGTGAAGATCATCAGGGGGTCGAGAAACACATTCAAAACACAGCCGGTTGCGATGCCGATCATGGAAAAAAACGCTTTTCCCTCGGCGCGAAGGTCGTTGTTCATGACAAAGGTTGCGCACATGATCGGAGCGCCGTAAAGAATATACTGCGCATAGTTTTGCGCGTAGGGGAGGATGGTATCCGTCGCGCCCAGCAGACGCATCAGGCCGTCGCTGAAAATCAGCCCTGGAATCATGATGAGAAAGCCGACGGCAATCGCCGTGAAAAAGGCGGTGGAGGCGGCCTGAGCGGCCTCCGTGTTTCTCTTTTGCCCCAGAAATCGGGAAATGACTCCGCCGGACCCCATGCCCAGCATGAATCCCAGAGCCTGAATGATCGCCATTAGGGAAAACACGACGCCGACCGCTCCAGTGGCGCTGGTGCCGAGCTGGCCGACGAAATAAGTATCCGCGAGATTGTAGCCGGCCGAGATCAGCATGCTGACCATCGTCGGTCCCGCGAGGGAACAGATCAGACGGGGGATCGGGGTCTCTGTCATCCGCTCAAACTGTTTACGCGCATCGGTTGCCGCATTCATTCTTTTTCACCCTGTCCGTTTATGATTTCGTCAGTCCGCATAGAGCGGCGTGACGCCGGCGTTCGCCATCAACGTATCGCGGTCCTGCTGGGTGGCGCCGTAGTAATAATTATGGTCCGTCCCCGTCGCAAAGTACAGATAATCCGTGTCCGCCGGGTGCGCCGCCGCATAAAGGGCGTTCGCGCCCGGATTGGAGATCGGCCCGATCGGAAGGCCCGGGCTGCGGTTGGGGTATGTATTGTAATATTTGTTATACTTGTCTCCGAATTTCGGGACCAGATAAAGATTGCAGTAATCCCGGGTCGAGTCCGCCTGAAGAATCATGCCTGTTTTCAGCCGGTTATGGAATACGGACGAAACTTTCTTCATATTATCCGAATCGTCGGCTTCCCGCTCGATAATGGAGGCGAGCGTGATCAGCTGGTCCGTCGTCATGCCGGAATAAGAATATTTGCTTCCGATCTGGCTTTCCGCGCTGCGAAGGAATTTCCCGACCGCGTCCTGCGGCTTCATGTCGGTGTAAAACTCATAGGTGTCGGGGTACAGGTAACCCTCCAGCTTGTAACAGCGGTTTGGGCTGTTCGGTATTTTGGCGACAAGGGAATAATAGCTGAAATCGTACGTCTGCGCGGCTTTGATGAAATCGTCGGCGCGGCAGACTCCCTTCGCCTCCAGCCTCGCCGCGATCTGGGGAAGGGTAAATCCCTCAGGGACCGTGACCTTGACGGTCTTCGATTTTTCCTGGGCCGGGGACGCGGAGGAGGTCTTGGCCGCGGAAGACGAGGCGGCGGATTTGGAGGCAGCCCCGGAGGAAGAGGAGGACGCCGGGGCGGAATCAGAGGAAGACACGGAGGAGGAAGACGAACTTGCCTTGTCCCCTTCCGACGATACGGGCGCGGATGAACTCCCCTGACCGGAGGAGCAGGCGGTCAGCAAGCCGAACAGCGCGGCGAGCAGAAACGGACAGATTCTTTTTCTCAGCATACATTTTCTCCCAAATACGGTTCGAAGGAAACAGGGCGGATGAAAAACGCGGTTGTGCGTTCGTCAGATATCGACATTATTATAGAACACAATGCCGCATTTTACAACCGGACCGGTCCGGGAGGAAATAGTTGCCTGCCAAACTGGGGTCAGACAATCTGGAACAGATAGAATTTCAGGTAGGAGGTTTCCGGCACATTCCACAGGATCGGGTGGTCCGGGGCCTGCTGCCTGGCCTCGATCTGGCGAAGCGCCACCTGGGCGTCCAGAGCCGCGCGGCGGAGCACGTCCCGGAACAGCTCGTCCGTCATAAAGTGGGAACAGGAGCAGGTCGCGAGGTATCCTCCCCTCGGAAGAAGCTTCATCGCCCGGTAGTTGATTTCCCGGTATCCGCGGGAGGCGTTCGCGACCGTCTGCCGGGATTTGGTGAAGGCCGGAGGATCAAGGATCACAAAATCATATTCCCGGTTCCCGTTTTCGGCCAGGGAGGGGAGCAGGTCGAATACATTGGCGGTTTCAAACGACATGCGGTCCGAGAGGCCGTTGCGTTCCGCGTTTTCCCCCGCCATTGCGATCGCGTTTTCGGAAATGTCCACCGCGTGGACGCGAGCCGCGCCGGCCGCCGCGGCGTTCAGCGCAAAGCTGCCGGTGTCGGTGAAGCAGTCGAGGACCCTTTTGCCGCGCGCGACGGCGGCGGCCGCCCTGCGGTTGTATTTCTGGTCGAGGAAAAACCCCGTTTTCTGCCCGTTTTCAAAATCGACGGTGTATTCGATTCCGTTTTCGCGGATGACAGTCCTGCCGGATTCCGGCGCCGCCAGCCCGTCCAGAGGGAAAAAGCCGCGCCCCTGTTTCATCCCTTCCAGATCGCGAAGCCCGGAGTCGTTGCGCTCGTAGATGCCGTCGATCTTCTGTCCGTCCCCGGTCAGGATGCGGTACAGCAGGCGGAACAGCATCGGCTTGATTTTCTCAATGCCGAGCGACAGGGTCTGCGCCACCAGGATATTCCCGAACCGGTCCACGGTCAGCCCGGGGAAGAGGTCCGCTTCCCCAAAGATGATGCGGCAGCAGGCCAGGTCGTCCTTTTCCAGAACGGTTTTACGGTATTCCCACGCATAGCGCAGCCTGCGCTCGAAAAAGGCCTCGTCGAACCGGTCGTTCGCGTTGCGGGAGATCAGCCGGACCCTGATTTTCGAATGGGAGTTGTAAAAACCGGTGCCGAGGTACGCGCCGCGCCGGCTGACCACGTCGGCCAGATCCCCGTCCCCGCACGGATCTCCGCCGGTGATCTCCGTGCCGTAAACCCACGGATGTCCCGCAAGAATGCTCCGCTCCGCTTTCTGTGTGACGGTCAATTTAGGAAAGTCCCGTTTTTGATTCATTTTATAATTCCCCGCATTTAAAAACGGACGCGGCACATTGCCGCGCCCCCTGTTTGATTTGCCGGTAACCGTTACTTGAATTTCACAGCCGTGCCGTAAGCCATGACTTCCGCCGCACCCTGCATGACGGAGGACGAGGCGTAACGGATGTTCACGACCGCGTCCGCTCCCATGGATTCGGCCTCTTCCGCCATCCGTTTGGTGGCAAGCGCACGGGCGCCGTTCATCATATCGGTATAGGATTTCAGTTCTCCGCCGACAATGGATTTGAAACCCTGGGTGATGTCCCTCCCGATGTTTTTGGACTGGATGGTGCTTCCTTTCACCAGGCCGAGCATTTCAAGCTCTTTGCCCGTTATATAGTCAGTATTGACCAAGATCATCTTCTTCACCGCTCCTTATCTCTCTGATTCGTTCGATCAGGACGAAAACGGCAACGCCGATCAACGCCGCCGGAATCAGTCCCGCAATAATTTTTATATGCAGTGGAAGACCTGGCGACAGAGCGACAGCCAGCAGCCATAGGAGAAATACGGCCGCCGCAAGGACAGTGATCACGATCGGAGCAATCATCTTTTTCCAGTGCTGCATGAGATCCACCTTTTTTCCGGCCCGCAAAGCAGGCGCCTGTCTTCCGGATGTATTGTATTCCGATTCCCGCTTTATTATAACATGAACCGCGGAGCCGCATAAAACGCAATCAGGCCGCAATCATGGTTCAATGTTCTCTCAGGCGTCGGAAGCTCTGCTTCCGCTTACGCCGTGAGGTTATTATAACATGAACCGCAGAGCCGCATAGAAACGCGACCGGGCCGCAATCATGGTCCAATGTTCTCTCAGGCGTCGGAAGCTCTGCTTCCGCTTACGCCGTGAGGTTATTATAACATGAACCGCGGAGCCGCATAAAACGCAATCAGGCCGCAATCATGGTTCAATGTTCTCTCAGGCGTCGGAAGCTCTGCTTCCGCTTACGCCGTGAGGTTATTATAACATGAACCGCAGAGCCGCATAGAAACGCGACCGGGCCGCAATCATGGTTCAATGTTCTCTCAGGCGTCGGAAGCTCTGCTTCCGCTTACGCCGTGAGGTTATTATAACAATAGTGCGGGAACTTTGCAAGCCTGTTCGCCGCAATGCGATTCCTTACAGATTTGTCTTATCTGTTGAATTCAGGCGAAAAATAAGGTATAGTGAAAGGGCGGATCGTTCCGGAAACATTTAACAGGAGGAATCATCTATGAAAAAAACAGGTTGGCTTCTGATTATTGTTCTTGTCGTGATTATTTGTGGGGGCGTCCTTCTGTTCACCAACGGAAAGCTTCCCGTGGGAAGCCCGTCGTCGTCCGGCACCGGTTCGGAAAGCTCCTCCGCCGTGCCGTCTTCCGCCGTGTCTTCCGCAGTTCCGTCTTCTGCGTCGTCGGGGAGCGTCTCCAGCCTGACCGACGATCAGATCAAGGAGAAGATTGAGTCGGCTGTTCCGCTCGACTGGAAGAAATACACGCTGAAAGAGGAGAAGGACAAGCCGGTTGCCCTGAACGGCGTGACTTACCGCACTTATTCCGCCTGGGATGAAGATTACACCGAAGGCCCGCTGCTTCTTTACAGCCCGAAGGACGGGAACGTGTACACCTATACCTACAACGACAAAGCGCCCACTCCCGCATCGGAGGACCCTGCGTTTGACAAAACGGAGCATACCGTCGTCGGCGTCGTCAAAGACGCCGCGATGATGAGCGTCCTGATTCATACGACGGACGGACACGACCTGACCGTCCGCAGGCTCGGCGTGACTCTCGTGAATCTGGACAACGGCTTCAAGGTTGGTCAGAATGTGAAAGTTACCTATACGGGCGTTTACAAGGACGACGACGCCCAGAGGATGTTCGTCACAAAGATCGAAGGGGTTCAATAATCAGCCGTAAGAAAAACATGACCGCCGCGGATGATCTCTTCCGCGGCGGATTTTTTATATGTTGCCCTCGTAAACATATTTGAGGTTTTTGCGCGCGGTTTCGGCGAGAGAATCAATGGTACCGACCGGAGTCGGAAAGCTGTCCTCCATTTTGTATCTGGGGAAGAATCGTGTGACATGCAGCGGAATTTCAGGGTCCACTTCCGCCAGCCAGCCGGACAGGCGTTCCATCTCCTCCGGGGAATCGTTCTCTCCGGGCACGATCAGCGTCGTCACTTCCACATGGCAGACTTCCGCCGCGAGGGAAATCGTGCGCTTGACCTCCTCCAGCCCTCCCGAAATCTTCCGGTAAAATTCCGGAGAAAAGCTTTTGAGGTCTATATTCATCGCGTCAACCAGGGGCAAAAGCCGTTTAAGCGGTTCCAGGCTGACGTACCCGTTAGTGACCACGACGTTCTTCAGGCCGTTTTTCCGGTTCAGCCGGGAACAGTCCATTACGTATTCCGGGCAGATCAACGGCTCGTTGTAGGTGAAGGCAAGGCCGATATTTCCCTGTGCTTTCAGCTCCAGCGCCTGGTCGGTCAGCAGCTGGGGAAAGAGGAACTCCGTTCTGTCGTCGTCCCATTTCACCATGGAGATGTCGTGGTTCTGACAAAAGGGGCAGCGCAGATTACACCCGTAGCTGCCGACGGAGAGGATCCGGCTGCCGGGAAAAAAACGGCGCAGCGGTTTCTTTTCCACCGGATCCAGCGCGATGGCCGTCACCCTGCCGTAGCTGTCGGCGGCGATTTTGCCGCCCCGGTTCGACCTAGCGCCGCAGAAGCCGGTCCGTCCTTCCTCAAGGGCGCAGGCGTGGGGACAAACCCCGCACACAACTTTGCTCATGTGTGCCGCACCACCTCGAACCGCTCCATTGTATAGGATTCGTTTTCGCCGATCCCGGCCTTGCGCAGTGCGATGGAAACCTGCTCCTGCGGCGTGCTTACGCCGGGCAGGTCCGGCAGCAGCAGTCCGCACCGCTCTCCGCTGCGGACGATGACTCCGTAGCGGGCGGGGTCGAGACCGCCGGGAAAAGCGGCGGGCTCCGCCTCTCCAAGGACGTCTACGCTGTAAACCAGCTTCGGCAGTTCCTCTTCGCCGACCGGCTCAAACCGGGGATCGCGCAATCCGGCGCTGACCGCGTTGCAAATAATTTCTTCCGCGACGCAGCTCTGTGTTGCCTGAATGGTTCCGATGCAGCCGCGAAGGCGGCCGTCCTTTTTCAGCGAGACGAACACGCCGGCCCGGCGGTTTGCAAGATCGGGCGGCAGTCCCTCCGGGAGGGGGAGGCGTTTGCCTTCGATGATCCGGTTTTCCAGCGACATCCGGGCAAGCCGGACATACTCGTCCTCGCCTTTCCGCTTTCCGAGAAGAGCTTCCTTTTTCCGCTGCTCCGCGTTTTCCCCGAATCTGCGGCTTTCGTCGGGACCCTGGGGAGTATACCCGCAGACGGCGTAGCCGACGCCGAACGGGCCTTCATAGGACAAAAATTCCGGTTTCACGGCAGTTCCGTCGAAAACCCCGGCCAGAATCTGAAACGAAGGCAGGCCGCATTCCGCCGCCGCTTCGCAGAACTCCTCGTCAAACGTCAGAAAGCGCAGGAAGTCTCCGGCCTTCATTGCCTCCGTCGCTTCGCGGTCAAACCTCGGCCCCTCTTCCGCGAAGCCGTACGGCCCGTCTTCCTTCAGCTTGTGGGAGAGGTCGCCGCTCGCGATCAGAACGACCCTGCGGCCAAGCTGCTCCGCTGCCCGCGCGATGCACTGGCCGAACCGGTAGTGCGCGGAGGCGCCCAGGCCGGAGATCGAGCACCTGACCAGTCGAAAATCGCGGTAAGCCCGAGTGATAAAAGTAAGGGGGACCAGTGCTCCGTGGTCGACCGGCCGGCGTTTATCCCCGAACGTTCCTGCGGGCAGCCCGCGCCGGCCCGCTTCGTCCGAAAGAGCGGAAACGAATTGGGTATCGCAGGAAAATTCCAGCGGCGGGTCTGCGGACCCGAATTCAGAAAAATCGCCTTTGGCCGCTGCGCCCGGCGCAATGTGGAGATAGTCGGCGTATGCCACGGCGTGAGGAGACAGAACCACCAGCGTTTCGGGTTTCATCCGGGCAATCTCCGCCGCCGCGCGCTGATATGCGTCGGAGGTTTTCTGAATTCTGCGCTCTTCGCCTTTTCCGACTGACGGAATGATAATCGGAGGATGAGGCATGATGAATGCTCCAATCACAGCCATGAAAATCACAATCCTTTCCTTTTCCTAATCCTTATTTCCTTATAGTATAGGGATCATTGCAAAATTATAATCCTGATATGAAAAATAGAAGGCGCATAGGCGTTTAATTTTAAGAGAAACGATATCAGTCCGTTCCGGATTTTATTATTATGCTCCGGAATTTTTATTCTCCGGATTTTCAGTCGTGTTGCATAAAAAAAACCGGGAAAACCAGGAAAAAGATTTGATTATTTTTTGACTTAGATGTAGAATAAAAAACTGGATACAGATATTATTAAAAATAAATAGCAAAAAATAACGGCAGTCATTTGCCGGTTGGTTCGAGGTGAAAAAATGGCAACGGAAATCGTAGATGCGATCAAGAAAACGGAGTCCGACGCTCAGAAAGCCGAAGAGCAGGCAGCCGAACAGTGCGATGTCATTTTACAGGATGCGCGAAGGGAAGCCGCGGAGGCGGCCGGCGCGATGCTGGAAAAAGCAAAACGGGAGGCCAGGGCGCTTCTCGACGAAGCGGACAGCAGGGGCGGCGAGATGAAAATGGACGTGCAGTCCAAAATTGCTTCCCAAGTCGAATCGATGCGCCAAACGGCGCTGCGCCGGCAGGACGAGGCGGTCCGGCTTGTTTTGTCCGAACTGATCTGACGCCTGCGGGTGCCGGACGCAAGGAGGGAATATCCAATTGGCAGTGATACAAATGAAGCGTGTGGTGATCTGCGCGCTCAGAAAAAACCGCAAGCAGCTTCTCGAAGATCTGCAGCGCCGCGGCGTTGTCGAGGTCGGCGACACCGGCTTGGAAGATGGAGTCTTCCATAAAAGCGATCTGTCGGACTCGCGGACAGCTTTCGAAAAGAACGTTGCGGCGGCAAGGCGCGCGCTGGAGATCCTGAACCGCGCCGTTCCCCAGAACCAGTCCATGCTGGCCGCGCTGGAGGGGAAAGAGCAGCTGACCGCGCAGCAGTACGAGGAGTTCGCACAGCGGCACGACGAAACGGTGCGCGTTGCCGCACGGCTGGAGGAACTGGAGAAAAATCTTGCGGAAAGCCGCGCGGAGATCGTCCGCACGGAGCTGGAGCGGGAAGCGCTGTCCCCCTGGATGGAGCTTGACGTTCCGCTGAGTTTCGCGGGGACAAAGAAGACCGCGGCATTGATCGGTTCTCTGCCCGGCGCCCTGACCCGGGAGGAACTGAGTGTAAATCTGGCCAAGGCGGCGCCGGAAGCCGGGCCCTTCGCTGCGGAGGTTGTCGGCTCCTTAAAGGACCAGACCTGCGTTTTCTTTCTCTGCGAAAAGAAGGACGGGGAGGCTTACGCCGCGGCGCTGAACGCGCTGGGCTTTGCAAGGCCGGCCGTCCAGCCGGAAAGGACGCCGGCGAGGGAAACCGAAGCGCTGAAAGCGGAGGAAGAGGAGTGCAGGAAGTCCATAGAGCGCGACGAATCCGAGGTCAAGAGCTATGCGGAATGCCGCGGCGACCTGAAACTGCTGGAAGATTACGATACCATGCGCTCGGAAAAATACGAGGTGATCGGGCGTCTGGCACAGTCGAAGCGCACTTTCCTTCTGACCGGTTATGTTCCGGCGAAAAAGGCTTCGGGCCTGGAAGCGGCGCTTTCCAAAAGATTCGACCTGGCGATCGAGTTTTCCGACCCGGACGAAAAGGACGACGCTCCCGTCCTTTTAAAAAACAACGCGTTTGCAACCCCGGTGGAGGATGTCGTCGAGTCATTCAGCCTGCCGGGCAAGGGAGAAATCGATCCGACTGCGCTGATGGCTCCGTTTTATTACTTTCTGTACGGCATGATGCTGGGCGATGCGGCTTATGGAATCATCATGACCCTCGTCACATTCATTCTCATGAAAAAGTATCCGCATATGAAGCTGTCCATGCATCACATGATGAACATGTTTTTCTACTGCGGCCTTTCCACGACCTTCTGGGGCGTGATGTTCGGCAGCTATTTCGGGGACGTGGTCGACGTGGTGGGAAAGACCTTCTTTCACGCGAATGTGACCATACCGGCCGTCTGGTTCGCACCGCTGAACCAGCCGATGCGCCTGTTGGTTTTCTGCCTGCTGGTGGGTATTATCCACCTCTTTGCCGGGCTGGGCGCCAACCTGTATCAGGCGCTGCACACGGGACGGTATCTGGACGCGCTGTATGATGTGGTCTTTTGGTATCTGCTGGTCGGCGGGCTCATTGTGCTCCTGCTTTCCACGAGCATGATGCACGACATGTTCAGCCTTACCTTCACGGTTTCGGCAGCCGCCGCGAAGGTCGCGACAGTCGCCGCGGCCGTGGGGGCGGTCGGCATTATCCTGACGGGCGGACGCGAATCGCGCAGTCCGGTCAAGCGGATCATGAAGGGGCTGTACGCCCTGTACAACGTGACGGGGTATCTGAGCGACGTGCTTTCCTACTCCCGCCTGCTGGCCCTGGGGCTTGCAACCGGGGTCATCGCCAGCGTGGTCAACAAGATGGCGAGCATGTCCGGCGGCGGCGTCGTGGGCGCGATTGTCTTCATCCTGATATTCATCGTGGGGCATACGATGAACATCATGATCAATATGCTGGGCGCGTACGTTCATACGAACCGACTCCAGTACGTGGAGTTTTTCGGCAAGTTTTATTCGGGCGGCGGGCGGAAGTTCACCCCATTTTCCGCAAGCGCTCATACTAAATATTATCAATTCAAGGAGGAAAATGAATCATGAACTTTTTTAACAGTCTTGGGCTTCCCCTTGCGCTTTTGGGCGCGGCGCTCGCAGCGCTTCTCCCCGGAATGGGCTCGGCACACGGAGTCGGCAAAACCGGCCAGGCGGCGGCGGGCGTCGTCACGGAGGATCCGTCCATGTTCGGCAAGGTGCTCGTCCTTCAGCTCCTTCCCGGCACACAGGGCATTTACGGCCTGCTGATCGCGTTTATCGCTCTTTCCCAGACCGGCATCCTCGGCGGCGGAGCGGGGGCCATGTCCGGCGCGAAAGGGCTGCTGTATTTTGCGGCCTGCATGCCGATGGCGCTGGTCGGCTATTTTTCCGCCATTCACCAGGGCAATGCCGCAATCGCCAGCATCGGGCTCGTTTCCAAACGCCCGGACCAGTTCGGCAAAGCCATGATTTTCCCCGCAATGGTTGAAACATACGCGATTCTTGCCCTTCTGGTTTCCATTCTTGCGATTTTCGGCGTCGGCGGACTGAACGTTTAACAGTTAGGAGAACTTGTCAATGACAGGGTTAGATAAAATCATACAGGATATCACGTCCGAATCGGACTCGGCGGTGAACGCGATGCTGGAAAAAGCGCGCGCACAGGCGGAAGAGATCCGCAGCCAGGCCGGGAAGGATGCGGCCGAGCAGTGCGCCGCCGTCGGCAGGCGCGCCGAAGAAGAGGCGGCCATGATCCGGGAGAGGGCCGAGTCTGCGGCCGCCCTGCAGATTCGCAAGGCGGTTCTGGGCGCAAAGCAACAGCTGATTGCGGATATCATTGAAAAGGCAAAGCAGTCTCTGTATGCCCTGCCCGACGACGAATATTTTAAGCTTATTCTGAAGATGGCGGTGAAAAACGCGCTGCCCCGCGAGGGGGAGATCCTCTTTTCCCCCGCTGACCTGAAGAGGCTTCCCGCCGGTTTTGAAGCGGCTCTGAACGCCGCCGTCAAAGGGCAGGGCGCGTCGCTCAGGGTTTCCGGGCAGGCGAGGAATATTGACGGCGGTTTTGTGCTGTCCTATGGCGGAATCGAGGAAAACTGCTCGTTTTCGGCTCTGTTTGACGCCCGCCGCGACGAGCTGCAGGACAAGGTGAACCAGCTCGTGTTTGCGGGGGGTTGAAAATGGCCGAAAAACAGGATTATGTATATGCAGTTGCCCGCATCCGCTCGAAGGAGCTGTCGCTTTTCGGCGCTCAGACGCTGGAACAGCTGATGGCCTGCAAAAATTACGAGGATTGCCTGCATGTCCTTTCCGAAAAAGGGTGGGATGTTTCTTCCGGCAATGCCGGGGAGATTTTGTCCGCGGAGCGCGAAAAGACATGGAAGCTGATTCGGGAGCTGATCGGTGAGGATCTGTCGGCGTTTGACGTCTTCCTTTACGCAAACGATTACCACAATCTGAAAGCGGCGGTGAAGGAAGTCTGCATGGACTCGAAGACGCCGAACATCTATTTCGAAAGCGGAACGATCGATCCCAGCCTGATTCTGAAGGCGGTCCGGGACCAGGACTTCACGCAGCTGCCTGAGCAGATGCGCGGCGCCGCTCAGGAGGCGTGCAGGGTGCTTCTGCAAAACCACGACGGCCAGATGTGCGATGTCGTCATCGACCGGGCCGCCCTGGAAGCGGTGCTGAATGCCGGCATGGCATCCGACAATGAAGTGCTGCAGAAATACGCGGAGCTGACGGTCGCGTCCGCCGATATCCGGATCGCCGTCCGTTCGGCGCGCACGGGCAAGCCGCTGGAATTCCTTGAACACGCCCTTGCTCCCTGCTCCACGCTTGATGTAAAAAAGCTGGCCCGCGCGGCGGCGTCCGGCGTGGATGCCGTTCTGGAGTATCTGGCCATGACGCCCTACGCGGGAGCCGTGCCCGCCGTGCGGAAATCGGTCTCTTCGTTTGAACGCTGGTGTGATGATCTGCTGATGGAGCAGATCCGCCCGCAGAAATACAACCCGTTTACCATCGCGCCGGTCGCTGCATACCTTCTGGCGCGGGAAAATGAAATAAAAACGGTCAGGATCATATTGTCCGGCAAGCTGAACCGGCTTTCGGATGAGTCCGTCCGGGAAAGGCTGAGGGAGACGTATGTATAAAACCGCCGTACTCGGCGACCGCGACAGCATTTACGGATTTGCCTCGCTGGGGCTGGACGTATGTCCCGTTCGGGATCTTGCCGAAGCCTCCGGGGAACTGAGACGCCTTGCGGAGGAGGACTACGCCGTGATTTATGTGACGGAGGCGGTGTTCGAGGGCCTTTCGTCGGAAATCAGCCGGTATGAGTCCCAGCAGCTTCCGGCCATCATTCCGATTCCGGGCGTTTCCGGGAATACGGGGATCGGAATGCGGAACGTGAAGAAAACGGTGGAGCAGGCGGTCGGCTCCGATATTATTTTCAACAGCGATAACGAAAGAAGCAGGTGAGAAGGAAAATGAGCAAAGGCACGATCAAAAAGGTTGCCGGACCTCTGGTCATCGCCGACGGAATGCGCGACGCGAATATGTTCGACGTGGTGCGTGTCAGCGAGCAGCGCCTGATTGGTGAAATCATAGAGATCCACGGGGACCAGGCTTCCGTTCAGGTCTATGAGGAGACCTCCGGCCTGAAGCCGGGCGAACCGGTGGAATCCACCGGCGCGCCGCTGAGCGTGGAACTGGGCCCCGGACTGATCAGCAGCATTTACGACGGAATCCAGCGCCCGCTGGAGGAAATCATGAAAATGACCGGCAATAACCTTCAGCGCGGGGTCGAGATTCCCGCCCTAAAACGCGATGTAAAATGGCATTTTGTCCCGAAGGTATCCGCTGGGGATCAGGTCACCGGCGGCGATATTCTGGGAACCGTGCAGGAAACGGAGATCGTCGAGCACCGGGTTCTCGTGCCGAACGGGACCACGGGAACGGTTTCGTCGATTGCCGAGGGAGATTATACGGTCGAGGAGATCGTGGCAAAGATTCGGACGGAGGACGGCGCGGAACGGGAAATCTCCCTGATGCAGAAATGGCCCGTCCGGATCGGCCGCCCGTATCAGACAAAGCTTTCGCCCGACATGCCGCTCATCACCGGGCAGAGGATCATCGATACGATGTTCCCGATCGCGCGCGGCGGCACGGCGGCGGTCCCGGGACCGTTCGGAAGCGGCAAGACCGTCGTGCAGCATCAGCTCGCCAAGTGGGCGGACGCGGACATTGTCGTCTACATCGGCTGCGGTGAGCGCGGCAATGAAATGACCGACGTTCTGAACGAGTTCCCCGAACTGAAGGACCCGAAATCCGGCTATTCCCTGATGAAACGGACCGTGCTGATCGCCAACACCTCCGACATGCCGGTGGCCGCGCGGGAAGCCTCCATTTACACGGGAATCACCATTGCGGAATACTTCAGAGACATGGGCTATTCCGTCGCTTTGATGGCCGACTCCACATCCCGCTGGGCGGAAGCCCTTCGCGAGATGTCCGGCCGTCTGGAGGAAATGCCCGGTGAAGAAGGCTACCCGGCTTACCTGGGAAGCCGTCTGGCTCAGTTCTATGAGCGCGCCGGGCGCGTCAAGACCATCGGAAAAGAAGACCGCGAAGGCTCACTGTCGGTCATCGGAGCCGTTTCCCCTCCGGGCGGCGATATTTCCGAGCCGGTATCCCAGGCGACGCTGCGCATCGTCAAGGTGTTCTGGAGTTTGGATTCCGCGCTGGCTTACGCCCGTCATTTCCCCGCCATCAACTGGCTGACCAGTTATTCGCTGTACGCCGATTCCCTGGGCAAATGGTTCAATGAAAATGTGCATCCGGACTGGATGGAGCTGCGCGCAAGAATTCTCCGCCTGCTGCACGACGAAAGCGAGCTGGATGAAATCGTCAAGCTGGTCGGCATGGACGCCCTTTCCGCCCCGGACCGCCTCAAGCTGGAAGCCGCGCGGAGCGTCCGCGAGGATTTCCTGCAGCAGAACGCCTTTAACGAAGTCGACATGTTCACGCCGCTGGAAAAGCAGTACCTGACGATGAAGCTGGTTCTGCGGTTCTACGACGACACGGTGGCGGCTTTGCAGAAGGGCGCGCCGGTCAACGGCCTTGTCAGCCTGCCGGTCCGCGAGAGGATTGGGCGCTTCAAGTATATTGCGGCGGACAAAGTCGCTGCGGAATTCGATGAAATCACGACGGAGCTCGGAAAAGAAATTGAAGACCTGCTCAGCCGAAAGGAGGACTTCTGATGCCAAAGGAATACAAGACCATTCAGGAGGTTGCGGGTCCTCTGATGCTGGTCCGCGGCGTGGAAGACGTCGCCTACAACGAACTGGGAGAAATCGAGCTGGCGAGCGGTGAAAAGCGCCGCTGCAAGGTGCTGGAAATCGACGGCGGCAACGCGCTGGTTCAGCTGTTTGAAAGCAGCACCGGCATCAACCTCGACAACAGCAAGGTCCGCTTTCTCGGCCGCAGCATGGAACTCGGCGTTTCGGAGGATATGCTCAGCCGCATTTTCGATGGCCTTGGACACCCGATCGACGGCGGTCCGGAAATTCTGCCGGAAAAACGGCTTGATATCAACGGCCTGCCGATGAACCCGGCGGCGCGGAACTACCCGCAGGAATTTATTCAGACCGGCGTTTCCGCTATTGACGGACTGAACACGCTGGTCCGCGGGCAAAAGCTTCCGATCTTTTCCGCCAGCGGCCTGCCGCACGCGAATCTCGCGGCGCAGATCGCGAAACAGGCGAAGGTGATCGGGACGGAAGAACCGTTCGCCGTGGTGTTCGCCGCCATCGGCATCACCTACGAAGAGTCCAACTACTTTATCGAGAGCTTCCGCGAGACCGGCGCCATCGACCGGACCGTCGTGTTCGTCAATCTGGCGAACGACCCGGCCGTCGAGCGGATCGCGACGCCGCGCATGGCGCTGACCGCCGCCGAATATCTCGCGTTTGAAAAGAACATGCATGTGCTGGTCATCCTGACGGATATCACGAACTATGCCGACGCGCTGCGCGAGATCTCCGCGGCGCGCAAGGAAGTTCCCGGACGCCGCGGATATCCGGGCTACATGTACACGGACCTCGCGTCCCTGTACGAGCGCGCGGGCCGGCAGAAGGGGAAGAGCGGCAGCATTACGCTGATCCCGATCCTCTCCATGCCGGAGGACGACAAGACCCACCCGATCCCGGACCTGACCGGATATATCACGGAGGGTCAGATCATTTTAAGCCGCGAGCTTTACCGCAAGGGTATCGCGCCGCCGATCGACGTTCTGCCGTCGCTTTCCCGCCTGAAGGATAAGGGCATCGGCAAAGGCAAGACGCGCGCCGACCACGCGGATACGATGAACCAGCTTTTTGCGGCCTATGCGCGCGGCAAAGACGCCAAGGAACTGATGGTGGTTCTCGGCGAGGCGGCGCTGACGGATATTGACAAGCTGTATGCGAAATTTTCCGACGAATTTGAAAAGCAGTATGTTTCCCAGGGTTATGACAGCAACCGCGGCATTGAAGAAACGCTGGACCTTGGCTGGAAGCTGCTTTCCATTCTGCCGCGCGGCGAGCTGAAACGAATCAAGGATGAATTCCTCGACCAGTATTATGGCAAGTGATAGGAAGGGGGCTACGGGATGGCCGCCACACATGTGAATCCGACCCGCATGGAGCTGACACGGCTGAAGAAAAAGCTGGTCACCGCGATGCGCGGGCATAAACTTTTAAAAGACAAACGCGACGAACTGATGCGGCAGTACCTGGATCTGGTCCGCCTGAACCGTTCCCTGCGAGAGAAGGTTGAGGGGGGGATCCGCTCCGCAAACCAGAATTTTGTTCTGGCCCGCGCGGGAATGCCCGACGAGGAAGTGAACGTTGCCCTGATGGCTCCCAAGCAGGAGGTCTCGCTGGAGGTCTCGCAGCGCAACGTCATGAGCGTGGAGGTTCCGGTTTTCAAATATCAGACCCGGACGTCCGATCCGAACGACATTTACTCCTACGGCTTTGCGTTTACCTCCGGCGATCTGGACGACGCGGTCAAGTCGCTGGCGGACCTGCTTCCGGATATGCTGAAGCTCGCGGAGGTCGAAAAATCCTGCCGCATGATGGCTGCCGAGATAGAAAAGACCCGCCGCCGCGTGAACGCGCTGGAACACATCATGATTCCGGACCTGCAGGAGAATATCAAATATATCACGATGAAGCTCGATGAGAACGAGCGCTCCACGCAGATCCGACTGATGAAGGTCAAGGACATGATGCTTGAAGAGGCCCACCACTACAAAGAGAGGGCCGAAGAGGCTTTCGCGGGATAGAGCCCGGCAAAACAGGTGATTTTGACCACCTTTTTACCAGGAATAGAATAGCACGAAGCGAGAAAGGGCGGTACTGACCGGGAGAAACCGGAGGGTGCCGCCTTATGTTTTGGGTGTCTAGGCTTATTTGTAGAAATTGGAAATGGGGGCAGGAGTATTGGTTGATTTATCGAGTTATGAGAAGTATAATAAAAATGCTTTGAAGCTTCCGATTGCAGTTTGATTCAGATGCCAAAACATCCGGAATTTGTTTATTTATAAGTATTATCCAGTCAGGGGGAGCTATTATGAAAATTACAAAGGATACGATGGTGGAAGATGTTTACAGAGTTCCCGGAATTCTGGAGTATTGCCTACAAAATCGCGTAACGGTTTTCACTTGTTCGGGAGCGTACCCCCGAAGCTTTGGGGAATTGCTTGCTATTAAAAAAGTGGAGAATCCGGAAGCGTTCCTTGACGGTCTGAATGCTTATCTTGAGAAGCGAGCGGAGAATGATACGAAATGACCTGCTTTTTACCAGGAATAGAATAGCACGAAACGAAAAAAGGCGGTACTGACCGGGAGAAACCGCCTTTTCTTGCTGTTCGGGCATGCGGGATAGGTACCAAGCGACATTTATGAAAATTGGAAGAAACAGTAACGAATCGGTTGATCTATGAGCTTGAAAGAAGTATCATTGCAATAATGAAACATATAGAAGAGGATTGGTTATTCTGGAATGGCTTGGGGGGATCAACAGGTTAGATGGTCCCAATTGGAGAATCCGGTCCTGAAAGAAGCGCTATTGTTAAGCATTTAACGGGGAACCCGTCCGATATACAATACGTTTTCCAGTAATGGAGCCGCCGAAAAAGCAAAAGACGGGGACAGAAGCATGCGAAATATTCCATTTGTTGAATTGAACCACTGAGGCGATATGATATACTGAAAAACAAAACGCTAGGCCTTGTTTGATAGACAAGTTCCTTGATTTTTCAAACGAGACCTAAGCAAATCAGTGAAAAATGATGAAAAGGGAGAAATCAGCATGAAACTGGCGCAAATTTCTCTGAATGGGAAAAAACGGCTTGGGATCCTGACGAAAAATGGTTTGATCGATGCTGCGGCCTCGCCGGGCGGCAATGCTTTGCGGACAATGGAAGATGTAATTCTGGGTGGAGAAGTGGCATTGAAAAACCTCAGGCTTTTTGCCGAATCGGGAACGCAGCCGATTTTGGAAAACGACATTTGCTACCTGCCCTGTGTGACAAGTCCTGAAAAGATTCTTTGCGTCGGGTTGAACTATGTGAGCCACACTTCAGAAACAAAGTCGGAGATACCGAAATATCCGGTTCTCTTCAATAAGTATAACAATGCGCTTGCGGCCCACCATGATGTCATCAGGCTTCCCTCGGCTGCGGAGAAATTCGATTACGAAGCGGAACTGGTCGTTGTCATCGGCCGGGAAACGCGCGACGTTACAAAAGAGGAAGCTCTTTCCTGCGTGTTCGGCTACGCGCCGGGAAACGACCTTTCCGCGCGGGACCTTCAGTCCCGGACTCCACAATGGATGCTCGGCAAAACCTGCGACGGATTCGCTCCTGTCGGTCCATTCATCACGACCGCAGACGAAATCAACCCCCAGTCTCTGAAAATTGAATGCCGCGTCAACGGCGAACTGCGGCAGTCCGCCAACACACGCGACATGATCTTTGACTGCGCGACCGTCATCAGCTATGTTTCCCGGTTCATGACCCTGAAGCCCGGAGATATCCTCTTTACCGGAACACCCGCCGGCGTTATTTTGGGAATGCCGAAAGAAAAACAGCAATGGCTGAAGCCCGGCGACGAAGTCCGGGTCACCATTGAAAAACTGGGCAGTCTGACGAATGTCATGGGTTGATTCCTCCATTAATTTAGAAGAACCTCTGCGGTCAAAGCCGATTGACATCGCTTGTCTATTACAGAAAAGCGGCCTTTCCTGAAAAAACGGCTGACAGGGTTTAAATCCGGAACCCAGATTCGCAGGGAAAACGGTAAAGAAGGCATGTAGATGGGTGAATCCTATTTGGATCAGCATATTGACCCGGAATTCGTTCACATTTTAACACAGCCGCCGGCCTATCTTGGCGCATGGAGCAGCGCGAATATCATAAAAAAAATCGGAAGAGATATCATTTATCCTCCGATTCCCGTTCCTCCGGACCCGGAAGTTTCGGTATCTGAACGGCTTATTCCGGGTCCGGAAGGCGCGCCGCCGATTCAGATCCGCCTTTACGGACCAAAAATAAGGACCGGGAACCTCCCCGGCCTTTTGTATTTTCATTACGGCGGCTACACAATAGGAAGCCCTGAGCATGAAGACGCCATGTGTTATCGATATGTGAAAGATGTCGGCTGCGTCATCGTATCGCCCGCGTACAGGCTGGCGCCGGAAAACCCGGCTCCGGCCGCTTATGAGGATTGTTACGCTGCGCTTTTATGGCTTTCTTCAAACGCAGAAGAAATCGGCGTGGACCCGTCGCGAATTGCTGTTACAGGACTGAGTTCCGGCGGTGGCCTGACGGTTGCGGTATGCCTGATGGCGAGAGACCGCGGTGGCCCGATGCCTGTCTTTCAGATGCCGATCGCCCCAACCATAGATGATCGCCTGAGAACCAAGTCGAGTACCGAATTCAGGGACCCGAGAGCCCTGAATTACGATTCGGTCAGAAAAATATGGAACTTTTACCTTGGAAAAGGGCACGAGAACAGGGACGACGTTTCTCCCTACGCGGCGCCGGCGCGGGAAATTGATCTGCACGGTTTGCCCCCATGCTACTGCTATGTGGGGGATCTGGACCCGCACCGGGACGAAACGATCGCTTTTGTGACAAGGCTCTCTCAGGCGGGTGTCCCGACCGGTTTCACGCTTTATCCGGGCGGCATTCACGCGTTTCAGCTTGAACTTCCCGAAGCCAGAATCAGCAGACACGCAATCGGCACGTCAGTCTGGTCGCTGAAGCATGTGTTTTACCCCGGCGCGTAAAAACGCGGTCATTCGTCTTCTCCGTCCTCGAGAAGGTCTTCCATCGTAAATTCATTCAGCACGCTTTGAAACGCTTTTTCGCCCTTTGTAACGATCAGCGAAATATAATACTCGGGGCCAGTCGACGGCACTGAATAATAAGGAGTCGGTGTCGTCGTGACCAGCGCCTGATAAACATCAAGCACCTTGATTTGACCAGCCGGCTTGCCGAGTGAGTATCCCCCGTATCGTCCGGGGTATGATACGATAAGATGGCTTTTCGCCAGGCGGATCATGATTTTCTTGAGATAGGTATTTTCGCACCCGAGCTTTTCCGCAAGCTGAGAACTGGTCATCATGCCGTTCGACCTCGCGATCAGCACCATCGCACGAAGAGCAACATGGAACCATTTAGGCCCCAGATCTCCCGCCAAAACTACCAACTGCACGTTGTTGCCTCCATTATACTCTCTCGTATCAAAACAAATCTGTTAAAGCTGCTTGACAAATCCCACAGAATGGATTATATTAATGGTGAAAATAATAGCACTATTAATAAGACCGCGCCGGGGCGGATTCGAAGGGATTGAGAAAAGCGGCTGTTTCAAAGCTGTATAATACACCATTCTCAATTATACAATAAAATTACTTTTATTGTAAAGCAAAATTGGGAAAAATGCAGTTTCGGCTATTTCTCTCCTGTCTGAGAAAATGTTATAGAATCCGTTGCAGTAAAAGGTGCATGTTTTTGCACCGATATTTCTTCGGCTGCTGCTTGGATCCCTGTAAAAAGCAAGGCGTTAACGTCTAATTGCAAACCGGGCTGTTGTGGACAGCCGTAGCCTGTTGCGCTATAAATGGTGCAATTTTATTCACCGATAAATGCGCACAGCTTGCAGTCCACCATTCGCACAGGGGGCTGAATTCGTGCTGACGGAATTTAGGAGGTGGTGTAAACCGCCGTGAATTGGTCCCCGGCTTAATAAACGATAAAATTAAAGGGGAGAATTGAAATGGACAGCATAATGTCAAAGTATTTTACCGTTAGCGACGGAACGAAACTGCACTATCTGGAAGCGGGTTCCGGCAAGCCGCTTGTCATGATCCACGGCTGGGCGCAGTCCTCGGAAGCGTTCAGGTACAATATCCCGGAGCTGGCGAAGGATTTCAGGGTGATTGCGGTGGATCAGCGCGGCCACGGCGAGTCGGAAAAGCCGGATCATGGCTACCGCCTTTCCCGTCTTTCAAAGGATATCCATGATATGCTGGTCGGTCTGAATCTGAAGGACGTCAATATCCTGGGATGGTCGATGGGCTGCTCCGTCATATGGAGTTACTGGGACACCTTCGGCTCAGAGCGGCTGTCGAAAATGATCCTCGTCGATGAGCCCGCATGGCTGCTCAAATGTAAGGAGAATGAGATCGGGCTTTGGACCTATGAGGAATTGCTTGCGAACTGCAAGGCGATCCGTGAGGATAAAGCGGCGTATTCAAAGGCACTGATCGAAGGCCTTCTCACAAAGCAGGTCCCCGAAAAAGACAAAAACGCCCTCATAGCCGAGAACATAAAGATGCCGGCTGATTATACAGCCACTCTTGCCTTTACTCATTGGCTTGGCGACTGGAGGGATGTGCTTCCCACGATTACCATTCCGGCGCTGATTATCGGGGGCAAAAAGAGCTTTATAGACTGGAGAGCGCAGGTGTGGAACCAGGAACACATTCCAAACTCCAAACTTGAGCTTTTCGAAGAACGCGGACATCTTCTGTTTTTTGAAGAACCTGAGCGTTTTAACTCCATTGTCAAAGAATTTATCGGCTGAGCTCCACTAATCCCGGGGACTTTGTCAAAACAGCCCGCAGCAGTCATTGACGGTTTTTGCGGTAAACTTTTTCATCCATTGTTATAAAAGGACCTCCTTTTGCATTTTTGTGCGGTCGGCGCTGCCCGCACTGTTTTAGCAAAAGGAGGTCCTTCCTTTTTCGATTAAGCTGCCGTCTGACCGTCCCGCACGCACGGCCGGTGATTGTTGAGGCGAAACCGCACGCTTCCCGAGTTGTTCCCAGTAATGCCATACTGTTGTTCCTTCTACTTCTGCCAGTCTTGAGTCATTTGGTATTTTTTCATTTTACGCCATAAAGTCGTGGTGCTGATTTTAAGCTCGGCGGCGGCAAGCTTGCGGTTTCCCTTGTATTTTTGCAGGGCGCCGTAAATCAGTTTGTACATGGGGTCCTCAAGTTTGTCAAGGAATTCCGCGTTTTTGAGTTTTTCAGAAGCCATGTCCTCATAGATGTTCAGGTCGTTATGGTAAAGCTCATTCAGGAGGGAAAGCACGTATTCTTCCGTGATGCTTCGGCTTTGCGCGGTAAGAATCATCCGCTCGCAAAAAGTCTGCAGTTGAATGCTGTTTCCTTCCCAGGGATATTCCAGGAGCAGTTTCCTGGCCTGGCCGGTCAGCACGTGAAACCGGGAGTACTGCTGCATATATTGCCTGGTGTAGGTGCTGAGCAGGAAGGCCACGTCTTCCGGCCTGTCTTTCAGCTCCGGGATCCTGAGGCAGAGCGACTTTAAAGTGAAGTACAAATCGGAGCGAAACAGGTACTTTTTTCTAAGTTCGGTCAGGTCCTTTGCGGTGCAGGCGATAATGCGCGTGTCAAAAATCGTGAAGTCTGACGGCCGTTTGCCGGTGGAGATCCTTTTGGAGCGGATCGCTCTGGTCAGTTTGTATTGGATGGGAAGGCTGAGCTTGTCGATGCTTTGAATGACAAGCGTGCCGTGATCCGCATCCAAAAGGGCGCCGCCGTCCTGGGACCCCGGCGTGCCGAACAGCGCGGCGGACTGCTGATCTTCCGTCATGCCGGCCATGTTGATCATGAGGAATGGGCCGTTTCTCCTCATGCTGTAATTATGGATTCCCTGAGCGATCACATCCAGTTCGGGGCCGGAAAGCGACTCGATCAGCATCGGGCTGGAAGACAGGGCGTACAGCTTCGCGGTTTCCACGATCTTATAAAGCCCTTTCATTTTTTTACTGATGTCGTCGAATGTGGCGTGCGCGACATAACCGCTGAGATACTGCTTCTCCAGCTGATTTTTGTTTGCGGCATTAATACGGTGCAAGCGGTTGAAGGAAAGGATGCCTCCCTCGATCGCCTGATCGACAATGATCGGCTCCATGATCAAAACCAGCTCCTGGTTTCGGAAAGTGAGAAGCGTGGAATAGTTTTCGGTTTCTCCGTTTAAAACCTCAAGAATCTTTTCCTGGTTGATCTCCTTGAAAATGCGGTTGATCGGAAGCCCAATCAGCTTGTCCGAACCAATGCCGATAATTTCCTCCATCATGCGGTTCAAAATCAGGATCTTGCCGTTGCTGCTCAGTTTGATGATGCCGTTGGAAGAACTGTCCAGCACGGTGGAAAACTGAGCGTAGTTGCGCTCCTCGATTTTTGCCATATGGTAAAGAGACTCGGCATTTTTTATGGCGACCCGCAGAGATTCCCCGGTTCCCGAGAGGTAGAGACTGGGAATATCGATCGCCTCGGCGTATTCCATAACGGATTTGCCGCCGATGATAATGTCAATCCCGTCATTTACCGAGTTCCGGATTACATTGCGCCATTCTTCCTCTTCGTGCAGCGGATAACGCCTCAAAGTCACGTCATACAGCTGTTCAAAATAGGTGGTATCGCAGAACATTTCCCCCCATCCGAACAGTCCGATGCAAATCCGGCGCTTATTGATGCCGATGATATTCTTGGCCTTCAGAATCAGAAGGCCAAGTTCCTGAGCCGTTAATACGATGTCCGCAACGGTGACATTCGTATTCTTTTTTATGATCTCCGCCTGACGGCCCCTCGCAATGATGATAGTGACTCCCTCGGATATGGCTTTCTGGGCCTCCACGAGGATGTCTTCCGTCTGGCTCCTTTTAAAGATAGAAATATGGCTGTCTTTCGCTGTTTTCAGAAAATCCTCCGCCTGATGGCAGGTCTCATCGTCCGGAGCAAACAGAGCGATCCCCGACATAATTTCCTCCCATTCCTAAAAGAGACGTCAAAATAATATTTTTCTGTACGATTATACCATAAACCCAAAGAATTTTGTAAAAAAAAATTTAGGAGAAGGCATCGGATCCATTTCATGTTGAAATAAAACTGAAATGCAAAAAAGCCGATTGAAATGTTTTTCATTCATACTGAAATCCAAAGTTGTACTGCATAAAAACGAAAGGCCTTTTTGGTCAGGAAAAGAATTGATCCTTCCCGCGGCAGCGGTTACAATATAAGACAAAATTCAGCGCGAACACCTAGGAGGCTTCTGATGTTTTCATTTGATTTTAAGGATCAAATCCAGTTCCGAAAAGCGGTATATTACAGCTTTAAGCCGATTCCGCTGCCAAGGCCCTTTCAGGACGGCACGGGCGGGATGGGAAAATTTGCGCCCGAGCATGGATGCATTGAGCTCTACGATGAAGAAGGCGCCTGCGCGCACCTTTGCGTCGGGCGCGGTTTTATAAAAGACATCCTTCCGCTCATTCTCAACGGAGAGAAAAGAAGCTACAACGAGTGGCGGAAAAATTTGTACTGGAAGGTGCGGAACAGCGGATTCCAAAGCCCGCAGGCAGTGGAAGTCGGTTCTTTGGACCTGATGATGCTGGACATTCTTTCCCAGAGGGCAGGACTGCCGCTGCACCGTTTCCTCGGCGCGAAAAAGGACTGGGCCGCGGCCTACAAGGGAGGAGGTTCGATCTTACTGGACGACAGCGCGCTGGTGGAAGACATGGTCCGTTATGCCGAAGAGGGGTATACGACCGTCAAATTCAAAGTCGGCAGCAGTGATATCGAAAGAGATGTAAGGCGGCTGGAAAAGGTCAGAAAGGCGGTTGGTGACAAAATCGATATCGCGGTAGACGCCAACCAAAAATGGGACGCCGAAACCGCATTCCATTTTTCAGAGCTTGTGGGACCTTACCGTCCCGCATGGCTGGAAGAGCCGGTCCATTCGCACGATATGAATGAGATCAAGCGGCTGAAGAACATGGGGATCTCGATTCCAATCGCATTCGGGGAATCCATGAGGATCTCGTTTGCCTATGAGACCTACATAGAGAAGGGCGTGGACCATTTGCAGCCGTCCGTCGGCAGAATGAGCCGGATGGACGACCTGATCCGGATCAGGGACATGGCAAGGGAACACCACGTCCGCTTCTCTTCCGGCGGCAGGGTATACCTGAATGCGATTTTCGGGTGTCTGTACAGGGAGGACGAGCTGATCGAGTACCATGAGCCGATCAGCAAGCCGGTCGGGGAGTATATGCTGTACCGGCCGGAAGAAAAGAACGGCAGATTCTACTGCCAGACGGATGTCCCTGGGAATCCTCAGCGCATGGATCTCGCAAGGCTCGAAGAGGACGGCCTGATGGAGAGCCGCCAGGTATTCTACGTGGAAAGCTGATGCATCAGCATCAAGAAAATAAAAAGGAGTATGAAAATGAAAAAAGTATTGGAAAGCGTTTTAGCCGTATGTTTATTGGGGTCCATGCTTTGCGCGTGTTCGCAGAGCGGCGGGGGGAGCTCCGCGTCTTCCGGCGCGTCAAAGGCCGATTCGGCCTCGAGTGTAAACTGGCCGGCCGGAACCGTGAACCTGATGGTGCCCGGAAAGGCCGGGGGCGGTTCCGATCTGACGACCAGGTATCTTTCCACGGGGCTCAATAAGGAGCAGGGGATCAATTTCTCGGTCTACAATTACGACAATACCGCCGTGTGCTTTCAGAACATTGCAAACCAGAAGCCGGACGGCGCGAATCTCTGTGTGGCGCACACGGCGATCATGACGCAGTATATTACCGGAACCAGCGAGGTCGATCCGGCCAAGCAGGTAACGGTGATAGCGGCCATCGGGAACAACGGGCTTCGCTGCATCGCGGCGAGGAAAGACGCTCCCTACAACACGTTCAAGGAAATGGTCGATTACTGCAAAACCCATCCGGGAATCGTAAAGGCGGGCATGGCTCCGGGCGGAACGACACAGTTTATGCTGGGAAAAATCGAGTCGGAGTGCGGAGTCAAGTTCAACAATGTGCAGTGCGCCGAAGAAACGGACCGGCTGACGAATCTCGCGGGCGGATTTATTGATATCGGAAGCATTTCGCTGAGCAACGGGCTCGAATATGAGAAGGCGGGCAAGCTGAAGGTCCTGGCCACGATCGGGACGGACGGGGCGAAAATTGAAGATTTTGACGCCGCCGCGGCGCAGAAACAGAACTATAAATCCGTCCAGGAGCAGGGGTATCAGAATGTCGCCTGGGGTACGAGCTATTACCTGGTCGGGCCTGCCGGCATGAGCCAGGACCTGGTCGAAAAGATCAACGCCTCCCTGAAAAACATCGCGTCCGCGGACTCGGAATACACCAAGGGCATGAAACAGATGGGCCAGATTGCCGAGTGGCACGACGTCCAGGAATCCCAGAAGATGTACCAGGAAGAATACGACAGCGCCGTGAAGGTGGCGAAGGACCTCGGCATTTACAGTGTGAAGCAGTAACGGGAGGCAAGCGCAGAAAAAAGGAGGGAATCCCATTGGGAGAAAAAACGCTCAAAAAAGACGGCATTGTCGGGATTGGAGCCGTATTGGCCGCCGCGTTCTTTTTTTATCACACACAGGAGATCAGAACGCCGGCGAACCTGGTCGAGCCGGGACCGACCCTGATGCCAATTATTGCGGAAGCGCTGATGGCGGTATGCGGATTAGGCATGCTTGTCGAATCGCTGCTGAAACGGGAGGAAGATGAGGCTTATCTGGCGAAGGACGGCTGGAAACGGCTTTTCGTCGCTTTCGGCGTGATGGTCCTCTATGCCGTCGGGCTTCAGTTCCTCGGCTTTAACATATCGACCCCGGTCATATCGTTTGTTCTGATCAAAATGCTGAGCGGCGGAAAAAAGGTGCCGGCGGCGCTGTCCGCGGTGATTGCGGTTGCCCTGACAGCCGCGCTTTACCTGATCTTTACGAAAGGTTTTGCCATCAGTCTGCCCGAAGGTGTGTTGGGCATATTTTAAGGGGTGAATCATGAGTACCTATCTGACAAGTCTGCTGATCTGTTTTCAGCCTGTTCATTTTCTTCTGATCGTGGGGACCTGTATTGTAGGCATTATTTTCGGAGCCATACCGGGCCTGAGCGCGGCGATTGGCATTTCCCTCCTGCTCCCTGTAACGTTCAGCATGGATACGGAAACCAGCTTCTGCATGCTTTTGGCCATGTATATTGGAGGCGTGTCCGGCGCTTTCATCTCGGCGACGTTGATGGGAATTCCGGGCGCCTCCTCATCCATCGCGACGACCTTTGACGCTTATCCGATGACGCAGAAGGGCGAGGCCTCCAAAGCGCTTTCGATCGGGATCATCGCGTCGTTTATCGGAACGCTCGGCTCCATTCTGATCGCTACCTTTTTAAGCCCGCTGATCGCCCAGCTGGCCCTGATGCTTGGCCCGTGGGAGTACTTCAGCCTGTGCTTCTGCGCCATCACGCTGGTGTCGGCTCTGGCGGAAGGCAGTATGTTCAAATGCCTTTTGTCGACCGCAATCGGTCTGCTGCTCGGTTACTTCGGAATGGACAGCGTTTCCGGTGTTCTGCGGTTCACGTTTGGGAACCATAATCTGGACAACGGCATCAGCCTGATCGCCATCACGCTGGGTGTGTTTGCCTGTTTGCAGGTCGTGGAAAACTTTGCGAAGGGTTCGCAGGAGCTGCCTGAGGTCAAAAAAGCGAATTTAAAAGGACTTGGGCTCAAAAGGCAGGATTTTACGGAGCATATCGGGACCATCGTCCGGTCATTTTTGCTGGGACTCTGGGTGGGCTTTCTGCCCGGAATAGGGTCCGGGGTGTCCAATCTGATCGCTTATGCACAGGCAAAATCCAGCAGCAAACACTCCGAATTGTTCGGAACCGGTTATCCGGGGGGCATTTGGGCTTCGGAAACGTCGAATAACGCCTCTGTCGGCGGCGCGATTATCCCGATGATCGCGCTCGGCATTCCGGGAGACAGCATTACGGCGATGCTGCTGACGGGCATGATGATTCACGGGCTGCAGCCGGGACCGCTTCTGATGTCGTCGAATCCTGAAATATCATACCTGGTCTTTGCGTGCGTCCTTGTAAGCGCGATCGTTGTACTCATTGTTGAACTGGCAACCAAAAGATGGTTTCCGATGATTTTGAAAATCCCATACCACTTTTTGTACAGCGCCATTTTGGTCATCTGCTTCATCGGCGCATTTACGGCGGCGAACAGCATTTTTGATATCTACATGATGCTGGCCTGCTGTGCGCTGGGCATCGTGATGAAAATCGCCAAGATCCCGGTGAGCCCGCTTCTCCTCTCTTTCGTCCTGAGCGGCAATTTGGAAAGCTATTTCAGAAATAGCATCAGCTACGCGAACGGCAGCTATGCCATGTTCTTCACGCGCCCCGTGTCATTTTTGTTTATTCTTGTCGGCGTTTTAAGCATCGTTTGGCCTACCGCTAAAAAGGCTTTTGGAAAAAAAGATAAATGGAATAAGGAGAAAAAAGCAGAATGTTAAATCAAAGATGGGTGTTTCACGGGGAAGCGGAACCCTTCGATAATGGAAAAGGCGTCGTCAGGAGAACACTGGCGTACAGCAAAGACCTGATGTGCGTGGAAAACACGTTCGCACAGGGTGCGGCGGGCGCGCTCCATCATCATCCGCATACACAGATTACCTACGTGGTCAGCGGGGAATTTGAATTCAATATCGATGGAGAAAAAAGAATTGTGAAAGCAGGAGACACCATGTTGAAACTGAATGGCGTCGAGCATGGCTGCACCTGCCTGAAAGCCGGCGTGCTGCTGGATATTTTTACTCCGATGCGGGAGGATTTCGTTTAGCGGCGCTTTGATACGGAAGGGTCCGGGTCGAAACGGCCTGTGCCCCGGCCGTTGATAAAAGAACGGCAAGCTATGATTTGGAGGTTAAAGATGGATATTTTAAATCAATTTTCCCTGAAAGGGAAAACGGCTCTTGTAACGGGCGCATCCTACGGAATCGGAATGGCGCTTGCAACCGCTTTCTCACAGGCTGGAGCGAAAATCGTGTTTAACGATCTGAGGCAGGAACTTGTCGATAAGGGCCTCGATGCGTATGCAGAGCGGAACATCCAGGCCCACGGCTATGTCTGCGACGTGACCGACGAGGATCAGGTAAAAAGCCTTGTTGAAAAAGCGGAGTCCGAAGCCGGGCCGATCGACATCCTGGTGAACAACGCGGGGATCATCAAGCGCATCCCCATGTGCGACATGGCGGCGTCGGAATTCCGCCAGGTGATCGACGTTGATCTCAACGCCCCGTTTATTGTCTCCAAGGCTGTGATTCCCGGCATGATCCGCCGCGGCCACGGCAAAATCATCAATATCTGCTCCATGATGAGCGAGCTTGGCAGAGAGACCGTCAGCGCTTACGCCGCAGCCAAAGGCGGCCTGAAGATGCTGACCCGGAATATCGCGTCCGAATACGGACAGTACAACATCCAGTGCAACGGCATCGGCCCCGGGTACATTGAAACGCCGCAGACCGCCCCGCTTCGCACCCCTGATCATCCGTTCAACAAATTTATCATCTCAAAGACCCCGGCGGCCCGCTGGGGGAAAACCGACGACCTGATGGGGCCGGCTGTTTTTCTCGCTTCCGAAGCATCCAATTTTGTAAATGGACACATTCTTTATGTGGACGGCGGAATTCTGGCCTATATCGGCAAACAGCCCTGACCGTTCTCATGATTCATCTGGAGGGATTACCTTGGACATACGCTATTCAGCAAACCAGAAAGACTTTAAACATTACACGACCGAAGAAATCAGAAAGGAATTTCTGATCGAGAGACTCTTTGAGCCGGACGACGTCACGGCCACCTATTCCCACATCGACCGCATCGTCACCATGGGCGCCATGCCTGTCGTCCGGGAGGTCCGCCTGGATCAAAACATCGACTGCTGGAAAAATTTCGGCGTTCACTGTTTTTTGGAGCGCCGGGAACTGGGCATGATCAACATCGGCGGCGACGGGATTGTCATCGCCGACGGCAGGGAGTATGCGGTCGGGCATTTGTGCGGTTTATACCTTTCCATGGGCACCAAAGAAGTGGTTTTCAAGGCCGTGGACGCAGCGCGGCCTCCCAAATTTTACATGTGTTCCACTCCGGCTCACTGCGCTTGTCCCACGACCCTGATCCCGTTTGAAAAAGCAATCCACCGCAGGCTGGGATCTTCCGGGACCAGCAACCTGAGGACGATCAACCAGTTTGTCCACCCGGACGTTCTGCAGACCTGCCAGCTTTCCATGGGCTGCACGATTCTGGAGCCCGGAAGCGTTTGGAACACGATGCCGGTTCACACGCACGAAAGGCGGATGGAAGTCTACCTGTATTTCAATATTCCCAAAGACAATGTTGTGTTCCATCTGATGGGCGAGGGACGGGAAACCAGGCACATCGTCATGCACAACGAGCAGGCTGTCATCAATCCGAGCTGGTCGATCCACGCGGGCTGCGGCACTTCAAACTATGCGTTCATCTGGGCTATGGCCGGGGAAAACCGCGCGTTTGACGATATGGACGAAATCCCGACGGAAGAACTGAAATAAGCAAGACCCAATTCCAATTTCAAAAGGCAACAAGGCGGTATTTGCCGGGAGTTCCCGGTAAATACCGCCTTGTTGCCTTTCAAATGCTTCTTCTCTCTTGGGACTGCGGTGAGAAATGGGACACTGCGGAATGAATTGCGGCGGTTCGGTAAACCTTATTCATGGAGATGGAGACATCCGCCTGATCGGCGCGGATGTTTTGCAGACTGAACCGCGGATGAAAAAACAGAAAAGGCAATCCGAAGCGCCGGCTTTTGGACAGCGCCCAAATTTTATCGGGCAATCCGGGAAATTCCCTTGACTAATAGGGATTTCTGTATATAATATATATTGATTTTTTAAAGAGAATTTATCAAGAAAAACATGAAAATCGGAGAATAAGGAAGATCTTTTAGGATTAACCCGTAAAATTCATGAAATTCAATGGTTTTTCAGCTGTTTTTAAAAAAAATTCGTGATTCGCATAATGCTTTAAATCCGGGAAAGGTCGGGTGTTACGGTTGGAAAACAAGCTGAAACTTTACGGCTTCAACAATCTTACCAAATCGCTCAGCTTTAACATTTATGATGTTTGCTACGCGAAAAGCGCACGGGAGCAGCGTGATTATATTGCATATATCGACGAGCAGTACAACTCGGAACGTCTGACCGATATTCTTTACCGCGTGACGGAAATGATCGGCGCCCAGGTCCTGAATGTGAGCAAGCAGGATTACGACCCGCAGGGCGCGAGCGTCGCGTTCCTGATTGCCGAGCAGGCGTTTCCTCCCGATGAGATCGACAGCTCCTGCAATCTGGGCAGGGGCGTGCTCCACGGCACCGGCAGCGAGGTCGTCGCGCATCTGAACAAAAGCCACGCGACCGTGCATACCTATCCGGAGTATCATCCGGACAACGCGATCGCGACCTTCCGCGTGGACATCGACATTTCCACCTGCGGAGAGATCTCTCCTCTCAACACGCTGAATTATCTGATCGGCAGCTTCGACTCCGACATCATCACGGCCGATTACCGCGTCCGCGGCTTCACGCGCGATTTCAGCGGAAAGAAACTCTTTATGGACCATAAGATCACGTCCATTCAGGATTATATTGACGCCGCCACCCTCCTGAAATACGATGCGATCGACATCAACGTCTATCAGGCCAACCTGTTCCACACGAAGCTGCTCATCAAGGACATCGACCTTCAGAATTATCTGTTCAACACGGATGTGTATGAGCTTCCGCCCAAGCTGCGCCTGACGATCACGGAGAATCTGCGCAGGGAAATGATCGAGATTTTCAGCGGCGCGAACGTCTATGATACGCCGGAGGGAGCGGAACATTGACGGGGCAGGAGCGGGCTCCGCTTCTGGAGGCCCTGAACCGCTTTAAAGACATGCGGATCGTCCCGTTTGACGTGCCCGGCCACAAACGCGGCAGGGGGAATCCCGAACTGACGGAATTCCTGGGGGAAAAATGCCTGACGGTGGACGTCAACTCGATGAAGCCGCTGGACAACCTCTGCCATCCCTCCTCGGTGATTCGGGAAGCGGAGGAACTGGCCGCCGGGGCGTTCGGCGCGCACCACGCTTTCTTCATGGTGAACGGCACCACGTCCGCGGTGCAGAGCATGATCATGAGCGTCTGCAAGAAGGGCGAAAAAATCATCATGCCGCGCAACGTTCACCGCAGCGCGATCAGCGCGCTGATTCTCTGCGGCGCGGTTCCGGTTTATGTCAACCCCGGCATCGACCGGCGCCTTGGGATTTCCCTGGGGATGTCGCTTTCGGACGTGAGCCGGGCGATCGAGGAAAATCCGGACGCAAAAGCTGTTTTTGTGAACAATCCGACTTATTACGGCATCTGCTCCGATCTGAAATCCATTGTGGAGCTGGCGCACAAACACCATATGCTCGTTCTGGCCGACGAGGCGCACGGAACCCATTTCTATTTCGGCGAGGGACTGCCGGTCTCCGCCATGGCGGCGGGAGCCGACCTGTCCGCGGTCAGCATGCACAAATCCGGCGGCTCGCTGACCCAGAGTTCCCTTCTGCTCACCGGTCCGGCCGTGGATGAAAGCTATGTCGACCAGATCGTCAACCTGACGCAGACCACCAGCGCTTCCTACCTGCTCATGTCCTCGCTGGATGTCTCCCGCCGCAATCTCGCGCTGCGGGGCGGGGAAATCTTCCGGCGCGTGGTTTCCATGGCGGAGTATCTCCGTGAAGAGATCAATCGCATCGGCGGTTATTACGCGTTTTCGCGGGAACTGGTCAACGACGGGACCGTTTACGACTTCGACGTGACCAAGCTTTCGGTCCACACGCTGGACATCGGGCTGGCGGGGATCGAGGTGTATGACCTGCTGCGGGACGAATACGATATTCAGATCGAGTTCGGGGACCTCGGCAACATCCTCGCCTACATTTCCATGGGAGACCGCGCTCTTGATGCGGAGCGGCTGGTTGCGGCCCTTTCCGAGATCAAGCGCCGCTACGAGCGCGACAAGAGCGGATTGCTCACGCAGGAATACATTCCGCCCCAGGTGGTCGAACGGCCCCAGAAGGCGTTCTACGCCGAAAAAGAGCCGGTTCCGGTGGAACTGAGCGCCGGGCGCATCAGCGGGGAATCCGTCATGTGTTATCCGCCCGGCATTCCGGTCGTGGCCCCGGGAGAACGAATTACCCGGGAAATTGTAGAATATGTTCGCTATGCCGGAGAAAAGGGCGCCATGCTGACCGGCATGCGGGATGTCAGCATGAAAACGATTCAGGTTCTGAAGGAGATTTGACGATGGAATTGTGGTTTACCGAAAAACATACGAAAAACGTCAATTTTTCCATCAAGGTGGACCGTCAGCTTTACAGCAGCCAGAGCGAATTCCAGCGCATCGATATTTTTGAGTCGCCGGAATTCGGCCGCTTTCTAACGCTGGACGGTTTCATGATGCTGACGGAGAAAGACGAGTTCATTTATCATGAGATGATCGCGCATGTGCCGATGGCTGTGAATCCTTCCGCAAAACGGATTCTGGTGATCGGCGGGGGAGACGGCGGAGCGGTGCGCGAGCTGACGCGCTATCCGGGCATTGAGCGCATTGACCTGGTTGAGATCGACCGCGAAGTGGTCGAGGCCTGTAAAAAGTACCTGCCGCAGACCGCCTGCAGACTGGACGACCCCAGGGTTCGCGTTTTCTATGAGGACGGGCTCCGCTTTGTCCGTGACAAACGGGACGAATACGACCTGATCTTAGTGGATTCCACCGACCCGTTTGGGCCGGGAGAGGGGCTGTTCACCAAGGAGTTCTACGGCAACTGCTTTAAGGCACTTGACGAGGACGGGATTCTCGTCAATCAGCAGGAGAGCCCGTTTTACCACAACGACGCGGTGGCCATGCAGCGCGCGCACCAGAGGATCGTGCAGTCGTTCCCGGTCAGCCGGGTCTATCAGGCGCATATTCCGACCTACTCGTCGGGACACTGGCTGTTCGGCTTCGCTTCCAAAAAATTGCGCCCGGTGGAAGACTTGCGGGCGGAGGAATGGAATCGTTTGGGCCTTGTGACCCGATACTATAACACGAAGCTCCACGTCGGGGCGTTTTCGCTGCCGACCTATGTCAACGACCTGTTGGAAAAAGTGGAGCCGATGAAAGAAGAAGAATAAACCAGAGGAGGTACCCGGTATGGGAAAAGCTATGATGATCGGCGCGGGGGCCGTAGCAAGCGTTGTCGCGCATAAATGCTGTCAGAATCCGGAGGTCTTTGAGGAACTCTGCATTGCGAGTCGGACCAAAAGCAAATGCGACGCGCTGAAGAAGAAATTGGAAGGCGGGAAAACGAAGGTTTCGACCGCTCAGGTTGACGCGGACAACGTGGCGGAGCTGGTTCAGCTGATCCGGAGGGAAAAACCGGACATCGTCATCAATGTGGCGCTGCCCTATCAGGACCTTCATATCATGGACGCCTGCCTGGAAGCGAGGGTCGACTATGTGGACACGGCAAACTACGAGCCGCCCGAAACCGCGCACTTTGAATATAAGTGGCAGTGGGACTACCGCGACCGCTATGAGAAGGCCGGCATCACCGCGCTGCTCGGCAGCGGATTCGACCCGGGCGTGACGGGCGTTTATTCCGCCTATGCCCAAAAGCACTGCTTTGACGAAATTCATTCCATCGACATTGTCGACGCGAACGCCGGCGACCACGGCTATAAGTTTGCCACCAACTTTAACCCGGAGATCAATATCCGCGAAGTCAGCGCGAAGGGCAGCTACTTTGAAAACGGCCGCTTTGTCGAAACGGAACCGATGGCAATCAAACGGGTGTACGATCTGCCGGAGATCGGGCCGAAGGATATTTATCTGCTGCACCACGAGGAACTGGAATCCCTTGCGAAGAATATCAAGGGAATTCAGCGCATCCGGTTCTGGATGACGTTTTCCCAGAGCTATCTGGACCATCTGCGGGCGCTGGAAGACGTCGGAATGACTTCGATCGAACCGATCGAGTTCGAGGGAAAGCAGATCGTACCGCTTCAATTCCTGAAAGCGGTCCTGCCGGACCCCTCCACCCTCGGCCCAAGGACAAAGGGCAAAACCAACATCGGCTGCATTTTTCAGGGCGTCAAGGACGGAAAAGAGCGTACCTATTACGTTTATAATATCTGCGACCACCAGGCGTGTTACCGCGAAGTCGGCAGTCAGGCCGTCGCCTACACGGCCGGCGTTCCCGCGATGATCGGCGCGATGATGGTGCTGACCGGGAAATGGAAAAAGCCCGGGGTCTTCAATGTGGAGGAATTCGATCCGGACCCGTACATGGACGCGATGAACCGCTGCGGGCTGCCCTGGCGCGAGGATTTTTCCCCGGCGCTGATCGGCTGACGGTGGGAATGATGTTTGATCCGATGATTCCGCCCACGCCGTGCTACGTAATCGACAAGCAACTGCTTACTGAAAACCTGAAAATTCTCGATTCCGTGCGGAAAGAGACCGGCTGCCGGATTTTGCTGGCGCAGAAGGCGTTTTCGATGTTTTCCGTTTATCCGCTGATCGGAAAATACCTGGACGGCGCCGCTTCCAGCTCCCTGTTCGAGGCGAGGCTGGCACGGGAAGAAATGGGGAAGGAAGTCCACATCTACGCTCCCGCCTACCGGGAGGACGAGTTTGATCAGATTCTGGAATACAGCGACCACGTTGTATTCAATTCGTTTTCCCAATGGGAAAAGTTCAGAGGCGCGGTGCGCAACAGCGGCGGAAAAGTGAGCTGCGGCATCCGCGTCAATCCGGAGTACTCGGAGATCGAGACCGGCATTTACGATCCCTGCGGAGAGTTCTCACGCCTCGGCGTAACGCCTGGGAACTTCCGCCCGGAAGAGCTGGAAGGAATCGAAGGGCTGCATTTCCACACAATGTGCGAGCAGGGCGCGGAAACGCTCGACCGTACCCTGCGGGTATTCGAGGAAAAGTTCGGCCGCTTTTTGTCCCGGATGAAATGGGTCAATTTCGGGGGCGGGCACCATATTACCAAACCGGGCTACCGTCTCGACCTGCTGAAAGACTGCATCCGCCGGATTCACGACAGGTATGGCGTGCAGGTTTATCTGGAGCCGGGCGAAGCGATTGCGCTGAACGCGGGATTTCTGGTTTCCACCGTGCTGGACGTGATGGAGAACGGAATGGGGATTGCCATTCTGGACACCTCTGCGGCGTGCCATATGCCCGATGTGCTGGAAATGCCTTACCGCCCGGAAATCGTGGACGCGGGGAAACCGGGGGAGACGCCGTATACGTACCGCCTCGGCGGGCCGACCTGCCTCGCGGGCGACGTCATCGGCGATTATTCCTTCCCAAAACCGCTTAGGCCCGGAGACCGGCTGGTTTTCCGCGACATGGCGATCTACTCCATGGTGAAGAACAACACGTTCAATGGGATCGGGCTTCCGGCGATCCTCCTCTACGGGGAATCCGAGGGCTTCCGCCTCGTCAGGGAGTTCAACTATGAGGATTTCAAGACCCGGCTTTCCTGATTCGGACCGATTACTGCCGATCAGGTCAAATCTCTGGCGCGGACCAGGTGTCGGCGGGCTCCCAGACTCTTGCCGTTCCGTGGAGCAGATTTCCGCCATTGTTCAGTCCAATTCCGCGACGGCGGAAGAGAGTGCAGCCTCCAGCGAAGAGCTGAGCGCACAGGCGGGCCTGCTGAATCAGCTGGTTTCCCGGTTCCAGGTCCTTGAAAAAGAGTAAGCAACATCATACGGCGGGCAGCCCTTTTCAGGGCCGCCCGCTTTTTTTCTCTATTCTTTTTCCTTCTGACGTTCCAAGGCATTATGGAACTGCTGCTCAGAAGAAAAATTTTGTTTTAAAAGTGCCTGCTGAGTCTCTTCCGGCAGGGACAGAAAATAGCTTTCATCGGAATCCTGGTTGATCGGCAAAACAGAGCCGGCGGGGATGCCGGGAATACCGCTGTCGGAACCTAAGTCCATTGTTCATCACCTCCCGCCATAGTGTGCCCGAAATGAAAGATGAGCTTCTGGTAAATCCCGGCCTGCTTAAACTTATGAAAAAAATTCAGATTTTTTCTGAAAATTTGGGAAAGCTTTTTATTAGATGTTTATAAAATGCCGCTCTGATTTTCGGATATACGTTCCCTTCAACATAAATTTGTTCCCACCTTATGAAATATCCGGCACGTTTGGCGGCGAATGGTCAAAACCTATTTCGTTTTCTATTTTCTGGTAAAATAAAACAGAATTGACAACATAAAAGACCTCCCTTGTGAGCAGAGTAATAGTGCGGCGCAAGGGAGGTGAAATTTTGAAAAAAATCATTTCAATGCTAACCGCATCCGCCGCCATGCTTGAACTTTTGCTGGCAGTAGTTCTTTTGACGGCGGATTATTTTACTCCCGATTCCTATACCGTGACCACAGGGAACCATCTGGAGTGGTTGTCCGGTGCGATTACGGTTGTCGGCGACAGCGATGTAACAGCCAGCGCGGGCGTCTCTTATCCAAAAACGTATCAGGGTACTTTAATGCTGTACCACCTGATTCCAATTAAGTCCGTGGACGTCAGCATTGTCGACCAGACCTGCGTCGTGCCCTGCGGAACGCCGTTCGGAATTAAAATGTTTACCGACGGCGTGGTGATCGTAGGGCTTGCGGACATCCAGACCTCCTCCGGCTCCGTAAATCCTGCTGCACAGGCGGGGCTGAAGATCGGGGATGTGATTACCGAAGTTGACGGAAAGGAAGTCAGTTCCAACAGTGAAGTCGCAAAGGACGTGGAAAACTGCGATGGCAAAAACATGCGGTTCTGCGTCCGGCGTGACGGCACCCTTTCCACTGTGACCCTGCAGCCGGTTCGGGCGGAAGCCGACGGACTCTACAAAGCTGGTCTTTGGGTCCGCGACAGCACCGCGGGAATTGGAACCCTGACTTATTATGACCCGTCAACCAAAAGCTTTGCGGGGCTGGGGCATGGAATCTGTGATTCCGACACCGGCGAGCTGATGCCGCTGCTAAGCGGCGATATTGTTCCGGTCACCATTAACGGTGTGTCGAAGGGACTAAAAGGAAAACCCGGAGAGCTTCGCGGGTATTTTACCGACAGCGACGCGATGGGCAGACTGGTTGCCAATGTAACAACCGGAGTCTACGGGTATTTGAATTCCGCTCCGGAAGGCGGCGCTTTGAAGGTCGCCATGAAGCAGGATGTCAAAGCTGGCGCAGTACAAATTCTGACCACCATTGATGGAGGCACACCACAGTACTATGATGCTGAAATCGAAAGAATCGACTACAGAGATCAGGTACAGAGCAAAAATCTGATTCTTCACATTACCGACGGGAAGCTGATTACCCAAACGGGCGGCATCGTTCAGGGGATGAGCGGCAGCCCGATTCTTCAGGGCGGTAAACTGGTCGGTGCGGTGACCCATGTTTTTGTCAATGATCCGACCCGCGGCTACGGGGTATTTGCTGAAAATATGCTGGCGGAATCCAAATCGGTCGATTCCGCAATGAAATCAAAAGCGTCTTAATCAACGCGCTTATCTTTTTCCCCTTAATTCAAAAAAAATATTACCAATCTATTGCCATTTTTACCAATATATGGTATTATAACGCTATAATAAATCAATTAGGGGGATCAAACATGGAAAAGCGTATAAAATTGCTTATCGCAAATGACAGTACGGAGTTTCATAACGACTACGGTCGAGTTTTTGAAAGTTCTGAATTGGAAGTCAGCTATGCGCAGAAAGATGGAATAAAGCTATTGGAAAAAATAGAAACGATCCATCCTGATGTAGTGCTTGCCGATCTTTTCATGCCAAGGCTGGACGGAATCGGCGTGATCAAAGCGACCCGGACGAAAATGCCGGGGGCAAAACCGCTTTTTGTGATTGTTTCCAATTTTACAAGTCCCACGCTGGAGCGGGAGGTCATGATGTCCGGTGCGGCGTATTTTGCGATCTGTCCGTTCGACGCCGCCGATCTGGCGGACCGGATTGTTCAGCTCTGCGATATGAACGGCCTTTCTGCGGCCGCGCCCGCGAAATCCAGACAGGCCTCTCAGGATCCGGAGCCGTCCCTGGAAATTCAGGTGACGGAGATCCTGCATCAAATTGGCGTTCCGGCGCATATTAAAGGATATCATTATCTTCGTGATTCCATTATTATGGCAATTGAAACTCCGGATATTATCAATGCAGTGACCAAACAGCTTTACCCCAGTGTTGCAAAGAGATACAACACCACGGCGTCCCGTGTGGAACGCGCGATACGCCATGCGATTGAAGTGGCGTGGGACCGCGGTGACGTGGATATTTTGAATTCCTATTTCGGATATACAATCCACAATACAAGAGGAAAACCCACCAATTCCGAATTTATCGCCATGATTTCAGACAGGCTCAGGCTTCACATGAAGACGGCCTGATGAATAAAAAGGGGACCGCCGGTAATCCGGCGGTCCCTGATTTTTTTAAAAACACGATCCATGATCCAGCCGTTACAGGGCGGGATGCATTGTCCCGAGATCAAAAGCCGGGACCGGGGTCGAAAAATACCCCGCCTTGACATCCGGGCAGGAATCCGCTACAGTGGAGGAAGAAAAAGGGGGACTTTTGAATGGGAATAGGCGGGGAAAAGAGACAAAAAATATCCCTGTCGCTGCTGCGGCTTGCCGCGATGATTTTCGGCCTCATCACGCTTCTGGAATGCGGCGTCCTGGCCTGTGCGGTTTTTCGCCCGGTGCTGTTTCGAATCAAAGCGGCGTTTTCGGGAGCCGAACCGCTTTCCGTTATCGGCGGAGCGAACGGCTCCACGGCGGTTTATCTGACGGCGAAAACGCCGCTGGCGTTCCTGCTGCCGCTTCTTTATCTGCTTGCGCCGATTCTGACGGCGGTCACGTTGCTTTTGCTTCACCGGCGTAAAAAGCAAAATACGGGGAAAGATGGAAGGTGAACCGATGGACGGTAAAATCCGGAAAAATATTGAAATCGGCGCGCTGGTCGATATCGTGCTGAAAAAAGACCAGCCAACCGGCAAGCTAACGCGCGGCCATGTCAAACGGATCCTGACCAAAAGCCCGACGCATCCGCACGGCATCAAGGTGATGCTGGAGGAAGAAGATCAGGTCGGGCGGGTGCAAAACATTGTGGAGGAACAATAATGTCTGAAATTTATCTGGCGGGAGGATGCTTCTGGGGCATGCAGAAGTATCTTTCGTCCGTTCGCGGGGTACTGGAAACCGAGGCGGGCTATGCGAACGGCCCGGACGAAGCCCCGACGTATGAGCAGGTGTGCCGGGATTCCGGGCACGCGGAGACCGTCCGCGTGAAGTACGATCCGGGAAAGGTATCGCTCGCATTTTTGCTGCGCCTGTATTTCGACGCGATCGATCCGGCTTCTGTCAACCGGCAGGGCGGGGACAGCGGAATCCAATACCGGACCGGCATCTATTACACGGACGGAAAAGACCTGCCGGTGATCCGCGCGGAAATCGAACGCCTGCAAAAAACGTTGGCGAAGCCGGTCGCGGTGGAAGTGCTGCCGCTCGAAAATTTTTATCCGGCGGAGGAATACCACCAGGATTATCTGGACAAAAATCCGGGCGGCTACTGCCACATCAGCCCGGCGAAGATCAAAAAAGCGGCCGAGGCTGTTGAACGCCCGGACCGATTCACGGCGCCGGACCCGCGGACGCTGAAAGAAAAGCTGACCCCAACGCAGTATGAGGTGACGCGGAACGCCGCGACGGAACCGCCGTTTCAGAATGCGTACTGGGACGAAAAGAGGCCGGGAATCTATGTGGACGTGACCACCGGAGAACCCCTGTTCACGTCAAAAGACAAATTCGACTCCGGCTGCGGATGGCCGAGCTTTTCCAGGCCGATTTCGCAGGAGCTTGTCGCGGAGCACAAGGACCTGACTCACGGGATGATCCGCACGGAGGTGCGAAGCAGGACCGGCGATGCCCACCTGGGACATGTTTTTGCCGATGGCCCCATGGAACTGGGAGGTCTGCGATACTGCATCAACAGCGCGTCGCTCCGGTTCATCCCGAAGGAGGAGATGGAACGGGAAGGCTACGGCGACTGGCTGAACCGGGTCTGAGCTGCCAAATACCCCCGCCGGGGGTTTGAGATTCCTGAAAAAATTATGACAAAGGCCGCGGGAACAAACCTTGTTCCCGCGGCCTTTGTTTCACATCATATACTGATACGAGATATTTTGACGCGTTTGGTAAAAATGACATGGATCGCAGTTAAGGCTGATTCTCCTTCGCACAAAGGCAGAACGGATGTCCTGCGGGGTCCGTCATCGTTACCCATTCATTGCCGCCGAATTGGGCTACCGTCTTCGCCGCCCCGATGGATTGAGCATATTCGACTGCCGCCGCAACGTCCGGGACCTGAAAATCAAAGTGCATCTGTTTTTGCTGCTTTCCGTTTTCTTCGGGCCATACGGGCGGAACATAATCTTTTTCTTCCATAAACAAAAATACAGTCCCGTTTTCGCTGCTTAACGCGGGATGGCCAAACATTTGGCTTTTTTCCCATCCGAGCAGCTGATGATAAAATTCGCACAGCTTTTGCTCATCATCGCAGTCCACCATGACGTTTTCCAAATTTATTCCATGAACCATTTTCTGCTTGCCTCTTTCGCATTTCGCGAATAAATCGTTATGAGAATCCGAATTCCAAATATATTCGATATGCTCGGCAATTTTTTGTGCTTTCTCTTTTCCAAATCTTTCCGCGATAAAACCCAATGTCATGTCTATTCCGGCAGACACCCCGGAAGATGTATAATATTTTTGATCTTCTACCCATCTGGCTTTTCTAACCCACAAAACGTTTTTGTCGATTGATTGTACCCATTCAAAAGCCTTTTTGTTCGAAGTCGCTTTTTTACGATCCAAAAGTCCCGTTTTCGCAAGTAATGCTGAACCTGTACAAATTGCAAGACAATATTCTGATTTCATGACCATATAGGACAACCTTTTGATGAAATCAATATCATTCACTAAAGGCCGTGTTCCCTGCCCGCCGGGAATGAGCAGAATTCCATAAGAATCGGCGTCTTTCATTTCCTCGGTTAATACTTTTGTACCCTGTCTGCTTTTGATGATTCCGCCGGTAACTGAAACGTAATGCAGACTGTATTCCTCAATACATCCTAAAATTTCCACAGGGCCAAAAGCATCCAAGATTTCAAAATCAGAAAATAGCAGGATGTTTACATCCATAAAGCACTTACCCTTTCTGTTATTGACCGAAGCCGCCCGCCCGAACTCTCCGTTATTTTTTCAGCAGCTCCGCGAGCAGCCTTTCCGCTTCCTGCGGGTCGGCGCGCCCGCGCGTCGCCTTCATGACAGAGCCGAGAATTGCTTTCAGCGCTTTTCCTTTCCCGGCGCGGTAGTCCGCAGCGGCCGCTTCATTTTCCGCAACGGCTTTTTCACAGATCGCTTTTAAATCATCCGCGCTCAATCCGGCAAGATCTTTTTCATTCAGAAAATCCGAGGCCGGCTTGCCGGAGTCCAGCATCTTTTCCAGCGTGGATTTCACGAGGTTCATCCGGATTTTGCCCGCGTCCAGCAGCAGGATCAGTTCGCGCAGCCGCTCTGGGGAAACCGCGACGTCAAACCGCTCTTTTTCGGCTTCGCTGCCGAGGCGGGCGAACATCTGCCCCAGAATGCAGTTGGCCGCCGCGCGCGGATTTTTCGTGCCCTTCGCCGCCGCCTCGAAATAGTCGGCGATGCGGCGGTGCTCGATCAGCAGCCGCGCGTCCGCTTCTGGCAGACCGTAATCCGATCCAAACCGCGTCAGGCGCTTTTGCGGGTCCTCCGGCATCTTCGCGCGGAGGGTTTCCCGCATTTCGTCCGTGATGCGGATGGTCACGAGGTCCGGCTCGCGGAAATAGCGGTAGTCGTCGGCGTCTTCCTTGCCGCGCATTCCCTCGGTGCAGCCGGATTCCTCATCGTAGCGCCGGGTTTCCTGCACAACCTCTTCGCCGCTCATCAGCAGGTCCACCTGCCGGTCATATTCGTATTCGATCGCTTTCACCATATGAGCGAACGAATTCATATTCTTGATTTCCGCGCGGGTGCCGAACGCTTCCTGCCCGGCGGGGCGAACGGACACGTTGACGTCGCAGCGCAGCGAGCCCTCCTGCATCTTGCAGTCGGAAACGCCGATGTAGCGCAGAATCATCTGGAGCTTTTCCACGTATTCCTCGACTTCCGCGATGCTGCGCAGGTCGGGTTCCGTGACGATCTCGATCAGCGGGACGCCGCCGCGGTTGTAGTCGACGAAGGTGTTGCCGCGCTCGTGGACCAGCTTGCCCGCGTCTTCTTCGATGTGGATGCGGTTGAGGCGGATCCTGCGCCCGTTCGACAGATCCACCCGGCCGTTCCGGCACAGCGGCATGTCGTACTGGGAAATCTGATATGCCTTCGGAAGGTCCGGATATACGTAGTTCTTGCGGTCCATTTTGGAAACCGGGCTGATTTCACAGTTGGTGGCGAGGCCCGCCATCACGGCGTACTCCACAACGGCCCGGTTCAGCTTGGGCAGCGTGCCCGGCAGCCCGATACAGATAGGGCAGCAGTGGGTATTCGGCTCTCCGCCGAATTCAGTGGTGCAGGAGCAGAAAATCTTTGTTTTTGTCGCGAGTTCCACATGGGTTTCCAGTCCGCAGACCAGCTCGTAATTCATCGTGCGACCCCCGTTTCCAAGGCGCGGAAAACGTCGTCTCCCGCCGCCTGCTCGTATTGAAACGCGGCGTTTAACAGGGCCGGTTCCGAAAAACGCGCGCCGATGAGCTGAAGTCCGACCGGCATGGAGTCGCTTCCAAAGCCGCACGGGACGCTGATGCCCGGCAGGCCCGCGATGTTGACCGGAACGGTGCAGATATCGGTCAAATAGGTTTCGACCGCGTCCCGCGCGGTGAAGTTCAGCGGGAACGCCGTCATCGGGACGGTCGGGGCCGCAATCACGTCGCAGCGGGAGAATGCGTCCTCAAACGCCTTGACGAGTGTCCCGCGCAGGTTCTGCGCTTTTTTATAAAACGCGTCGTAATAACCGGCGCTCAGAACATAGGTGCCGAGAAGGATGCGGCGCTTGACCTCCGCGCCGAAGCCCTCGCTGCGCGTCCTGCAGATCATCTCGTCGCGGTCGGCGTAGTGTTCCGTAAGGGTGCCGTAGCGGATGCCGTCATAGCGGCCGAGATTGGACGAAGCCTCCGCGCAGGCGAGGATATAATAAACCGGCAGGCTGTATTTGATCGAAGGCATCGAAAATTCCACAATTTCCGCGCCGAGCGACTGGCAGACCTTTAAAGCGTTTTCGAGAGCGGCTTTGACGTCCGGGCGGATCCCGTCGTAATATTCTTTCGGAACGCCGATTTTCAGCCCCCTGATGTCCTTCCCCAAAGAGGAAAACGCGGGTGCCGCCTTGTCGCTGCTGGTCGAGTCCATCGGGTCGTACTGGGCGATCGCGTCGTAGACCAGCGCGGCGTCCGCCACGCTCCTTGTGATGGGGCCGATCTGGTCGAAGCTGGAGGCGTAGGCGATCAGCCCGTAGCGCGAAACCGCTCCGTAGGTCGGCTTGAATCCGACGATGCCGCAGAAGCTGGCGGGCTGACGGATAGAGCCGCCGGTGTCCGAGCCGAGGCCGAACGCCGCGAGGTTGCCCGCGACTGCCGAAGCAACCCCGCCGCTGCTGCCGCCCGCCACGCGCTCAGTATTATGCGGATTTTTCGCTCCGCCAAAGCAGGAGGTCTCGCAGGAGGAGCCCATCGCGAACTCGTCCATGTTGGTCTTTCCGATGAGGACCGCGTCCTGCTGCTTCAGGATGGACCACACCGTCGCGTCATAGATCGGGACATAGCCCTGCAGAATCTTCGAACAGCAGGTCGTTTCAATGCCGCTGGTGGAAATGTTGTCCTTGAGGGTCATCGGAATTCCGGCGAGAGGGGACAGCTTCTCACCCGCCGAAAGTTTCCGGTCCACCTCGGCCGCGGTTTTCAGCGCGGTTTCCGGCGTCAGTCTTACATAGGCGTTCAGGCGCCCGTTTTCCTGTTCGGCGGTTTCCAGATACTTTTTGGTCAGTTCCGTGCAGCTGATTTCCCCGGAACGAAGGAGCCCGCCGATTTTAGAAATCAATCCGTGCTGTTCCATCCGGGCCTCCTAACTGCGCCGGCGGACCAGGAAATATCCGTCTTCCTGGTTCGGTGCGTTTTTCAGGATTTCCTCTCGGCTAAAGGAGGAAACGACCGTATCATCGCGGAATACGTTCGACAGGTTGTTGATGTTGTCGAAGCCGGAATCTTCGGCGGCAACTGAATTGACGGCGTCCGCGAATTCGATGATGCTGTTCATATCCCTGGTCAGGCCATCCAGCTCCTCCGGGGCGACGGAGAGCTTTGCAAGGCGGGCGATTTTCAGGATCTCCTCGTGAGTGACCATCTCAGACCTTCCTTTCGGCCGGTTTCCGCAGCCGGATATGCACTTCGCGCAGCTGCTGTTCCGTCACTTCGTTCGGCGCGCCCATCATCATGTCCTGCGCGTTGGAATTCATCGGGAACGCAATGACCTCGCGGATGTTTTCCTCTCCTGTCAGAAGCATCAGCATCCGGTCGACACCTGGCGCCATGCCGGCGTGCGGCGGGGCGCCGAACTGGAACGCGTGGTAGAGCGAGGTGAATTTGGTTTTCAAGTCCTCCTCCGTATATCCCGCGATCTCAAACGCCTTTTTCATGATGTCGATGCGGTGGTTCCGCACCGCTCCGGAGGAGAGTTCCACGCCGTTGCAGACAATGTCGTACTGGTAGGCGAGGACTTCCTCAGGTTTTTTGTTCAGCAGCGCTTCCATCCCGCCCTGCGGCATGGAGAACGGGTTGTGCGTGAAGACGGTTTCCCCGGTGTCCGGGTCCAGTTCGAACATTGGAAAATCGACGATGAAGCACAGGTCGAAACGGCTTTCGTCGATCAGCCCGAGGCGCCGGCCCAGCTCCGTACGGATCTGCCCGGCAAGGGAGGCGGCCGCATCCGCCTCATCCGCGACGAAAAAGATCACCGTTCCCGGTTTCAGATCTCCGCGCTTCGTCAGTTCCGCGCGTTTATCGTCGGGAAGATATTTATTGATCGGGCCCTGATACTGCCCGTCTTCCGCGACCTTGATATAGCCGAGGCCCTTCATGCCGATGCTTTCGGCAAAGCCGAGCATGTTTTCGAAGAAGCTTTTCGGCTGCCCGCCGCAGTCCGGCACGCTGATCGCGCGGACGGTTTTCTTCTGAAACGGTTTGAAAGAGGTCCCCTCAAACAGATCGGTAATGTCCAGAATCACCAGCGGATTGCGCAGATCCGGTTTGTCCGTGCCATATTTCAGCATGGATTCGGCGTAGGGGATGCGGGGAAACGGCGCTTTGGTCACGGTTTTGTCTGAGAACCTGGCGAACGTTTCGCCGACGACTTCCTCCGCGACCTGGAACACATCCTCCTGTGTTGCGAACGCAAGCTCGAAATCAAGCTGATAAAATTCACCCGGCGAGCGGTCGGCACGCGCGTCCTCGTCGCGGAAGCACGGGGCGATCTGAAAGTAGCGGTCGAAGCCGGAAACCATCAGCAGCTGTTTGAAAATCTGCGGGGCCTGAGGCAGGGCATAGAATTTGCCCGGGTGCCGGCGGCTGGGGATCAGGTAGTCCCGCGCGCCCTCCGGCGAGGAGGCGGAAAGGATCGGCGTCTGGATTTCAAGAAAACCCAGGTCGGTCATTTTGCGGCGAAGAAAGGAGATCACCTGGGAACGCAGAACGATATTCTGATGAACCTTCGGATTGCGCAGATCCAGGTAGCGGTATTTCAGTCGAACGTCCTCCTTGGTTTCCCGGGAGAGGGGGACTTCGAACGGAAGGCTGTCCAGCACTTTCCCCAGCACGGTCAGATTTTCCACTTTCACCTCAACCGTCCCGGTCGGAATTTTGGGATTGACGGTCTCCTCGTCGCGCAGAACGACGGCGCCCGATGCGGTCAGGCTGCATTCGCGGCTGACTTCCGCCAGAAGCGCGTCGTCGTAGACGACGATCTGCACCACGCCGGAATGATCCCTTAAATCGAGAAATTTGATTCCGCCGTGGTCGCGGATATTCTCGACCCAACCCGCTACGCGGACTTCCTTTCCGATCTGCTGTTCGCTGACTTCTCCGCAGAAATGCGTGCGGTACTGGTTGGCTAGGTTCATGTTCCGTAAATCCCCTTTAACTGCAATCTTTAATAAAAGTTAATTATATCATGAAATATCAGAAGGTTCAATTGAAAAACAGCGTTGCGACGGGGCTGCCTTTACCGATTTATCATATCACATTTTTGCATTGAATGCGATATAAAATTTCAAAAAGCGCCGCATTGGGACTGCCGCGGTCCGATCCAGTAGCGCTGGACGGTCCTGCCGTCCAGCGCAAGCTCGTTTTCCAGCACTCCGCCGTTGCGGAGGATCGTTCTCGCGGAGGCAATGTTCTCTTTGTCGCAGGTGATCAAGGCCCTTGCGATCCCTAATTGTTCAGCGATCGGCAGTGCCAGCGCGAGCATCCGGACCGCGTACCCCTTCCGGCGCTCGGAGGGGCGGATTCCATACCCGATATGCCCGCCGGATTTCAGCAGTTCGCCGTTCAGCTCATGGCGGATATTGACCGCGCCCAAAATTTTTCCGGCTTCATCCGTCAGAAAGAACGTGTGCGCGCAGACAAAGCGTTCCGGGGCTTCCCGCTCCATCCGGAGAGTGCCGGCGAGCCATTCCTCATAGCTCCGCCCCAGAAGCCGGGCGGAGTACGGCGTGATTTCTTCTTCGTGATCCGCCCAGTCTTTTGCGAAAGAGAGGTATTCGTTTCTTTGTTCCAAGGAGGGATGCTTCAGATCCAGCTTCATGATTCTCGTCCGCCTGCTTTCACCAGATTGATCAGGACTTCCGCCATTTGTTCCATCGACCGGATCGGGATGAACTCGAACCGGCCGTGGAAATTCTGTCCGCCGGTCGGCAGGTTCGGGCACGGAAGCCCCATGAAGGAGAGCCGGGCCCCATCCGTGCCGCCGCGGATCGGGACGGCGCGCGGTTCCATGCCCGCTTCCCTCATGGCCTGTTCGGCCCGCGCGACAATCTCGGGATGTTCTTCGATTTTTTCCTTCATATTGTAATAGGAGTCGGAGAGGGAAAGCTCGAAGGTCCCCGCTCCGTATTTTTCGTTCAGATAGTCCGCGATTTTTCGGACGGTTTCCTTGCGCGCCTCGAATTTCGCGCGGTCGTGGTCGCGGATGATGTAACGCAGCTCGGCGTGCTCCGCGTCGCCCGCGATTCGGGTCAGGTGGTAAAAGCCCTCGCGGCCCTCGGTGTGCTCCGGCGTTTCCGCCTCCGGAAGCATGGAATGAAATTCCATGGCGAATTGAGCCGCGCTGCGCAGCCGGTTTTTCGCGTCGCCCGGATGAACGCTGACCCCATGCACGGTAACGACGGCCCCCGCCGCGTTGAAATTCTCGTATTCCAGCTCGCCGACGGTTCCGCCGTCCACCGTGTAGGCAAAGTCGGCGCCGAAGCCCTTCACGTCGAAGCGGTCCGCGCCGCGCCCGATTTCCTCGTCAGGAGTAAATGCGACGGCGATGGTTCCGTGCGGGGTCCCCCGGCGGTTCAGTTCCTCCGCCATCGTCAGGATCTCCGCGATGCCCGCTTTGTCGTCCGCGCCGAGCAGTGTGGTTCCGTCGGTCACAATCAGGTCCTCTCCGATGCAGTCCGCCAGGTTGCGATAATCCGCCGCGCGCATGACGATGTTTTTCTCCCGATTCAGCACGATGTCGCCGCCGTCGTAATTTCTGACGATGCGGGGCCGGATTCCCGCGCCGGGCGCGGCGTCTGAGGTATCCATGTGAGAAATCAGGCCGATCACCGGGGCCTTTGCCTCACAGCTCGCGGGGAGCGTGCCGTAGACATAGCCGGATTCGTCGCGGCGCACGCCGGAAAAGCCGAGCGACTTCATTTCCTCCGCCAGCGCGTCCGCAAAACGGAGCTGGCCCGGCGTGCTGGGGCAGCTTTCGCTGTCCTCGCAGGATGTGGTGTCGAACGACGCGTAATGGAGAAGCCTTTCATAAGCCTTCATTTCTATCAATCTCCTTTTCTTTCAAAACGTCTTTCCAGGCCGTTTGCAGACAGGAAACGGCGTCCTCGATTTGCTCCGAGGGGATGCCGGCAAAGCCGAGCAGGATTTTTTTGCCGTCCGAGGTTGTCCCGACGCGGACACCCTGATGAAGCGCCAGCGCGCAGAGCGATTGGATGCCCGCATCCTCAGGCGGGGTCAGAAGTATGCTCAATGGGGTTTCCTGCAAGAGAATTTTCACCCGTCCGCCGAACGCCCGCTTCAGCGCCCGGGTCAGGCGGTCGCATTTCATGCCGTACAGTTTCCGAAGATGCCGCAGGTGCCGCTCCATCTGTCCGCTCCGGATGTAGTTCGCCAGCGCGAGCTGCTCGATTTTGGAGGCCGTCTGATTGTAGTTTCCCGCGCTGAGCCGATACCTGTTCAGCAGCTCCGGCGTCAGCGCCATGTAGCCGATGCGGACCGACGGCAGCAGAAGTTTGGAAAACGACCCGATGTAGACGACGTTCCCTCCTCCGCCCATTCCCTGCAGGGCGGGGATAGGCCGGGCGCGGTACCGCAGTTCCCCATTGTGGTCGTCTTCGATAATGATGCCTCCGCATTCCCCGGCCCAGCGCAGAAGCTCCATCCGCCGGCTGATCGGCAGGCTCATTCCGGTCTGGACCCGGTTGGACGGGCTGAGGAACACGAGTTTCGCCCCGCTTGCCCTGAGCGCCTCCATGTTCAGGCCGTCCTCATCCCCAGGCAGCTTTAAGGCATGAAAGCCGCAGTCGGAAAAAATCTGCTCCGCCTGCCGGAACCCCGGCTCCTCCATGGCCACGGCGGTTTCCCCGCCGTTCAGAAGGCCGCACAAAATGGAAAGCAGAGGCTGCGTCCCGGCTCCGATGACGATCTGGTCCGGAGAGGCCAGCACGCCGCGGACGCCGTAGCTGTAAGAAGAAAGCGCCTCCCGCAGAGCGTATTCTCCCTGATGCTCGCCGTAGGAGGCGATAATCTCCTGCCGGTTCAGCACGTCCCTGATCTGCCGCCTCCACAGCTTTAAATCCATGTTGGCGCTGTCCACGCAGTCGCTGCCGAAGTTGTATCGGACGGGCAGGCCGGGCGGGCGGGAGAAGTCCGCGCGCACGGCAGGCCGGACCGCATCGGGCCGGCGCGCTTCCAGCACAAAATATCCCCGCTGGGGACGGGCCCGGAGATATCCTTCCACACAGAGCTGCTGGTAGGCGCTTTCGACCGTGGTGCAGCTCACCTTCAGCCCGTCCGCCAGGGAACGGATGGACGGGAGCCGCTCCCCGGTCTTCAGATGCCCCGACTCCACCGCCCCGCGGATGGAAGAATAAAGCTGCTGATACAGCGAAACAGGAGAAGCGCGGTTCAGCTGTAAAAAATCGTAGGTCATAAAATATCCTCAACTGTACTTTACGAATTTTTTTAAACTGTATATTTCAATAGCAACAGTGATTAGCTATTATTATAGCAACGTATTTTTTGTAAATCAATCCCATGGAAGGTGAAAGCAATGAAAAAAACGGAATTTACAGGGCTGCCCGTTCTGACGGCGCTGTTTGCGGCGCTGATCTTTGTCGTGACGGCATACCTGTTTCACATCCCGACCCCGGCGACCGGCGGCTATATCCATCTGGGAGACGCTTTTCTGTACCTTGCCGCGAGCATTCTGCCCGCCCCCTACGCGGTGGCGGCGGGAGGCATCGGGGAGGCGCTCTCCGACGCCCTGACGGGCAGCGCCGTCTACGCGCTGCCCACGCTGGTCATTAAGTCCGCCATGGTCCTCTGTTTTACGTCTTCGGCGAAAACAGTGATCTCCAAACGCAACCTGGCGGCCAGCGCGGCTGCGGGCGGCATCTGCATCGGCGGCTATTATCTGACGGAAGTTGTTCTGCTCGGCGGGTTTGCGGCGCCCGTGGCGGAAATCCCGGGCAACCTGATCCAGGCGGCCGCGAGCGCCGCAATTTACATTCTGCTGGGCCGTGCGTTCGACCGGCTGAAGCTAAAAGACCGTTTGTCTGTGATGGTGAAACAGCGGTAGCTGAAAGGGGATTTTTTCATTGAGAAGCGGAAATAGAACGGTCCGTCTTGCATTGGCGGGCCTGATGGCTGCGCTCGTCTTTTTGGCGACCATGTTTTTCAAAGTGCAGATCCCGGTGGGCGGAGATAAGACGATGATCGGCTTTGCCAATGTGTTCTGCATTCTGTCCGGCCTGCTGCTCGGGCCGGTTTACGGAGGGCTGGCCGCGGGCATCGGTTCGGGGCTGTTCGATCTGGTCGGCGGCTGGGCTTCCAGCGCGCCGGTGACGCTCGTCACAAAGTTTGCCATGGCCTGGATCTGCGGCCTGATCGCCTGGGGCGGAGACAAGACCGGCAAAAAGCTTTCCCGTGTCGTCGCGGCCGCCGTGATCGGGTCGCTTTCATACTGCGTCCTGTATCTTTCCTACTCCGCATTGAAAGAGATCATGCTCGGGTCCGCGGCGCAGTCCGTACAGATCATCATGCTGACAAAGCTCGGCGCGACGCTCACCAACGCCCTGATTGCGGACGTGATCGCGGTCCCTCTCTATTTTGCCGTGAAAAAGGCGCTGGAGCGCAGTTTGCCGGAGGCGCGCGGCAACGGATGAAAATCAGTTGTGATTCGGCGCCGATGATGCTATAATGACTCCATCCGAAATGAAATTAAGGTGGAGTCTGAAACCGGATGAAAAAAGAGAAGACAAAGAAAATTCACAGCGCGGTGGTGCGCGATTCGGTTAACACGTTCGGGACCAATTTGTTTGGGGCCGTGCTGGGGCTGATTTCGTCGTTTATCGTTCTGCGGAACGTCAGCCCGGATGTGAAGGCGCTGTATAATCAGGTGCAGCAATGGGGCGGGGGGCTGAATACGGTCCTCGGTCTCAGCGCCGCTTCCGGAGTCGTATATTATGTGGCCCGCTTTACAGTGGGCAATACCGAGCGCGCAGTAAAGAGGCTCAGCCTCGGCGTCACGGTCGTGATCGCAGGGATTGGGGCGGCGATGCTTTTCTTTCTTCGCGGAAGTTCGTTCTTCACCGAAACGCCCGCCCAGTTTCTGGTCGCGATTGTCGTTTACGGCGCTCTGTCGTTTCTGTTCAATATCTGCACGTCGGTCCTGCGGGGTGAGGATAAGTTTAAAGCCTTCAATCTCGTGAACCTTACGCAGCGGATTCTGGTGACGGCACTGGCGGTCTGGATTTTTCTGCGGCCGAACGCCGCCGTCTGGGTCTGGTGCACCATCGCAATCACAGCCGGGATGCTCCTGTTTGCCCTTTACGGCATTGTGCGGTGGAACGGACCGAAGCCGAAGCCGGCCCCGGAAAACGATCTTCCGGTTGGAACGGGCGATATGGTCCGGTACAGCCTGAAATCCCATGTCAGCAATGTTCTGACCTACCTCAATTCGTTTTTAGGAACCTATATTGTCCAGGGGCTGTATTCCCTGGCGGATTACAGCATTTACAGCACGGCCGTCACCATTATGCAGCAGGTCTGGGTTTTGCCGGACGCCGTCAGTCAGGTCATCCTGAGCCGGATCGCCGGGATGACGGAACAAAAGGACAAAGTCCGCCTTTCCGTGCTTTCATCCAAAATCGTCACCTATATCACGACTGTTTCCGCAGTTCTGCTTTACTGGGCGGCGAAGATCTTCGTCCCGGTTCTGTTTCCCATGTACCGGGATGCGGTGAAACCACTCCCTTTTTTGGCTGTCGGTTATGTTTTGATCTCCTACGCGAAGGTGCTCGGAAATTCCATTGCCGCATACGGAAAGCCGGAGCTGAATATCATCCCGACGGTGTTGGGTATCGCGGTCAATACTGTTTTCAGCCTGGTTTTGATTCCGCGCATGGGCATTAACGGCGTCGCGCTCGCAACGTCGATCTCGCTGACGGCGCAGTCCGTCACCTGTATTGCCATTTTCTGCCGCTTTTCCCACACGCCGTTTTACCGGCTGCTTGTTCCGAGCGGGGAAGAGATCGGAATGGTGACAAAGCTTTTTCATAAATAGAAAGGACCGGGCGCAGAATTTTGGCGCCCGGTCCTTTTGCGGGTTATTCGCTGTGAAACCCTCTTCCGATAATTTCACTGGTGTTGCAGACCAGCAGGAACGCGTCCGGTTCGACCGAGCGGATGAAACGGCGCAGCTGCACTGCCTGCGCGCGGTTCATCACGGTAAAGATGATATATTTGTGATGGTGGGAATAAGCTCCGACCGCGTCGCATACCGTCGCGCTCCGATCCAGCTTTTTGACGATGTAGTCCAGAATCGGCTCCGGCTCGGAGCAGATCACGTTGAAGTATTTGTTCAGGTTGATGCTTTCAATTACGCTGTCGACAATCAGCGATTTCGCCAGCAGGCCGAGGCAGGAAAACAGGGCGGTCTTAATGCTGAAAACCAGAAAAGAAGACATCGTGATAAAAAAGTCGCTGATGAAAAGGGCTCTTCCGATGTCCACGCTGGTATATCGTTTCAGGATCATCGCGATGATATCGGTCCCGCCGGAGGAGGCTCCCGCGTGAAACAGCAGAGCGGAGCCGAAGGCGGGCAGCAGCACCGCGAACACAAGCTCCAGCATCGGATCGTCCGTCAGCGGCTTTGTCATCGGGACCAGCCGTTCCAGAATCCAGACCGCGCCGGAGAGAAGAAAGCTCGTATAAACGGTTTTTATGCCGAAATTTTTTCCTAAAAAAAGGAATCCGCAGATCACCAGAAGAGCGTTTAAAACAAAATTGACGCTCCCCGGAGAAAGAGTTGTAATGCGCCCCAATACGACCGCCAGGCCGGACACCCCGCCAAAGGTAAAGTCATTTGGAAATTTGAAAAAATAAATACCGGCCGAAATCACCAGCGTGCTCAGGGTAATGACAGCGTATTCCTTCAGAATGCCCTTTTTCATGATATCTCCTTTTGTATGTTGATGCTTTTTGCCGGGACTTATTATATCATCTTTTCTGCCAATTTGATACATGACGGCAAACTAAGAAGGAATGCTCTTTACAAAAGGCGGAAACAATGTTAAAATAATCGAGAAAAGTTATTATTATTATGATTGCCGCGAGGTGACCTTATGGAAAAAAGACGGAATTACAGCAGGAAACGGGAAGCGATTTTGAGCGCCGTGCGCTCAACTACTTCGCATCCGACGGCCGATTGGGTCTATGAAAAGCTGAAGCCGGAGTACCCCGATTTAAGCCTCGGAACGGTCTACAGAAACCTGGCGCAGTTCAAGCAGGATGGAACGATTCTCAGCGTCGGCGTGGTGAACGGGCAGGAAAGATTCGATGGAAACGTCAAACCGCACACTCACTTTGTCTGTTCGAAATGCGGTTGCGTGATGGATATACCGGATGAATCTGTCAGTCCCGCGCGGGTGATTCAGGCGGAGAGAAAATACCGCCTGCAGATTGATTCAGCCGATATTCTGCTTCGGGGGATCTGCCCGGAATGTCTGGACAAAATGCATCGGACGGACTGAACAAAAAAGGCCGGCGGATTTTGCGCTGGCCTTTTTTCTGCCGCGCACAGCTTGGAGACCCCTTTTGCAGCGTGTTTTTCAAGAAAAAGCCGTTTCGTTTAAAATCGGCATAATCCATGAAAAAATATTGATATTTCTTCGCTAATTATAGATTATTTTAAATATTTTTCAGTAAATTAAAAATAATGCTTGACATTCCCCTCGTTCTGGTATAATCTATGTTGCGTAGGAGTGAGAAACCACCCTTCGTCATATGCCCCAGTAGCTTAACGCAAGAGCATTGGTAATTCCAAAGGTTGTCGGTTCAACTCCGTCCCAGGGCAAAAAATTATCACAAGTGAGGTAAAAAATATGTTTGAGGACAAAACGTTAGTCTGTCAAGAATGCGGGAAGGAGTTTGTCTGGACTGCTGGCGAGCAGGAATTTTACGCTGCGAAAGGGTTTACCAATGAACCGAAAAGGTGCCCTGAGTGCCGCAAGGCCCGCAGAATGAGCCAGAAACCCCAGAGGGAAATGTTCGATGCTGTTTGCGCTGCGTGCGGTGCTCCCTGCAAGGTTCCGTTCCAGCCGACGGAAGGCCGTCCGGTTTACTGCAGCGAGTGCTTTGCGAAAATGAAGGAAGAAGCCTGACAAAGACGCAAAACGCGGGTTTTCCGCGATTTGATTAAAGTATGTTTGTACGATAAATGCGGTCCGCCCGCATTTATCGTATTTTTTATCCTTTCCCCGGTTCGCCGTGGGACAGGTTTCAAATGGAAAGGAAGCGGAATATGATTCTGTCCGGAAGAGAGATTCTTCGCCGCGCGGGCGGAGATATTGTAATTGAGCCTTTTGACGGAAAAAAAATCAACCCGAACAGCTATAATCTGTCGCTCCACAATGAGCTTCTGGTATACGAGGAGACCGTGCTGGATATGAAGAAACCGAATCCGGTTAAAAAAATCCGGATTCCGGATTCCGGTTTTCGGCTGGAGCCCGGACGGCTGTATTTGGGAAGAACGGCGGAATACACCCGCACCGAGGGTCTGGTTCCCATGCTGGAGGGACGCTCTTCCGTCGGTCGGCTCGGCTTGTTTATCCATATCACCGCCGGATTCGGGGATGTTGGTTTCGCCGGATACTGGACGCTCGAAATGTTCTGCACACAGCCGATCGTTATTTATCCGGGAGTGGAAATCTGCCAGATCTATTACCACACCATCGAAGGGGACTACGATCCGTATCAAAGCGGCAAATATCAGAACAACGACGGGATCCAGCCCAGCCTGCTGTACCGGGAATTTGAATCGAAGGATTGAAAAGCGGCCGCTTTCCCTGAAAAAGGGAAGGGCGGCCGCTTATTTTATGTTCATATAGGGCTGTACGGAAGACATGCTCCGCGCAAAGCCTTCAATTTGTTCCTGGAGCCACGGAGGCGCGCTGATCCTCGCCCTGTCGCAGGGCTTGTACTGCTCCGGTTTTCGGTAACGGTTCAGCGACCAGCGGGGAACGGGAGGCAATTCGGAAGCCATCTGAAGCAGATCCCTTTCTGTCAGCTGGGGGATCACGGTGGTGCGGATCTCGAAGGAAATGCCGCTTTCCGCAAGCAGACGGACCGTTTTCCGCACGGCTTCCGCATTCGCGCCAGGTCCGCAGATCTCTTTGTACCGCGCCGCCGGGGCCTTGTAATCGACCGCAAAGTAGCTGCACGCGCCGCTTTTGAGCACATCCGCGACTCTTTCCGGATTCGAGCCGTTCGTATCCAGTTTGACCTGATAGCCCAATGATTTGAATTCCAACAGCGTTTCAACCAGGTCGGCCTGACAGGTCGGTTCGCCGCCGGTCAGAACCACCGCGTCGAGCAGGCCCGCGCGCTTGTTCAAAAACGTCCAGACCGCGCCGGGGTCCAGAATCTCGTGCGGGCCGCTGAACAGCGAGCGGTTGTGGCAGTAAAAGCAGTCGTAATTACAGCCCGGCACGAACAGCACGCAGGAAACCAGCCCCGGATAGTCGACAAGCGAGCTTTTCTGGATCCCGGCGAAAATCATAGCGCCTGCTCCCGTATGACGTATTTCTTGCGCTCACGGTATTCTTCCTGTTTGCCGCGGTTGAAATTCTGAACCGGCCGCAGATAGCCGACGACGCGGCTCCATACCTCGGCGGGTTTGCCGCAATAGGGGCAGGTGAAATGTTCGCCGGCAAGATAGCCGTGGTCGCTGCAGATCGAGAAGGTCGGTGTCAGCGAGATATAGGGCAGCTTGTATTTGGTAAAAATTTTGCGGATCAGGCGTTTTGCGGCCTCCGTGTCGTGAATCTCTTCCCCAAGGTAAAAATGCAGCACGGTGCCTCCCGTATACAATGATTGAAGTTCATCCTGAAGGTCGAGCGTTTCAAAAATGTCGTCCGTATATCCGACCGGCAGCTGGGTCGAATTCGTATAATACGGCTCGTTTTCACCGGCGGTGATGATATCCGGGTAGCGCGCCTTGTCCAGGCGTGCCAGGCTGTAGCTTGCCCCTTCGGCGGGCGTTGCCTCCAGATTGTAGTAATGCCCGGTTTCCTCCTGAATGTCCCGGATGAAATCACGCATATAATTGAGCGTGCCGATTGCAAACTCCTGACCCTTTTCGGTCGTCAGGTCGCAGCCGGGCCCAAAGAGATTCATGCAGGCTTCGTTCATGCCGATCAGCCCGATGGTGTTGAAATGGTTGTACCAGTACGCTCCGGTCTTGTTCTTGACGTCTTTCAGGTAATTGCGCGAATAGGGATACAGCCCGCGCTCGGTCTGCTCCTCAATGACTTTCCGCTTGATTTCAAGACTTTCCTTTGCGATGTTCATTTCCCGCCAAAGGCGCATGCGGAATTCGGACTCGCTTTTGGAAACGTAGGCGATGCGCGGCAGGTTAACGGTGACGACGCCGATGGAACCGGTCAGCGGGTTGGAACCGAACAGGCCGCCGCCGCGTTTGCGCAGTTCGCTTTTGTCGATGCGCAGGCGGCAGCACATGGAGAGCGCGTCCTCCGGCGAGAGGTCGGAGTTGATGTAGTTGGAAAAGTAAGGGATTCCGTATTTGCAGGTGATCTCCATGAAGCGGTTGACGACCGGGCTGTCCCACTGAAAGTCCTTTGTCACGTTGATGGTCGGAATCGGGAAGGTGAACACGCGGCCCTTGCTGTCGCCCTCCATCATCACGTCGCAGAACGCGAGATTGACAATGTCCATCTCCTTCTGAAAATCGCCGTATTTCTCCGGCATGACCGCTCCGCCGGCCATTACGTTCTGGTCGCGCAGCGTGCGGGGCACGGCGATGTCGAACGTTAAATTCGAAAACGGGCACTGAAAGCCGACGCGGGTCGGAACATTCAGATTGAAGATAAACTCCTGAAGGGCCTGCTTGACCGATTTATAATCGAGATGATCGTAACGGACGAACGGCGCGCAGTATGTATCGAACGAAGACCAGGCTTGCGCGCCTGCGGTTTCCCCCTGAGTCGTGAAGGTGGAATTGACGATCTGTCCTAAAAACGTGCGAAGATGCTTCGGAGGCCGCGATTCCACCTTGCCCGGCACGCCGCCGAACCCGCCCTGCAGGATTTGCCGCAGGTCCCAGCCCGCGCAGTAGGGCCCGAAGAAACCAAGATCGTGGATGTGGAGATCGCCGGAAAGATGCGCGTCGCGTATCTCCTGAGGATAGATTTCGTGCAGCCAGTAATTCTTTGTAAACGCTTCGCGGACATAATTGTTCAGCCCGTTGATGGATTTCTGCGTGTTGGCGTTTTCGTTGATTTTCCAGTCCCTGTCGTCCAGATATTCGCTGAACATGTTGATCGTCGCGCCGATCAGCGCGTTGGATTCGCGCGCGGAACGCCTCTTTTCCCGATATAGGATAAAGGCCTTCGCCGTTTTGGCGTGGCCCTCTTCAATCAGAACCTTTTCAACAATATCCTGGATTCCCTCGACCTCGGCAACGCCGTCCGGATATTTCTGCTCCGCCAGTTTTACAACCTCGCTCGCAAGGCGCTCCGAGGTCGCAAAATCGTCGCCGCCGACCGCGGTCGCGGCTTTGAAAATCGCCCAGACGATTTTTTCCTCTTTAAAAGGCACTCTGGAACGGTTCCTTTTAATAATGTGTGTCAGCATGAATATTCCTCCCCGTTGCTTCTCACGCAGGGCAATATATAGCTTTCTATTTCACTGCGAATACCATATATGTTAATCTTTCCGCTGCGCATTGTCAAGAGCCGAGGAAGAGGCTGGAAAAAATCAGTCGTTTTTCTTGCGGCAGTCACGGCAATAGCCGTAAATTTCGAGGCTGTGGCCGGTTACGTCAAAGCCGGTCCTGGCAGTCAGCTCTTTTTCATAGGCCTCCAGGGGGCAGTCGTCGATCGGGAACATCTTGTGGCAGCTCAGGCAGACCAGATAGTGACGGTGCATATCGCCCAGTTCAAACAGGGCGCCGCATTCGTCCACGGTGCTGATCCGGCGCACGGCCTTTTTTGTCACCAGGAGCTCCAGAACCCGGTAAACGGTGGAGAGACTGATGGCGTTTCCCTGTTCCCGCAGTTTGAAAAAAATTCCCTCTGCGGAAACGGGCCTCGCGCTTTGTTCCAAAATGTCCATGATTTCGCGGCGCTGGCGCGTGATTTTCAGTCCGCAGTTTTTCAGGCGGCCTCTGCTGTTTTCCATACGATCAGCTCCCGGATTCAACTTGACGGCGCGCGGCTCTTTCCGCCGTGCGGCCATTTCTGTTCGCTAAATGCAAACAATTCTCATTTGCATGTTATCATAGAGGATCGGATTTGTAAAGCGTGTTTTATTTTGTGAAGAAAAGGGCAAAATATTTTGTCCGCCTCTTTAAAAGGCCGCGAGAGGCGGAATTTCAGAAATTTAAATTAAATTTTCTGAATAAATTATATTTTCGCGGTAAAGCTACATGATGAAAGGGGTAATATCAATGCTTGATAAAATCGCTTTGATACTGGTTATTATCGGAGGATTGAACTGGGGTTCCATCGGACTTTTCGGGTTCGACATTGTCTCCTGGATCTTCGGCGGACAGCTGACGGCCGGCAGCCGCGTTGTTTTCATTGTGGTGGCCGTTTCCGCTCTCTGGTGTCTGAGGTTTCTGTTCCGCGATGAGGAGGAGCCCACTCATCACAACGCTTAGGACCATTTTAACCTTAAATCAGCCGCCGTCCCGGCATTTCGGGAACGGCGGCTTTTGTCGTACATCCGGCTCGGGCGGGAAACTTAGGGCTTGTTCTTTTCGTAGATGATCCGCAGGCCCTCCAATAAAAGCGTATCGCTGTATACGATCTCCCGTTCGCATTGCTCGATGATCTCCTTTGAGAGACCTCCCGTTGCCACGGCCTGGCATTTTTTACCCAGTTCCTTTTCCATGTGGGCGCACATGCCGTCTATCATGCATGCGGTTCCGTTGATCAGGCCGGAGCGCATGCATTCGGTGGTGCTGCTTCCAATAAAATGAGCGGGCGCTTCCAGGCTGATGGAGGGAAGCTGCGCCGTGCGGTTCGTCAGGGCGTCCAGCGAAATGCCGACCCCCGGCGCGATCGCGCCGCCCAGCATGACCCGGTTCTCGTCCAGGACGACGAACGTCGTCGCAGTCCCCATGTCGATGATGATGCACGGCCCGTGAAACAGCTCCGCCGCAGCGACGCAGCCGACGATCAGGTCGGCGCCGACCACTTCCGAGCTGATGCCGATCCGGATTCCGGTTTTCATTTCCGGCCCGACGCTGACCGGTTCCGCTCCGGTCAGGCGGAGGATTGCCCGTTTCAGGGACAGGTCTACGGAAGGAACGACCGAACTGATGGCGGTTCCTTCGATCTGCCGGAAGGAAACGCCATGGATGTCCAGGATTTCCCTCAGTTCGATGGCGTACTGATCTTCCATTCTCATACGGTCCGTCGCCATGCGGGAGACAAAAAGCAGCTTGTCTCCTTCGTAAACGCCCAAAGTGATGTTGGTGTTGCCGATATCCAGAACCAAAATCATGAAAATCCGCTCCTACCGCGGAACCGAAAAATTTTTCCGGTTTCCGCCATGAAATCACAAACATTATAACAAACACTTTATGGAAATGCAATGCGCGAAATGGGAAGAAAGCGATTGGATTTTTGCCGTTTTTGATTTATAATCAAGATGAAAACTTCCGATGAGGAGGGTTTATGATGGAGAATACGGTTTATCCCGGCCGGAAGCGCAGGTTCGGCGACCGCTATGATTCGTTCCGCATCCGCAAAGAGGATCCGTTTTTCGCGGTGATTCCGCACGTGATGAAGAACAGGACGGGCAGTATGGTCTTTTTCGAGGAAAAAGTTGAGATCACTCATCTGGAACAGTTTATCCGGCGGATGCGCAGGGAAACCGGGATGAAAGATCTGAGCACCCTGCATGTCGTCATGGCCGCGGCGGTGCGCCTGATCGCCCTGCACCCCGGGCTGAACCGGTACGTATCCGGAAGAAAGCTCTACGCCAGAAACCAGATCGCCCTCTCGATCGACGTGAAAAACACCATGAGCGAGGCGGGGCAGGATACAGCCGTGAAAACGCTCTTTTCCCCTGCGGATTCCCTGGAGGACATCTGGAGAAAAATTCACACCGGGATTGAAGAGGTCAAAAGCTCCGCGCAGAACAACGGAACATACCGCACGGCGGAGCTTTTGAGGCGTCTGCCCGTTCGTTTTCTGCGTTTGGTCGTGTTCCTTCTGTGGCGCATGGACGAGGCGGGGCTTATGCCCCGGGCAATTCACCGCGTTTCTCCGTTTCACGCGAGCGCTTTTGTGGTCGACATCGGCTCCACGGGAATCGGTTCCGTCTACCACCATCTTTATGATTTCGGATCGTGCTCCATCTTTCTTTCCATCGGAAGAAAGGAAACTTCGCTCCGGATGGGGCGCTATGGGGCCGTGAAGCCGGTCAGGACGATCAACTTCCGGTTCGTTGTGGACGAACGGATCTGCGATGGATATTATTATGCCCAGGCGATGCGCCATTTTCGCCGGATCCTGAGACACCCCGACGTTCTGCTCACTTCCCCGTCCGCGGCGGTGCCGGACCCCTGGCTGTAGGAGGAGCGCTAAGGGTGCAGTCTCTGGAACAGCAGCGCGAGCTGATAAAACAGCGCGGAGGCATACCAGGCGGTCGCGAATTGATAGAACGCGCTGAACACGGCGAGGCGCAGGCCCGATTCCCGGCGGATCGCCGCGAGCGCCGCGGAGCACGGGGTGTAGAGAAGGATGAAGATCAGGTAGGAGCAGGCGCTCGCCGGGCTGAACAGCACTTTCAGCCCGGCGGCGGGGTCGCCGGCACAGAGAACGCCGTATGCCCCGACGATCGATTCCTTCGCGACAAGGCCGGTCAGAAGCGCGACGGCCTGTTTCCAGCCCCCGAAGCCGCACAGGGTGAAAACCGGCGCGACGGCGTGCCCCGCCAACGCGAGAAGACTGCGCGAACTGTCCAAAGTCATGTGAAAATCAACCGAAATGGACTGCAGAAGCCAGATCGCCACGGTCGCGAGAAAAACGGTCGTTCCGGCGCGGCGGAGGAAATCCCGCACCCGCCGGCCGACGTGCTTCCGGATATTGCCGGGCGTCGGAAGACGGTAATCCGGCAGCTCCATCAGAAACGGGGCGGGTTCGCCGCGCAGCACGGTGCTTTTGAGGAAGACGGCGGAGAGAAGCCCCATCAGGACCCCGAGCAGGTAGATCAGGAACATGGCGGCCGGCTGGCGGCCCGCGAAAAAGACGCCGAGGAACAGGGAGTAGACCGGCATTTTCGCGCTGCAGGACATAAACGGGGTAATCAGCACGGTCAGGCGCCTGTCTTTTTCGCTTTCCAGAATCCGCGTGCCCATGACCGCCGGGACCGTGCATCCGAATCCCATTAGCAGGGGAACGAACGAGCGCCCGGAAAGCCCGATTTTTCTCATCGGCGCATCCATAATGAAGGCGGCGCGGGCCATGTATCCGCTGTCCTCCAGAAAAGAGAGCAGCAGGAAAAGGAGGGCGATCTGCGGCAGAAATTTCAGAACCGCCCCCACGCCGGCGAGAATTCCGTTCAGAATCAGGTCTTTCACCCAGAAGGAGACTCCGGCGGCTTCCAGAAAAGTGCCCAATGTCCGGGACGCCGAGTCGACCAGAAGCCCCATAACTTGTACTAGGGCATTTCCCACGGTGCCAAAGGTCAGCGCGAAAACCGCCAGGACGATCAGCAGGAAAAGGGGAATGGACAAGTACCGGTCTGTGGCGATCCGGTCGATCCGTTCGGTAACCCTGTGGACGACTTCGGCGCCCGAGACGGTTTTTGAAACAATGTCATGAATCCGGCGGTAACGGGCCTGGGCCGACTCGAGGTCGGGGTCCCGGACTCCGGGGGCGGGCCGGATGGGCCGCGCCGCCCGCACGGGTCCGTCCGGCGTCCGGGCGGCTGTTTTCAGCAGCGCGGCGGTGCCGGTCCCGCGGGTCGCGCAGATCGGCACGACCGGGACTCCGAGAAGGACCGAAAGCAGGCGGCAGTTCACTTTGCCGCCGCGCCGGGCGAGCGCGTCCGTCATGCTGAGCGCCGCGACGACGGGAATTCCAAGCTCCAGCAGCTGTGTGGTGAGGTACAGGCTCCGCTCCAGACAGGTGGCGTCGATCACATTCAGAATCAGATCCGGCTTTTCCTCGCGCAGAAAGTTTCCCGCGAGCGCTTCCTCCGGCGTGTAGGGCACAAGGGAATAGATCCCGGGCAGGTCGACGATATGAGCGCTCCCACTGTCCCATTTGGCGGTGCCGCTCTTCTTTTCCACCGTGACGCCCGGCCAGTTGCCGACCGTGGCGCTGGAGCCGGTCAGGCGGTTGAACAGCGTCGTTTTCCCGCAGTTCGGGTTCCCGGCCAGGGCCCAGACCGGTGCGGACCTCAGCGTCCGTTCCATATCACGAAAAGAGCAGCCGCACCGTCAGGGCCGAAACGATGCAGACGGTCAGGTCGGCCGTCAGCGCGGCGGGGATGGTGTGGCGGGTCTTCCTGATGCCGACAGCTCCGAAATAAACGGCAATGGCATAGAAGGTTGTCTCCGTCGATCCGGACATCACCGACGAGACGCGCCCGATGAAGCTGTCCGGCCCGTAATCCTGAAAAATACGGAAGAGAACGGCTGTGGAACCGCTGCCGGAGATCGGCCGGATCAGCGCGAGAGGCATCGCCTGTTTCGGCAGGCCGATCCAGTTTGCAACGGGAGCCAGAAGCGAGGAGAGAAGATCCAGCGCGCCGGACGCGCTGAGCATGGAAACGGCCATGATCAGGCCGATCAGCGACGGGAGGATCGAAACGGTGGAGCGCAGGCCTTCTTTGGCGCCCGAGACAAAAGTGTCGAAGACCGGAACTTTCCGAATGAATCCGAACAGGATGATACAAAAAACGACGGCAGGCATCACGAAAATCCCAAACTTATCCACCGGAAAAACCCTCCATCAGCTTTGCCGCCGTCAGTCCGACGATCACGGAACAGACGGAGGTGATCCAGACTGCCGGCAGGATGTCAAACGGCGCGGCGGAGCCGTACTGGGCTCTCATGGTTCCAAGAAATGTGGGGATCAGCTGGATGGAAGCCGTGTTCAGAACGACAAACGTCGCCATGGAATTGTCCGCGGTCTGCGTCGGATTGTTCTTTTTCAGCTCTTTCATGGCGGCGATCCCCAGAGGCGTGGCGGCGTTGCCCAAGCCGAGCAGATTTGCCGTGATGTTCATGCACATCGCTTTGACAGCGGGTCCGCCCGGCTTGCAGTCGGGAAACAGCAGGCGCATGATCGGATTCAGCGCCTTCGACAAAAGCGCTGTCAGCCCGCCTTCGTCGGCGATTTTCATCAGGCCGGTCCAGGCGCACATCATGCCGGTCATGGTGAGCACCAGGGTCACCGCGTCGGAGGCGCCGCTTAAAACGGCGCCGGAAAGCTGTTCCATTCTTCCGGTGATGACGGCGCAGATTACACTGAAAAGAATCATGCCGGCCCAGATGTAATTTAACAGTTTGTTCATCCCCTCGCTGAAAATCAACTGTATAATTACTATTCGTGACTGAATTTCAATATTATTGATTCAATGAAAAGTTTTTCAGTGTAACCAATTGACAAATATGGAAAATTATACTATAATTTTTCCGTTCAGGCGAAAAAACGACCGTATTTGGTGAAAGGAAGTACTTTTATTGAAATCAACAGGAATCGTGAGGAAAGTTGATGAATTGGGCCGCATTGTGCTGCCGAAAGAGCTGAGGGTGACTTTGAATATAAATGAAAAGGATCCTCTCCAGATATTCGTTGACGATGATAATCGGATCATTCTTCAAAAATATGAACCTGCATGTATCTTCTGCAGCGGAATGAATGGGATTATCAGTTTTGGAGGGCATAATATTTGCCGTGACTGTCTTGAGAAACTGGCAAAAAAAGCGGGGGAAGAGTCGAAGAAAGCCGATCTCTGAATCCTTTTTCTGCCGGTGATTTTTTTGGCCGCTGGCTACCGAGAGGCGAAAACGGTATGGTTCTTTCCGAAGGAGAAAAGGCGTATTTTAGTGAGTGTGTTGCCGAGCTGCTTCGTTCGGACCTGGTTCGGCAGATGGACGCCTTTGTTCAGCATGCCGATGTGTCCTGCCTTGACCACTGTATTTCCGTTGCTTACACCAGCTTGTGGCTGAGCAGCCGCCTGGGGATCTCCGTGGACCGCCGGAGCATGATCCGGGGTGCCTTGCTGCACGATTTTTTTCTGTACGACTGGCATGAAAAAAACGGCAGGAAGGGATTGCACGGGTTTACACATCCCCGAACGGCGCTGGAAAACGCGCAGCGGCAATTTATTTTAAATGATCTGGAAAAGAATATCATCCTGCGGCACATGTGGCCGCTGACGCCGATCCCCCCGAAATACAGGGAGAGCTTCATTGTCAGCTTTTCAGATAAATTCTGTTCCGTTGTGGAAACGCTTCGGCTGTGCGGGCCGGGGCGGACAGCGGCCGGCAAATAAAAAAGGGTTTTCCCGGCGGGAGAACCCTTTCGTTTTGCCAGGGTGCCGAAATACAGCGGCACTATTTATGATAGGTCTCGACGATGTCGCGCACGGCGGCCACGACGTAATCCGATTGTTCTTCCGATAAACTCGGATAAAGCGGCAGCGAAACGATGCGCTCAAAGTGCTTTTCCGTGCTTGGGAAATCTCCCTTTTTGAATCCGTACCGCTTGGTATAGGCGCTCATCTCCGTCACCGGGATGAAATGCACGCTGGTGCCGACGTTTCGCGCGTTCAGCTCCACGATGAAGCGGTCGCGGTCAATGGTGAGGAGCTCGGGGACGATCCGCAGGACGTACAGGTGCCAGGAATGCTCTGCGTAATCCGGAACAAACGGCGGTTCCACCGCGTCGATTTTGCCGAATTCGCGCTGGTATTTCTCTGCGATTGCGAGACGCCTCGCCTGCATTTCTCCGATGCGGGAGAGCTGTACGAGACCAAGCGCGGCCTGGATGTCGAACATGTTGTATTTGAAACCGGGCTCACAGATATCGTACCGCCATGTGCCGCCCTTCGCATAGCGGTTCCAGGCGTTGTGGCTCATTCCCTGTCCGGCCCAGATGCGCGCTTTCGCGTCGATGTCGTCGCTGTCGGTGACGAGCATGCCCCCTTCTCCGGTCGTCAGGTTCTTTGTCGCATAAAAGCTGTAGGAGGCGGCTCCTTTTAGGCCGTTTCCGATCAGGCGGCCTTTGTAGCGGCTCTCCAAAGCATGCGCGGCGTCCTCCGAAACAAACAGGCCGTGCCGGTCGGCGAGCTGATAGATGCGGTCCAGGTCGCAGACCTGTCCGCTGTAATGGACCGGGACGACCGCTTTCGTCTTTTTGGTGATTTTCTTTTCGATTTCCTGCGGGTCGATGCAGCCGGTCTGATAGTCGATGTCGGCGAACACCGGCGTCGCGCCGCAGTGGAGGATGGTGTTTGCGGTGGAAGCGAACGTCATCGGCGTTGTGATGACCTCGTCCCCCGGGCCGATTCCGGCGGATAAAAGCGCCACGTGAAGGGCGGCCGTGCAGGAATTCATGGCGACCGCATGCCTGGCGCCCAGATGTTCCGCAAATTCCTGCTCGAATTTGACGGTGCGCGGGCCTTTCGCAACCCAAAGGGACTTCAGAGTTTTTTCCACTTCATCGATCTCAGCCTGTGTCAGGTCCGGAAGATTATATGGGATAAAAGCATCCCTTTTCTGAAAATCATTCATACTGTATCCTTTATCCTGCTTTCTTTATATTTTTTCTAAATAATCTGATTATCATGCCGGAAAACTCAAAAGATACCAATAATATAGTACGATTCCCTGATAATGTCAATCAATGGCTGATTCCGGGCCGGCGATGATTGACTATGAGGACGCTTGGGGCTATAATATACAGGTTAAGCGGCATGTTGCCGCCGACATGCCCCGCTGCGGAAGCGGAAGGGACCGTGGACCATATTTCTATAGAAACGGTGGCTTGTCTGTGAAGGAATCTGAAAAATATTTCGCCCATCCAAGCGCCTGTGTGGACGAGGGCGCCGAAATCGGGGCAGGGACGAAAATCTGGCATTTTTGCCATATCAGCGGCGGCTGCAGCGTGGGCGGCGGCTGCACCATCGGCCAGAATGTGTTTATCGCGCCCAATGTCAAAATCGGGGATTACTGCAAAATCCAGAACAATGTATCCGTTTACGAGGGTGTTGAGCTCGGCGATTATGTTTTCTGCGGGCCGTCCATGGTGTTTACCAACGTGCAGCGGCCGCGCTGCCGTTACCCGCAGCGGGGAACGCAGTTTTACGCCCGCACCCCTGTGGGGGACGGCGCGAGCATCGGCGCAAACGCAACGATCGTCTGCGGGCACCGCATCGGCAGGAATTCGTTTATTGCGGCGGGCAGCGTTGTGACGAAAGACGTGCCCGACCACGCGATCATGATGGGAAGCCCGGCCCGTCAGCATGGCTGGGCCTGCGAATGCGGGGAAAAGCTGAGCGAGGGCCTCGTCTGCCCGAAGTGCGGCAGAAAATATGTGGAAGGCGAAAACGGCCTGAAGGAGGAACGAAAATAATGCAGCTTGCGTTTAACGATCTCGGCGCTCAATACCGCCGTTTAAAGAAAGAAATCGACGCCGGCATCGCCGGTGTGATCGAGAGTTCCCATTTCATTTCCGGTCCGCAGGTGGAGCAGCTGGAACAGGAGCTTGCCTCCTATGTTGGGAGAAAATACTGCGTTTCTGTCGGCAGCGGCACGGACGCGCTCCTGATGCCTCTGATGGCGGAAAAAATAGGACCGGGCGACGCGGTGTTCGTTCCCGCGTTCACTTTCTTCGCTTCCGCTGAGGTCGTCAGCCTGTGCGGGGCGACTCCCGTGTTCTGCGATTCCGATCCGGAGACGTTTAATCTGAGCCCGAAGTCCCTGGAAATGCAGATTGCAAAGACCCTGAAAAACGGAAAACTGAAACCCAAAGCGGTCATCGCGGTTGATCTGTTTGGTCAGCCGGCGGATTTCCCCGCGATCGAGGCGGTCTGCGAGCGGCACGGTCTGCTCCTGATTGAAGACGCCGCGCAGGGATTCGGCGGCGCGATCGGGGAGAAAAAGGCCTGTTCGTTCGGCAAATACGCGGGAACCAGCTTTTTCCCGGCCAAGGCGCTTGGCTGCTATGGGGACGGCGGCGCGGTTTTTACCGACGATGAGGAAGCCTGTCAGCTTCTCCTGTCCCTGCGCGTGCATGGCAAGGGAAGCTTTAAATATGAAAATGTGCGCATCGGGCTTAACGCCCGCCTCGACACCCTGCAGGCGGCGATCCTGCTGCCGAAGCTGCACGCGTTCGACGAGGAGAACGAGCATCGCAGGCGGGCGGCGGCCCAATATGAAAAGCTTCTGGGAGGCCGATTCCGCACGCCGGTGATCAAAGACGGATTTTCGTCTGGTTTCGGGTATTACACTCTGAAAGCGGAGAACCCTCAGGAGCGGACGAGAATACTGGACGGGCTGAAAGCGAAAGGCATCCCGGCGATGGTCTACTATCCGAAGCCGCTTCATCTCCAGAAGGTGTACGAGCCTTTGGGGTATCGCGCGGGTGACCTGCCGGATGCGGAACGGCTCTGCGACATTGTTTTCAGCCTGCCGATGCACGGGTATATCACGGACGAGGAGATCGGCATGGTCTGCACGGCACTCAAGAATCTTTAATTTGACGGAGCGAGGAAAATAAAATGTCGAATGTAAAAAAGGAACTGTTGGATAAAATTGAAAAGAAAACAGCCGTGGTCGGCATTGTCGGGCTCGGCTATGTCGGGCTTCCGCTCGCCGTCGAGTTTGCCAAAGCGGGCTACCGGACGATCGGGTTCGACGTTCAGGCGAAAAAAGTGGAATCCGTAAACGGGGGCCACAATTATATCGGCGATATCGTCGGCGACACGCTGAAGGATATGGTGGAAAGCGGAAAGCTCTCCGCGACCTCAGACTTTTCGTTCATCGAAGGGGTGGACGCCGTGGCGATCTGCGTGCCGACCCCGCTCGACAAATATCAGCAGCCGGATATCAGCTACGTCAAGGGCTCTGCGGAATCCGTAGCCAAATATGCCCACGGGGGCATGCTGGTCATCCTGGAATCCACCACGTATCCGGGCACGACCGAGGAACTTCTCAAGCCGATTTTTGAGGCGAACGGCCTGACCTGCGGCGAGGATTTTTACCTTGCGTTCTCCCCGGAGCGCGTCGACCCGGGCAACAAGCAGTACAAGACGAAAAACACCCCGAAGGTGGTCGGCGGCGTCGGTTCCGATTCCACGACGGTCGCCGCGGCGCTTTACCGCAGCGTGCTGGCCGGCGGGGTTTTTGAGGTTTCCTGCCCGGCTGTGGCGGAAATGGAAAAGCTGCTGGAAAACACCTACCGCAACATCAACATCGGCCTCGTCAACGAAATGGCGATCATCTGCCACCGCATGGGGATCAACGTCTGGGAGGTCATCGAGGCCGCGAAGACAAAGCCCTACGGCTTTCAGGCGTTTTATCCGGGCCCGGGTCTCGGCGGCCACTGCATTCCGCTCGATCCTTTCTATCTGGCGTGGAAAGCCCGCGAGTACGACTACCACACACGGCTGATCGAAACCTCCGGCGAGATCAACACGGGAATGCCGGAATATGTGGTGCAGCGCGCGATGGAGGTCCTGAACCGGGACAAAAAGGCGATGAACGGCGCGAAGGTGCTGGTCCTCGGTGTCGCTTATAAAGCCGATATCGACGATTACCGCGAAAGCCCGGCGCTCAACGTGGTTGACCTGCTCATCTCCAAGGGAGCGGACACAACGTTTTTTGACCCATATATTCCGGAATATAAATATAAAGACAAAGTCCACACCGGCGCGAAGGAACTGACGGACGAAATGCTGAAATCGTCGGACATCGTCATTCTCTGTACGGCCCATTCGTGTTTTGACTATCCAAAGATTCAGGCGCTTTCGCAGGAAGTGTTCGACACCCGCAACGCGATGAAGGATGTCGAGAACCGTTCCAACATCGAGCTGCTTTAATTAAAATCCCCCGGCTTTCCGGCGAAAGCGGGGGATTTTTCAGGCAGCGTGACGCTGCACTCACCGGCCCGCCGTTCAGACTGTGGAAGGAATCGCTTTGTTTGGCGGGACGGGTCGGGGATACTTCCGCAGGCACTGCCCGCCTGTTTCGGCCCGTCGTTCGGTTTGTGGAAGAAAATGGACTTGTCCGGCGGGACGGTCTGAGGAAATTCCCGGCGGCGGACTTTTTTCACCGCCATGCCGATATTTCTGAATAGGAAATGTATTAGGGATGCAAGATAGTAAATGAAAAACAGGTGATTGTAATGAAAAAATACCGTTTTATCCTGATCGGCTGCGGCCGGATCTCCAAAAATCATATTGCCGCGGCTGCGGCCAACCAAGATATCATGGAGCTTGCCGCCGTCTGTGATCCGATGGCGGAAAAGGCGGAACAGAAGGCGGACGACTGTCAAAAGGCCGCCGGCTACCGGCCGAAGGTGTATGCCGATTACCGCAAGGCCCTTGAGGAACTGGAAATCGATTGCTGTTCCATTGCGACGGAGAGCGGCTACCATGCGCAGATCGCGCTGGAGTGCATCCGCGCGGGCAAAAACGTGCTGGTGGAAAAACCGATGGCTCTTTCCACCAAAGACGCCGAGCAGATGCTCAGCGAAGCGAAGGCGCACGGCGTGACGATCGGCGTCTGCCACCAGAACCGGTTCAACGCGCCGGTGCGGGAACTGCACAAAGCGCTGGAGGACGGCCGGTTCGGCAAACTGGTCAGCGGCACCGCCCGCGTCCTGTGGAACCGCTCGATGCCCTATTACGAACAGGCGCCGTGGCGCGGCACATGGGCGCAGGACGGCGGGACGCTGATGAATCAGTGCATCCACGGAATCGACCTGCTGCAGTGGAGCCTGGGCGGAGAACCGGATACCATTATGGCGATGACCGGGAATTATCTGCGGGACATCGAGGCGGAGGATTTCGGATCGATTCTGATCCGCTTTAAAAACGGCGCGATCGGCATTGTGGAGGGGACCGCCTGCGTTTACCCAAAGAACCTGGAGGAGACACTCTCCCTGTTTGGGGAGACCGGCACGGCTGTGATCGGCGGACTCGCGGTCAACCGCATCCAGACCTGGAATTTCGCATCTCCCGCCGCGCAGGACGCGGAGGTGGAAAAGCTGGCCGGAACAGACCCGAAGGACGTGTACGGCAGCGGCCATAACGCGCTCTATCGGAACTATATCGAGGCGGTCGACAGCCACACTTCTCCGCTGGTCAGCGGAGAAGAGGGAATCAAGGGGATGAAGATCATCCTGGCGGCCTACAAGTCCCAGAAGACGGGCCTGCCGGTAAAATTCGACAGCCTTGAATTTTCAACGCTCGATATGACGCATAAAGACGTGCGGGTCAACTGAGGGGAGCCGATCATGAAACTGGTAACCGTAGTCGGCGCGAGGCCGCAGTTTATCAAGGCTTCCGTGGTTTCGATGGCCCTTGCGAAGGTCTGCGATGAGGTCATCATCCACACCGGGCAGCATTATGACCGCAACATGTCGGACGTTTTCTTTCAGGAGCTGAATATTCCGAAACCGGCATACAACCTCGGCGTAGGAAGCGGCACCCACGGGAAGCAGACCGGCGAAATGCTGATGAAGATTGAAGAAGTGCTGTTTCGGGAAAAACCGGACGCGCTGCTTGTTTACGGGGACACCAATTCCACGCTGGCGGGCGCGCTGGCCGCCGCCAAGCTCCATATTCCCGTTCTGCATGTGGAAGCGGGGCTTCGTTCTTTCAACCGCCGGATGCCGGAAGAGCTGAACCGTGTTCTGACGGACCATATCTCCGATCTATTGTTCTGCCCGACGGAAACGGCTGTCCGGAATCTGGCGAAAGAAGGCGTGACGGCGGGCGTGTACAACAGCGGCGACGTTATGCTGGATTCCGTTCTCCATTTTTCCAAATTAGCACAGGGGAATCCGGAGAAGACGGCGATTTTTGAGCAGCTCGGCATCGAGCCGAAGCAGTACCGTCTGGCGACGCTGCACCGTGCCGAAACGACGGACGGAGGGCTCACGGCGATTGAGCGGATTTTCCGCGCGTTTGAACGCCTGCCGCAGAAAGTCGTCCTTCCGATTCATCCGCGCACCCGTGCGCTGGCGGAGCAGGCCGTTTCGCAGTGCGGTTTCCATAACATCCAGCTGATCGATCCGGTCGGCTATCTGGAAATGCTGCTGCTGACCTCCAATGCCTGCCAGGTCCTGACCGATTCCGGCGGCCTGCAGAAAGAGGCCTGGTTTTTAGAGGTGCCCTGCGTTACGCTGCGGAGTGAAACCGAGTGGGTGGAAACTCTCGCCGGAAACTGGAACGTGCTGTCCGCGCTGGAAACGGAAGAAATCTATGAGAAAGCGGTCAATACAAAAGTGGATCCCGGAGCGCGGACGAAGCTGCCGTTCGGCGACGGGAACGCCTCGGGCAGAGTCGCGGCCGCAGTTGCGCGAATGGGGGAAGGCGCGGCGTGAACATTCTCTATATCAATCACTACGCGGGCTCCCGGCTTCACGGAATGGAATTCCGCCCCTGGTTCATGGCAAAGCGCTGGGCGCAGGACGGGCACAATGTGACCATCGCGGCCAGCTCCTATTCGCACCTGCGCACAAAGAACCCGGATCTTCAGGGAAAGAAGTTCGATGAGCAGATGCTCGATGGAATCCGCTATTTCTGGATTGCCGGTCCGGAATATCATGGAAACGGAATGGGCCGGGTCAAGAATATGCTGTCGTTTCTCAGCGGGCTGTACCGCGATCAAAAAGAACTCGCAAAGGCTGGCGCGCCGGACGCGGTCATTGCCTCTTCCACCTATCCCCTGGATATTTACCCGGCGTATCATATTGCAAAAAAATATGGGGCGTCATTAATCTACGAGGTGCATGACCTTTGGCCGCTCAGCCCGATCGAGCTTGGTGGAATGAGCCCGAAGCACCCGTACATCCGTGTGATGCAGGCGGCGGAGAACTACTGCTACCGCCACAGCGACCGCGTGGTTTCGCTTTTGCCGAACGCGAAGGAGCACATGGTGGAGCACGGCATGGCTGCGGAAAAATTTGTCTATGTGCCGAACGGGATCGAAAAGGCCGACTGGGAGAAGCCGTTCGGGGAGCCTCCGGTCTACAGCGAACAGCTCTTCCGCTTTCACGAGCAGGGGGAATTCCTGATCGGATACGCCGGCGCGCACGGGATCGCCAATGCGCTTGACAGCTTTGTGGAGGCCGGGGAACTGCTCTGCGGCAAAAAAATCCGCCTTCTGCTGATCGGGCCGGGGCCGGAGCGCGAGCGGCTGATTCAGAAGGCGAAGGATAAAAAGCTGGAGGACGTGGTCACGTTCCTGCCTCCGGTCGGGCGCGGGCAGATCCCGGAGCTCCTGAGCCAGATGGATGCGCTGTACATCGGTCTGCAGCGCCAGCCGCTGTTTCGGTTCGGCGTCAGCCCCAACAAGCTGATGGACTACATGATGGCGGGAAAGCCCGTCATCTTTGCGATCGACGCGCCGAACGACATGGTGGCCGAAGCGGGATGCGGCGTTTCGATCCCGCCGGAGGACAGCGCGGCCATCGCGCGGGCGTCGGAAAAGCTGTCGTCCTGCACGAAGGAAGAGCTGGAGGAAATGGGCTGCCGCGGGCGGGAGTATATTCTCCGGAATAACGAGTACGATGTGCTGTCCCGGAAATTTTTAACGGCACTGCAGGGCCGCCTTTAAACGCCCTGCACAAATCGAAACGGTCCGGCTGCGATTTTGCGGCCGGACCGTTTCATTACAGCACTTTGGTGACATCGAAAAGAGAAGAAAGCACCAGCCAGTTTTGAGAGAAGTAACTGTTGGCCGTCCAATAGCTGACACCGGCAAGGCCATACCGGTGGGCAAGCTCCAGTTTGGCGCGGATGCTCCGGGCATCTTCAAACCATACGGTGTGCTTTTTGCCGTCAGAGGAATAATAATCAAAATGGGGCGACTGCGCTTCTTCATCGAAGAGAATATGGGAACCGACCTGGGCGGCAAGTTCCACGGCGCCGGGATTTGTCAGGGAGCGGGCGGATGTCCCGCGCACGAAGGGGAGGGTCCAGTCGTAGCCGTAGTTGGGAATTCCCATCAGGATTTTTTCCGGAGGAATCACGGAGACCGCGTACTTGATCACTTGTTCCACCAGATTCAGCGGTGCGACCGGGCGCGCCGGGCCGTAGGTGTATCCCCATTCGTAGGTCATCAGAATGACGTAATCCGCCAGGTCCCCGTGAACGGGATAGTCATGTGCCTCATACAACAGGCCGGTCTGCTCCGCGCTGGTTTTCGGCGCGAGAGACGTGAGGACGATGTAGCCCAGCGGATGCAGCTTTTCAACGGTTTTCCGAAGAAAGCTGTTGTAGCTTTCCCTGTCTGCGGGATAGATATATTCGAAATCGATATTCAGCCCGTAATAATTCTTTTGCTGCATCGTCTGCACGATATTGTCGAGAAGAGTGTCCTGAACCTGAGGACTGGACAGGATCGCATCGGCGACCTCGCTGCTGAAGCCGCCCTCCGGGCGCATGTTGGTGACCACCATGATCGGCGCCGTATTCTGCGCGCGCGCGGCGCTGATCACGGCTTCGTCCTCGATCGGCGTCAGCGAGCCGTCCGCCTTTGCCATGTAGCTGAAGATGCTGGCGAAGGTCAGGTGCGGCAGCGTGCGCTTCAGCGTGTCGAGGTCGACCCCGGGGTAAACGTAGCCGTTGGTGATGATCGACCCAAGCTTCTCCGATGTGACCGGTATGGTCAGCACCTGCCCCGGCTGGATCAGCGACGGATCGGTGATCTGAGGATTTGCTGCGATCAGCTGATCGGCCGAAATTCCGTATAATGCGGAGATGGAATAAAGGGACTGGCCGGACCCGACCGTGTGTTCCACGCGGTCCGTCATCAGCACCACAGCCTGGCCGACCACAAGCTGCCGCGGGTCGCTGATCTGGTTGTCTTCAAGAATCTGCTGTTCAGGTATGCCGTACAGCCGGGATAACTGGTAAATGCTGTCCCCGGGCCTGATTCTGTAAATCACCATGCCGATTTCACCTTCAATATAGAACATTTCTGTTTTCTTTCATGTATATGATATGGCGGGCGGGGGAATCACTGTTTTCTGAAAATACGGAAAAAACAGAATCGCCGCGGCGTACCGCAGCGATTCTGTGATCTATTTCACGATCTGATTAATTCTGGTAAATTAATTTTTTTGTCTGCCCGCCGCTGTTTTTAACAGGGCAGATGTTGTAAATCGTCCCGTCCTTGGCTACCATCGAAACCGGAATATGCGGCAACAGCTTATGTATGATCTCCACGAATCCATTGACCGGCGCCTCCGCCATACCCGTGACGATGTGCATCGCTTGAATACTTTTTGCGTATCCTGCCGCCATCAGCGGCGCGTCATCGTGAAAATAAACGGACATTTCGGCGTCTGAGCCCTTTGCAGTCTGACGAAGATATTCCAATTCCTCGCAATCGGCGTCGAAACCTGCGGAAGTAGGCTGAACACACAGTACTTGAAGCGGGACGGACTGGCTGTCGGAAATCTTTTTTCCCGCGCGAATCAAGCGGTCACAGTCGCGCTGACCGGTTACGCAAACAAGGACGGCTGCCTTGCCTTTTTTCAAATTTCTGCCTCCTTATCAAGCAGTTTGAATCCAATTCCCTTACCATTATAGCAGGATCGTTTCCGATTATGAAAACAGATTCTGTATAAATGTTGAACATATTGTGAACAGAATGCAGCTTAAAATTTGTCTGTATTCACTTACAGACTCATTATATCATAATTTGCCGGCAGTTTCAAATCATTTTTGATATTCGGCCGTCTTCGGATCATAAGTAATCCGGCGCCCAGGCGGACGCCGGATTTTTATTTCAGTATGGTCAAAGGATCAACATATTCTCCATTCACTTTTGTGACAAAGTGCAGATGGGATTCTTCATCCGCCTCAATCGGGACCGTGCCGACCGTGCCGATGACCTGTCCGGATTCAATTTTGTCCCCGGCCTTCACTTTCATTTGATCCAAACCGCAGTACCAGGCTTCCACGCTGCCGTGTGTAATAATGACGATATTTCCGTATTTGTCGTCTTTATAGGTCTTGGTTACCGTGCCGTTTGCGATTGCTTTTACATCTTCTCCCTTTTCTGCGCTCAGGTCGACTCCCGTGTGGGCGCGCCAGTCGAGCGTCGTTTTACAGTAGACCGGGTCGGCGCTGAACTTTTGGACAACCGTTTTTCCAACCGGGAAGGAGTAGGATGTTACTTCGGCAGCCGTGGGCTTGTCGGGGACCGAAGACGTTTTCTGAGGCTTCGATTCCGCCGGCTTTGACGAAGCAGCCTCCGGGGCGACGGATGAAACCTCCGGCTGCGAGGAAGCTTCGGGTTCTCCATATACGCCGCTGACCGTATTGTTGGCGGGCGCCGTGCTCTGGACCGGTTCACTCTGCGATTTATCCTCCGGCGTCGCGTAATTTACCACACTGTCATAGGTCGTCCAGGCCGCTACGCCCACGGCAATCAGGCAGACCCCAAGAGCGATATAAAAACCTTTTGAAGATCCTTTGCGGCCGTTTTTTTGAATATGCAAATTCAATTCTGCCACCTCCGAACCTATTTTGACCACATAAACGGTCCGATATTCGGAAAAGGCAGAAGTCGGAGGAATTTTTTTCAGAGATGGATTAATAAAAGGCGCGAATCAAACCCGAAAAGGGACCCGGTCGTTTCCGATCGGGTCCGATTTCATTAGCTTGAGGGGTATATTGAGGAGGGTAGAACATGAACCAAAGAGTGGTGCGGCTCCAACTCCTTGATTACGTCTATATTATATCTTCCATGCACAAAAAAGTTGTGAATGGGCTGTGAATACCTTATGAATTTTTTCCAAAAAACATTTGAACGGACTGGCTCTTTTTTACAGAAGTGCCGCGTCTGCCTCCGCAGGTCCCCGCTGTATTTTATCGGAGGGAAACGGAAACCATAAAGATATCTTTTCGAAAGGAGACTGGTTCATGAAAGCAAGTCTTGACAGAAGCGGCTGTATTTCCTGCGGCTTATGCCCACAAACATGCCCGGAGGTTTTCCGCATGGGAGACGACGGGATTGCGGAAGTCTATCAGGAAAATGTGCCGGAGGGCTCGGAGGGCAAAGCGGTCGAAGCACAGGAGGGCTGCCCCGTATCGGTCATCACGGTAAAGTAAGAGAGTGGCGGACGGCCCCGACCGGCTGTCCGCCATTTTGCTTTTTGCCGTCATACATGCAAAACGCCGCTGTAGCCGGCGCTTTGCAAACATTTGTTTCCACTTTCCGTGATAGTATGGTATAATAATCTCACGGCGTAGACCGAAGAGGAGCTTCCGGCGCCTGAGGGAACATTGCCCGTGAACGCGGGCTGAGCACGTGTTTTGCGGCTTTTCGGTTCACGGTGTGACAACGTCAAAAAGGAAGGTGGGTTTGCGGTGCTGACCAAGAGTCAACAGAAGGTTTATGATTACTTAAAAGGCAGAATGGAGAACGGCCTGCCGCCGACCGTCAGGGAAATCTGCCGGGCGACGGGTTTAAAGTCGACTTCCAGTGTTCATGCGCATTTAAAATCACTGGAGGAAATGGGGCTGATCACCCGCGACCGGGGGCTGAACCGCGCCATTCACCTCGCAGGGGAACAGACGACCGTACAGGTGCCGGTTTTGGGGCGCGTCGCTGCGGGAAACCCAATCCTTGCCGTGGAGGAAATCGAGGGATATCTGCCGTTTTCCCCGGCCAAACGGGCGGGGGATGAAGAGTATTTCGCCCTGAACGTGAAGGGCGAAAGCATGAAGGACGCGGGGATTCTTGACGGCGATCTCGTTGTCGCCGTCAAGACGCAGACGGCGCTCGACGGGGAGATCGTCGTCGCCCTGATCGAAGATGAGGCGACGGTGAAGCGCCTGTTCCGCGAGAGGGACCGCGTTCGCCTTCAGCCGGAAAATTCAGCGTTTGAGCCGATCTATTCAAAAAACGTTCAGATCCTGGGGAAGGTCGTTGCGGTATACCGCTTTTATCGGTAGGCGTTCAGCCCCATGCCAGAACGGCCCGGACGGGGGCGGCCTCCGCGCCGGCCAGCAGCAGCGGCAGGGCGATCAGCCGATAGCCTCCCGGCTGTACGGCGGTCAGGTCCAGTCCTTCCAGAATCGGAATCCCGGCGCCGAGCAGCTCCGCGTGAGGGCCTTCCTCGTCGTCCGGAGCGCCGATGCTCTGCGCGTCCGTTCCGACCAGCAGGACACCGGCCCCGACGAGCGCGAACGCCGCGCTTTTGGATAAAAAAGCCTCTCCGTTCCCTTTCAGCAGGAGCCGGTCCCCGCTCTTCGGCGCCAGCCGGTCGATGTCCGCCCCGGTTACGATGCCCTGAGCCGGAATGACCGTGCAGGGGCCGACGCAGCGCGAAAGGTCCAGCTTGTCGATGGAGTCTCCGCCCGGAATGAAATGGAGCGGCGCGTCCAGATGGGTGGCGCTGTGGCAGCAGGCGTAAAAGCCGGAAAGATTGCAGTCGTCCCCCAGCTCCATCCGGCGCACGATGTCCCGGTACGGAACCGGGTCGCCCGGATACGGGGGAGAGGAGAACAGCTCTCTGGTGATGTCGATCAGTTCCATCCGCTGCTCCTCCTTTGTTAAATCCTGGGGAGAAAATTCTTTATCAGCAGCGTGAGTTCCCGCGCCGAGCGGCCGGCAAACGTCGTAAAATCCGTCGCCGCCTGTTCGTTCGCATTGTCGGAAATCGCGCGGATTACGACAAAATCCAATCCGTTCAGATAGCAGACCTGTGCGATGCTTCCGCCTTCCATTTCGCAGGCGACGGCACCGAATTCGTCCGCGATGCGGCCGAGCCGTTCCGAGTCGCAGACGAACTGGTCGCCCGTGGCGATCACTCCCGTATGTATTTTTTCCGGCGTGAAAACGGATTTGGCCGCCGCCGCGGCCAGCTCCGTCAGTCTGGGGGAAGCCGGGATGCGGATGATGTCCGGCCCGCTCAGAAATCCCTTTTCGTCGCCGAGCGCGGTCGTGTCCATGTCGTGCTGGACCAGCGCGCTGGAGACGACCACATCGCCGATCTTCACCCCGGCGCCGGTTCCGCCCGCGACCCCGACGTTCAGCAGCGCGGAGGGGCGGTACCGCAGGATCATGGTCTGGGCGCAGACGGCGGCCGCCACTTTTCCGATCCCGCATCGGGCGACCGCGCATTCGACTCCCTCGATGAGTCCCCTGTGATAAACGATCCCGCTGACGGTTTCCGTTTTGCGCTCCGGCATCAAATCGAGCAGGTCCTGCACTTCGACCTCCATTGCCCCGATGATTCCGATCATTGAAAAACACCTCCGATTTCTGCTTCTGTTTTGATGATACGTTGTTTCCTGCGAAAAATCAATCCTCTTTTTTGCCGTGCGGGCGCTTTTCACCGCACCGTTCCCGGATGGCGTCCGTGATCAGGTCCAGAGTCTGGATCCGCCCGAATTTTTTATCCTGCGATTCGATGATATGCCACGGCGCGTATTTTACCGATGTGTATTTCAGCATGTCGTTGACGCAGATTTCGTACTGGTCCCATTTGCTGCGGTTGCGCCAGTCCTCGTCCGTGATCTTCCAGTTTTTCTCGGGGCTGTTTTGGCGGGCCTGAAAGCGGCGGAGCTGCTCGTCCTTGTCGATCTGAAGCCAGAATTTCAGGATCACCGCGCCCCAGTCGGCGAGCTCGCGCTCGAATTCGTTGATTTCGCGGTAGGCGCGCCGCCAGTCGCTCTCGGTACAGAAGCCCTCCACGCGCTCCACCAGAACGCGGCCGTACCACGTCCGGTCGAAGATGGCGATATGCCCGTCGCGCGGAAGGTTCTTCCAGAACCGCCAAAGGTAATGCCGGGCCGCCTCGTCCGGGGTCGGGGAGGCGATGGGGACGACCTGATATCCGCGCGGGTCGAGCGCCTTTGCCACGCGCCGGATGGTTCCGCCCTTTCCGGCGGCGTCCCAGCCCTCGAACGCGAGGATGACCGGTATTTTTTTCAGGTACAGTTCGCTGTGCAGCTCGCGAAGCAGATTCTGGTCCTCCTCGACCCGCCGGTGGTATTCGTCTTCATCCATCGTGCGGTCCAGTGAAACTTCGGACAGCTTCGGCATCGTCAGAAAGGGATAAGAGCCGGGCCGGATGGGCCCTTCGGCGGCCCTTGCTTCGGGGCCTGGGTTCAGCGCTTCCGTGACCCGCGCGATGACGGTCTCAAAAACATCCAGCGCCGCGGCCCGGCGGTTCATGCCGGAGAGCAGGTGCCAGGGGACGGCCGCCGTATTTGTATAGCCGATCATCTCATTGAATGATTCGCAGTATTTTTCATACTGCCGGTTCCGTTTCCAGTCCTGTTCGGTCACGCGCCATTGGGTGTTTCGGTCCTTCGCCAGCTTTTCGAAGCGCTCTTTCTGTTCCTTCCTGCTGATGTGCACGAAGAACTTGATGATGAGATACCCTGCGTCCGTCAGCTCGCGCTCTAGGGTGTTGATGCTGTTGAGCCGGCGAGTCAGCTCTTCGGCGCTCATATCTTCTTCCAGCCGGGCGGTGGAAACGTCCATATACCAGCTGCGGTCGAGCACGGAAAAATCCCCGGCCTTTGGGATGAAGTTCCAGTACCTCCACAGAACCGGCTTCCTCCGCTCCAGTTCCGTCGGCCGCGTCACGGAATGCACCCTGCACCAGCGCGGGTCGAGATTCAGGATCAGGTCGGAGATCAGCTCGCCCTTTCCCGCCGCGCCCCAGCCTTCGAACAGGACGATGACGGGCAGCTTCTTTTTCCGCACCTGCTGCTGCAGGATGGAAAGGCGTTCCCGAAGCTTTTTGGAGCGGGCCTTGTATTCCTCTCTGGAAACGCTCTTTTTCAGATCTATTTTTTCAAGCATGGAACGCACCGTCCTTTTTTCTTTATTATACGCCTTTTATCGGCGTTTAAAAGGAAGACGCCGCACATCCGTTCAAATTCATGGCGCGGTATTCCATCGGCATGGCATTTGTGATATAATAAAACGAATATTTTCCGGAAGGGAGGCGGCGCGATGGTGATCCTCGGAATCGACCCGGGATATGCGATCGTAGGCTATGGCCTCATCAGGGCGGAACGGGGAAGGTTTGTTCCGCTGGAACACGGCGCCGTGGAAACCCGCGCCGGAGAGGATTTCTGCGTGCGGCTTGAGAGCATCTACGACGGGCTATGCGCCGTCATGAGAAAATGGAAGCCGGACGCGGTGTCGATCGAGAAGCTCTATTTTCAGAACAACCAGAAAACCGCGATCGGCGTGGCGGAGGCGCGCGGCGTCATCCTGCTTGCCGCCCATCAGTCGGGCGCGCACATTTTTGAATACACCCCCCTGCAGGTCAAGCTGGCGGTGACCGGATACGGTCAGGCGAAGAAACCGCAGGTGATGGAGATGACCCGGCGTCTGCTCTGCCTGAAGGAAGTTCCGAAACCGGACGACACCGCCGACGCGCTGGCGATGGCGGTCTGTCACGGTCAGGCGGCCGGGTCGGCCACAAGGCGGGCGATGCTTTCGGGCGGGATTTCGCTTCGGAACCGGTCGTAACGGAGGAATCATGATTTACAGTGTCAAAGGGACCCTGACCCATATGGAACCGGGGATCGCCGTGGTCGAGTGCGGCGGCGTGGGGTTCAAATGCTTTACTTCCCTGAATACGCAGCGGGCCCTGCCGCAGATCGGCGCGCAGGCGAAGCTGTTCACCGTGCTGAACGTCCGGGAGGACGCGCTCGATCTGTTCGGATTTTCCACCCAGGCGGAGCTGAGCTGTTTCAAAATGCTGACCGGCGTTTCCGGCGTGGGGCCGAAAGCCGGTCTCGCCATTTTATCGGAATTGAAGCCGGAACAGGTCGCGGCGTCCGTCGCCACGGGCGACAGCAAAACGCTGACCCGGGCGAGCGGGGTCGGACCGAAGCTTGCGCAGCGCATCTGCCTGGAGCTCCGCGACCGGGTGCGCGACCTCGGCGGAACGGAGGGGACGATCACGTCTGCCGCGGGCGCCGTTTCCGCGTCTTCGCATGCGGCTGCGGCGGTGGAGGCGCTTTCCGTGCTGGGCTATTCGCCTTCGGACGCGTCCGCCATCGTCGCGCAGTTTGACAGCGCCCTGCCGGTCGAGGAGCTGATCCGCCTCTCGCTGCGCACGATTGACGCTGGAAAACAGGGGGGCTGACGGGGAGGAGGCTGAGGAATGGCATACACGGATCACGAGAAAGATAACGAAAACGAATACGATTTTGAGAACCGCGTCGTCGCCCCGGAGTATGAGCCGGAGGACGCTGAGGTTGAAAATCCCCTGCGCCCCAGAACCCTCGCGGAGTACATCGGCCAGGAAAAAGTCAAGGAAAATCTCTCCGTTTTTATCGAGGCGGCCAAACAGCGAAAGGAAAGCCTGGACCACGTCCTGCTTTACGGTCCGCCCGGCCTCGGGAAAACGACGCTGGCCGGCATCATCGCGAACGAGCTCGGCGTAAATCTGCGCATCACCTCGGGGCCCGCGGTCGAAAAGCCGGGCGACCTGGCGGCGATCCTGACAAATCTGAGCCCCGGAGACGTGCTGTTTATCGACGAGGTTCACCGGCTTTCGCGCAGCGTGGAAGAAATCCTGTACCCCGCGATGGAAGACTTCGCGCTGGATATCATCACGGGCAAGGGACAGATGGCGGCTTCCTACCATCTGCCGCTGCCGCGCTTCACACTGGTCGGCGCGACGACCCGCGCCGGTCAGCTCAGCGCGCCGCTGCGGGACCGCTTCGGCGTGGTGCTGCGCCTGGAGCTGTATACGCCGCAGGAGCTGGCGCGGATCGTCACGCGCAGCGCGAAAATTCTTGGAATCCCGATCGAGGCGGACGGCGCGCTGGAGATCGCCTCGCGCTCGCGCGGGACGCCCCGCATCGCGAACCGGCTGCTCAAGCGGGTGCGCGACTTTGCGCAGGTCATTTCGGGCGGCACCATCACATGCGAATCGGCCCGGATCGGCCTGGACCGGCTGGAAATCGATGCGCTCGGGCTGGATGCGAACGACCGGAGGATGCTCCGCGCGCTGATCAAATTTTACAACGGCGGCCCGGTGGGGCTGGAAACGCTTGCGGCCGCCATCGGCGAAGAGGCCGTCACGATCGAGGATATCTATGAACCGTATCTGATGCAGATTGGATTTTTGAACCGCACGCCGCGCGGACGCTGTGCGACCGCGGCGGCTTATGAGCACTTGGGGCTTGAATTTGCCGGCAGGGAAGATCCGGGCCAGCAAAAACTGTTTTAAACAAACTTGATTCATATAAATAATATAAAAAAAGGAAGCGAAGCCGGAAAATGAACTAGAGAAGAAGGTGTAAGAATGACAATATGGATGATTGCGTTCTCGGCAGTTGTCATTGCCTGCATTTTATCCAGCAAACTGCTTTACCGCTTCGGGATCCCCACGCTCCTGATCTTTCTTGTTTTAGGCATGCTGTGCGGGTCCGACGGCGTATTGGGATTTGAATTCGATGATTACGGCCTTGCGAAGAATCTTTGTTCCATCGGCCTGATGCTGATCATGTTTTACGGCGGCTTTGGCACGAAATGGAAAGTGGCGCGGCCGGTGGCCGTCCCCGCGCTGATGCTTTCCACGGCCGGCGTGGCGGTCACGGCCGTCCTGACCGCTTTGTTCTGCGCCACCGCTTTACGCATGCCGTTTCAGGAGGGAATGCTGGTCGGATCCGTCGTCGCCTCGACGGACGCGGCCGCGGTGTTCGCCATTCTGCGGTCCAGGAGCCTGAACCTCAAGGGAGGTCTGGCGTCGCTGCTGGAGCTTGAGAGCGGAAGCAACGATCCGTTTGCCTATCTGATGACCCTGACGTCGATTCAGGCGATGACGTCGGGAGGCGGGCCGATCGGGATTCTGCTGGTCAAACAGATCGCCGTTTCGGCGGTTTTGGGGTTTGCGCTGGCCTTCGCGTCGTCGCTTTTCCTGCGCAGGGTCCGCTTTGAAATCGAGGGGCTGTACCCCATCTTCGTCCTGGCCATCGCGGCTTTTTCCTATTCGTTCTGCGAGTGGCTCGGCGGAAACGGCCTCCTTTGCGTATATCTGGTGGGGATTGTTCTGGGAAACAGCAAAATTCTCTACAAAAAGTCGCTGGTCCATTTTTTCGACGGGGTGTCCTGGCTGATGCAGATCCTGCTGTTTTTCATGCTGGGGCTGCTTTCGTTTCCCTCCCACTTCCCGGCGGTCCTTGGAAAGGGAATCCTGCTTGCGCTGTTCCTGATGGTGGTGGCACGGCCCGCGGCGGTCTTCGCCATTCTGAGCTGGTTCCGGTTTTCGTTCCGGCAGATGCTGCTGGTTTCGTGGGTCGGCCTCCGCGGCGCGGCTTCCATCGTGTTTGCGATTTACGCTGTTTCCTACATTGCCGGCCTGAAAAACGATATTTTTCATCTGGTCTTCATTGTTTCCCTGCTTTCCGTTGCGATTCAGGGCTCCCTGCTGCCTGCGGTTTCAAAAAAACTTGGGCTGGTCGACTATGAAGCGAGTGTCACAAGAACCTTTAACGACTATGTGGATGATTCGGGAACAAAGCTGCTCGAAATCAGGGTGGAAGAAGACCATCCTTGGGCGGGACGGTCGATCATGGAGGCGGATCTCCCGGAGGAGATCCTTGTGGTCATGATCCGGAGGGGCGGCCGCGTGCTGGTCCCGAAGGGCTTTACCCAGATACTGCCGGGGGATATTGTGGTGGTCAGCGGGAACACGCTTGACAGCGTGATGCAGTACGCGACATAATAAACAGAAAACAGTGAGCCCCGCGCAAAAGCGCACTGACAAAAATGAAATCGAGCCTGCCGGTTCGGACAGGTTTCATACAGGAGAGATTTTATGGGCAGATTATTTGGAACGGACGGGGTCCGCGGAATTGCGAACAGCGAACTGACCTGCGAACTCGCCATGAGCATCGGAAGGGCGGCCGCGATGGTGCTGACCGACAGCGCCCACCGCCATCCGAAAATACTGATCGGCAAGGACACCCGCCTGTCTTCCGACATGCTGGAAGCGGCCATGACCGCCGGGCTTTGCAGCGTGGGCGCGAACGTCGTCCGGCTCGGAGTCGTTCCAACCCCGGCAGTCGCGTTTCTGGTCGGGAAATACAAGGCGGATGCCGGCGTCATGCTGACAGCCTCGCACAACCCCTGTGAATTCAACGGGATCAAAATATTCAGCGGCGACGGATACAAGCTGCCGGATGCGCTGGAGGAACAGATCGAGTCGATCGTTCTGGACCACGCGATCCAGCCATCCTGCCCGGTGGGCGGAGCGGTCGGAAGCGTGTCGGATGCCCCGAACACCGTGCGTGACTATGTGGATCACATTAAATGCACCGTGCCGTTTGCGCTGACCGGCATGAAGATTGCGGTCGACTGTGCCAATGGTTCCGCCAGCCGAACGGCGGAACTGCTGTTTTCTGAACTGGGCGCGGAGTGTCATATGCTTTCGGACCATCCGGACGGGATCAACGTCAACGACGCGTGCGGGTCCACCCACATGGAAAATCTGATGCGCTTTGTCGGTGAAAACCATCTGGACGCGGGGGTCGCGTTTGACGGGGACGCAGACCGCTGCCTTGCCGTGGATGAGAACGGCCGCCTGGTGGACGGCGATTTTCTCATGGCGATCTGCGCGGCCGATCTGAAATCCCGCGGCAAGCTGGCGAAAGATACCGTGGTGGGCACCATCATGACAAATATGGGCTTCAACCGTTTCTGCGCGGACGACGGCATCAAGTTTGAGGCGACGAAGGTCGGCGACCGGTATGTGCTGGAGGAAATGCTGCTGGAAGGTTACAACTTCGGCGGCGAGCAGAGCGGCCATATTATTTTCCACGATTTTGCCACGACCGGCGACGGACAGCTGACGGCCGCCCAGCTTCTCAGCATCCTGAAACGGAGGGAGGCAAAGCTTTCAAGCCTTGCGACCCTGATGACGCGTTACCCGCAGGTGCTGGTCAACGTCGAGGTAAAGCCGGACGGAAAGCTGCGCTTTTACACCGATCCGCAGGTCAAGGATTCGGTGGAGTCCGCCAAAAAAAGGTTTGGAAACAGAGGCCGGGTCGTGGTCCGCCCGTCGGGCACGGAGCCGCTGCTCCGGGTGATGGTCGAAGGGGAGGACGAAGAGGAGATCGCTCAGGTCGCGAATTCCATCGCGGGTGTTCTCCGCGACCGGCTCGCCTAGAGAGATATCAATGACTTGTAGACCGTCGAAAATCGTGCAAGGAAAGCGTAGCCAACGCAGCAAGCAGAATTGCAAAGCAATTTACGGTTGCGCGATTTCCCGGCAGTCTGAGGAGATTGGATTGAGAGTTGCAGACTGGAAGGACTATGAACTGATCGACGCCTCCGGAGGAGAACGGCTGGAGCGGTGGGGAAAAGTGATCCTGATCCGCCCGGACCCGCAGGTCCTGTGGGATACGCCGAAGAAAGACCCTCTGTGGGATAAGGCGGACGCCCGCTACCGGCGTTCCTCCGCCGGAGGCGGAAGCTGGCAGGTGCTCCGGAGCGTGCCGCCCGTGTGGAACATCCGCTACGGGGACCTTACGTTCCGCCTGAAAACGATGGGATTTAAACACACCGGGATTTTTCCGGAACAGGCCGTCAACTGGGATCTTGTCATGGATCTGATCCGGAAGGCGGGCCGCCCGGTCCGGGTCCTGAACCTGTTCGGCTACACGGGCGCGGCGACGCTTGCCTGCCTGAAAGCCGGGGCCGGGGTCTGCCATGTGGACGCATCCAAGGGGATGGTTTCCTGGGCGAGGGAAAACGCGGAGGAATCCGGCCTTTCGGACCGACCTGTGCGCTGGCTCGTCGACGACTGCCAGAAATTCGTCCGCCGCGAGCAGCGCCGGGGCAATACCTACGACGGGATCATCATGGACCCGCCCTCCTACGGCCGGGGGCCGGGCGGGGAGGTCTGGAAGCTGGAGGAACAGATTTACGCGCTGGTCGGGGAATGCGTGCCGCTGCTTTCGCGCGATCCGCTGTTTTTCCTTTTAAATTCGTACACCGCGGGGCTGTCCCCTGCGGTCATGGAATATATTCTGGGCGTTTTGGTCAATGGGCGCTTCAAAGGGAGACTATCCTCCGGAGAGATCGGACTGCCCGTCACGCGGAGCGGGCTGGTTCTGCCGTGCGGAGGCACGGCGGTATGGCGGGCGGATTGAATCGGGAAAGGGAGGTTTTCGCGTGGAGAAGAAAAAGAAGAATGGAGCAGGCGCGGCCTTTGTGCTGCTGGTCGCCGCGGTCAAGCTGATTCCGAAGGCCGTCGACTCCCATATTTCGATCAGCGTGCTTTATCTTCTCGCCCTGGCCGCGCTCCTGTCCGGGGCGTACTGGGTATTCACCAGGCTGAGGAGCGGCTCGGAAAACAGAGACCTGCGTCCGGGCGGGAAACGGCGTTTGCAGGGGAATCCCTCCGCTTTCCCGGATTCGAAAAAAAGGTCCAAAGCGCGTGCGGAATCCAATCAGGCCGCCCCCGGGGAGGATTTCCTTTCCAGCGGGAAAGAGCAATGGAGAAGCCTTTATGAGGCGGGGCTGATCGACCGGGAAGAATACAGGGAAAGACTGAATCAGACTAAAATGCGCGGCTGAGCTGCGGCGCAGCAAAGGACGGAACAGGATTGATGGAAGATTATATCAGGGCGGAAGACGTCACGTTTTCCTATGAATCGCAGGAGGATAAGAATGCGCCCGAAGTTCTCCACGGCGTTTCACTCGGCATTCAAAAGGGTGAATTTGTCGCGTTGCTGGGGCGTAACGGATCGGGAAAATCCACTATGGCGAAGGAATTCAACGCCATGCTGCTCCCCAGCGGAGGCAAGGTCTATGTCGACGGCCTCGACACGCTCGACGAGGATTTGAAGATCGAGATCCGCCGGAGGGTCGGCCTGGTCCTTCAGAACCCGGATAACCAGCTGGTTGCCAGCATCGTGGAGGAAGACGTGGCTTTCGGTCCGGAAAATCTCGGCGTCCCGCCGCCGGAAATCCGCGAGCGGGTGGACGACGCGCTGAAAGCGGTGGAGATGTACGATTACCGCCTGCACGCGCCGTACAAGCTCTCCGGCGGGCAGAAGCAGCGGATCGCCATCGCGGGGATCATCGCCATGCAGCCGGACTGCATCGTGCTGGACGAGCCGACGGCCATGCTGGACCCGCGCGGGCGCGACGAGGTCCTTGAAACGATCCACCGTCTGAACCGTGAAAAAGGAATTACCATCGTCCTGATTACGCATTATATGGACGAAGCGGTCGGTGCGGACCGCGTCGTCGTGATGGACGACGGCAAAATTCTGACACAGGGAACGCCGAGGGAGGTTTTTTCCCAGGTGGAACTGCTCAAGACACATCAGCTCGACGTTCCGCAGTCCACGGAGCTGATTTACCGTCTGAAATCCGCAGGGATTCCCCTGCGGGACGGAGTCCTGAATGCTGAGGAATGCGTCGCGGCTCTGGAGCCTTTGCTCAAAAGGTCGGGAAATATAGGAGAGACAAATGCCTGTCATTGAAACCAAAGAACTCACTTTTCTGTACGGCGAGGGAACCCCGTTCCGGAAGACCGCCGTGGACCACGTCAACATCTCTGTCGAACAGGGCGAGTTTCTCGGCCTGATCGGTCACACCGGTTCCGGCAAATCCACGCTGATTCAGCAGTTCAACGGGCTGCTGAAACCGACGTCCGGTCAGGTGCTGCTCAAGGGAAAGGATATCTGGGCCGAGCCGAAAAAGATCCGCGGCGTGCGCTTTCAGGTCGGCATGGTGTTCCAGTACCCGGAGCATCAGCTGTTTGAGGAAACCGTTCTGAAGGATATCTGCTTCGGGCCTCAGAACATGGGCCTCTCGGAGAGCGAGGCGAAGGATCGGGCCGGGGAGGCGGCGCGTTTTGTCGGATTGCCGGACGAGCTGCTCGGGAAAAGCCCGTTTGAGCTTTCCGGCGGCGAAAAGCGCCGGGCGGCCATCGCCGGGGTGATCGCGATGGACCCGGACGTGCTGATCCTCGACGAACCGACGGCGGGCCTCGACCCGCGCGGGAGGGACATGCTGCTCCGCCAGATCGGCGCATACCACCGGCAGAGAAACAACACGGTGATTCTGGTTTCCCACAGCATGGAGGACATCGCGCGCGTGGCGGACCGGGTGCTGGTCATGAACGGCGGAAAGGCCGTGATGCTGGACAAAACCGAAAAAGTCTTTGCGCGCGGGCGGGAGCTGGAGAAGATGGGGCTGCGCGTCCCGGAAATCACCAAGATCCTGCTGACGCTGCGGGAACACGGCTGCCCGGTCGAGCCTTCCCTGACGGTTGACCAGGCGGTGGAGCAGCTTCTGCCGCTGCTGAAGAAAGGGGGCGCCGCCCGTGGTTAGAGACATCACGCTGGGCCAGTATTTTCCCGGGGACTCGCTGATTCACCGTCTGGACCCGCGCATGAAAATCATCATCACCTTTGCTTTTATCGTTTTTATTTTTGTCGCGACGAATTTTCAGGGCCTTGCTTTGATGCTCCTGCTGATGGCCGCCGTCCTGCTCCTGTCCGGCGTGCCGCTGAATCAGTATCTGAAAAGCCTGAAGGCCGTCCTGTTCATCGTCGCGTTCACCTTCGTCCTGAACCTGTTTTACGGCGGCGGGACCACCGTCTGGAGCCAGCGCTTTCCGGGCTTCACCATGCGGATCACGGACGGCGGGATCAGCAATGCGGTCTTCGTTGCCGTGCGGATCTTCAGCCTGATCCTGTTCAGCTCGGTGCTGACGTTCACGACTTCCCCGACCCAGCTGACCGATGCGCTGGAACGCCTGATGAAACCGCTCAAGGTCCTGCATGTCGGGGTCCATGAGATCGCGATGATGATGACGATCGCGCTGCGGTTCGTGCCGACGCTGCTCGAGGAAACTGACAAGATCATGAACGCGCAGAAGGCCAGGGGAGCCGACCTGGAAAGCGGCGGGTTCATGCAGCGGATCAAATCGCTGATCCCGATCCTGATCCCTCTGTTCGTGTCGTCGTTCCGCAGAGCTTACGACCTTGCGATGGCGATGGAGTGCCGTTGCTATCACGGCGGCGAAGGACGCACTAAAATGAAGCAGCTCCACATGTCCGGCCTGGACGCGGCGGCGGCCGCAGCATCCGGCCTGTTCTGCGCGGCGGTTCTGTTCTGCGCCTTTCACTTTCCGGCCGCGCTGAGGTGAGAAAGGGAAATCATGCGAAATCTTCTGGTTACAATCTGCTTTGACGGAGCAAACTATCACGGTTGGCAGGTTCAGAAGAATGCCGTTTCGGTTCAGGAGGTTTTCCAGCAGGCCCTCCGTCGGATCCTGGGAGAGCAGACGGACGTCAAGGGCTGCAGCCGGACGGATTCCTTTGTCCATGCCCGCAGGTTCTGCATCAGCTTTCATACGGAACACGACATCCCCTGTGAAAGGCTGGTCGGGGCGCTGAACCATTTTCTGCCGAAGGATATCGCCGTTCTGTCCTGCCGGGAAGTCCCGGCGGAGTTCCACGCAAGGTATTCCTGCTTCGGCAAGGAATACGAGTATCTGATCTGGAACGAGCGGGTCCGAAATCCTTTTTTAAACGGGAGGGCGCTGCACTACTGGGTTCCGCTGGATCCGGAACGCCTGAACCGCGCCGCCTCCCGGCTGCTTGGACCCCATGATTTTACTTCCTTCTGCGCCGTCGACGCGAGGGAGCGCGGCGACATGACGCGCACGGTGACCGAGGCATACTGGAAGAAAGACGGCGGAGCGGTGAGCTTTTTTGTATCTGCGGACGGGTTCCTTTACCATATGGTCCGCATTCTGGTCGGCACCATGCTGCGGGTCGCGGAAGGAAAGCTTGAGCCGGAAGACGTGGAACGGATTCTGGAGGCGCGCAGCCGCGCGGCGGCGGGCCCGACCGCGCCGCCCCAGGGACTGTACCTGAACAGGGTTTTCTATAAGGACGTGAGACTCAATGGCTGAAAACGGGCGCCGGTTTGACACGGCGGAGTTCGACACGGCGAAACATCACCCCAGGAGGGACAGAAAAGCGCCGAAGGTTTTCGGGGAGCATACGGTTCCGCGCTGGTTCTACAGGATCGTTTTGATTCTGCTTCTCTGCGTCGCGGGGACCCTCGGCTGGATGAACCGGGACAATCTGGCTCCCGCGACCGTTCTGGAATGGGCGCAGGCCCGCGTTGTCGGCATGGGACTGGGCGATGGATTTCCCCATTCCATCGCCGGTACTTCCGTTCAGCCGCAGAATTTTCTGTCGGCGGACAAGAACGTCTGCTTTGCGAGCGACACGTCGCTTACGGTGCTGAATTCGACCGCAAAGGAGCTTGTTTCCCGCCAGCACAGCTTCAGCGATCCGGTTCTCAAGCTGAACGGCGGCCGGATGCTGCTCTATAACCTGGGCGGCAGGGCATGCCAACTGGAAAGTATCAACCGCACGATTCGGAAAATCAACCTGAACCAGAATCTGATCGCAGGCGCGCTTGCCCGTCAGGGGGGCTATGCGCTGATCACAGAGGCGGAAGGATACCGGGGGGAACTGACCGCCTATACGGCGGACGGCCGCGAGCAATCCCATTACTGGTTTTCGGACTACTATCCGACGGCGGCCGCCCTGAGCCCCGATGGGAGCATGGCGGCGGTCACCGGCGTCAATACGAAAAACGGCGTGATCCAGTCGGCCCTGTATCTGCTGAACTTGAGCGATTCGAAAGTTCAGCAGCCGCTCGCGGTGTACGATGGGAATATGCTGTTCGACATTTGCTGGAACGGTGACGACGCCGTTACCGCGTTCGGGGACCAGGCCGCCGTGCTGATCGATGCGGGCAGCCGTTCGAAAATCGAATGCAGCTACGGCGGCAAACAACTGACGGCATACTGCGCCTCCGCCGATCTGACGGTTCTGGGGCTGTCCTCCTATGCGGGCTCCGAAGATTCCGGCCTTTTGATCCTCAACCGGTCGGGAGAAAAGCTCCTTTCCCCGTCTCTGCAGGGAACGGTGAGGTCCGTTTCCGTTTTCGGCTCTGCCGCGGCCGCCCTGTGCGGCTCGAAAGTCTATTTTTACACCTCGTCGCCCGCGGGGCCTGCCGGCACCTGCGATGCGGGCGACGATGCAAAGGCGGTTGCGCTGAGAGACGAGACCTCCGCTTTTATCCTCGGTGTTTCGGAAATCCGAAAGGTTTCCAGCCGGTAAACGGCTTGTGCAAATGAATGTTTTGTGATATATTGCTCTTGTGTGCGGATTTATTTTGCGTTCGGGGAGGAAAAAAGTGGGAACTTTTTATGACCTGGCATTGCTTTGCGTCCTTCTGGTCTTTGTCATTTCAGGCCTTCGCCGCGGAATTGTCCGGTCGCTGATCGAACTTGCCGGTTTTGTCGTGTCCCTCGTTGTTTCCGTGCGTCTGTCGGGGCGTTTTGCAGCGGCCGCCGGCCCTTACCTTGCGAACCTTCTGCCGTCATTCCGGCCCGGTCAGCCGCTGAGCCGGATTCTTGCCGCAGCCGTTCTGTTTGCCGTGATGGAGCTTCTGGTTCATGTGATTGCCACCTCTGCCGATCATGTCTTCCGGCTTCCGGTTCTGCGTCAGGTCAACATGCTGCTAGGCGGCGTTTTCGGGCTGGTCAAAGGTGTGGCCATCCTTTTTGTCATCTGCGCTTTGACCCGGCTTACGGTCCCCTCCGGCCATGGCGCGGCGTCTGCGTGGAAGGGGATCGAGAATTCCAAGATCCTTCAGTATATGGAGGAAAAAAATCCGGTTGATACATTATTACAGGCAGATATTTGGAGTGGGGTAGACGGGGATGCAGGACAGAAACAAAAACTTTAATATACCCAATACGCTGACGGTTCTGAGGATGCTGCTGATCATTCCTTTTGTGATTTATTACGAGGGGGATCAGATCCTGAAGGCGGCTGCCGTTTTGATTTTATCCGGGCTGACCGATATGCTGGATGGAATGATTGCCCGCAGATACCATCAGACCACGGAGCTCGGCCAGATGCTGGATCCGCTTTCCGACAAGCTGACGCAGGGCGCGGTCGCGATCTGCCTTGCGGTAAAGCAGCCGATCCTGATTCCGTTTCTCGCGGTCTTTGTGATCAAGGAGGCCCTGATGGTTTCCGCTGGGATTTTTTTGATCGGAAAAAAGAAAAAACGCCCGGGCGGTTCCCAGTGGTTCGGGAAAACCGCGACCGTGTTGTTTTATATTTCCTTTGGAATTATCGTTTTTCTGAAGGGGATCGGGATCGGGGAGGATAAGGAACTGATCGTGTCCGTAACGCTTCTGTCCATCACCGCCGCGTTTATGATTTATGCTTTTGTCCGCTATGCAAAAATCTATTTCGACATTTATCGTTCGGATGATCCGAAGTACAAGATTGACATTCAGGAAGTTATGGATAAAAAGAGACGCGGATAAAACTTGTAAATCCGTTTTTTTATGGTATCATAGTATGAAAAGAAAAGAAGTGAGCTGAAATGATCATGTGTTCCAAATGTCACAAGAGACCTGCGGTTGTATTTCTGACCCCATCGGCTGATATGGGGGAAAGCCGCGGGCTTTGTTTGATTTGTGCCAAGGAACTTGGAATAAAGCCGGTGAATGATTTGCTGGACCAAATGGGAATCACGGATGAACAGATGGAGGCGATGGAATCCGAGCTGACCGATATGATTGAGGAAAACCAGGACGATCCCGGCGAAGGGGAAAACGGCTCTGAAAGCGCTCTGAGCGGCTTTGTGCCCGGCGGAGCCGCGACGTTTCCGTTCATTCAGAATATTTATCCCGGCGGGGCCAACAGCCCGGAGCAGGTCCAGAACGGAGAATCCAGCAAAAAAGCTCCGAAAGAAAAGCATAAGACCAAGCGGAAGCATCTGGATGCCTATTGCACGAACCTGACCGCCCGGGCCAGGGCACAGCAGATTGACGCCGTAGTCGGCCGGGAGAAGGAAATCGCGCGCGTCATTCAGATTCTCAGCCGCAGGACCAAGAACAATCCCTGCCTGATCGGTGAGCCGGGCGTCGGCAAAACGGCCGTGGCGGAAGGGCTCGCCCTGCGGATTGCCGGCGGCAATGTCCCCGCGGCGCTGCGCAAAAAGGAAATCCATCTGCTTGACCTGACGGCCCTGGTTGCGGGAACGCAGTTCCGCGGGCAGTTTGAAAGCCGGATCAAGGGACTTCTGGAAGAGGTCAAGGCGGAAGGAAACATCATTCTGTTTATCGATGAAGTACACAATCTGGTTGGCACAGGGGACGCGGAAGGTTCCATGAATGCCGCAAACATATTAAAGCCTGCCCTTTCCCGCGGGGAAATTCAGGTGATCGGCGCGACGACCTTCAACGAATACCGCAAATATATCGAAAAGGACGCGGCGCTGGAACGGCGTTTTCAGCCCGTGACGATTGCGGAGCCGTCCATTCAGGAGACGGTCGAGGTATTGAACGGCATTAAATCCTACTATGAAAATTTTCACCGGGTGCGTGTGACGGAACCGGTCATCCGGAAAATCGTCACGCTGTCGGAGCGTTATATCAACGACCGGTTTCTGCCTGACAAAGCCATCGACCTTTTGGATGAGTCCTGTTCATGCGCCGCTCTGAGAAATGTTTCCATGGAACAGTACGACAGAAACGCGGAACAGCTGGCGGATCTTCATGCGCAGGAAGAAGAGCTGACAGCCGACAGCACGGAGCCGGATTATCAGAAGCTGGCCGAGATACGCACGAATATTTCCCGCCTGGAGCTAAAAGAAAAAGAGCTGGCCCCCGCGGCGCTCGGTTCCCAGGTCGAGGAGAGGGACGTCGCCAGGGTCATTGAGCTTTGGACGGGAATTCCGGCGAGCCGGATCCAGGAAAACGAATTGAAAAAGCTTGCGGAGCTGGAACAGAAGCTGAACGGAAAAATCGTCGGACAGGAAGAGGCGGTGGCGGCCGTTTCGGCCGCGATCCGCCGCAGCCGGGTGCAGATCAGCCCGCGCCGCCGGCCTGCTTCTTTTATTTTTGTCGGCCCCACGGGAGTCGGAAAAACCGAGCTGGTCAAGGTTCTTTCCAAGGAATTGTTCGACACGCCCGAAACGCTGATCCGGTTGGACATGTCGGAGTTCATGGAAAAGCACTCGGTTTCCCGTATCATCGGGTCGCCCCCGGGCTATGTGGGATATGACGAGGCAGGGCAGGTGACAGAGAAGGTGCGCCGCCGCCCGTATTCCGTGCTTTTGTTTGACGAAATCGAAAAGGCTCATCCGGACGTGATGAATATTCTTTTGCAGATTCTGGATGAGGGCCATATTACCGACGCGCACGGGCGGAATGTGAATTTTGAAAATACGGTGCTTGTGATGACCTCGAATGCCGGAAGCGAAAAGAAGGAGGGGACTCTCGGCTTTGCCCGCAGCGACGCCGATGTGACCCGTGAGAGGGTCCTCAAGGCTCTTTCCGATTTTCTCAGGCCTGAGTTCATCAGCCGGGTGGATGAGATCATCGTGTTCCGGCAGCTGAAGGAAGATGACTTTGAAAAAATTGCCCATTTAATGCTGGATGAGTATGTCGCTACGCTGAAGGAGCGTGGGACCCGGTTGGTCTACGATGAAAAAGCGACCCGGTGGCTTGCCCGGAATGCAATCGGCGGAAAGAGCGGCGCGAGGGACCTTCGCAATCTGATCCGCCGTAAGGTGGAAGACAGAATCGCCTCCATCCTGGTGGAGAGCGGAAGTGATTCCCTGGCCGGGATTGCGGTGACTGCCGACGACGAAAAGGGCATTCAACTACAGGTCATGCAATAAACGGACGAAAATAAAAGAAAAGGCCGGAGAAATGTAATTTATCATTGACAACTGCCGCTGAACCATGCTATAATGATAGCCGTCGCTGAAACGCGAGTGTAGTTCAGTGGCAGAACTCCAGCCTTCCAAGCTGGTCGCGTGGGTTCGATTCCCATCACTCGCTCCATACTTTTTTGCGCCAATAGCTCAGTTGGATAGAGCAACTGCCTTCTAAGCAGTAGGCCAGGGGTTCGAATCCCTTTTGGCGCGCCACAATCCGATATGGTGGATGTAGCTTAGCTGGTTAAAGCGCCAGTTTGTGGCACTGGAGACCGTGGGTTCGAATCCCATCTTCCACCCCATTTTTTAGATGATACGGTTGCAGACACGACAGACCGTACTGATAGATTGGGCTGTAGCCAAGGGGTAAGGCAACGGACTTTGACTCCGTCATTTCGTAGGTTCAAATCCTGCCAGCCCAGCCACAGGTCCGCCCGCGGCGGGCTATGCGCTGAGGGCGGCCCAAATATGAATCATTAGCTCAGTTGGTAGAGCACTTGACTTTTAATCAAGGTGTCCGGGGTTCGAATCCCCGATGGTTCACCAAAAAGAGACAAGCGGAGCACTGGAAAATGTGTTCCGTTTTTGTTTTAGTTGCTGTACGGATTCGAACCCAAAAGGGTCCGAGCGTTAAGAGATGACCCTTGCAGGACCGTTTCAGCGAGGAACTGCACGGCGGCGAAGCTGCCGGAGGCTCCCCGATGGTTCACCGGAAGACAACGGAAGGGGGAGAGGATTTATCCTCTCCCCCTTCCGTTGTCAAATAGTTATGTATATATAAATTATATGAGTAAATCGGAATGGAGTAAATCAAGAAAAAATGACTATTATACCGAAAGATAACACAAACGCGGATTCAGGGCCTTTTTACCGCGGAACAAACTTGGCAAGCTCAGGCAGCTTGGCGTCGAGTCGATAAATGACTGACTTGCGGATCAAAAACACGGCCTGATCATTTGATTTCGGAAGCACAGAAATGGAAGGGAACAGGATAGCATGAGTAAGTATAACGCTTTATGGGAGTATATTCAAAAGACGAATGCCACATCTGTGAAATTATCTTTTGCTGAAATACATGATATTTTAGGAATTGAGATGGACCATTCTTTTTTGCAATACAAAAAGGAACTTTTTCAATATGGGTATCAGGCCGGGAAAATATCCCTTAAGGATAGGACGGTAACTTTTAATAAGATCGGTTAACAGGGCTTGCTTATGATGTGCTCGGCCTTGGGTTGGGCTGTCTTGTGAAATCCGCCCGTCACAAAGGCTAAATTTTGGACGGCGGCGGGAGAAAGTGATTACAGGCATCTGAAAAATCCAAAATAAAAAGGGAATAAAATTGTAAAGATATTGCTATTTATTCCGGGATTAGGCATAATGTTTTTATAAGCCTTGAAAAGACAGGACGCAGAAAAGGGAAAAAAGATGGAACTTAACAGAAAGAATATGAAAATGCTGGCCCTTCTCATCGCATTTGGAATTGTATTTTATATGGCATTGCAGAATTTATACCGGATTCCGGACTTGCTTGGAATTTTGGGCGGCGTTTTTGCTCCGATTTTGCTTGGCCTCGTCTTTGCTTTTATTTTAAATATTGTAATGCTGCCGATTGAAACAAAGCTTTTTTCCGGCCTGAACCGGAAACCTCTGAAAATTTGGCCGAAAATCCGAAGGCCGGTCAGCATATTAACCTCGCTGCTGATTGTGATCGGCTTGATTGCGCTGATCCTCCTGATTGTCGTCCCTGAGCTCGTCCGGACTATTACAAGCCTTACAAATCAGACCCCGTCGTTTTTTAACGGCCTGCAGAAAAGCCTGGCGCAGATCGCATCGGAGTATCCGGCGATTGGCGAGTATCTGCGCAGTATAAAAATTGACTGGGCAAGCGCAAGCCAGATGATTGCGGCGAACGGCCAAAAGCTGGCCGGCACTCTGGTCGGTTCGACCGTCATGGTGACCGCCAATGTGTTCCATGCCGCTCTGACGCTCGTGCTGAGCTTCGTTATTGCTCTGAATATCCTGATTCAGAAAGAAAAGCTGCGCCGGCAGGCGATCCGTGTTTTCCAGGCGTATTTGCCGAACAAATTCCACGTGCCGTTCCTGCGGCTTTGCAGTTTGGTCTACACGGCGTTTTCCAATTTTATTGTCGGGCAGTGCACGGAGGCATGTATTCTTGGAACACTTTGCCTGATCGGCATGAGCCTGTTCCGGTTCCCTTATGCACTTCTGGTTTCTGTTTTAGTCGCATTTATGGCGCTGATCCCGATCATCGGGGCCTTTTTAAGCACCGTGATCGGGGCCCTGCTGATCCTGATTGTCAGTCCGATTCAGGCCATATGGTTTGTTGTGTTCTTTGTCATTCTGCAGCAGCTTGAGGGAAACCTGATCTTTCCGCATGTGGTCGGCTCGAGGGTTGGGCTTCCCGCGCTGTGGGTCCTGGTTGCCGTGACCATCGGCGGGAACCTGTTCGGCGTGGCAGGAATGCTCGTTTCCATCCCCGTCTGTTCCGTCTTGTACACCCTTCTCCGGGAGGACGTGAGCAAAAGGCTTAAGAAGAGACGATGCCCTGCGGAGCAGCAAACCTCAGAATGAACTTGGCTGCCCGTTAAGATGAAAAAATGACGTTCATTATTTTTCTTTGAATTTTTTTCCTGAAAAGTGTCCATACTTTATTCACAGAAAGTATTCAGAATCTTCAAAAGAGCTTCATCGCCCGGTCACAATCTCCCGGTATTCTGTAATTGTTCCAATCGAAGTGCCAGACCGGCGGTAAGGATGAAATGCCCCCCACGGCTCCGGACAAATTACAAGCGGCCTCAAGTGAGGCTTTTATATATAACTTTTTCATAATACTCCCTCCCTTAGAAATGCCGCCCATTATTGGGCGGCATTTCTATCGAAACATGTCAATGGAGCTTATAGACTGGATCATGGATTTATCCTTCTTCATAGCAGACGACCGGGGTCCCGGCTTCTATGTGATCGAAAATTGTCTTCGCCAGATAGAAGGGGGCGTTAATGCATCCATGGGTCCCGTTCCTTTTATATATTTGTCCTCCGAAAGAGGATCTCCAGTATGCGTCGTGTAATCCAATATTTCCGAAAAAGGGCATCCAATAAGTCACGTTGGTTTTAGAGCCGGGACCGCTTAAGGTTGCGCCTTTTTGTTTGTAGTTGAGCGAATAAGTTCCGGTCACGGTCGACCATCCCCTGTTTGGATTTCCGGTTACCACGGGACCTTCGGCGATGAGCTTTCCCTCCCTATAAAACCATACGTGCTGCTTTGTTATGTCGATTTCCAAATAGGTGCTGCCTATTTCATTTTTCCCCCTGGATAAAGCCGTTTGAGCATAGATCGGCTCTCTTTTTACTGTTTCACCACGTGTGATATTTTCGAATAATGCTTCTGCCTCGGCGCTTTGATCGATTTTCCACCCGTAAAGCCCTCCTTTCACCGCGATTGTTTTTCCTACAGATGCTGCAAAATCTCTCGGCGTTCCGACGGTATCGTATTTTCTGCTCAATTCGTTTACATATTTTACAATTCCCGCCCTGTCTATTTTAACATCCAATTTTTCGCCGACATGAAGCCACTTGTTGATTGTATTTCCATCTAATGTTTCGTTTTTATCGCCGAATTTATAGGTGATGTTCGATGAAACATACCTGTCCAGCAGCCTTTTGGTCATAAGGGTTTTGTCAGAGCTCGAAGTATATGTGGGGTTTTCGTAGCATTGTTTTTCTTCTAAATTCAGTTTTGTCTCTCCGTTTTCAATGCTCGTTTTTATCGCTTCGTCTAATTTATCTTTTATGATTTCGTTTCCATATACTTCTCTGATCACCTTGTAAGAACCATTTGAATACTCGAAATTTACATTTTTAGGTTTTGTAATAGTTTTATTCAGACAATCCAATTGACTGATTTTATTTTTCAAGAGGTCTTGGTTATAAATGAATAAATTATTGATATAAAATTTTTGACCCTTGAACAAAGATCCGATCCACTCCAACGAAATTTGCTTTTGGCAAATTTCAGAAATCCGTTTTTTTTCATTATATTGCAAATCGATATCCTGCCCGGCTATCTCTTCTGTTTCGCGATCTCTTTCCGTCAACTGCAATTCATAGCCCTTAATAAAGTCGCTGATCGTCTGATTCGCGGTATCGTATGCTTTTAATGAAACATTTACTCCATTGATTTCCGTATGAAAAAAGAAATGATTGCAAAAGTATACAGAAATCAATGAATAGATCAGTGCGATTGAAACTGCTAAAATTGCAATGCTTTCGGCGGCCTCGCTCTCTGTCAGTTTTTTTATTTCAAAATGTTTCATATCTTGCGATACCTTCCGTCACATTCGGATTAAATGTATCATAATCATATGTGTAAATTTTTACTTTTAAAACTCGATGCGAAAGACCAGTTTCAGCAAATAAAAGATAGCAGACACGGTTTTTGTGTCTGCTATCTTTAGATCACTTCATCGAAAGACCGGTTTTTTCCGGGACAGGCGGGAGATTCCGCCGCCGGAATAAAGCTCCTATTTCAGGCCCATTTTCGCGCGGAACATCGGCTTGATCCCGCCGGCCTCCAGAATCGCCAGCGCGTGCCCGCCGATTCTTTCACAGGAGAGCACTTCTCCGGTTTCCGCGATCTCGGCCGTCCCCTCCAGAAGATCGACTTTCAGCGCCTGGCCCGGCCGGACCTTCTGGCTGATCCCCTTGCAGATTAAAAGCGGCAGGCCCAGGTTGATGGAATTCCGGAAAAAAATCCGGGCGAAAGAATCGGCCAGGACCAGGCTGGCGCCCATGCTGAGCAGCGCGATCGGCGCGTGCTCGCGGCTGGAGCCGCACCCGAAATTGGTTCCCGCCACAATGATGTCCCCCCGATGGAAACGGCCGGCGATTTCGGGGTCCACTCCGCACAGGCAGTGGCTGCCGATCGCTTTCGGGTCGATCAGGTCCAAAAATCTGCCGGGGTAAATCTGATCCGTATCGATATTGTTGCCGAGCACGACCGCGGCCCTGCCCGTTATCGTCGTTTGCATTCTGTTTTTCTCCCTCCCTTTGTTCAAAGGACCGTCCTCGGGTCCGTGATACAGCCTTTCAATGCGGAAGCCGCTACCGTCGCCGGCGACGCGAGATAAATTTCAGCCTGCACGCTTCCCATCCTCCCCGGGAAATTGCGGTTGGACGCCGTGATGCAGACCTCTCCCGGGGCGATAACGCCTTCGTGCGCTCCAAGGCACGGTCCGCAGCCCGGCGTGGAAATCGTCGCACCCGCGTCGATCAGTTCCTGCAAATATCCTTTGTCCATGCAGGTGCGCATCACTTCACGGGACGCCGGGATGACGATCAGCCGGACGGTTTCCGGAATCTTTTTTCCACGGAGAATCCGGGCCGCCTCCTCGATGTCTTCGACGCGTCCGCCGGTGCAGGCGCCGATAAAAGCCTGGTCGATTTTGACGGCCGGGACTTCCTCTACCGGCCGGACATTGTCCACGCTGTGGGGAACGGCAATCTGCGGACCGAGACCGCTGATGTCGAACACATGGCTTTCGGAATAAACGTAACCCGGGTCCGTCGTCCGGACCGTGAAGGGGCGGACCGCCCGTTTGGATACATAGTCGAGGACGCTTTGATTCGGCTGCATGTATGCCGTCTTCGCGCCCATTTCCACCGCCATGTTGCAGATGGCCATGCGGCCCGCCACGCCGAGCTGATCCACATAGCTGCCGGTGAAATCGATCGCCTTGTATACGGCGCCGTCCGCCTTGATCTTGCCCAGAATATGCAGGATCACGTCTTTCGGCAGGACCCCTTTCCGCGGCGTGCCGTCGATGCGGATTTCAATGATCTCCGGCACGCGGAACCAGAGTTCGCCGGAGATCAGCACGGTCGCCAGATCCGTCGCGCCCACGCCCGTGCCGAACGCCCCGAACGCGCCGTGCGTCGTGGTGTGCGAATCGGTGGCGACGACGATCATTCCCGGATAGATCAGGCCTCGCTCCGGCATCACCTGATGACAGACGCCGGCGTTCGTGTCAAAGTGGTATGTCAGATTGTTTTCCCGCGCGAAGGCGCGCATTTCCGCCTGGTTGGCGGCGGACTGAATGGTGGGGGCCGGCGCGTAATGGTCGAATACAAAAGCCGCGCGGTCCCTGTCCCAGACTTTTTTGCCTCCCATCTCCCGAAACGAGTATACCGTCTGGAGATAGAGGTCATTGATCTCTGCGAAATCGATTTTCGCATTGACAATCTCGCCCGTCAGCCCCCGGTCCCTGCCGGATGCGTTCGCAAGGATTTTTTCAATTGCGTGCATGGACGTTCCTCCTGTCGTCAAATAGATTGCATACGATATATCGTATGCAATATTACCTCCATTTTAGTACAAATCCAAAGACCCGTCAACCGGATCGGAAAAAGGCCTCTTGCCTTTCCGCCTGAATCAGGCGCCGTGCCGGGGAAACCGCTTCCCGAGAATCCGGTTGACACCGTCCCGCCTCCATGCTATAGTGAAAAAACGAGGTGAAAGACATGGAACACTTGGAGCTGATGCCGGCGCGGATCCGGATCGCATCCATCCTTCGGAAAGCGATCCTTGCGGGGGAATTTCAGGAAGGGCAGGAGCTATCCCTGACGGAAATGGGAAATCAGCTCGGCGTATCCCGCACGCCCGTACGGGAGGCATTTCAGACGCTGGCTTCCGAGGGGCTAATCGAGCTCCGCATGAACAAGGGCGCCATTGTCAGGCGGATCGACGAGAAATTTATTACGGATCATTACGAGATGAGGATTCTGCTGGAGGGCGAAGCCGCCGCTCGCGCCGCGGCGAATCACATGGACCCCTCGCTTCTCCGTCCATACCAGGAGAAGGCGCTGAAGGCCCTTCCCGTAATGACGCAAGAAGAATATATCGATTACAACATGAAATTCCATACAACCATCTGGACGGCGGCGAACAACGGAAAGCTGTATCAGTTCCTGATGGGGCTGTGGGACGGGCCTTCGGTCGGAAAAACAACTTCGAATGCGGAGCACCGCGAGAAATCCGTTCTGGAGCACGGTAAAATTCTTGGCTGTATCGGTTTCTGTGAGCCGGAAGAGGCCCGCAGGGAAATGAGCCGCCATATCCGGCGAAGCATGAACAATATTCTGGACAGCTTCAGCGAATCTTCCTGAAAGTCGCGATTGTCCATGGCCCGAATAGCGGCCCTGAGGGCATCACACCAGTGAAAAAGTAGCGCCAACCTCAAGGCGTTATTTTTTTTGCTCTTTGCAGGGGCTCTCATGCCTTTACCAACTGCCCAAAAGCTCTCGGCAGGATATTCAGAACGTTCGGCGGATTAGCGGCGGATGCCCCAGTCCGTCCGGGGCCGTTCCCGCCGCACGGCTGGGCAGCTCCGTCATCCGCAGTGGATCAGATCGTAAGCCTGTGCGGCGATCTGCGGCAAAAGGTGGTAGAGAATCATCAGATCGCCGTTTTTCAGGGCCAGCGTTTTCCGGTCGACGGGAATATAGGTCAGGTCGGAGTCGCCGGCCTTTCTGGGGGCCGCCTCCAGCAGGCATTCCCACGCCGCGCGGGCCATAGCCTCTTCCCCCTGCAGAGCGCCGAACTCCTTTCTGCGGCGGAATCCGTCACGGACGGTGGCTGCGAGTCCCAGAATACCACAGATCGCGGCGGCCGGGCCCATCAGGCGCAGAACGGCATTGCCGCCTGTCGGGAGCAGCGAAATCAGCACGATTCCCAGTGCCAGCGCGGCCGCGAACGGAGCGCCGCTTTTCACCATCCGCTTCCCCGGCCTGCGGATCTGTTCCAGGCGCGCCGCGGCGCAGGTTCTGCAAACGGCATAGTCCAAGGACTTTCCCAGCGCCTGCACCCTCTTTTCTCCAAAAATATCGCGGATATGCAGGGTCCGCACCTCCAGCACGTGAAAGACGTACTCCGCCGGTCTGCCGCAGTTGAGACATTCCATCGCGATCGATCCCTCCTTGAAAAAGGCGCCGCCCTGACCGAGCGGCGCCGGAATCCGGGCTTTGACAAGAATGAAAGGCCGCTACAGCATCCCACCCAGCAGGGACAGCAGCAGGCTGCCGATGAGAAGGATAATGGCGCCGCCGAGGCGGGAGGAGATCTGCGAAAAGGGCATCAGTTCCATGCGGTCCGCGGCGGAGAGGACGGCCACGTCGCCGGTGCCGCCCATGTTGGACATGCACAGGCCGGCGGTAATGCCCGCTTCCACGGGGTAGAACCCGACCCATTTTCCGACCACCGCAGCGCCGAAGAACGCGCCCAGGCAGGTGCCCAGGCATAGAACCAGATAGGTCGCATTGAAGCTTTGGATCACGGTATCGATGCTCAAATAGCACAGACCGATTCCCATCAGCAGCGTGGTTGTCAGGTTTTTCATAATGAACTGGAACCACTGGTAACAGGCGACCTCGACGTTCTCCGGGAGCAGGTTGAAGATCTTGCAGACGGCGACGCTGATGATCATCCAGGCGTAGGGATGGATGCTGACGGCGGGGCAGATGGAGTTCCAGGCCCAGCCCACGATGTAACCCCACGCGAAGAAGGAGTTGGAAACAAACAAGCCGATGCCCAGATTCTTTACGTCAATATGGGCGCGCTTGGCTTCCATTTCGGGGCTGATCTCCATTTCCGCGGCGCTCGCCGCATCCAGCTTCATCAGCTGCCCCTGGCCGTTCCATTCCTTGTTTTTGAAAATCTTGACGACAAGGCCGCCCAGAACGATGGAGATCGCGTTCCCGATGGCCACGGCCGGCGTCATGATGGAAATGGCTTTTGCCGCGGTCATGGTGTTGCTGCTTTCAAAGATCTTGGAGAGGGGCACGGCGCCCGCTCCCATGCCGCCGCCCATGATGGGAAGGGCGATGAGCAGCAGGGCCTTTACCGCGCCGTAGCCCATAATCGAGCTCACCGCAAGCGTGATGCCGAAAGCCAGGAAGATACCGCCGAAAATGGCCGGAAAATACCGCGCGGCGGCTTTCTTCAGAAGATTGCTGTTCATGCCCAGAATGGAGCCGGTGATCAGCGCGGCGATATAAAAGTCCAGGAAAGCGCCCTCCGGCTTGAAAAACTGGTTGATGTTTCCCATCAGGTCCAAATCGTTCAGCAGGTGCATGTTGTAGATCTTGGTGCCGTCGTCCAGGGTTTTTACCAGGGCCGGCAGCAGATTAAAGTAGTTCAGGAGCGCGGAGCCAAAGATGACGACGATGGCGCCGCCGCCCAGATAGGAGCGGATGATGGGGGTCCGTTCCCCGATTTCGTTCAGGATTGTGCCGACCACGATCATAAAGGCGAAGCAGCCGCCCATCCCTGAGGGCAGGACGCCCAGGTAAGTCGCCGCCAGGACGACAACGGCAAAGGCCGCGAAATAATACCATGGAAGATTGAACAAAAGGTATGTAGATTTCTGCTTCGCTGCAGCAGTATCGGAATTTGACATAAACTCTCCTCCTCTATATCAGTCTGTAGACCGGTCAGATCCGGGCGGCCCCGCTCTTCCGGGCAGCTTCCGCCACGGCCTTTGCCACGGCGGGCCCCACGCGTTTGTCGAAGGGCTGGGGAATGATGCAGTCCTCGTTCAGCTCTTCCGGCGAGATCAGGCCGGCCAGGGCATTTGCGGCCGCCATTTTCATCTCCTCGTTGATATCCCTGGCGCGTACATCGAAAGCGCCCCGGAAGATGCCGGGGAAAGCCAGGACGTTGTTGATCTGGTTCGGGAAGTCGCTGCGGCCGGTGGAAATGACCCGCGCGCCGCCCGCCTTCGCCTCATCGGGAAAAATTTCCGGCGTGGGGTTGGCGCAGGCGAAAATGACGGCGTCCCGGTTCATGGTCCTGACCATATCCGTGGTGACAAGGCCGGGGGCGGACACGCCGATGAATACGTCTGCCCCCTTCAGCATGTCGGCCAGGGAGCCGGCCCTGCGGTCCGCATTGGTGATTCCGGCCATCTCTTCCTTGATCCAGTTCATTCCCTTTTCCCGGCCCTTGTAAATCGCTCCGGCCCGGTCGCACATCGTGATGTCCCGGAATCCGGCGGAGAGCAGCAGCCGGACGATGGAAACGGCCGCGGCGCCGGCGCCGGAGGTGACGATGCGCACGTTCTCCTTCTTCTTGCCCACCACTTTCAGCGCGTTGGTCAGCCCGGCCAGCGTGATGACCGCGGTGCCGTGCTGGTCGTCGTGGAAAATCGGGATATCGCATTTCTCTTTCAGCTTGCGCTCGATCTCGAAACAGCGCGGCGCGGAGATGTCCTCCAGGTTGATGCCGCCGAAGGAGCCGGAGATCAGATAGACGGTATTGACGAATTCATCCACGTCCTTGGTCTTGACACAGAGCGGAAAGGCATCCACTCCGCCAAAGGCTTTGAACAGCACGCATTTGCCCTCCATGACGGGCATTCCCGCCTCCGGCCCGATGTCTCCCAGCCCGAGGACCGCGGAGCCGTCGGTGATGACTGCGCACAGATTGTGGCGGCGGGTCAGTTCATAGCTCTCCTCCACATTTTTCTGGATCTCCAGGCAGGGCTGCGCCACGCCGGGAGTATAGGCCAGGGACAGATCTTCCCTGGTCTTTACGGGGACGCTGGCAACCACTTCAATCTTGCCTTTCCATTCCCTGTGCAGCCGGAGCGATTCCTTCGCATAATCCATAAGACAACCTCTTCCTTCCCAAATTTTTAGTTGCTTTGCATGATTTTCCAAAACATTTTGGCAGGATCTTTGCACGTTTTACTATACGACATGCTTTTGAAGAGGAAAATCCTTTTGAAACTATTCTTCGAGTTTTGAAAGTAAAAAAAATGAGCCGAAAGCGGAAAAAACGGCTTTCGGCATTTTATGGCGGTTGAAATTTATGACTCAGGATGATAAAATTTTTATAAAGATTAAAGTCGGTTTTCTGTTCAGGGAGGAAGAAGGTATGGTGCACTGGAACCGAAGAGGACGAAAGGACAAAGGCCTTGCCTCCATGTTTGCCCAGCTTTTCAGTCTGTCTACGCTGGTATGGATCGTCCTGCTCAGCGTCACCCTCACCGTGACTCTGCATTTTTCCCTGTCCTCCCTGCAGGAAAAAATCGAGAGCGGCCTCGTTTCCACCGCCTCCTCGCTTGCGGACAGCGAAGCCGTAAAGGATGCGCTGCAAAAGGGCACCTGCCCCAAATCCCTCACGGATTACCTGGATGATCTGATCAGCAAGACGGAGGATCTGGATATTGTCACCATTGCCGATGCGCATTCCACCCGGCTTTACCATGTGGTCCACGCGCGCGTCGGCGAGCAGTTTGTCGGCGGGGACGAAAACCGGGCCCTGGCCGGAGAGTCCTATGTTGTGAACGGCGTGGGCACGATGGGTCCGCAGCGCCGGTTTTTCTGTCCGGTGAAGAATGGGGACGGCAAGGTGATCGGCTTTGTGATGACCAGCACCACAATGGACCGGATTCAGAGCCTTCGCAACCGGATCACGATGACCTATCTCAAACTGGCCGCGTTTCTGATGCTGGCGACGCTGATATTGGCAGGGTCTGCCACCTTTCTCATCCGGCACCTGCTCCTCGGCTACAGTCCGGAGGAACTGGTGCATACCTATCTGACACAAAATGAAGTGCTCAACAACCTGGACGAGGGCGTTGTCTTCGTGGACGCGCCGGGAAAAATCCAGCTGGTGAACCGGGCCGCCGAAGGGATGCTGGGACAGCGGTCGGAACTGCTGGAAGGCGCGGTTCTGGATTCCCTCATCCAGGAGGAATCGGGGGAAAGCCTGCTCAGGGAAAAGGAAGAAAAGAAAAAGAACATCTCAACCTCCCGTCCCAACATTCTCTCCTGCTGTATTCCCCTGCGGAAGAACGAAAGGCGGTCCGGCACCCTCCTGATCCTGTCGGACCGGACCGAAGCGATGCGGACGGCGGAACAGCTGAACGGGACCCGGCACATCGTTTCCGCGCTCCGTGCCAACAGCCATGAGTTCATGAACAAGCTGCAGGTGATTGCGGGCCTGCTTCAGATGGGACGGCAAAAAGAGGCGTTGTCTTATATTGGAAGCATTTCAGCGCTTCAGGCCAAGGTGATCGGCCCGGTGCTGCAGTACATCCGCAACTCCAGCGTCGCGGCGCTGCTTCTTGGAAAGCTGAACAACATGAGGGAACTGGATATCAGCCTGACGCTGTTGGCCAACAGCGATCTGCCGGAGCACAGCCGGTACCTGTCCACCTCCGACCTTGTAACTGTGGTCGGCAATCTCCTTGAAAATTCCATCGAGGCTGTCAATGCCCAGCGCGGAGACGGTCCGCGGAGCATCGTGCTTCAGATCACGGAGGACGAAGACGGCCTGCTGATTCTGGTGACAGATACCGGAACGGGAATCGAGCCGGAAAACCTGAGCAGGATCTACGAACCGGGATTCAGCACGAAAGCCGCGCAGGGGCGGGGGGTCGGCATGAGTCTGGTGAATGAAATCGTCGGCCGCAGGGAAGGCAGCATCGAAGTGGACTCCGAGCCTATGGCCGGCACCACATTTACCCTTATCTTCAACAGAAAACGCCAAAGGAAGTGACAGCGATGATTCATGCGGCAATCGTTGAGGACGACCCAATGGTCGCGCAGATCAACCGGCAGTATCTGCAGCAGTTCGGCGATTTCAAAATCGACGGAGTGTTCGGCAATGGGCGGGATGCCTGGGAATACGTCCATGAAAACCAGCCCGACCTCGTCATCCTGGATGTTTATATGCCGATTGTCAGCGGGATTGAGCTGCTCAGCCGGCTGCGCGGAGAAAATATCAAAAGCGCCGTGATCATGGTCACGGCGGCCACGGAAATGAGCGTCGTGGAGGAAGCGCTGCGAATGGGCATCGTGGATTATCTTGTCAAGCCCTTTTCCTTTCAGCGGTTTCAGGAAGCCATTCAAAAATATCTCTCAAAAGTCAATCTCCTGAAAAGCAGCACCACGGTGAACCAGACCATGGTGGACCGGCTGCTGAACAACAAGCCGGTTTCCTTTGACCCGGACCACAGTGAACTGCGCAAGGGGCTGAGCCAGAGCACCCTGGCCGGTCTTTACAGCTGCTTGAAAGAACAGGCGGATGAAAAGCAGACGTGCGAAAGCATTTCCGCACGTGCCGGCCTGTCCAAGGTGACGGTCCGCCGCTACCTGAATTATCTCATCGAAACGGGGCTGGTGTCCAGCTCCATTGATTACGAGACCGGCGGACGTCCCAGGGTGCTGTATCAGCTGAAAGAATGATGCTCCGTTTTACATGAGAAAAAGAGAACCGGCTCGTTCCGCCGGTTCTCGCCTGAGGATGACGGGACCGTGGTCCGATTCCCCCCCCTCATGATATAAGATGCGAATATTGTACGATATCATATTAAATAACGGCATACCCGAATTCTTTGGTTTGCCAAATGGCAGTTTATAAAAAAATAACGACCTATCAAATTGAAGATGTAGAAGAATAAACTATAATATATCACTAAATTAATGAATATGATCTAAAAATATTTACAAATTTCTTCTACTATGCTATTATAACTTTAAGAGTCATATACAATGCTGCTTAAATGTTTATAGGCATTATATTGAATGACGTCCGACAAGGAGGCCAGGACATAATGAAGGAAATCCACAAGATTTCGATCACCGACGCTGTTGTTGACAATCTGAAGGAACTGATTGAATCCGGTCAGTACTCCATTGGAGAAAAATTGCCGACGGAATCCCGTCTGTGTGAGAGGCTGAAGGTCAGCCGCACCAGCGTACGGGAAGCGATGCGCGTGATTCAGGCTTTGGGTTATATTAATCTGCTGCCCGGAAAGGGCGCTTTTGTGGCGAGCTATACCCCCGTGACCCACTCCGACAATTGGTACGATGTAGAGAATGCGAAATTCAATGACTTTATGGAAGTCCGCATGGCCATTGAAACGCTGTCCGTCCGCCTTTCCGTTGAGCGTGCTTCTCCAAAACAGGTGAAGGAATTGGAGCAGATCCACAAATCCTTTTTGGAGGCCAACGAATCGAAGGACCTGGTGCGCCTGATTATGCTGGACGAACTGTTCCACACAAAGATCATCAGCTATACCCGCAATCAATTGCTGATCAACATCAATAAACAGTTGCTGGAGAGTTTTCGGGTTTACCGCGGAGATTCCTTTATGAATAATGATGTTTACGCAAACGCGGTGGAACCCCACACGCGGATTTTGTTCTGCTTTCAAACGAAAAACGCATCTTTGGCCGTGAAGGAGATGCGAAAGCATTTGGAAATAACAGCGAAGGATATGGAAACAATTCATACGCGCAGGACTGAAAAATAGACTTAACATAGGCGGAACAATAAAGCAGGACCCACTGGCGCATCCCGTCGGCGGGTCCTGTCTGTAATAGAACGGTGAATTTACAACGCGGCTTTGACGGATCTGCGGAGAAGCCCGATGTCCTCGGTGCTGGACAGGCTGGTGGCTTCGGCCACTTTGCCGATAAAAAAGTCCAGGCTGTCGGGAGTAGCATCAAAGCGAATGTCCTGCAGGGTCAGAGGCATGTGCATGTAGGCCATTAGATCGCGCACTTTTTGAATCTCGCTCTCCGGGTAGCCATTGAAAGCCATCTGGATCATCAGGCCGACCGCGACGATTTCCCCGTGCAGGAAGGCGGAAGCCTTTTCCGTGTTGAAATTCCTCATAAAGTCGTATGTCGCGTGTGCGATGGCCAACTGGCCGGAACCGTCGGCGAATCCGCTGACGATCGAGGTATGCAGCAGGTTCGTCAGAACGGCGTCATGAAAACGTTTTGCGTTTTTGCCGTTGTCATAAAGGTCGCGGCCTTCCCCGAGGAGAAAATGATAAATGCCGCGGCTGTTTAAAATCTGAATGTATTCTTCCAGGCTGCAGTCGCGGTAATCTCGCATATTCATTTTTTGATGATAGCTCTCAGGCATTTTGGCGATATCGTCCAAAATCCCTGCGGCCAGCAGACGCCGCGGAGCGGACCCGATGAGGTCTTCGTCGGCGATGCAGACGTCAACCTCTTTCTTCAGTGTGATGGCGGGCGCGCGCTGTCCTTTGTCGTTGTACATGATGGCGACCATGGAAGTGGCGACGCAGGTTGCCAGGGAAGTCGGCACAGTGATGATGGGGAGGCCGCTGAAATAGGAGGCGCCTTTTGCTTCGTCGATGACTTTGCCGCCGCCGCAGCCCACTAGGACGGTGTATCCGCCCTCCAGTGCCGTTTTGGCGTATTCCCCGGCCCACTTCGTTGTACACTGAGCCTGGTGCCGGACGACATGGTAAGTGACTTTAGCGGAAATAAGATCCGCCTCGGCCGCCTGCATGACGCGGTCCATCGAGGAGGGTCCTCCGATAAAAAGCGCTTTTCCCCCCAACCGTTTGATTTCACTGGGGAGCAGAGCGATCAGCCCCTTTCCGTGAAAAAATTTTCCGCATCCAACCTTTAATGGTGAAATATGGAATCGATCAGTCATTGATTATCCCTCGCTTCGTAAATTGATAGTATGCCGCAACATGATCTCATACAATACGTTTTAAAAGCGCTTGATATCATAGAACTATAGGGAGAAAACACGATTAATTGTACGATATCATAAATATTGGTTTGAAAGGAAGAAGATCGCTATGAATCTCATGTTGGACGGAAAAGTAGTTGTAGTCACAGGAGGAGCCACCGGGATCGGGAAGTCCATAGCACGCGCTTTCGCGGAAGAAGGCTGCAAAATTGCGGTCGGCGCGCGGCGGAAGGAAAAACTGGACGAAGTGCAGCGCGAATTCGAATCGCTGGGATACCCTGTTTTCACCAAACAGATGAATGTTGCCTGTGAGCGGGATGTCGCCGAATTCTCCGAGGCGGTGTCGGCCGCCTTTGGCCGGATCGATGTCTGGGTCAACAACGCGGGGCAGACCTGTCATGACCGGATGGATGAGGTGAGTTTGGAATTCTGGCGCCAGGTCATCGATACGAACCTCACCGGGGTCTTTCTCGGCAGCAAATACGCGGCCAGGCAGATGCGCAAAACGGGCGGCGGGGTCATTTTTAACGCCGGGTCCTTTCAGTCGATTTTTCCGGCGGCCGGCTCCGGACCCTACGGCGCGGCCAAAGCAGGTGTCTGCAGCCTGACCCGTTCTTTTGCCGCGGAATACGCGAAAGACAACATCCGGGTTTTAACTTATATCCCCGGCGTGATCGAGACCCCCATGACAAAAATAGACAATTGGGCTGTGGCGACGGGGCAGCAGGGGAACATTCCCGTCAACCGGCTTGGAAGGCCGGAGGATATCGCCAATGCGGTCGTTTTTCTGGCCTCGGACAAGGCGAGCTACATCAACGGGGTAAGCGTTGAGATCACGGGGGGCAAATTCTGTGTGCAAAATCCCAGATATTCCTGGGATCATCCCTGAGAACGGCCCGATTCGCTTCCCTCCGCGGCTGCCGTGCGGGCAAGCCTCCCTTCTGCCCGCACGGCACGGTTTCCGCTATGCCACGCCGACGGTGAGGAGAATGTTGGCGAAGGTGCGTTTCTCTCCGGTGGAAATTGCCAGCCGCAGCGTCTTTTCGCCGCATGCGTCGTAAAATTCAAATCGCCCCAGCTTGGCCAATTCCATGCCGCCCAGCAGTTTCTGAAACTCGCCGAAAATTTCCGGCGTGGAATCGTCGCCCGGGCTCATGACTTCCGCTTGTTCCACGCGGATGACATGCAGCAGCGTCTCCAGAACATCGGTGACGGCAGGCTGTCCGGGCCGCAGGCCCAGCCAGATCTTTTCCGCGTCTCCTGTTTTGGAAGCCAGCGGGTAGTTGCCGTCGGCGATCAGAACTTTATCGCCGTGTCCCAGCAGTGAAAGCACCCGCATCAGTTCGGGATGGATGCAGTCTATGGTCAACATGATTCAGGACCTCCTTATTTCTCGTTTTCCTTCAGCTGTCCCAGTTTCCCGCCGGGATGACAACGGACATACTGCTCCGGGTTCCAGCCGCGTTCCGCCTGAAGCGCGACGGAAAGCGCCTGAAGCGTCAAAAGCTCCGCAAGAATGGAATTCCGCGGCGCGCGGTTCAGCGGACCGCCCTCTTCCTTCACACCGGCGTACAGGCAGGCGTCGCAGTAAGTTCCAAGCCAGCTTTGAGGGTTGCCTGTGACGGCGATCAGCTTGCAGCCGTTGTTGCGGACCGCGATGGCCGTGGCTTTCAGCTCCGCCGTTTCTCCGCTGTTGGAAATGCAGATCACCACGTCTCCCGCCACCAGCTGGCCGCAGGAGCCGTGAACGGCTTCGGTGCCGTGGAGAAAATAGCAGGGGTTGCCGGTGGAGGACAGCAGGGATGCCATGTACGCGGAGACGTGCCCGGGTTTGCCGATCCCGGTGATATGGAGACGATTGCCGTTTCTCTGGGCGTCCAGGATCATTTCAGCGGCTTTTTCATAGGTGCCGCCGCCAAGTTTATCGGCAAAGTCGGAAAATTCTTTTTTGGCAGAAGCCAGGAACAGATCCACAGCCTGCCTGCTTTCCTTTTGTAGCATCATTGCATCTTCCTTTCCATGGAAAACAGCCTCATTCCGCCGCAGTTTACAGAAAGGCGTTCAATTCGGCGGGATCGAACCCGGTGTATCCGCGTTCGCGCAGCAGGGCCTGCACCTCCGCCGCCGTGGGCAGCGAGGGCATCGCCCCCATGCGGGATACGGTGATCGCGGCGGCGTGGGAGGCAAATGCCAGCGCTTCCCGTTCCGGCAGGCCGGCGGTGATGCCGGTGCAGAAGGCCGCCACGAAGGAATCTCCGGCGGCGGTGGGGTCTTTTACGTCCGGCATGCTGACGCAGGGGGTATACCGGATGCCCTCCGCACCGGCGATTGCGGACCCGTTCCCGCCCAGTGTGACGATCACGCGGTCCACTCCCTTTGCCCGCAGCGCACCGGTGACTTTTTTTAAGTCTTCCCGGTTGACGGCGCCGCTGTCTGCCCTCAGAGGCAGGCCGGCCAGCAGCGCGGCTTCATGCTCGTTGGGGGAGAGGTAGGTGACACACTTCAGCAGCTCCGCGTCCAGAGGCGCCGCGGGGGCCGGATTCAGCATGACAGGCACGCCGGCGGCATGAGCGCAGGCGGCCGCATATTTTACAACGGGCATCGTCAGTTCCAACTGAAGCATAAGCAAATCGAACTGGCCGATTTCGTCTTTCATCCATTTCAGGTCGCCGGGAGTCAGGTCAAAGTTGGCGCCGGGCACCACAAGAATGCGGTTCCTGGCGCCGTGTTCGCTGATCTCCAGCTGAATGTTGCCCACGCCGGAGGAATGCTCCTTGCTGATCTTGACGTGGGAAACATCCACGCCGGATTCCTTTGCGGCGTCCGTCATCTCACGGCCAAAAGCGTCGCCGCCCACGCAGCCCGCCATTGTGACGGAGGCGCCGAGCCGTGCGCACTGCACGGCCTGGTTTGCGCCCTTGCCGCCGGGTGCGGTGCGGAAGGATGTTCCAATGACGGTTTCTCCCATGCTCGGGACCCGGGGCGCGGAGGCGATCAGGTCCATCATAAAACTGCCGACCACAAGGATCTTCGGCCTTTTTAAACCCATTTTCTCACCTGTTTCGAAGAATCGTAATGAAATACCCGAATGGAGTGCCGGCGGAAGCCGGAGCCGCCAGTGGTTCCGGCATTTCCGCAGAGCGTTTTTCTCCTTGTTGGTATGTACTGCATATTGTTCTACCCGTTTCGGAAACTTGGGACGGACAGGCCTGCCCTTCAGGCATCTCAATCCATGCTTTTACAGTTTTCCGATTTCTTTGAGGATGCCGAGAGTGACTTCCATTTCTTCGTCGGTAGCGGGGGCCAGCGGGCCGCGGGCGGGACCGATCCTGACGCCGGTCACGGCTTCGACAGCGGGGCGCAAGATGGAGTTGGGGAGGATGCGGCCGTTCTGGCCCGTGGATTTGCAGAAGCGGTAGATCGGCACGAACAGCTCTTTTGCTTTTTCGTTGTCGCCTTCGGCGAAGGCTTTGAAGATCGCGCGGATCTCATGGCCGAAGATATGGGCGCCGCCGGAAACCAGGCCCATGGCTCCCTGTACGATGGTGGGCAGCAGCATGACGTCGTCGCCGTTGTAAATGGCGAAATCGGGGTCCACGTCTTTGGTCGCCAGGAAGAAGTCGGTCACCTGGGTCGGATTGATTCCGGCTTCGTCCTTGACCCCGACGATGTTGGGGATGGCCGCGAGACGATGGACCGTTTCGGCCTCCAGATTCACCCCGACGAAGATGGGAATGTTGTACAGCATGATGTTCGCTTTCGTGGATTCTGCCAGCTTCTTGTAATGCCGGTACAGGCCCTCCTGGGTGGGCTTGTTGTAGAACGGGCAGACGACCAGGCAGGTTTCAATGCCCAGTTTTACGGCCTCGTTGGTCAGGGCGACGGTTTCCTTTGTGGAGGCGCATCCGGTTCCGGCGATCACGGGCTTGCGTCCCGCGGAAGCCTTGACGGCGGTTTCGAACAGCTTTACCCGCTCGTCGAAGGTCAGAAGGGAAGCTTCTCCCGTCGTTCCCGTGACGATCAGAGAATCGCATAAATCGTTCCGGATCAGGTATTCGATCAGCTCGGCATATTTGTCATATGCCACAGCTTCGTTTTCATCGAACGGGGTGAGCAGGGGCAGCAGGATCTGGCCGTATTTCTCTACAAATTTGTTCATGTCGGTTCCTCTCTTTTCTGTTTTTCAGTATTTATGAGTTATTTACTAAAAGCGTTTTCAATGACCCTTTTTTCGTCTTCTGGCAAATACGTAATCGGACTTCTGCAATAACCGCAGTCCCTGCCGAGACATTTCAAAGCGTATTTGATGCGGATCGGGAACTGATTCCCACCCAGGCACTGCCACTTTTGATAAAGGGACTTTTGGATTGCAAGGCCCTTCGCATGGTCGCCGTTTTTAGCACAGTTCCACATTTCCACGGATTCTTTCGGGAAAACGGAAAGAATCGCGGAAATGGCGCCGGCGGCTCCCAAATCAAAGCAGGAATAGATCATGTCGTCCGTGGCGGCGTAAACGCGGCCCTGCCCGCCGACTTCCATCAGATCCGCGTACAGCGCCTGAATGCCGCCGACGCTTTGCTTGATTCCCATCACGTACTCGGTTTCATTCAGCAAACGGTGGAACAGATCCGGATAGATCGTGTTCTGCGGAATCACGTTGTAGATAATGATGGGAAGCTGCACCTCTTTGGAAATGGTGCTGTAAAAGTCGAACATTCCCTCCGCATTGGGAACGAGAACGTTGTAGGCGGTCGGGGTCACCATAATGGCGTCCGCGCCGGCTTCTTTGGCGGCAAAACCCGCCTTCACCGCGTCCCGGGTGCAGGTGCGCATCACCCCGCAGACCAGGGACTGTTCCGGCGAAAGATAACCTTTGGCAATTTTGATCATTTTCTGAAGTTCCTCGTCACGCAGAGTCGGACCTTCTCCGGTGCTTCCGCCGACGCTCAGGCCGTCTGCGCCCGCGTCCATGCAGAGCCCCATTTCACGCCGAAGCTTTTCTTCGTCGATTTCGCCCTTTTCGTCGAAAGGCGTGACAATCGGCGGAATGATACCTTCAAATTTTTTTGACATAGTTTCTCCTTCTTCACAAAACATTCTATAAAAATAGTCCGCCCGCAAGCCGGGCAGCGAAGCTCCTTACCGGGGACCAGGCCTTACTGGCCAAGCCCCAGGAGCGAAGGCAGGAACAGGCTTACCTGCGGGAACATTGTGATGATAAACAGAGCGATAAAGGACAGCGCGAGAAATGGCAGGATGGATTTGACGAGGTCCTCGAATTTTATTCTGCCGACCGAAGACGTCGCGTACAGCACCACGCCGACGGGAGGCGTGATCAGGCCGATCGTAAGGTTTACGATCATGATGACGGCGAAATGGATCGGGCTGACGCCCATCGCGACCGCAATGGGTGCGAGGATCGGGGCAAACAGCAGCACCGCCGCCGAGGTCTCCATCCACATGCCGACAATCAGAAGAATGATATTGATAATCAGAAGAATGATGTAGCGGTTGCTCGAGATGCCGGTCATGAACGCGGCAAGCTGCTGAGGTATGTTCTGGAGGCCGATCGCCCAGGCGAACACCGCGGAGATCGAGGTGATCAGGAACAGGTTTGCCGTTGTCACCGCCGCGTTCCAGAGGGAGTCGACGACCATTTTGACCGTGAGATTTTTGAACACAAAGATTCCTACGATCAGAGCGTACAGCACTGCCATCGCGGCCGCCTCTGTGGGTGTGAAAAAGCCGCCGGTGATGCCGATCAGGATAATCAGGGGCATGCCCATGGCGATCCAGCCGCTGATGCGGATCGCGCGCTTTTCTTCCCTGGTGTATGTTTTCGCATGTTTTGGCAGATTAAGCCGCTTTGCGTTCAGCAGGACATACAGCATCTGCGTGCCCGCCAGGATCAGTCCGGGGATGAAGCCCGCGTACAGGACGGCGCCCACAGAGAGGGACATGGTCCCCGCATATAAAATGGCGATGTTGCTGGGGGGAATCAGAGGGCTCTCGATGGAAGACGCGGCGGTTATGGCACACGAGAAATTTTTGTCGTAGCCGTCTTCCTCCATTGCGTCTATTTCAATCCTGCCGAGGCCGGCGATATCGGACAGGGCCGCGCCTGAGATGCTGCCGAAGATCGTGCTGGCGAGAATGTTCACGTAGGCGAGCCCGCCCCGTTTTTTGCCGATCGCCGTCATCCGGACAAAGTCGAACAGCTTTGAGGAGATGCCCGTGCGCACCATGATCTCCGCGGCGAACATGAACAGCGGCAGCGCCATCAGTGTAAAAGAGTTGATGCCGGAGAACATCCGGATCGGGATGACCAAAATATTTGCCGGGTTGGTCATCAGCATATATACGATCGTTGCAACGCCGATGGAAAAAGCGATGGGAAGCCCAACCAGGATCGTCACGATCAGAATTAAAGTCGCTATGCCAAATTCAAACATCCTTGAGACCTCCCATCAGCAGTTCGACCGTTTTCCCGATTGTCTGCAAAATCGACAGCACCCCGCCTATAATCAGCGACATCTGTGCGTAAAGAAGCGGAAATCCCATGGAGGCGCTGAATTGCCTTCCGCCGACCTTGGGGAAGTAGATATATCCCCAGTAAACAACCAGGCACCAGAACACCAAAATTGTCAGATGGATCACGACGTCGACGATCAGGCGGGGGATCCGGGGCAAGCGGGTGAATATGAAATCGACGCTGATGTTGTTCCACTGCCGGATCCCGTTGCTGGCGCCGATAAACGCAACGTAGATCATGATGTATCGGGACATTTCCTCGGTCCAGGTCGGCGCCTTGATCCCTGGAATCATTCGGGTAAATACCTGCACCAACACGACAAGTGTCATGCCCGCCAGTGCTGCCACGCAGAAGATTCGGACCATGGAATTGATAAATTCCAAAAATTCATCCACTACGTCCCATATTTTCCGGACTTTGTTCATATTTCCTCCTTGTACTGTCTAAATAGAGAAATTGTTAAAATGAAAGAATTCTTCCTGTGTTCTCATGCGTTGGGAGCCGGCCGTATCCGATGGGTCGGGGTTCCGGCCGATTTCCCGGTCCGCACTGGCGCGTCGCCCCGGGGACAGTTCTCGGGGCGGCGGCTTGAGCGGCTTTTCTTATTATTCCTGTTTTTTGCCCTTTTTGCGGGAGAATGCGAAGAGGACGATAATCAGCAGAACCGCGACGACGGCGATGATGATGCCGGTGTTGCTTCCGCCCGATGGCGAGGAGGAATTCGCTGCAGACGCGGCTGCCGAGTTCCCGGAGCTGGAAGTATTCGCAGCCGTTCCGTTTGTATTCACATTCTTAATTGCAGTCTGGAGTTCGTCTACCAGGCTGGGATCTTTCAGATTCGACTTCAGGTATTCGATGACGGGAGCCTGGCAGACCTTAAAGGTTTCCAGTTCCTTCTCGTTCGGGGAGTAGACCTCAACGCCTTTTTTCGTCAGAGTGTCAATCGCCAGCGCCTCGGCGTAACGGCAGGTGCCGCGCGAGGCCAGGGTCGCCTCTTTGCCGGCTTCGTCAACCTTCGCCTGGGTGGCGGCGTCCAGACTCTCGTACCAGTCCTCGCTGATTGTAAGGAAAGCAAGGCCAAGGAGGTGCCCATCCAGGGTGCAATATTTCTGAACTTCGTTTAAGGAGGAGCCAAGGGTGGTGACGGCGGAGTTTTCCTGTCCGTCCACAACGCCCGTCTGCAATGCGCTGTACAGCTCCAGGAATGCGATCGGGGTCGCGGTGGCGCCCAGCGCTTCGATCATCTTTATGTACACCGGGCTTTCCATGACGCGAATCTTTAATCCCTTCATGTCTGCGGCCGTTTTGATCGGGCGCTTGCTGTTGGTAAAGTTCCGATAACCGCCGTTATCGTAGGCGGCAATAATGCGGATCCTGGTGTCTTTTGCAATCTTGTCAAACAGCTGAGTGCCAAAATCGCCGTCCAGAACATCATAGGCGGCGGTGGGGTTGGAAAACAGATAGGGGATCGTAAACACCTGGATATCCGGCGCGAATGATGACAGGGTGCCGTCCGCGGGAGTGCTGCCGGTAAGGGTTCCGGCCAGCATCTGTTCAATGGTGGACGACGCGTCTCCCAAAACGCCGTTCGGATACAGATCGACCGTATACTCGCCGCCGGTGGATTTCTCAAAGGCCCCCTTAAAAGCCAGCATGGCGGCATAGGACGGATGATAGATCGTCATATCGCCAACTTTTAATGTGGGAGAATCCGTAAACGCAAGTTTTACAACCTTCGAGTTGTCTTTGGCCGTGCCCGCTGCGCTGCTTGGATTTGCCGTGCTGCTTCCGCTCGCTGCGAAGGTGGAAATAGGGAATGCCATGATCACCAGAGCACACATCAACATGGAAACGATTTTTGCGGTAAACTTTCTGCTTTTCAACTGAAATTCCTCCTTCATTGGCATCCTATAATATGATGTCATATAATCTGTGTTTCATAATACACGATCCCGTCAAAATTATCAAGTATTTATAAGAAATTAACATTGATTTGATTATTATCTATAATTACCAACTTCAGAATTTGTTATTATCGATGGGAAATAATCTTGATACAGCAGTTTTTCTATTGCTTTTTAAATAGTCGATTTTTGACGATTGTATGTTGTCATTAAATTATCGAACTCGGTTTCGGCCCTTTTTGCGGGGCATAATCCGGCTTGTCCCATCCGGCAGGCGCACAGCGAAACCGTTTGCCAAAGCGAGGCTCATGTCCGTCAGTCCGGACGCGCGGGGCGGCGCGCCGATTGGGAAACCCTCGCTTTACAAATGCCAATTGCCGATGAGGATCATGCACAACATGCCCCAGGAAGTACCCAGAACCGCGCCTCCCAGAATGTCTCGCGGGAAATGCATTCCCACGTACATGCGGGTTATGCCAACGCATAAAGCGATCAAGTAGAATGATATCTTAATCCCCTGGCCTAAAATGAAGTAATTGGAAACCAGGGACGCCATGAAAAAGGCCTGGCTTGTGTGACCGCTTGGAAACGATGCGCCTCTTTCCCTTATGCCCACAATGCGGATCTGCGTCAACGCATTGTACGGCCGCTTCCTGTGAAAAAATAGTTTCAGTATTTCCACGATCAGCCATAAGAAGATATTTCCAACCGCCAATTCATATGAAAAAAGTTTTTGGGAGTGCATATAAAAAATGAAAGCTGCCAGATAAGCAAAAAGGCCGTTGCCCAGCTGCGTAACAACCAGCATTGACAGATCGAGCCAGCCGGGTCTGCCGCCTTTCCCGTTGAATAGCTGAAACAGCCGGATATCCGCCGATTCCCATGATGTCCAGACGAACGAAAGCGCCAGAATGCAAAAAAAGGCAAGCATAAGAACCCAGAATAATCTGGCTTGGACCGCCTTCCAAAGCGATACCCAAAGGTGGCTGGGCACAACGGCAACGGTGACGAAAAGTGCCGATAAGATCAGAATAAGCCATTGAAGAGGGTTCGCAGGCAACAGACTGGTTTTTCTTCTCATTTTTAATATTCTCATCATTTATATCCGGTTATGACTTGAAAAGAGGACCGTTGTGCTTCGATTTTGATATGCCCTAAGTCAAGATCAACGCCGTCGGCCATCACGGGCAGGTCCGGAAAAGTATCCAGTTCGATTTTTTTTGAGCAGAATCTCTGAATCCGTTCATCTTCCAGGCTGTTGATTTTTATGGCGCAGCCTGCTAAATCCAGTTTTGTCATGTCTGTAAACACAGAGACGTCCAAAAGGCCGTCGCGGTAGGCGTGAGCCGGCCCGACTTCGTAATGGCGAAATATATAAGGCATGCTTGAAACAACGATGCAGTATGCGGTGCCGTTGAGCTGATATTTATCATCGACCAGCATGTGGAACTGAGCAGGCTTTGTTTTTGCCAATTTTGAGATAAAGTCGCTGATTCTGAGAAAATTCCCGTGCTGGATCGCGTCGGCAGACGAAAATACGCTGGAAATCAATCCGATTGAACACACTTCCAGAAAAGAAAAATATTTTTTTCCGCTGGTCAGCAAACCAATGTCAACCGTCTCAGCTTGTCCCGAATTTGATAACCGCATCGCAGAATCGAGATCGAAGGGAATTTTCAAGCTGTATGCAATGTTATTTTGGGTGCCCTTTGGAATAATGTTCAGGATTGCCCCGTAACCGTTCAACTCTCTCGCCACGGAGGAGACGGTCCCGTCCCCGCCGCACACTGTGAAACGACGAATGCCTCTTATGAAGGCGTCATGGATCATTTCGCCGAGATTACCGTCCGGCTCCGTGAAATATGTTTCAAAAAGGGAGCCGGATTGCTGAAGGCCCGATTCAACTTCCATCAATTGTTCAGCAGATTGTTTCCTGTTTCCCGAGTAGGGATTAAAAATCAATTTGGTCATTTTTTGCAGCTGTGGTCCGCTTAATTCCATTTTGTGCATTTTCAGTGAATCCCTCTGCCTGACATCTGCATAATTTTCTTCGAATAGAATTACCGGAACGCAAAATTTTATAATACAAAAGCGCTTTTCGGCAAAAAAAGAGAAGGCTCCGATCTTTCGGAGCCTGATTCATTTTAGCCCTGGGGCTGCTGTGTTTGAGTATTGCCCTGTTTACCCTGATTCATGTTAGAGATGATCTGCGGAATCTTGTCAACGATCTGACTTGCTCCGTTAGGATTCATGGGAAGCATGGAAATGTCCTGGCTCTGACTGTCGAAAACGATCACTGCTTCCGTATTCAGCTTGGCCCCAAGCCCAAGTGCTCCGGAGCCGGTGTTGGAACTCCCATTGTTTGAGGCGGCGGCGTTCATCTGGCTCTTCATGGAGGCGTTTCCGCCCCCGTAGCCTATCGTTACGGAGACGACGGGCATCAGCGTTTTGTTTCCCTGTGTGACGGGTTTCCCGATAACGCCCTCATTCTGCGTAAAATTTTCCAGACTGTGGAATAAAGTGTCGACGTTTTCAGATATCTCCAATTGATCCATAATATTTTTCACTCCTTTTAGCGGGCCTTTTCAGAATAAAGTTTACGAATGTTTTACCCAAGTTCAGTTTTGCCTCTGCTTTCACAACCAGATAGGCATGATCGGAAAAAAAATCCGGTGCCATATCGATCGAAATATTGGGGACAATAGATTGGATGAAAAGAGAAAATCCGCTGGAAATGCCGGTAAGGAAAGGGGTCCTGAATCCATAGGCGGCATTGCAGCAAGCCTGCTCCACGGAGAGGCCGCGGATATGAAAAAAATTGCGTTTCCCTTTTGGCTTTGATTTTAGATCCCATGACGCAACGCGGTTGTCGGAAAAAAAGACGGAGAAGTTTTGGCACGGTCCTTTTTTTAAAAATTGAACCGAAACGGTTTGAATCAGCCATGATCCCCGGATCAGCAATTTGTTTTCATCAGTATCCAGATTCAGCACGACACGGGCAGGCTCAGTAAATGATGCAATGAGAAAGACTGATATCAGCAATAAAATAAAGAAAAATATATACATAGGAGCTTAACCCTCCCGAATCCTTATTTTGCCCTGAACCGATTTTTTAAAACTGATATTTTTTGCCATCTTTTTCAACAGCCGCTTTTTGAAAAAACATGGGGCCGGATCTTCTCCGGACGAACTCCGCAACTCATTGACAAAACAAAGGATATAACCTATAATTTCAGTAGGAATCATATGGAATGGGGCGCCGCCCGCGCTGGTACCGGACCTTTTTGCGGGCTGCGGAAATCCGACAGGCAAAACATGGTTTTGATCCTGTCCTTTATAAAGGAATGGGACTTATGACACCGAATGAAAAATACGGGCGGCTGACAGATTACCTCTTTCAGCTCGGGAGCGTGGCGGTTGCGTTCTCATCCGGAGTGGATTCCACGTTTTTGCTGAAGACGGCGCATGACGTTCTGGGCTCAAACGCGATTGCCGTCACAGCGCGATCCTGTTCTTTTCCCGAGAGAGAGCTCCGCGAGGCGGAAGCCTTTTGCCGGGAGGAGGGAATCCGGCATTTTATTGTGGACAGCGAGGAACTGGAAATTGAGGGGTTCGGCCGGAACCCTAAAAACCGCTGTTATCTGTGCAAGCACGAACTGTTCACAAAGATCAGAAAGATCGCGGATGAGCAGGGCATATCGGAAGTGGCGGAAGGCTCGAATTTGGACGACAACGGAGATTATCGGCCCGGTCTTGCGGCGGTGGCGGAACTTGGAATAAAGAGCCCGCTGAGGTACGCCGGGATGACCAAAAAGGACATCCGGGATCTGTCCAGACAGCTTGGCCTTCGGACATGGGACAAGCAGTCGTTCGCCTGCCTTTCCAGCCGGTTTGTCTACGGCGAAGCCATTACCAGGGAAAAGCTCGGGATGGTCGACCGGGCGGAACAGCTGCTGCTTGACATGGGCTTTCATCAGGTCAGAGTCCGCATTCATGGGGCGATGGCAAGGGTGGAAGTGTTGCCCGGCGAACTGGGCCGGCTCATCGAGGAAGAAAATCGGCTGAGGATCTCAGAATATTTTCACAGCCTCGGCTTTTCTTATGTCACGTTGGATCTTGACGGCTATCGGACAGGAAGCATGAATCTGACGCTGAAGCAAGTGGAAAGCAAAGCGTGACCTTCAGACATGCCCGAACGGGTGAAGGGAAGAAAGAAATTTTTGGGGCAATGAGAATTTACGCCGACAATGCGGCGACAACTAAATTGAGCGGAACAGCGCTGGACGCGATGCTGCCATATCTGACGGATCGGTACGGCAACCCTTCCAGCCTGCACGAGGACGGCGCGGCAGCCGCTGCGGCCCTGCTGGAGGCGCGGGAAACCATGGCCGGCCTGCTGAACTGCGCGGCGCGCGAGCTTTCCTTCACCTCCGGCGGCAGCGAAGCGGACAATCAGGCGCTTCTGTCGGCCGCCTCCTGGGGGGCCGCGCACGGGCGGCGGCATATTGTTTCCACGGAATTCGAGCATCCGGCGGTCCTGCGCACGCTGGAATATCTGGAAGCCCGCGGGTTCGGGGTGACGCTGCTCCCTGTTTCTGCCGAAGGGATCATCCGCCCGGAGCAGGTCTCCTCAGCGATACGGCCCGACACCTGCCTTGTCAGCGTCATGGCGGCGAACAATGAGGTGGGGACGGTCCAGCCGGTCAAAGAGATCGGAGACCTGTGCCGCCGGAACAATGTCCTTTTTCATTCGGATGCCGTGCAGGCGGCGGGGCATATCCCGATTGACCTTTCAGAAATGAACGTGGACCTGCTGTCTTTGTCGGCGCACAAATTTCACGGTCCAAAAGGGATCGGCGCGCTTTATCTCCGAAGGGGCATCCGGCCGGTTTCCCTGATCCGCGGAGGCGGGCAGGAACGGGGCGGACGGGCCGGAACGGAAAATGTTCCGGCCGTCGCCGGCATGGCGGCGGCCCTTCGGGAGAGCTGCGGAAAACTGGAAGAAAATGCGGATTATATTGCCCGGATGCGCGAGGAGCTCATCTCCGGGCTGGAGCGGATCAGGGGAGCCTACCTGATCGGCGGCCGTTCGCGAAGGGTCCCGGGAATCGTGAACTTTTGCTTTGAGGACGTCGAATCCGAGCCGCTGCTCCTTCTGCTGGACGCAGACGGCATCAGCGCTTCGGCCGGCTCGGCCTGTTCCGCGGGAGCGCTGGAACCGAGCCATGTTCTCCGCAGCATGGGGGTGCCGGACCGCCTCGCTCGAGGGTCGCTGCGGCTTTCCCTGAGCGAATACAACACACCGGAAGAAATCAGCCGGATTATTTTATCCGTGACATCCGCTGTTTCCAGACTGCGAAAGGAGAACCCATGAAGCGCGTTCTTGTCGCCATGAGCGGCGGGGTCGATTCGAGCGTCGCCGCCTATCTGCTGAAAAAACAGGGATACGAGTGCGTCGGCGCCACGATGAAGCTCTATGAAAATGAAATCGTCGGGCAGAAGCGGACCAATACCTGCTGCAGCCTGGACGATATCGAAGACGCGAGAAGCGTCGCCCACCGCATCGGAATCCCTTACCATGTGTTCAACTTCACCGCCGACTTTGAAGAGCAGGTGATCCGGAGGTTTGTGGCCGCTTACGAAGCGGGAGCGACTCCGAATCCCTGTATCGACTGCAACCGCTACCTGAAATTTGAAAGGCTTTTCCGCCGGGCGCAGGAACTGGACTGCGACTTCGTGGCCACCGGGCATTACGCCCGCATTGAGTTCCAGAAAGCGTCGGGACGGTATCTCCTGAAAAAGGGACTCGACGGCGGCAAGGATCAAAGCTATGTGCTCTATTCCATGACGCAGGAGCAGCTTGCGCATACTCTGTTTCCGCTCGGAGAACTGAACAAAGCGGATGTGCGCAAAATCGCGGAAGAGCAGGGGCTGGTCAACGCTCACAAGCACGACAGTCAGGATATCTGCTTTGTCCCGGACGGCGATTACAGCGCGTTCATTGAGAGGTACACCGGAAAGGCTTATCCGAAGGGGGCCTTTCTCGGTGCGGACGGAAAAATCCTCGGGGAGCATCAGGGACTGATCCGCTACACCATCGGACAGCGGAAAGGGCTTGGGATTTCCGCTGAAAAGCCGCTGTATGTCCGCGGGAAATCCGTCCGGGAAAATACCGTGACGCTTGGCGGCAATGAGGAACTGTACTCTTCGTCGCTCGTCGCGGACGGATTCAACCTGATTGCATATCAGACATTGAGCGCCCCCGCCCGCGTCACGGCGCGGGTCCGCTACCGGCAGAAGGAGCAGGCGGCGGTCGTGACTCCCCTTGACGGGGGAAAGGTCATGGTAAACTTTGAAAAACCGCAGAGGGCTGTTGCGCCCGGCCAGGCGATTGTGTTTTACAGCGGGGACATTGTGGTGGGCGGGGCCACGATCTGCTCGGACGGCAGCGCTCGCGGCGATCGAAAGGAAACGGCGGATTTACAGCGGTTGTAAACCCTGGTCAAAAGCGCGACGGCTGCCGCGGATGCTTCTTTTCGCGGAATGGGCGGAAAGAGCCAGCATAGGTCATCTCTATGTCAGGCCATAAGCTTTTTAAATTGGCTGTCCCGGCGCTTTTATGCTATCCTGATAGAAACTGATTCCTATGGTTCCAATATGCGGAGAGGAGATGGGTCAATGCGCACAAACGAACTGTTCAAAAGAAAAACGGTGTTTTCTTTTGAAGTCTTTCCGCCCAAGAAAACTTCTTCGATCGATGTAGTTTATCATACTCTGCAGGAGCTGAACGGGCTTTCCCCCGATTTCATCAGCGTTACTTACGGAGCCGCGGGCGGGGGAAGCAACCACACCGTTCAGATTGCCTCCGCTATCAAGAACAGATACGGCCTTGAGAGCGTCGCCCATCTCCCATGCATCAACTTTACGAAGGAGGAAGTGCTTGAGACGCTTGAAAGCCTGAAGCGGAACGGCATTGAAAATATTCTTGCGCTGCGCGGGGACCTCAGCCCGGATATTCCCCCCAAGGCCGATTTCAGGCACGCGAGCGACCTGATTTCGTTCCTGAAGGAAAACGGCGATTTCAATATCATCGGGGCGTGTTACCCGGAGGGACATCCGGAATCGGGCGGAATTGTAAAGGACATTCTTAATTTGAAGAAAAAAGTTGACGCGGGCGCGGACCAGTTGATTTCCCAGCTTTTTTTCGACAACAGCTGTTTCTATTCCTTCCTGGAACGCGCCAGAATTGCCGGAATCGATGTGCCGATCCAGGCCGGGATCATGCCGGTGACGAACAGAAAGCAGATTGAACGGATGGTTACCCTCTGCGGGGCGACGCTTCCCAAAAAGTTTGTCAAAGTGATGGAAAGGTACGGGGATAATCCAAACGCAATGCGGGATGCGGGGATCGCCTACGCGATCGACCAGATTGTCGATCTTGTCGCGCAGGGAGTGGACGGAATCCACCTTTATACCATGAACAACTCCTATGTCGCAACGAAAATCAGCGAAGCGGTTACGAGTCTTCTGAAAGCGAATAAAATCACGGCATAAAAAATACACGTTCCGGACGAAGCGGAACGTGTATTTTTTGTATCGTTCAGTAGGTGAAATAGATGTAAGCCGCCTTGGCTTTTTCCGCTTTCTCGATCTTCGTGACGTAGCAGACCGGCATGGTCTGATCCATATAGGTTTCGATTTTCACTTTTCCGGTCACCCATACCCAGTCGTTGTCCTTGTATTGGGACGCCTCGCCGCTCCGGCAGAGGATTCCGCAGGGCTGAAGGTCGGCGGTGCAGCAGACCATCGCGTACCGCACCGGCACGATTTCATTTTTTGCAAATCCGTCCATCCGGAAGACCTGCCCCTTGAATCTCAGGGTTTTCCCCTCGTATTTCTCCATGTCCTTGTTGATGTCCTGATACCAGGCGGCGAACTGCTCGTCGCTGATGCTTGTGACCCCGCTGGCGTCCTCCTGCGGCAGGGCGGAGGAGGACGGGCCGGTGGTGGAAACGGCCTGGGAAGAAGCGGCGGCGCTTTTTCCGGAGGGCGGCGCGGCGCTTTGAGCGGCCGCCGTACTCCCGAAGGAAACCGCCCTGCTCTGTACGGCCCCGGCGGGGATCAGCAGCACGGAAAAGATCGGGATCAGGAAGAGCAGGAATCTCGCCGGCCTCGCGTTGTGCCTCGGCCGGAGGGAACCGGACAGCAAAAGCAGGGAAATGACGAACAGGGCGCAGGAGGAAAACCAAAGATAGCCGTTGATGCGGGGATGCACATACTCCGACGCCCGGCCCGAAATCAGCGCGTAAAGCAGCAGGACCGACAGGGAAAGACAGATCAGCGCTTCCAGCAGCACTTCCGGATTGATTTTTCTTCTCATAGCGATCCCCCCTTGAACAGCAGGGAAAACAGCAGGAACACGGGAACCGCGATCCCCAGCAGAATCCCCGCCAGGCGTGCGACGAATTTCTTTTGAAAGCTGCCGCTCAGCATCAGAAGGTTGGACAAGTCCAGCATGGGCCCCATCACGATAAAGCCCATCACGGCGGGGGCCGGAAACAGATTCAGAAAGCTCCTGCCGATGAACGCGTTGGCTGTGGAGCAGACCGACAGGAAAAAAGCGGCCAGAAGCATCAGGAAAACCGGAAGAACGGCGGCGGAGCCGGAATGGAGGAAGAGCGACGCGGGCACGGTCTGCTGCAGGACGGCGCAGAGAAGGGAGCCTCCGATAATATAACGCCCCATGCTCAGGAATTCCTGTCCCGCGGTGATGAATACGGATTCCATCCGGCCCGCCCTTCCCGTGTGGCGCGGAGCGCATCCGTCGGCCCCGCAGGAGCAGGCCGCGGCCGCGCGGGAGGAGAGGACGTCCGCGGACCTGAAGCGGAAGAGGCTCAGCAGAATGCCGGCAGCCAGCGCGATCAGCGCTCCCAGGCCGATCCGGTACAAAGCGTATTGAGGCTGCCCCGAGAAAGCGTACAGCGTCGAGAGAATGGTGACGGGGTTCACCGCAGGCGCGGCGAGCATGAAAACCATCGCCTGGGGGAGGGGCACGCCCTTCTGCGCCAAGCGGGAGGCGATCGGCACGATGCCGCAGTCGCAGATCGGGAAAAAGACGCCGAGAACGGCGGCGAGGGGAAATCCCAGCAGCGGATGCTTCGCAAACAGCCGCACCAGCGATTCGTCCGGGACATACACCTGCAGCAGGGCGGAGACAAACGCGCCGATCAGCAAAAACGGGACCGCCTGCATCAGGATCCCGATAAAGATCATCTGAACGCTTTGAACGGCCGTATACAGATCCGGGTACCTGGGAATCTGCGTCAGGAAGAAAAGGATGACGGCCGCCAGGACGGCGACCTCCAGCTCGCCGATTTTCTGCCATTTGCCTGCCTCTTTTACCTGCTCCGGATCAAGAACCTGAGACAGGTATTTTTCTGTTGACGGGCCGTCGGTACAGATCGCCGCCGACCGGTTGACGCCGCCGACCGCCGACCGCAGCGGCGATTCCGGCCCGGAGCCGCGGTTCGCGCACACCGCGTCCGCGTTGCCGAGCTGGCTGAGCATCAGGCTCCCCGCGTTTTTCCAATAGGAGCCGAACGTGGAGGCGTCCGCGCAGAACAGGATCCGGTCGATGCGGTAGCCCTTCGGCATCCGGACGCTCAGCAGCCGCTCCATCGGCCAGGTCCCGTTGTATTCGATCAGGATCAGGTCCGGATGGAGCTCCGACCGGATTTTGAAGAACAGTTCCGCGCAGATTTTGGAAGGGCTCTCCAACTGGTCCAGAAGCACGTCCCCGTTTTTCATCCGGGAAGCGTCGAATCCCGCCGCCCCGTCCTCGCATTGGAGAATCAGGATGCGGCGGTAGCTCCCCATATAGTCCTGTTCCAGGACATGCTGGAGCAGCGTTGTCTTTCCGCTCCCCAGGAATCCGCAGACCACTTCGATCCTCGTCATGGGTCCACCTGAAACAGCGCGGCCAGCCCGCGCCGGTCCAGTCCTTTCCCGATGACGCAGAGCCGTCCGGTGAATTCCGGCTTTGCTTCCTGAAATCCGGATTCCTCCGGGACGTAATCGAACTGAACCCAGCGGCCGTCCCGGACGGGCAGGATTCCTTTCGCCCGCAGCACTTCGCCGCATTGAGGCAGCTTTTTCATCGCCTCGCGCAGCCTGTCCCGGTCGAAGACCTTCGGCGTTTCCCTGCTCCACACCTGAAACGCTTCGTCCGCGTCGTGATGGTGGTGATGGTGTTCCTCTTCGGCGGACTCGAAATCCTCCCGGCTGATCAGTGCCTTTGCTCCCTTTTCGGCGACGGAGAGGATTTCCGCGCCGCTGAGCTGGTCCCAGGGGGTTGTGATGACCGCCGCTCTTTCGTTGCGGCCTTTTATTTCCCTCGCGATATCGCTCAGCTCTTCCGGATCGGCGTTCTGCGTGCGGCTGAAAAGGATCGTTTCCGCGTGGTCGATCTGGTCGAGAAAAAATTCGGAAAAATTTTTTGCGTACATCCTGTATTTCTGGGCGTCCACGACCGTGACGCACAGGTCGATCCGTCCCTGTTCCCGCAGCGCGGTTTTGCGGCAGACCGGAAGAATGTCGGACAGCTTGCCGACGCCGGACGGCTCGATCAGGATCCGCTCCGGGCGGTACTTCCGGACCACGTCCTTCAGCGCCGCGTGAAAGTCCCCGGCCAGCGTGCAGCAGATGCAGCCGGAATTGATCTCCCGCACACGGATTCCCGACTGCTTCAAAATGGTTCCGTCAATGCCGATTTCTCCGAATTCGTTCTCGATCAGGACGATCTTTTCGTCCGACAGCGCCTCTTTCAGCAGCTTCCGGATCAGCGTCGTCTTTCCGGCGCCGAGAAAGCCGGAGATGATGCCTATCTGCGTATCCATAAAAAAGTTCCTCCGCGGGGCAATGATTTTGAGCTTATCTTAGTCGGAATCAGGCGGATTGTCAACCTCGCCCTGTCCGGGTGCGCGGCCGGACCGCAGTCTGTTTTCCGGCGGCCGACAGCTTTTTCACCAAGATCACGATCATGAGGACGGCGACGGAAAGGAGAGCGGAAAATCCGCCCGGCGCCACATTGAGATAGTAGGACAGGAACAGCCCCAGAAGGACGTCCGTCATGCTGAACAGGATCGAACAGAACAGCGTGGTCCGGAATCCTTTCCCAAGCTGCAGCGCCGTCGCGACCGGGAGGGCGATCATGGAACTCAGAACGAGGACGCCCACGATGCGGATGGAAACGGCGATGGCGGCCGCGACCAGGATCGAGAAGATGTAATTGATCAGCTGGACTCTGACGCCGGCGACTTTCGCCGCCTCCTCGTCGTAGGCGATATAGATCATCTGATCATACAGGAGAAAAATCGTGACGACGGAGATCATGCTGAGCGCGAAAACAGTGACAAGGTCCGACTTCGTCACGGTCAGAACGCTCCCGAACAGGAAAGAGTCCACATTGGCGTGGGCTTTTCCGGAACTGATAATGGTGATCGCCGTTCCGACGCTGAGCGCAAGCACGATGGTGAGGATCAGGTCGGTGTGTTTTTTGAAATACCTGCGGAGGAATTCAATGAGCGCGCCGCAGAAGGAAGTAAAGAGGAATGCGCCGATCAATGGGCTGCGGCCCAGCAGCAGCCCGAGCGCGATGCCGGCCAGAGAGGAGTGGGAGAGCGTGTCTCCGATCATGGAATAGCGCCGCAGCACCAGGAAAATCCCGATGCTCGGGCAAAGAATGGAAATAAAGAAAGAAACGAACAAGGCATTTTTCATGAAGGCGTACTGCAGCATCTTATGAATTCCTTTCCCGTGATCTCAAAAATTCGGACGCGTATTTTTCCGGCGTGCAGGAGTGCCCCTTTCCGCCGGCCAGATGATAGATCCGGGTGGAATTGGCCACGGCCGCGTCCAGGTTGTGTTCGACGGACACGATGGTGATGCCTCTGTTCCGGTTCAGGCGGCTCAGAAAGCCGTAGATTTCCTTTTGGCCCTGAAGGTCTACCCCCGTCGAGGGTTCGTCCAGGATCAGCAGATCCGGGTTCCCCATGAGGGCCCGCGCAAGCAGGACCTTCTGCTGCTGCCCGCCCGAAAGCGCTCCGATCAGCGCGTTTCGGTACGGGCTCATTCCCACAAGGCCGAGGGCCTGATCCACCGTGCCTTTCTTTTTGATTTTCAAAAGCCTGCGGTAGGAATTCAACAGCTCGCCCACCGTGATCGGAAAGCCGGAATTGACAAAATCGCTTTTCTGCGGGACATAGCCGATCCTTTTCGCGCTGGAAGAAACGGATCCTTTCGTCGGCTTGAGAAATCCCAGGATCAATCGGATGAAGGTGCTTTTGCCGCATCCGTTTTCCCCCATGACGGAAATATATTCGCCGTCCCGGATGGTCAGATCGATTCCGTCGAGAACGTAGGGGGGAGAGCCCGTATAGGAAAAATACAGATGATTTGCCTGAATCATGCGAATCTCAATTTCCCTTCCAAAAAAATCTTGACAAATGAAATGGTGCTGACTTATATTATAAACGCAAATGCAAATCATTTGCAAGTAGAATTTAGACGGAGGATGAAAAAATGAGAAAGAAAATGATTCCGTTTGCGCTTTGCATGGTTTCGCTCCTGCTTTTTTCCGCATGCGGCGGCGGGCAGCCGAAAGAGAGCTCGGGGGGCAGCGAAACGTCAAGCGGCAGTGAGAAAATCCAGGTGTCCGTGACATTCGACGCCATGAAGGAATTCACGGAGGCCGTCGGAAAAGACAGAGTGAAAATCTCAACCATCATCCCGGACGGCACGGAGCCGCATGACTTTGAGCCGAAAGCGCAGGATATCGCCGGGCTGAGCACGGCGCAGGTTTTTGTCTACAACGGCTTTGGGATGGAATCGTGGGCTGAAAAGGCGGTCGAAGCCGCAGACAACAAAAATCTGATTGCGGTCGAAGCTTCAAAAGGCGCAACTCCGATCCAGAATACGGACCCGGATGAGATCAAGGAGCACGGCCAATACGATCCGCATCTGTGGATCAGCCTGAAAGGCGCGGAAGTCGAGGCGAAAAACATCCGGGACGCGCTGGCGAAGGCGGACCCCACCGACAAGGCTTATTTCGATCAGAACTGCAACGATTTTATCTCGCAGCTTGAAAGCCTTTACTCGGAGTACAATCAGAAATTTCGGTCGGACCAGACCAAGAGCTTTGTCACCGGCCACGCCGCTTTCGCTTATTTGTGCCGGGATTTCGGCCTGAGCCAGAACAGCGTGGAAGACGTTTTCGCGGAAGGCGAGCCCAGCGCGAAGAAACTGGCGGAGCTGGTGGATTACTGCAAAGACAACCATGTGAAAACGATCTTTGTGGAAGATATGGTCAGCCCCGCCGTGTCACAGACGCTGGCCGACCAGGTCGGCGCCGAAGTCGAGCAGATCTACACGATCGAGAGCAGCGAGGACGGCATGACCTACCTCGACCGCATGAAGGCCAATCTGGACGAAATCAGCGGCAGTCTTTCAAAGTGAAAAACCGCGCCGGCATGGAAGCGCTGACCGGCGGCCCGTGCCTTACGGCCAAAATCGTTCGCGCTTTCAATTGCGGATAAACTGATTCTTTTTCTTTGCCGTATCAGGGACCGCTGTTAGACGAAGGCTGGTCAGCAGATCCTTTTTCTCGCTTGAATGATATTTGTAATGTAATGAAAGAATAGAAGTTGAGCAGAATAACGTGCGTCGGTTCCTTTCCGTGGGGAAGGCTTCTCTTTTACGGGCTTCCGGAAATAAAATGCAGAAAAGCTCTTGACTTGGAGTGAACTCCAGATGCTACACTGTCCTTAAACGGCTTTTGCAAGCGGCCGGAATCATTCAAAATGAGCTTGGAAGTTAAAACGGGAAAGAGGGCTTGGAATGAAAAAATTGGGATTCGGTCTGATGCGTCTGCCGCTGAAAAACAAGAACGATCAGGCAAGCGTCGACCTGGATGAGATGAAGCGGATGGTGGACGCGTTTCTTGAAAGAGGCTTTACCTATTTTGACACTGCTTACATGTACCACAATTTTCAAAGCGAAATTGCCGCCCGGGAAGCGCTTGTGAAAAGGCATCCCCGCGGCAGTTTCACGCTGACCTCGAAGATGCCAACGATGTTCCTGAAAACGAAAGAGGATATGGAGCGCATTTTCAATGAGCAGCTTGAAAAGTGCGGCGTGGAGTATTTCGATTATTACCTGCTTCACAATCTCAATGTAAACCATTACGCCATCGCGCAGAAACTTGACAGTTTCGCGTTTATCCAGAAAAAGAAACAGGAGGGGAAAGTACGGAAAATAGGTTTTTCCTACCATGACAATGCCGGTCTGCTCGACGAGATATTGACCGCCCACCCCGAAGTCGACGTGGTGCAGATCCAGCTCAACTACCTGGACTGGAACAGCGAGAGCGTCCAGTCGCGCAAATGCTATGAAGTAGTGAGAAAGCATAAGAAGGATCTGATCGTCATGGAGCCGGTCAAGGGCGGCACGCTGGCCAATATTCCGGAAGAGGCTGTAAAGCTTTTCAGGGATTGCGCGCCGGACCGTTCCGTCCCTTCCTGGGCGATCCGGTTTGCCGCGAGCCACGACGGCGTTATAGTCGTTCTCAGCGGGATGAGCAATATGGAGCAGCTTCTTGACAACACCGGCTACATGCAGAATTTTGTGCCGATGACGGAGGAAGAATTCGGCATTGTGGGCCGGGCCGTCGATATTATTTGCGCTTCCATCGCCATTCCGTGCACCGCCTGCGGGTATTGCGTGGCCGGGTGTCCCCAAAAGATCGCGATCCCAAAATATTTTGACCTGTATAACGCGGAGAAAAGATCGAAAATCCGAGGTTTTTCCGTTCAGAGCGTTTATTACGGCAATTACGCGCAGACCTATGGGAAAGCGTCCGAATGCGTCAAATGCGGGCAATGCGAAAAGCAGTGTCCGCAGCATCTGCCGATTCCCACCCTGCTTGAGCTTGTGGCGGAAACCTTTGAGCATCGGCAATGATTCGGTCCTTTCGGGATGCTTCCCGCCGCCGCGCCGGATTTTGCCCGCGGGCCGGGCGGAACGCGGTCCCCTCTCATGCCGGGATCCGCTTCGGATGAGAAAAGAGACATAAACTGAAAGAAAGGGATGGCAATGCGATGAAAGTTCTATTGGTAAACGGCAGCCCTCACGCGAAGGGCTGCACCTATACCGCTCTTGCGGAAGTCGCGAAAACCCTGAACGAAGAACACATAACAACCGAAATTTTTCAGATCGGCACGAAGCCCGTATCGGGCTGTATCGCGTGCGGGCACTGTCAGAAATACGGAACGTGCGTATTTGACGATTGTGTCAACGAATTTGTGGCGCTTGCGAAAGACGCTGACGGCTTCGTGTTCGGATCCCCTGTACATTACGCGGCGGCCAGCGGGGCAATCACGTCGTTTTTGGATCGGGTCTTCTATTCCAATGCAAGTTCCGGCCAGAATGTTTTCTATCTGAAACCGGCCGCCTGCGTCGTTTCCGCCAGGCGCGCGGGAACGACCGCCGCGTTTGAACAGCTCAATAAGTATCTTACCATATCTGAAATGCCGGTCATTTCGTCGCGCTATTGGAATATGGTGCATGGGATTTCACCGGACGACGTAAAGAAGGATTTGGAAGGGCTTCAAGTCATGCGTATTCTGGGCAGAAATATGGCCTGGTTTTTGAAATGCAAGGAAGCGGGGATCAAAGCCGGGATCCCATTTCCTAAACAGGAGGAGCACATAGCTACCAATTTTGTCCGCTAGCGTTTTTTCAATGGATTGACTGATTGGAGGCGTCCGATGACAATCGCTGAAGTTAGCAAAAGATGCAGTTTAACTCCCGATACTCTTCGTTACTACGAACGGGTCGGACTCATTCCCAGCGTGAACCGCACGGCGGGCGGAATCCGCGATTACCTGGAAGAGGATTGCAGGTGGATCGAGTTTATAAAATGCATGCGCAATGCGGGACTGCCGATTGAGGTTCTGATTGAATACGTCAGGCTGTTTCAACAGGGAGACAAAACAATGGCGGCCCGAAAGGCATTGCTGGTGGATCAACGGGACCGGTTGATTCAAAGAATCACGGAAATGCAGGAAACGCTGGAACGTCTGAACGGCAAGATTGAACGATATAACAATCAGGTTCTTCCATGCGAGCATGAACTGAAAAGGAAACCGGGTTAACCGTAAGGAAGACAGGGGGGCCGCCCCTGTCTTCCTTACGGTATTTAATATTTTATAACTTCGATTCCAAGAATTTCCGCAACCTGTGTCATAATATCCGCGACGTCGTCCCACACAATGCTGTAATGGTGCGGAACTCCGTTTTTCAGGATCGCTTCCATGATCCGGCTGACCGGTGCGTCGGGGACAACGTTGATCATGCAGCCCGGCGTGTAAAGGTCCGTCTTTGAGGCGGTTCCGCGAATCAGGAACAGCTTGTAGGCACCGTCGATGTTGCAGAATCTTGAGATGGTGACAGGGCCTTCTTTCAAGGTCGTATAGAATGCGGTTCCTTGGCCCGCCAAAGGATGGTCGCCCATTTTGGTCGGGTAATCGGGGTGGTGAAGCGACGGCGCGGCGTTGCCGCAATGCCAGAAAGTCAAAGTGTTTTCCTTCTCGTGCAGATCGATCATGTCGGTGATAAAATTCGTGTGTCCCGTAATGCCGTTCTGCGCGATCATGGAAAGGGCGGCGTCGACGTCGCCTTCGCAGGCAATGTTGATATTTGCGTCGGCAAGACGCCCGAGGACCGCGCAGGGGGTCGTTTTCAGATTCCCCATTTCCGGCCAGCATTTGATCGCGCAGTAATCGTAACCTTCCCGCCGAACCAGATTTTTCAGCGCCAGGTAAAGCCTGGAGTGATTCTCCTTATATTCCTGCGGGAGAGTATCGACCATGGAGAAAGTATCGCGAACCAGCTGCTGGTCTTTCTCCAGCTCTTTCGGGTCCGTTTTTTCCATTTCATCGAAGACGGTTTTCAAATCGGTTTCTTCCATCCGGATGCCGAAAGTCCGGCGGATCAGCCCTTCATCAAAAGCGGAATTGTAAAAAGCGGTAGGGCGGTAACCGAACAATCCCAGAACCGTGTGGCGCATCTTTTTGACCACGGCATAGGCGTTGACAACGGAGAGCACCCTGGAGACTGCCTCCGGTTCCTCCAGATTGCCGTAAACCGGATAGCAGGTATGTCCCAGCCGATGCATGGAGGCGCTGTTCATGGTCAGCGCGACCAACGCGTTGGACAGCAGGCGCCCTCCGCCAAGCTCCGGTTCCCGGGGTGCCCAGAGGATCAGCGGCACGTTCAGGCTGTCCGCGATTCCCGTGCACACGTCGTCCCCGGTGAAGGCTCCGTACAGCATAATCACCAGGTCCGCGCCCTTTGCTCTGAGCGTGTCGATCGCGGTGTCGATCCGCTCCGTGGAGTCAATCAGCGTGTCGAAAGTAATCAGGTTGACCTGTGAAAGCTTTTCGTTTAAAAACGCTCCGTAGCGTTCCATCCTCTTTTGCGGTGTTTCGCGGGGCCATCTGCCGGAAACGGTTGTGATAAATCCAACGTTCAGTGTGGTCTTCATGTGCATGCTGTCCTTTCCTGATATACATACGAATGTACATTCGCTGAAAAAACTCGCCCATACCAAACTGCATGAGCGATTCTTTCGACTCATTTTACCCCCGTTTTACCGTCAATGTCAATAGCATTTGCACAAAGAACCGTATTTTTTTGTGAATTGAGAGCTGCGGCTTGAAAGAAATTTTCAATCATCATGTGGTCTCCCGTTCGATCAAGGTGGTTTCCACCATTTTGCCGGCGGTATCCTTGCCCGCGATCATGTCGTCCAGCATTGTAATGATGCAGCGGGCGATTTCTTTCCGGTTGATTTGCACGGTTGAAAGTTTGGGCTGAAGAAACTGGCTGAATTCGGAATTGTCAAACCCCATAATGGCGATATCGTCCGGAATCCTGAGGCCGCAGCGTTTGACCGCTTCCATCGCAACCGCCGCCATATAGTCGTTTCTGCAGACCATGGCGTCAAGTTTCAATCCGCTTTTCAGTTTTTGTTCGATTCCGTCCGCCAGGGCTTCCCTTGTCGCAAAACCGGTGAAAAACTGCTCCGCTTCATCGAAGGGGAGACCGCTTTTTTCCATTTGAAGGCGAAAACCGCGGTAACGCAGGTCGCGCATGGTGCTGAAATGATTCCGGGTGCTGGTGCGGTCGATATAGGCGATTTTCGTGCGGCCCTTTTTCACCATCAGCTTGACGACATTCTCCATGCCGTTCTTCATTCCGATATGAACGATTCCGGCGCGCGGGTCCACATCGGAGTAATCCCGGTTCCCCAGCAGGACCACATGGACGCCGTAATCCATAAACCGCGCGATGTATTCCTCGCCGAAACTGACGGAGCTGATGACCACTCCGTCGATCTGCCGGCTGATGATATGAGTGACGAAATCCATGTCGTTGCGGTCCCTCATCAGCGAAATCAGGTAGCCTTTGTCATAGGCAAACTGATCCATTTCCTCTACAATTCTGCCGAAATGCTCATTTGCGATGCTGTCCGCGATAAAAAGGATGTGGTTGCTGCGCTTTCCTTTCAGCCCGCGGGCCATCGTGTTGGGCACGTAATGCAGCTTTCGCATCGCGTCCAGTACGCGCTCCCGCTTCTCCTTCGCGACGTAACGGTTGTTGTTCATGACATAGGAAACGATCGTTTCCGTTACGCCGGCATATTCCGCGACGTCTTTTCTGGTGACTAATTTTTTCTCCATACCAAAGAGGCCCCTTCTATCCTTTTATCTCGATCGTCTGTTCACAGGAAAAAGTTTTACCGCCGTCGAGTGCGACGATCCCCTTCTTGCGGCGGAAATCCCCTTCCGCTTCCTTTTCATCCGGGATTCCGTACCAGGGCTCGATGCAGACGAAGGGCCTTGCCTCATGGCTGATCCAGATCGCGAGATAGGGGAAACCTGCAATTCCGACCTGAATTGATTTTCCGGCCCTGCGGTCCTGAAGCTCGAGGGACCGCGAACGGAAATTCTCCAGAATGCACGTGCCGGGAAAACAGGAAGCAAACAGACCGACATTGCGCTCGTTCTGAAGAAAAGGCTCCGTTTTTCCCGTAAGGAAGCCATCCTCCTGCGGAAGTCGGGTAATTGTCTCTTCTTTTTCAAAAACCAGCGTGCAGTCGCGGGCATTCGAGTGATCCGAAAGAGGCAAACGGTATCCGGTGTGGTAGCCGATGGAAAAAGGCATGCCGGCACCGCCGTGATTCTCTACTTCATATCGGCACCGAAGAATTTTTCCCTCCAGAATGTAGCTGGTGTACAAAGTGAAGGAAAACGGATACATGATTTTCGTTTCCGGGCTGTCTGAGAAACAGAATGTAACACGGTCCTTTTTCAGATCTGAAACCTGATGTTCGTAATCGCGCGCAAAGCCGTGCATCGGGATGGAATACCTTTTGCCGTCGATCCTTGCGGCGCCGCCCCTGAGCCTTCCGCACACAGGGAACAGGATCGGGGCGCGGCGCGGCCAGACGCTCTCTTTTTCCTCTTTTCCCTGCCATAGGAATTCGTGCCCCGAAGATTTTTCGACGACGGACCACAGTTCAGACCCCAAAGGGTTCACTTCGACCCGGTAGAATTCGTTTTCTATTGTGACCAAAAAAGGCACCTCGGCTTTCTTTTGTAATCACGTATGTACTTTTACTCGATTATAAATTATAAAATGTCCTTCGTCAAATATTTTTGCTCAGGGTGAAGACAGGGCGGAATAACAGCGGGAAAACCAAAGCTCAATCGCAACATATTTTTTTAAATATTTATAAAAATATTATTGACAATGACCTATCGTTCGCATATAATAAAAAACACAGGATGTACACACGTGTTTATGATCCGGCTTGGCCGTACTAGATAGACTGCGGGGTGTATATCGCGAATGGTCCTGAATTATTTTTATGGGAGGAATACGAATGAAAAAACTCATCGCATCTTTGCTGTCTGCAGCGATCCTGCTCGGCACGGCCGCATGCGGTGGCGCTCCTTCTTCTTCGGCCCCGGCTTCGTCTGCAGCGGGCGGCGGTTCGTCGTCAATGGAAGAGCCCACGGAAAAGGTAACGATCAAATTTGCGAATCATATGGTGCTTGAAAACGGCACAAAGGATTTCTGGGAAAAATTCAAGTCCGATTTTGAAACGAAACACCCCAATATTACACTGGAATATGTCACTGCGCCCTATGACCAGATCCTGAATACCGTCATCAATATGGCGGGCGGCGGGGACAAGGTGGATATTTTTCTTGGCGAGACGTCCTGGACGCCGACCGTGGAAGAGTCCGGACTTGCGGTGCCGGTGAAGAACATTGTCGGGGATCAGATGGTCGCCGATGTCCTGCCGGGCGTTGCAAAGGCGCATATGATCGACGGCGATCTGTACGCGCTGCCGCTGTACATGACTCCGTTCGTCCTGTTCTACAACAAGGACCTGTTCAAGCAGGCCGGCCTGGACCCGGACACTCCCCCGAAGACCTATGACGAGATGCTGAAAATGGCGGAAAAGCTCTCGAAGCTGAAAACGAAGGACGGCAATACGGTTTATGCTTTCGGCCAGACGACCGCATCCGTGGCGATTTCCGGCGCTTCCCTGACCTCGATGGTGTACAATTTCGGCGGACGCGTCCTGAATGACGACGGAACGCTGGCCACCGACAATGCGGCTTTTAAAGACGCGTTCAGCATGCTGAAAACGCTGGATGAGAAAAAATACAATCCTCAGAATGCCAAGCTGAAGGACCTGCGCAACCTGTTTGCCCTCGGACAGCTGGCCATGTACTACGATCAGTCGTGGGGCTACAGCGGGATTCAGTCGATCAATTCCAACGCGGCCGACTTCACGGCCACCGCGGCCCCGCTTTCGGGAGGCTCCGGCAAGGGTGAGAGCGTCGTCAGTTCGCATTGCCTGTTCCTGATGGATAACGGGGACGCGCGCAAGAAAGCGTCCGCGATCCTGATCAAAGAGCTGATCAATGCCGATACGCTGGGCGACTTCATGTCCAAAGTGAACCTCGCCTATCCCGCGTACACTTCCATGAAGGATATGCAGGCGATCAAAGACAGCCCCGTTCTCAAGGGTGCCCTCGGCAGCCTTGACTGCGTGCAGCCTACCACGTTTGTTCCGGCGCTGAACGATTTGAATCTGGAGCTCTGCACCTTTGCCCAGGGCCTTACGGTCGGGAAAAAGACTTTTGACTCGGCTTATCCCGGCTTCAAATCCGCCGCGCAGAAGATCCTTCAGCAATAAGGAAACCGCGGGCATAACGAAACCTGATATACCCTAAGAAGCAGATCCCGCCGTATCCGCCAAATACAGAGCGTGGATGCGGCGGTTTTTTCTGCTGACAGTGTGGAAACGGAGTGTGTGATGATGAAAAACAAATCCGCGGGCCGGAGGCTGCCGGCGAATACGGCGGATATCGCTTTCTCGCTGACTTTGTCGGCGCCCGCCATGTTGATGACAATCGTTTTCATCCTTTTTCCGGTTGTCGATTCCGTTTATAAAAGTCTGCTGACGTTCAAGGTCAGCAACATCATTTCCGGAAAACCCGGAACCTGGAACAATTTTCAAAACTACATCCGCCTTTTTCAGAACAATAAACTGGTCCCTTCCATTATCACTACATTTTCGTTTGTCGCCGTTGTTGTCATTTTCCAGTTTGTTCTGGGAATGAGCCTTGCGCTGATCCTGAACTCCAGTATCCGCGGCAGCCGGTTCCTGCGAAGCGTTATGATGATTCCCTGGGTGGTGCCTACCGTGATTTCCGCCCTGGTTTGGATGTGGATTTATCAGCCTCAGTACGGGCTTCTCAAATACTTTGTTTCTCTGATGGGCATCAACGATTTCGCCATTCTGAACAACCCCTCCACGGCGCTTTGGGGCGTGGTGGTCGCCGCCCTTTGGAAGCAGATCCCGCTGACGACCCTGCTGCTGCTTGCCGGACTGCAGAACGTTCCGAGCGACATGCTGGAAGCGGCGACGGTTGACGGGGCCAGCGGCGCCCGGCGTTTTTTCTCCGTTGTCTTTCCCTCCATGAAGAGCGTCGTCAAAATCACGCTCACGATGGCGATCATCGAAAATTTCAAGCAGTTCCCGCTGGTATGGACCATGACGGGCGGCGGCCCGCAGGACGCAACCACGACCCTTGCCATCCTCAGTTACCGGGAAGCGTTTGTCTCCAACAATTTCGGTTCCGGTGCCGCGGTCACAACGGTTTGGATGTTCCTGATGATGATCGTTGTTTTCTTCTACAATAAATTTATGGGTTCCAGCGATGTGGATTAAGGGGTGACGGCACGATGAAATTATCCGTAACAGGCAAAGTGCTCCGCGATGTGGTTCTGGTAATTATTTTATTATTTCTGCTCTTCCCGATCTTGTGGGTGTTTCTCACATCGCTGAAAACAAACATGGAGTCCTATCGATTTCCGCCTACTTTTCTGCCTGAAAAGGCGAGCCTTGCGAGCTATGTCAATCTTTTTACAAAGGACAATGCGTTTTTTGTCTATTACAAGAACAACTTTGTCGTTTCTTTCATTACGGCGCTTGTGACGACGGTTTTTGCAATTCTCGCCGGGTATGCCCTTTCCCGGTTCCATTTTAAATGGAACAAATGGCTGGTCGCCGCTCTGCTGACCTCCCAGATGTTCCCCGTGATCAGCCGGATGATCTCCCTGTACGATCTTCTGGGGAAAATCCACCTGATCAACACGCTCTTTGGACTGACCCTTGCGCTGATTGCCGCTCAGATTCCGTTCACCGTGATTCTGATGAGCAGCTTTTTCGACAGCGTCCCCATTGCCATTGAGGAAGCCGCGAGAATCGACGGGGCGGGGAGGTTCCAGATCCTGACGAGGATCGTCACTCCGCTGGTGAAGCCGGGGATGCTGGCTTCCGGCCTTTATGCGTTCCTGATGACCTGGGACGATTATCTGCATGCCATTACCCTGATCCAGACGGACAGCCTGCGGACTCTTTCGGCCGGCGTGGCGCTGCGTTACCTGGGCGAGCTGTCTTTCGACTGGTCCCTGATCAATTCGATCTCCATCGTTTCCATGCTTCCCATGATCATTTTGTTCTTCTTCTTCCAGAAATATATGGTCAGCGGCCTTGTCGCGGGCGCGGTCAAGGGCTGATTTGCAGATATTGCCCCGAAAAACATCGTGCCCGCAGAGAACGGACAATAAGAAGTTTCTCGGTCCAAGGGATCTTTTGAATGAAGCGCAGAAAGGAATTTAACATATGCTTACAACAAATTTGGAGGAAATAAAAAAGGCGTCCCGCAGCGGGTACGCGATTCCGGCCATTAATACGCAGGGGGGAAACTACGACATTATCTGGGCGTGCTGCCGTGCCGCCGAAGAGATGAAGTCCCCGATGATCCTGGCGCACTATGTTTCAACCGGCGCTTACTCCGGCCACGACTGGTTCGTCAATGTCTGCAAATGGTGCGCGGATAAAGTCTCCGTTCCGGTTTCCGTCCATCTGGATCACGGCAACAGTTTTGAGATCTGCAAAATGGCGGTCGATCTGAAATTTACAAGCGTGATGATCGACGGCTCGCAGAAACCGATTCAGGAAAATGCTTCGCTGACCAGACAGGTGATCGATTATGCCCATCCCAGAGGGATCCCTGTGGAGGCCGAAATCGGCGAACTGCAAAGGCTGGACAACGGCGTCGTTCTGGAGAATAAGAATATCGCGAATCCGGAAGAAGTGAGAGAGTTCCTGAGCCTTTGCAGTCCGGATACCCTGGCCATCGGAATCGGAAACGCACACGGCTACTACCGGGGTAAACCCGACATTAAGCTGGACGTTTTGGAAAAGGTCCGCAAATTCACGGACCTTCCCCTTGTGCTGCACGGCTGCACCGGGATGAGCACGGATATCGTCAAGGCCGCCATCCGGCTTGGAGTGGGGAAGATCAATTTCGGCACGGAAATCCGTTACAAATATCTTGAGCATTTTCGCAATGCGATGGACCATATGGATCATCAGGGCCATTCGTGGAAAATCTCTCAGGCCGCAAACGACGCCCTGACCGAAGATATTAAAAAGATCATCGAACTGTCCGGTTCCGCGGGCAAGGCCTGAGGAACCGGCCTCGGGGTCCCTGGCTTTGGAAACCGGTGAAACAAGGAGCCGCGGGAACGCTGGAAGATCCAGCGTTCCCGCGGCCCTTTGCATCTGTGGAAAGATCCGTCGATCCCGGTCGGCGGCGGGACGGGAATTCAAACGGTCCGGAAGCGGCTCAGGCGACAACTTCACCGTAAAGTTCGGCATAGGGATGTCCCTTGCAGTCTTTGAGCAGATTCCGGTAAAATTCCAGCGTGTCCCGAATGGTTCCCATACCGCAGAGCGCTTCGTAGGATAAGTAGGAATTCGCCGATTGCGTCAGTTCCCAAATCCCCTTTTCGAACAGCGGGACCAGGGAAGCGGCCGACCCGATTCCCACCTGGTTCAGCATGGTGCATCCGCTGGAAGCTTCAATCAAACCGCGGATTTCCCACAGGATCCGATGTTCCTCTCCAATCCTGATCCAGCTGTTTTCCCGGACTTTGACTCTTAGAACGATGCGGTATTCCATCGGGTTATCCCCCATAAAGCTTTGATTTTTGACCGGAAACCATGCAGATACAGGGGAACCTGAAAGAAGGGCGCTTTCAAACGAATGAAAGCGCCCTTTCGCAAAGAACCCGCGTGTCGTTCGGCTGTGAAGAATTTGCGAAACTTCCCGGTCTGACGGCATCGGGGTTCTGTGCTCTGCGCGGCGGACGCAAGTATTTATTTACCATGTCATTTATCATACAATACCGCCGCGGCATTTTCAAGGGAAATTATTCCTGAAAAATTTCCCGAAAGCGAGGCTTTTTTCTCAAGCCTTGGTCTTTGGTCCCGCCGGCTTATGGAAAATTCAGAAAGCCGGAGTGCTCCGCGGCAATCTGGGCCGCGGCCATGCAGACGGTGAAAAAAGCAAGCGCGACGATGAGGACGACGGAACCCGCGTCGTACCGCATTTTTTCCTCCCGGTTCATGGCGTAGGCCAGCAGGGTCTCGATCCCGAGGAACACAAGGACCAAAGGCCAGAGCGAGACGATCAGGCGGAGCGTCACGGCCGGGACGAACAGCCGCAGAAGGAACAGGATGCCGAAGACGACCATGGAAACGCCCGCGGACAGCGTGCCGACTCTTCTGTTCTTAATCATGCCGCTCCAACTCCTCCCGTTTCCCTTTGATCAGCCGGATGCCGATCAGGATGATGACGACTCCCACAAGCACCTGGGGGAAGACGGAGAGGATGCCTTCGAAATACCTGACGGCCTGCGGAAGAAGCCCGAACCGGAACTGGGAAAGCAGCTTGGCGGCGATCAGGTAAAGCCCGAAAAAGAGCAGGAGGATTCCGGCGTAAAAGCCGGTCCGTGTGGAAAAATGCTCGCTCAGTCCGGTCAGGCTGTCCAGATGGAACAGGTACCGGTCCTCCATCCTGGCGAATTCCTGGTCGTCGGCGCAGGTCAGGTTGATGCACTCGAAAAAGGAATAGAACCACAGCACCGGGATAATATAGAGCAGCGGTCCGATGCCGAGCCACGACGACAGGAAGATGATGAAAAAAAACAGGGACATCAGGGAAAGGCCCCGCTTCATGAATCCCATGAACATGTGCCCCGCGCCGGGCAGCAGGGAAAAAAGGACGGTCCAGACCTTACTTCTTTTCTTCGGCATGATGAAAAACCTCCCAGTGAAGTAGTTGTTGTGAAAAGCCGTTCAGGCGGGTGCTGATCTGCTCCACGGCGGAAAAGCCGGGAGCGCCGATGCGCAGGCTAGAGTCCTTCTGGCCGGCGAGCGTCCGGAGCGTGCCGGAAAAGATGAGGAACAGCGCGGCGCAGGCCGCGAGAGCGACCCGGGCGGAATAAAGGAAAAGCTCCGTGCGCGACTGCCCGCGGGGAAGCCGCCGCCGGACCTCCTCGGTAAATCCGGCGGGCGGGACCGCCGGTCCGCTCTTTTCCACCGCCCGCGCAAGGCGTTCGGCGCAGGGCCCGCAGTCCGCCGCGTGTTCCGCGACCGCGAGCATCGCGGCCGCGTCCAGCGATCCTTCGACAAACTCGCGCAGGGTCGATTCTGAAATGTGTCCGTCCGGCGTAAACAGTCCGTTCATCCTTCTTCCTCCTCCCACAGGGCTTTCAGTAATTTTTTCGCGCGGTAGAGCCGCGTTTCCAGAGTCCTTATGTTCTGCCCGGTTTCCCGCGCCAGTTCGGAGAGCTTTTTCTCCCCGCAGAAATAGCTTTCCGCCACGCTCCGGTAGGGCTCCCGCAGACGGCGGCACAATCGGCGCACATGGCTCAGGGACATCCGGTCCTCCGCCTGTTCCTCCGGCGTGCCGTCCGGGTCGAGGAGCAGGGCGGCGTCCTCGGCGGCCAGCGGCAGGTTCTTCCTCGCCGGGCTTTTCAGGTGGTCCCGGCATTTGTTGACGGCGATGGCGGTCAGCCAGCCCTTCGGGTTTTTCCCGTCGAAGCCGTTCCAGCCGCGGTAGGCGGACACAAAGGTGTCCTGCGCCAGATCCTCCGCGTCAAAATAGTTTTTTGTCATGGTCAGGCAGATGCTGAAGACGAGGGCCTGATACTGCGTTACGGCGCGTTCAAACTGCTGCTCGTTAATACGCATCACCATCCCTTTCGTCTCTGTCTATCAAACGATCCGGCGCGCAGAAACACTTCAAAAAAAGAACACAAAATAAAAAAGCCGCGCGGCCGCAAAATCAAATGACAATTCTGCCCGCCGCGCCGGCCGGAAAATTTACTGTGAAAGCAAGAGAGAAATCGGGAATTTATCTTGACTTTGCGTCACAAAGAGGTATAATTTGGTTGTAAGGCACAAAAAGTGCAGCGCAGGGGAAGGTGTAACGAGCACCCGCCCCCTGCGTACGGAGAAAAGACCTCCATACGCAACTGAATCATCAGCACACTGCGTCCTCTATTATAACTCCGCTTTGTCGTTTTGTACAGAGGGGAAATGGGGATTGTCCGGGTGTGTTTGTGGCGTTGTATATGGATGAAAAATCCGTATACGGCGTTTTTTTGTGCCTTGCGGGGCCGCCCGGGCGGGGCCGGATGTCACCACCATCCTCTCTCTCCGCCTTCGCGGTCCCTTCTTTTAATATTTTTCCACGCCGTCCTTCGTCACGCGGGCGTGCACCAGCGGAATCGATTCCGGCGGCTCCGCGCCGATCTTCACCGCGTCCCGGAACAGGCGTTCCGCCTCCCGGCATTTTTGCTCGGAGGAGGTATGGAATTCCGCGATCGGCTCTCCGGCGCCGACCCGGTCGCCGACCTTTTTACGCAGGACGATTCCGGCGCTGAAGTCGATCGGGTCTTCCTTTTTTTCACGCCCCGCGCCAAGCTCGACCGAGGCGATGCCGCATTCCTCCGTGTTCATCGCCCGGATGAAACCGTCTTCGCCGGACGTGATTTCATGCCGGACGGCGGCCTGCGCGAATTTGGAGTTGTCGTCGAGGACGGAGACGTCCCCGCCCTGCGCGGCGACCATCTCGCGGAGCTTTTGGAACGCCGCGCCGTTTGAGATCTGTTTCTTCGCCAGCTCCCGGCAGATAGGAAGCTCCCCGCGGCCCGCCAAAAACAGCATGTTTGCCGCCAGCTCCACGCAGATGGCCGTCAGGTCCTGCGGGCCGCGGCCCTTCAGCGTTTCACAGACCTCGCGGATTTCGAGGCTGTTGCCGATCGCGCTGCCGAGCGGGCGGTCCATGTCCGTGATCAGCGCGACGGTCCGTCGGCCGACGTGCTCGCCGATGGACACCATCGCCTCGGCCAGACGGATGGAATCGTCCACGGTTTTCATGAACGCGCCGCTGCCGGTTTTGACGTCCAGCAGGATACAGTCGGAGCCGGCGGCGATCTTTTTGCTCATGATGCTCGAAGCGATCAGCGGAATGCTCTCAATGGTGGCGGTCACGTCGCGTAAAGCGTACAGCTTTTTGTCCGCCGGGACCAGATTGCCGGACTGCCCGATAACGCTGACGCCGACCTTCCGCACGATGTCGAAGAAGGTTTCGCGGTCCAGGGAGGTTTTCATGCCGGGGATGGATTCCATCTTGTCCACCGTGCCGCCGGTGTGGCCGAGGCCGCGCCCGCTCATTTTGGCGACGCGCACGCCGAGGGACGCGACGATCGGCGCGATGATGAGCGTTGTCTTGTCGCCGACGCCTCCGGTGCTGTGCTTGTCGACCTTGACCCCGTCGATGGAGGACAGGTCCACCATCTCTCCGGAGCGCGCCATGCACAGGGTCAGGTCGGCGGTCTCCCGCGCCGTCATGCCCTTGAAATAGATCGCCATCATCAGCGCGGAAGCCTGGTAATCCGGAATTTCCCCTTTCACGTAGCCGTCGATGAAGAACTGGATTTCCGTCTGGGACAGTTCTCCGCCGTCGCGCTTTTTGGAAATAACGTCATACATTCTCACGACTGATATCCTCCTTTTCCAGGTCCTTTTTGCCGAAGCCGAGCGGCAGCAGCTCCCGCAGGGAAAAAACCTTCCGGTCTTCCGGCGATTTGGCGAGAATAATCTGAAATTCGTCCGGACCGCAGAATTCCATCATGACCTGACGGCAGACGCCGCAGGGAGGGCAGTAGTCGGCGAGGGGCTCCCCGGCCTTTCCGCCCACAACGGCAATTGCCGCGAATTCGGATTCCCCTTCGCTGACCGCCTTGAAAAACGCGGTCCGTTCCGCGCAGTTGGAGGGGGTGTACGCCGCGTTCTCAATGTTGCAGCCGCGGTAGACCTTCCCGCTTTTTGTCAGCAGCGCCGCGCCGACGGCAAAACCCGAATAGGGGACATAGGCTTTTTCCCGCGCTTCCATCGCGGCCCGTACCAGTTCCTTTTCGTCCATGAAGGCTCCTTTCTCCGTGCCTGAAAAATTCGGGCGGACGGGATCTCCCGCCCATTTCAATTCTATTAAGCGTTCGCTCAAGATCCGTGCGCTTTCTCTGAGCTTATCTCTGACCCTTTTCGTAGGGCAGGCCGTCCGCTTTCGGCGCGACGGAGCGCCCGACAAACAGGATCAGCACCACGATGGTGAGAATGTAGGGCAGCATGGCAAGAATCTGGCTTGGAATCGCCACCCCGCTGTCGCTGCCGCCCAGAACCACGGTGAGCGCCTGGGCGAGGCCGAACAGCAGGCAGGCTCCGTAGGCCCCGTACGGGGTCCATTTCCCGAAAATGACGGCCGCGAGGGCGATGAATCCCTGGCCGCTGATCGCGGTCGGATTGAACTGGGAAATGATCGCGAGGGTCATCGACGCGCCGCCGAATCCGGACAGGACGCCGGAAGTGAGAACGCAGGTATAGCGTGTCCGGCTGACGCTGATGCCCAGAGTGTCGGAGGCCGCCGGATGTTCGCCGACGGAGCGGATGCGAAGGCCCCACTTGGTCTTATAGAGGAAAAACCAGATAAAAAGGGTGGCGGCCAGCCCGAATACCACCGTGACGTCCACATTCAGATTCGCGGCCGGTGTTCCCGCAAAGGCGTCTTCCCCGAACAGCCGCGGAAGCGTCGTCACCGGAGGAGTCATGGTGGCGTCCTTGAACAGGAGGCGGCAGAAGAACAGGGCAAAGCCCGGGCCGATCAGGTTGATCGCGATGCCGGAGATCGTCTGGTCCGCGTTGAACGTCACCGAGGCGATCGCGTGCAGCAGGGCGACCATTGCGCCCGCGATGCCAGCCGCCAGAAAACCGAGCCAGGGATTGCCGGTGAAATAGCTGACGGAGGCGCCGGTGAACGCGCCCATGGTCATCATGCCTTCGATTCCGATGTTGACGACGCCCGAGCGTTCCGAAATCACGCCGCCGAGCGCGCCGAACACCAGCGGGGTGGAGTACATCAGGGTAATGCCGATGAGCAGAAGCAGCTTACTGAACATGTCCGGCACCTCTCTTTTCCAGCTTTTCCGCAAGCACGGGGACCACTTTGGTCAGCGCGACGAAAAATACGATCGTTCCGATCATGATGTTGATGATTTCCGTCGGCGCGCCCACGTCCTGCTGAACGCTCTGCCCGCCGTACAGCAGACCGCCGAACAGCAGCCCGGCAAAGACGCATCCGACGGGGGACGACCCCGCGATCAGCGCCACAGAAAGCCCGTTGAAGCCGTTGTTCTCAAATGCCGCGAGCGTGGAGATTTTGTGCGGCGCCGTTCCGGTGATGGCCAGAGCGCCCGCCAGGCCCGCCAGGGCGCCGGCGATCACCATCGCGTCGGTGATATTGCGGCTGACGTTGATCCCGGCGAATTCCGCGGCGTCCCGGTTGAAGCCGACCGCGCGGAGCTCGTACCCCTTTGTGGAACGGTACAGCAGGTACCAGATCAGCGCGGCCATCAGAATTGCGGCCAGGAACCCGAAATTCACGTCGGTTTTCAGCATGACCTCGTACAGCCACTCGTGCGGCTTCAGCGCCGCCATTCCGGCTTTGGAGGTCTTCCAGTTCGGCAGCAGCATGGTGTAGCTGGATTCATTGACCGGGTAGGTGCTGGTGGAGTTCGGCATGTGGTATGCTTTTAAGGCAACGACAAAATTGGAAAGGTACAGGCCGATCCAGTTCAGCATGATGCTGGTGATGACCTCATGAATGCCGAATTTTGCCTTTAAATATCCGACGATCCAGCCGAACAATGTGCCGCCGAACACTCCGGCGAGCACCACCGCCGGGACCTGAAGAACAGCGGGAAGGTCCAGCTTGACGCCGACCAGCACGGCCGCCAACGCTCCCGCGATGTACTGGCCCTCCGCGCCGATGTTGAACAGCCCGGTCTGAAAGGCGAACGCGACGGAAAGGCCGGTCAGAATGATCGGCGTCGCCTTGATGACGACATTGGAAATGTATTTCGGCCTTGCAAAGATTCCCTGAAACAGAGCGCCGAACGACTGCCATGGATTGTAGCCCGCGACGGCCAGAACGACCGCGGCGACGATAAATCCGAACAGAACGGCGATCAGCGTCGAGGCGATCGGTTTTTTAAGTATTTTCGCTGCCAGTTTCATTCATCCTGCCTCCCGCCATTAAAAGTCCGATGGTGTTTTCGTCCACTTGTCCCTGCGGGAAGGAAGCGACGATGCTTCCCGCGTAGATGACGCCGATCGTGTCCGCGACGTTCATGACCTCGTCCAGCTCCAGGGAGATCAGAAGGACCGCCCTGCCCGCGTCGCGCTCCCGCACCAGCATTTTATGCACGTACTCGACCGCGCCGACGTCCAGCCCGCGCGTCGGCTGGACCGCGATGAGCAGGTCCGGCTCGTTGGAAATTTCCCGCGCGATGATGACCTTCTGCTGGTTGCCGCCGGACAAGCCGCGCACCGGCTGGTTTTCACAGCCCGCCGGGCGGATGTCGTAATCCTCGATCAACTGCCGGGTGTATGCGGCCATTCTGGAGCGGTCGATTTTTCCGTGTCTGCTGAACTCCGGGGTGCGGTATTTTTCGATCACCGTGTTTTCCGCCACTGTAAAGGGGAGGACGAGCCCGCGCCTCTGGCGGTCCTCGTGGACCGTGGAGACCCTGTGGTCGATCACGTTCCGCGGCGTCGTATTCTGGATCTCGGCCCCGCCGATCGTGATCGTGCCGCTTTCCGCGCGGGTCAGGCAGGTGATCGCCTCCACCAGCTCCTTCTGGCCGTTGCCGTCGATTCCGGCGATTCCCAGAATTTCGCCGCGCCGGACTTTCAGGGAAAGATCGCGCACCGCTTCCAGCCCGCGCTCGTTTTTGACCGTCAGATGGTCGATTTCAAAAATGGTGTCCCCCGGCTTGGCGGGCGTTTTGTCGACGACGAGCTTGACGGCGTGCCCGACCATCATGGTGGCCAACTGTTCCTCGTCCACTTCCGCGACCGGAACCGTGTCGATCTTGTGCCCGCGCCGGATGATCGTGCAGACATTGGAGGAGGCTTTGATTTCCTTGAGCTTGTGCGTGATAATGATGATGGTTTTCCCGTCGCTGATCAGGCTGCGCATGATCCCGATCAGCTCTTCGATTTCCTGGGGAGTCAGCACCGCGGTCGGCTCGTCGAGGATGAGCAGGTCCGCCCCGCGGTACAGAGCCTTTAAAATTTCAACACGCTGCTGCATCCCCACGGAGATATCCTCGATTTTGGAGTCCGGGTCGACTTCCAGCCCGTATTTTTTCACGATGTTGAGAATTTCCCCGCGCGCCTTTTTCATATCTAAGATTCCAAATTTGCCGGTGACCTCGTTGCCGAGGATAATATTCTGCGTTACGGTAAAATTGTCGACCAGCATAAAGTGCTGGTGCACCATGCCGATCCCATGCTCGATCGCGGCGTTTGGATTTTTGATCGCCGCCTTTTCGCCGTTTAAGTAAATTTCACCCGAATCGGCCTGATACAGACCGTACAGGATGTTCATCAGCGTGCTTTTTCCGGCGCCGTTTTCTCCCAAAACAGCGTGGATGGAGCCTTTTTTTACGTCCAAATCCACATGGTCAAGGGCACAAAAGGAGCCGAACAGTTTGGTGATGCCGTGCATCTGCACCGCATATTCCGTGCTGACTTCCATGGCAGGAACCCCCTTGCTTTCCATTCTTCATTCCCACAAGGAACGGGGCGCCCAAAAAGAACGCCCCGTCCGCAAGGAAAGGATAACCGGGTCTGTGAGATTATTTCAGCGCTTTGACGAATGCATCGTAATCATCTTTGCTGGCCGGAGGCACGATGGTTTTGTCCTTGATCTTCTGCTCCAGCGCGATGGTCGCATTGTAGGTGTCGTCACCCATCAGCTTGTGCTCTTCCGGAATGCCGACGCCGTCTTCCGTCAGGCCCAGGCTGTAGGTCTTGCCGCCGATTGCCGTGCCGTTGATCGCGTCTTTGGAAACCTGCTCGACCGCTTTGTCAACGCGCTTCATGGCGGAAGTCAGAACATTGCTGGGGGCCAGGAAAGCCTGGTCCTTATCCACGCCGATGGCGTACTTGTTCGCTTCCTTCGCCGCTTCGATCACGCCCACGCCGACGTTGCCCGCGGCATGGAAAACGATGTCGCAGCCGCCGGAGTACATGGATTTCGCGATGGCCTTGCCCTTTGCGGAGTCGACGAAGCTTTCCGCGTACTGCGAGACGACTTCAATCTTTTTGTTCAGCTCGTGCGCGGCATATTCCACGCCGGCCTTGTAGCCGTACTCAAACTGGTCGATGACGTCGCTCTTCTGTCCGCCGACAAAGCCGACCTTGTTGGCTTTTGTGGTCTTGCCCGCGATGTAGCCGACCAGGAAGGAGGGCTCCTGCGCGCGGAACACAACGCAGGTGACATTGGACGGGACCTCGGTGTAGGCGTTGTCGATGATGGCGTAGCTGATGTCCGGATTCTGCTTGGCCGCGTTTTCAAGCGCGTCAGCCATCGCGAAGCCGACGCCCCAGATCAGCTGGTTGCCGTCGTCCGCGGCCTTGTCAAGGTTGGTCCCGTAATCGGATTCCTGCTTGGACTCGGAGTAATTGGGCTTTACGCCGGGGACATCTTTCGCGAGCTGTTGCAGGCCTTCCCAGGAAAGCTGGTTGAAGGACTGGTCGTTGACCCCGCCGGTATCCGTGACCATCAGGACTTTGTACTCTTTCGCGGCTGCCTCAGATGAGCTTCCCGCGCCGGAAGCCGCTTGGCTGGACGCTTCGCTGCTGGACGCCGCCCCCGAGCCGCAGGCCGTCGCGGAAACGGCCATCAGGGCCGCGAGCAGAAATGCTGCCAACTTTTTCATTTAAATTCCTCCTAATGTGTTTGATATATTTGAATATCACAAGTAGTGATATTACTCTTTTTGTCGGCACAACACAAGATTTTGCGGCGGTAGCATAAGAAATCACTTACTTTTTTAGGAAAATCGGCGCGAAAAATGACTAAAATGAAGCGAGGGACAGCGCAAGCTCCATCATCTGCGTAAATCCCGTTTCCCGCTCCGCCGCCGAAAGAGACTCGCCGGTGAAGGGACAGTCGGAGATGGTAAGGAGGCATAAAGCGTGCTTTCCGGCTCTGACCGCATTCATATAAAGGGCGGCGGCTTCCATCTCGACCGCGAGAACGCCCATCTTTCTCCAGGATTTCAGCGCGTTCTCGTCGTCCCCGTAAAAGACGTCGCTTGACAGAACGTTGCCGACTTTCACGCTGATGCCGAGTTTCTCCGCTCCGGAAACCGCGCGGGACAGAAGGCCGTAGTCCGCGGTCGGCGCGAACGTGCCCGGCAGCCGGTACTGGGCGGCGTAATTGGAATCCGTGCAAGCTCCCATCGCGGCGACGATGTCTTTCACATGGACGCCGTCCGCGATCCCGCCGGCGGAGCCGACCCGGATGATGTTGTCCACGTCATAGAAATGGAAAAGTTCATAGGTGTAGATTCCGACGGACGGCATTCCCATTCCTCCGCCCATGACGGAGATGGATTTTCCATTCCGGGTGCCGGTGTAGCCCAGCATATTGCGCACGGTGTTAAAGCATTTTGAATTTTCAAGATAATGCTCCGCGATATATTTCGCGCGGAGCGGGTCGCCGGGCATCAGCACCGTCTTTGCAATCTCCCCGGCCTTCGCGCCGTTATGCGGCGTCGGTGTGTTTTGCATGATTCTCCTCCTGTTTCCGCCGGGACGCGTAACGGCCCCGGGATCCGGTCAATTTATCCAAGAATTCTGTCAAGCCTTGATGTCCCCGTGATCTCGGATTTGATCCCGAAATAATCGAGGACGGTCGAGCCGATATCCGCGAACGTCGGCAGCGTGCCGAGATTTGCCCCTGCGCGGACCGGCTTTCCGCAGACGACCCAGGGGATGTACTCCCGCGAGTGGTCGGTGCTGGGGGTGGACGGATCGCAGCCGTGGTCGGCGGTAATCATCAGAAGATCGTCAGGGCGAAGGCCCGCCAGAATTTCCGGCAGTTTCCGGTCAAAACAGGACAGGGCCTTCGCGTAGCCTTCCACGTCGTTGCGGTGGCCGTAAAGCATGTCGAAATCCACCAGATTGACAAAGCACAGGCCTTCAAAATCGCGGCCCGTCAGTTCGATCGTCCTCTCAATGCCGTCAGGGTTATCTTTTGTCCGAATTGCCTCGCCAATCCCTTTTCCGGCGAAAATATCGTTGATTTTGCCGACCGCGATCACGTCGCGGCCGTTTTTCGAAAGCTGGTCGAGCATGGTCGTGTTCGGCGGCTCAATGGAGAAGTCGTGGCGGTTCGAGGTGCGCGTAAAATTGGGATATTCCCCGACGAACGGACGGGCGATCACGCGGCCGACGCCGTGCTTCCCCGTGAGAATTCCGCGCGCGATTTTACAGTCCCGGTACAATTCTTCCAGCGGGACGACCGACTCGTGCGCGGCGATCTGAAACACGCTGTCCGCCGACGTATAGACGATCAGCGCGCCGGTTTCGACGTGCTCTTTCCCGTAGTCGCGGATGACGTCGGTGCCCGAATAAGGCTTGTTGCAAAGCGAACGGCGGCCGGTCCCCTGCTCGAATGCCCGGATCACCTCCGGAGGAAAACCGTTCGGATAAGTCGGCAGCGGCTTTGGAGAATCGATTCCGGCAATTTCCCAGTGGCCGATGGTCGTGTCCTTGCCCTTGGAAATTTCACGGAGGCGGGCGAACGCGCCCTGCGGTTTCTCCGCGCCGGGACGGCAGGCGACCCCGTCGATATTGAAGAGTCCCAGCCGCTGCATGTTCGGCATGGCAAAGTCGGCGCTCTTCGCGCAGGCCGCGAGCGTATTGCTGCCCTCGTCCCCGTATTCCGCGGCGTCCGGTTCCGCCCCGATGCCGACACTGTCCAGTACGATCAAAAAAATTCTTTTACCCATAAGCCGCTTCCTTTGTCAAAGTTGTTTGGTCGTTTCGCGTATCTTCAGCGCGACGGGGAGAATGTTCTCCCGCTGCTCGATACGGCCGTTTTCCACCTGTTCCAGAATCAGGCTCACCGCCCTGCGCCCGATCGCCTCGATGGGCTGGGCCACGGTGGTCAAGGCAGGCGTCATCAGTTCGCTCAGTTCCACACCGTCGTAGCCGACGATCATCACGTCTTCCGGAACGCTGCGGCCCTGCTCGCGCAATAGTTTGAACAGGGAAAACGCGGCCATGTCGCTGACGGCGAGGACGCCCTCCGCGTCGGGAAAGCGGCGGAACAGCTCCCGTGCCGAACTCCGCCCTTCTGCGTAATCGAAGCCGCTGTCGACGAAAAGCGGCTGAATTCCATGCTCGTTGCATGCGTCCACATAGCCAAGAAAACGCTGCTGACTGCTGGAATATTGCTGGGGACCGCGCATCAGCACGATTTTCCGGCATCCGCACCGGACCAGGTGCTCGGTGGAAATCCTGCCGCCCCCGTAGTTATCGGACTGAACGGAGGCGGTGTAGCCCGCCCCCGCGCTTTTGTCCAGCACAACAACGGGCAGCCGGCAGTTTTCCAGTTCTTCTTCCAGATGTTCGTTGTTCGCGGTGATGATGATGCCGTCCGCGTTCATGGAGGAAAGCATTTTAATGTAAGCGGCTTCCTTTTCCGGATTCTGGTCCGTGTTGCAAAGGATGAGCTTATAGCCGTTTCGGAACGCTTCATCCTCGATCGCGCGGCCGATCTCACTGAGGAAGAGATTGAGAATGCTCGGCACGATATACCCGATCATGCGGGAGGATTTTTTGTAGAGGGAACGCGCGATCTCATTGGGATTGAAACCCGTTTCAGCAATCGCCTTCCGCACGCGGCGCGCTTTTTCTTCGGAAACCTTTGCCGTGCCGTTGATCACGCGCGACACGGTGGCGGAAGAAACACCGGCCAATTTTGCGACATCACCGATATGGACCAAAAAAACCACCAAAGCTTTCTTCTTTCAGCTGCCTGAAACCGAAAATAAAATTTGAAAACGGTTTCAACTGAACATATTGTACATCATCGGAATGCGCATGTCAATGTTTTTATTTATTTTGCAGAAGGTTTTAATCCCTATTTTACTGTGATTGATTTAAATCCGGCGCCGACTGCCAGCTCGCGCAGATTTTGCATCCGCTGCGGGGAGGGGGAGGAGAGGGAAGCGTATTTTCCCTTCACGCCGAACGGCCGAAACGGAATCAGGACGAGGCGGGTGTGGATAGTTTCCGGCCCGAACATTTCGGCAATGCCGCGGATCGCGGCTTCGGTGTCCACATGCCCGTCGAGGCAGACGATGCGGACCTCTTCCAGCTTTCCGAGGCTTGAAAGAAACCGCAGATTTTCTTTGACGGCGGCATTGTCCCCGCCCGTCAGACTGTGGAAAATCTCCGGCGACCAGGACTTGACGTCCAGCATGACGCCGTCGCAGACTTTCATCAGTTCCGGAAAATCGGAAAAGGCGGCCGTGCCGTTGCTGTCCAGCAGGCAGGAAAGGCCGCGCCCTTTGGCCAGCGTGCAGAATTCGGTCAGGAACTGCGGGTACAGCATGCACTCCCCGCCGGAAACCGTGACGCCGCGGATGAACGGAATATTTTTTTCCACCTCCGCCATGACCTGCCCCGCATCCATTTCACGGACTTTCGGGGACGCGCGGTTTGGGCAGACCGCGATGCAGGTGTCGCAGGAAACGCATTTTGATGGGTCCCAGATAATGCGGCTGTCCCGCAGGGAGAGCGCCCCGGCGGGACATTTCGGAACGCATGCCCCGCAGGAATTGCAGAGGCGCTGCGTTTCCGGGTTGTGGCAGTAGCCGCAGGCGATATTGCAGCCCTGCAGGAAAACGGAGGTCCGGCTGCCGGGACCGTCCACCGTGCTGAACGGGATGATCCTGTTGACGGGCGCCTTTGTCATGCCATGCGCACCTTTCGCTTTTCCAGATGGTTGGTCGCGTAGCTCGCGGAACCAAGCTGCGTGGTGTTCTGAAGCACGGCCTGATGGCTGCGGTATTTTTCCATCTCGCTGCGTTTGACCAGGTATCCGGTGATGCGGACCAGGTCCGTGCTGGCGGAGTAAAAGCTCATATACTGGACGCCGAGCGAAAACGCGCCCTTGACGACGTCGAGAAGCGCGGCGGGGTTCTGTTTCACATTGTCCGCGATCGGGAAGATGTCGCCGACGCCGGCGGGGAAGTAGCGGTGGAACCGCGCGCAGTGGCGCAGGTGATCCGCGAAAGAATCCGGCTCGTCGCCGATCGCGATGCGCACGCCGGAGGTGATGCCGAGGTCGCTGTCGAGCCCGACCTGCGCGTGCAGCAGGAATTTTCCGCCGGTCAGCGGGGAATAAGCCGCTTCATAGCCGTCCACAAGCTCCCGGATTCGGTCCATGATCCTTTTCGCGAGGTCGTCGGCTTCCTTGTCCCGCCCATAGATCTTGCCTTTTTCCTTCATCAGCGTGTTGACGCATTCCGCCATTCCCGTCACGCCGAACATCGGCAGAAAACGGTCCTTCGAGATCAGACCCTCGCGCACCAGAAAGTTGGATTCGAAGAATCCGGACTGCTCCACGATGAAACGGATGCGCTCGTTCATGTAATCCGCGATCAGGCGGAGGCACTCCGGCAGCAGCGTGTTCAGAAAATGCTCCTCGCTTTCGGCCTCCTTCACCAGCTCGGTCAGCGTGACGCGGGTCAGCGTGTAGGCGCCGCCGCAGACCGGCAGGATGTTGTAGCAGCTCGCTACGCCGTAGCGTTCCCCAAACGGGGCGCGGTTCGCCGGGTCGTTGCAAACGGCGGGGTTGGAACACCGGAGCGAGCATTGGATTGCCTCTTCCATAAAAGGATCGGGGGTGACGGAAGGATCATATTTGATCGTCAGGTTTGGGACGGTGTTCTGGAGTTCCCGCTCCACTTTCAGAATCAGGTGTCCGGCGCGCGACTCCTCCGGTCCCAGGTTCGCGTGACAAAACGAATCCGTGATCGTCCGGTCCAGATAGGTGAGGAACAGGCGGAGCTTCTCACAGACCTCCTCGTCGGGATGTCCCTCGAGGAACGGGCCGATCAGCCTGTCGAGGCTGCCGAGATAAACCGGAAAGTTGGTGATGGACGGGACGTGGCGGTAAAGAATCATCAGCGAAAAGAGCAGCTCATCCAGCGTCTTCGGCGGGTCCAGCTTTAAAAATTCGCTGCCCTGACGCACGAAGCGCCCGTAGTCGGGCAGGATATAGCGCGGACGGTAGGGGGCGCCACCTTCAAACAAATCGTTGATCGCGCCGGTTTCAAAGTAATGCTTTGTCCGCGGAGGGATGTTCAGCGCATCCAGCGCGTTTTCCGCGCATTTTGCCAGCCCCATCAGCTTTTGCTCGTGGGTCAGTTCGCGGGATGTCAGTGTTTTGTAGGTATTCTCCGAGTCGAACATTGCGATTCCTCCATTCAGTATTGCCGGATTACAATCGGTCTTCTTATCGTTTATGAATTTCACAAATGGGAGTCAAACTCTTTGAAAAGCGCCTGACGCCGGGCGGCGTTCAGCCTGATTTTGCCGTGGGTCACAGAGAGAAAGCCCTTTTGCGCGAGGCCGCGGACGACCCGGTTGACGGTGCGGACGCTGCAGCCGGTCCGCTCCGCGATTTCCGCGCGCGTCAGGTCCAGCCTGACGTCTTCCAGCGGCTCTCTTCTCGTGTCGTAGGCGCGCAGCAGAACCTGAATCACCCGGCCGGAAGCATCCAGAAAATGCCGGGCCCTTTCGTTGACCGTTTGGTCCAGCAGAGTTCCCAGAATGCTGCGGACCCTGCCGAAAAAGAATTCCGGGTCGTTTTTCACCCACTGCAGATAAGCCTGAGAAGAAAAGGTGAGAAACCGGCAGGGGGAGACGGCCCGCACTTCCGCAAGGTAGCGGTTTCTTCCGGCGAGCAGCTCGTATTCCCCAAAAAATTCGAACGGCCTGAAATCCGTCACCGTATAGCTGGAAAAGCGGGGGCGGCTGATGATCACCGAAACACGGCCGCACAGCAGAAGGGAAACCCTTTCGCAGAGGTCCCCCTCGCGGATCAGGGCGTCTCCCGAATCGAGGGAAACGGGAGATACGGGCGCTCCGCCGGGAAAGGAATCCATGATCGGCGAAAGTTTTGCCCGTAAGGAGTCGCTTTCCGAAGCTAGATATTCGGCAAGATCCATAGAGCTTCACCCCGAATTCCGGATGAATTTGTGGCCTATCCTTATTATAACGGATTCAAGGCATAATAAAAGGACATATGTCCTGTTTTTTTAAATGTTCCCGGCGTCTGATTCATTTGTGCCGCACTTGACAGAAGGCCAGCCGCCTGGTAATATAAACATAAGATTATGGACATAAGCATATGTTAAGGAGGCGGGCAAAGAATGACGGAACGGGAGCGCCAGATCTTTCGCTGGATCGAAGGCAATCCGCTGATCTCACAGCAGGAACTGGCTCAAAAAGCCGGGATCACAAGATCTTCCGTTGCGGTCCACATTTCCAACCTGATGAAAAAAGGGCTGATCCGCGGCAAGGGCTATATTCTTCAGCAGGAGCCTTACGCCGTTGTGGTCGGCGGGGCGAACATCGACATCGGCGGAACGCCGTTCCGGCCGCTGGTCAGGCGGGACTCCAATCCCGGCCGCGTCATCCTGTCCTCGGGCGGAGTCGGCAGGAATATCGCGGTCAGTCTGTCTCAGCTCGGAGCCGGGGTGAAGCTCGTCACCGCGCTCGGCGACGACGCGTATGCGGCGCAGATCGCGGACGGCTGCCGCAGGGCGGGGCTCGATCTTTCGGGATCGCTGACGGTTCCGGGCGGGGCGACCTCCACCTATCTCTATTTGACCGATGAGAAGGGAGAGATGGAGTTGGCCGTCAACGACATGCAGATTTATGAACACTTGACGCCGGAATTCCTGAAGACCAAGATGGACCTGATCGAGAATGCCGCCCTGTGCGTCATGGATACCAACCTGACTGCGGAGACGGTGCGCTGGCTCGCTGAAAACGTCCATTGCCCGATTTTCTGCGACCCGGTGTCCGCTGCCAAGGCCGGCAAGCTCACCGGCCTGCTCGGACGTATTCACACGCTCAAGCCGAACCGGCTGGAAGCGGAGCTGCTCAGCGGAATAAAAATCGAGGATGAACGGTCGATGGAACAGGCGGCCGCCGCCCTTCTCGAAACGGGGCTGGAACGGGTGTTTCTTTCGCTGGGAGAGGACGGGGTCTACTGCGCGGACCGCGGCGAACGCTTCAAATTGCCATGCGCTCCTTCCAAACCGGTCAACGGCACGGGCGTCGGCGACAGCTTTATGGCCGCCGCGGCCTGGGGCTGGATGCGGGGGCTTTCGCTGCGCGAATGCGGCAGGGCGGGCCAGGCGGCCGCGGCCATCTGTATCGAAAGCCCGCAGACCGTCAGCCCGGATTTGAACGAGACTGCCCTTTTGGACCGGATGGGGAGTCAGGAAGAACAAAAAACGCACATTGATTCCAGATCATAAGAAAAGGAGTTCATTCAAATGAAATCGCTTGAACAATATTTAACCGTGTCCCCGGAGGTCAAAGACGCGCTTGAAAACAACAGACCGGTCGTGGCGCTGGAGTCCACCATCATTTCCCATGGAATGCCGTACCCGAAAAACGTGGAAACGGCGCTGAACGTGGAAAAGATCATCCGGGATAACGGCGCGGTGCCGGCGACTGTCGCGGTCATCGGGGGAAGACTGCGCGCGGGTTTAACGGAACAGGAGATCACCTATCTCGGCAAAAAGGGACTGGCGGTGACCAAGGCGAGCCGCAGGGACCTGCCGGTGCTGGCCGCGCGCGGGGGGGACGGCGCGACGACCGTAGCCGCCACCATGATCGTTGCGGCCCTGGCGGGAATTCGGGTTTTTGCGACCGGCGGGATCGGCGGGGTTCATCGCGGGGCCGAAGTTACCATGGATATTTCCGCCGATCTGGAGGAACTGGCCCGGACGCCGGTCATGGTGGTCTGCGCGGGCGCGAAATCGATCCTGGACCTTGGGCTGACGCTGGAATATCTCGAGACGAAAGGCGTTTCCGTTCTCGGCTACCGGACCGAGGAACTGCCGGCGTTTTTTACGAGGAAAAGCGGATTCCGGGTGGATTACCGTGTGGAGACCCCGAATGAGCTGGCGCGCATCTGCCGCGCAAAGCAGGATATGAACCTCGGCGGCGGACTTCTGGTGACCAATCCGATTCCGGAGGAATACGCCATGGACCCCGGCTACATCAGCCGTTCCATCGACGAAGCCTGCGCGGAAGCCAAACGGCTTGGAATCAAGGGCAAGGAAATCACCCCGTATCTGTTGGACAAGATTCAGAAGATCACAGGGGGAAAAAGCCTGGAAGCCAACATCCGGCTCGTCTACAACAACGCCGAGCTGGGCGCGAAGGTTGCCTGTGAGCTGTGCGGGTTGGAACGATAAGCAGAGGACCCCTGAGGGAGCCTTTTGCATTTCTGACCGGGCTGTTCCTATGTTGGTGAGAAAATGCTATAATACCATTAGCCAAGATTGCTGGTGGAAAATATTGCATTCGTATCACAAGGAGAGGAAGACAGCGATGAACGGGTTTACTTATTATTCTCCGACCAAGGTGTTGTTCGGCCGCGGCTGCGAACGGAATGTCGCGGCTGAAATCCGGGCGTTCGGCGGGAAAAAGATTTTATTGGTATACGGGGGACACAGCGCGGAAAAGAGCGGACTGCTGGCGAAGGTCGGCCGGGCGCTGGAGGAAGCGGGCCTGGCATACCGGAGCCTCGGCGGCGTGAAGCCGAACCCCCGGCTGGAACTTGCGGAAAAGGGCGTGAGTCTGGCCGTGGAATACGGAGCGGACTTCATCCTGGCCGTCGGCGGGGGAAGCGTCATTGACACGGCAAAGGCAATTGCGCTCGGAGCCGCGAATCCCGGAACAAATCTTTGGGATTTCTGGCTTCAGAAGGCAAAACCGGAAGCCAGCCTGCCCGTGGGCGTCATCCTGACCATTTCGGCGTCCGGAAGCGAGGCCAGCGAAGCCGCCGTGCTGACCAATCAGGACACCGGCGAAAAGCGGGGACTGAGCAACGAACTGAACCGTCCGCGCTTTGCGTTCCTTGACCCGGAGCTGACGTACACGTTGCCAAAGTACCAGATTGCCTGCGGTATCGTGGACATCATGATGCATACGCTGGACCGTTATTTTACTCCGACGGAAGGGAACGAGCTGACGGATGAGATCGCGGAGGCGCTGCTGCGCGTGGTGATCCGCAACGGGACCAAGGCGCTGGAACGCCCGGATGATTATCAGGCGATGAGCGAGCTGATGTGGGCGGGCAGCCTGTCCCACAACGATCTGACCGGCCTGGGCGCCCTGAAAGATTTTGCGGTGCACCAGCTGGGACACGAGCTCAGCGCGATGTTCGACGTGGCTCACGGCGCCAGCTTGTCCGCCGTTTGGAGCTCCTGGGCGCATTATTGCTATCGTTCCAAGCCGGAGCGCTTTGCCCGCTATGCCCGGAATGTCTGGAACGCAGCCGGCGCCGACACGGAGGCGGCTGCGCTGGAGGGGATAGAAAAGACGGTAGCCTATTTTAAATCCCTGAACATGCCAATCGATTTCTCCGGCCTGGGTATCGGCGTGCAGAGGGAGGAGACCCTTCGGGAGCTCGCCGACCGGTGCGTTTTCCGTGGGGAACGCAAAGTGGGCAGCTTCCGGGTCCTGGACCGCAGTGATGTTTATCAAATCTACAGTTTGGCAAATCATTGAACTAAAATATATGTAAAGCAGAGGCCCGCAGGGAGATGATCTGCGGGCCTCTTGCCTTTTCCGGGAAGATCATATTTGAATCCGGGACTGGCGCCGGAAAAACGGAGTTTGCGTCAGGAAATGGTAAGGCGTAAAAAATACGACTATGATTTCCGTGGCGTCTATGCTATAATACATTAAAAATATGTTAAAAGCAGAATACATATTGAAGGGAAAACGGTATTACGGAAAGCGATCACTTGGAAAAAGAGCCTTTTTCCAAAAGGGAACTGGTGCGGCTGATCTGGCCGCTGGTGATAGAACAATTTCTTGCTGTCACGATTGGAATGGCCGATACGGTCATGGTCGCGACCTCCGGGGAGGCGGCGGTATCCGGCATCTCGCTGGTCGACGCGGTCAATACGCTGCTGATCCAGATTTTTGCGGCTCTCGCAACGGGAGGGGCTGTTGTGGCGTCCCAGTATCTCGGCAGCCAGAATCGGGAGGGCGCCTGCCGGTCCGCCAAACAGCTGCTTTATACCATCACGGCAATGGCCTCCGGAATCACGGTGCTCTCCGTGATTTTCTGCCGTCAGATCCTGCGGTTCGTTTTCGGCGGGATAGCGCCCGACGTGATGTCAAACGCGCAAACCTACTATTATCTCACGGCGTTGTCTTATCCGTTCATGGCCATTTATAACGCTGGCGCCGCGCTCTACCGGTCGATGGGAAACAGCCGCATTTCCATGGTGGTTTCCATTCTGATGAACCTGATTAATATCGTCGGCAACGCGATTCTGATTTATGGGTTCAATTGGGGCGTGGCGGGGGCCGGCACGGCCACTCTGCTGTCCCGGATTGTTGCGGCCGTGCTCATGCTGATTCTGATTAAGGAAAAAGAGAACCTTATCTTTATCGAAAATATTTTTCGTTTTGAATTTCATCCCGACATGATACGGAAGATCCTGGCGATCGGTGTTCCAAACGGGCTGGAGAACGGAATGTTTCAGGTTGGCAAGCTGCTGGTGCAGAATCTGATCACTACATTTGGGACTTCCGCCATCGCGGCCAACGCCATTGCCAACAGCGTTTCCAGCTTTTCCAATATTCCGGGGAATGCCATCGGCCTCGGGCTGATTACCGTGGTCGGGCAGTGCGTTGGAGCCGAGGATTACGACCATGCCGTTTTTTATACCAAACGCCTAATGAAAGCGGCTTATCTCTCCATGGGCATGATCAATGTCGCCCTGTTCCTGTTTGCCGGCCCGATCGTCGGGGTGTTCCATCTCAGCGCTGCGGCGACGGCCAGCGCCTCCCAGATCCTGACTTGTTTCGCGGTGTTCAACGCGGTGATCTGGCCTGTTTCCTTTACGCTTCCGAACGCTTTGCGCGCCGCGGGAGACGCCCGTTTCACCATGGTGACTTCCATGCTTTCCATGTGGGTTTTCCGAATCGGGTTCAGCTATATTCTCAGTCTCCTGCTGGGCCTTGGGCTGCCGGGAACCTGGTTCGCCATGTATATCGACTGGGTTGTCCGCTCCCTCGTGTTTCTCATCCGTTTTTCCGGCGGGAAATGGAAACAGAGGAGGGTCATTTGAAAGCGGATGCTTTTTGACAAACGGGCGATATGATATCATGAATCGTAAGATGTTTGGTCCGGTTTGGAGGTGGGACGATGCCAAGGCCCAGAAAATGCAGGAGAGTCTGCTGCATGCCGCAGGTCAGCGTGTTTGGCCCCGAGGGCGGAACCGATGCGGCGGATCCCCTTTTGATGACGGTGGAGGAGTACGAGGTGATTCGGCTGATCGATTGGAACGGGCTCAGCCAGGAAGAGGCCGCGGCCGAAATGGGCGTCGCGCGCTCCACGGTACAGAGAATTTACGGGGAGGCCCGCCACAAGCTGGCGGACTGCATCGTGAACGGCAGAACGCTGAAAATCGGCGGGGGAAACTACCGCTTGTGTTCCAACGGGGAATTGTGCGGCTGCCGGAGAAGGTGCTGCCCGTCTTGTCCGGATTGCGGAACCGAAACGGAATCCAAAGGATAGACTGCCGTGTCAGAGCCCTGTCCGGCGTGCCGGCAGAAAACACCTCCCGATGTAGGAACATAACTACGTCGGGAGGTGTTTTCCGCCAAGCTATCGTTTGTCTTTGAATTCGGCAAAACGCTTTCGGGACTGTGTGTCGGACTCGAAAAAATCGAGAAGGATTTTAAGGCAGGAGACGGTCCTTTCACTGAGCGAATGCTCAATCAATTCCGTTTCCTCCAATGGTTCGCTGCTGCCCGCAAGAAGAAGGAACCGCTCGACGGTGTTGTGGCGGTCCAGCAGGTATTCTCCTGCGCTGCGCCCTTTCTCCGTCAATAGGATGATTTCATATCGGTCGTATTTCAAATATCCCATTTCAGCGAGTTTCATCATCATTTTGGAAGCGGAGGACGGCTTGACATGCAGCAGCTCGGAAAGCCTGCCGACCCGTGTGTAGCCGTCCTTGCTGCAAAGGCGGAAGATCATCTCCAGGTAATCCTCCATGGCGGGTGTCAGCTGGCCTTCTTTCTGGCTGATCAACTGGTATCCGCGGAAGGTGCGGAATTCGGCGTTCGTCTCATGGTCCATTCTGGTCAGATCCTTTAGTGAGGTATTACAATCATATTCAGGATCCCGCTTCATTCAGAACCATTTCATTAGCCTCAGGAAAAAATTTTGCCCTGATCGCGGGTGCCGGGCTCCCCCTGAAGGCGAACCTGGGCGAGCAGTTTTCTCAGCAGCTCCGCATGGCCGGAGAGCTCCTCACCTGCGGCGGCGCTTCGGGAGGACAGATCGGCGTTCGTGCGGATGACTGCGCCGACCTGCTCGGCGGACAGCGCGGCCTGTTCCGCGCTGTTTGCCTGATCTTCGGATGCCGACGTGATCCTGCCGATGCTTTCGTTGATTTCCGCGAATTTCCCGGCGGTTTTTGTCAGTTCCGACGCGGTCTTTTCCGCCCTTTCACAGCCGTTCCCGATTTTTTGGACGGAATCCTCAATCAGAATGTCCGTCTGTTTTGCCGCCGCCGCCGTTTTTTCCGCAAGAGCGCGCACCTCCTGTGCCACGACCGTGAAACCGTGCCCGGCGCTCCCGACCCGGGCGGCCTCAACGGACGCGTTGAGTGCCAGAAGGTTGGTCTGGAATGCGATCGAGTCGATCTGCGCCAAAATCTGCCGCATCTTTTCGGAAGAGGCGCGGATTTCTTCCATCAGCGCAAGAAGCCGCTTCATCTGCTGGTCGCTTTCCTCCACGCTTTCCAGCGCGGCGCCGGTGTCCTTCAGAATCCTGGCGACATCGTCCGCGTTTTCCCGCGATTTTTCCAGAATGCCGTTGACGGAAACGGTGAGCTGATCGACGGAGCGGCTCTGCTTCTCGGCCCCGCGGGCGACCTGCTGCGCGCCTTCCGACACCTGCGCCGCTCCCGCGCCGATCTGGTCTGCCGAGGAGCCGATCTGGGAGAAGGACGCGCTGAGTTTTTCCCGGATGCTGTTGATGGAAGCGGATAGAGGGGCGAAATTTCCGGGGAAGTCCGGAATATCCGCTTCGGTGAAATCCCCTTCCGAAAGATTCAGCAGAATAGCGGCGGTTTCCGAAACATAATCTTGCAGCCGCCGAAACGACGCGTTCAGAGAATCGGCGAGATCTCCGATTTCGTCGCTGCCGGCGTAGGAAATGCGCAGGTCCAGCGAGCCGTTGGAAAATTTTCGCGCGGCTTCGGCGATGGAACCCAGAGGCCGCCCGATGGAACGGGAAAAACGGATGCCGAACCACAGGGACGCGGCGATGGCACACAGCGAAAAAACGCCCTGGAGGAGAAAGAGAAAGAAAGAGACCCGTTTTTCCTCTGCCGCCGCCCCGGCGGACGCCCGGTTCTGAAGGTCCATGAAGTTCTGATAATGCTGCAGGATCGTTTCCTCCGGGGCGATGCTGTTTTGCAGAAGGGTGTCCGCCTGGGCCAGCTGGCTGCTGTCGGCGGCTTTTATCGCGTCTGTGATTTTGGGATCAAACGCTTTCCGGAATTGCTCCGCGGCCTCCGTCAGTTCTTTCGAGGCTTCGGGGGAGCCGGCGGACCGCAGCAGCTCCGCTTCATAAGATTGATAATCTTTCCGGCTTTTGTCAATGGAGGCCTTGTCCGATTCAAACAGTTCGGAATTATGGAAATTGATCACCGCATCGCGCGCGGAAGATTCCATGTGCGAAAGACAGGTCATGGCGTGGGCGGCGGCCGGCAGCCTTTCCGCAACCCGCATGCTTTCTTCTGCGGCTGAATTTGCGCGCGCCATACCGTGACTGCCAATCGCGGCGACGGCCGCGGAGCAGGCGGAGACAGCGCAGAAGGCGAGAATCAGTTTCCGGGCGATGCCGCGCTTTTTCTTTTTTGCGGCCTCTTTTCTCATGTGTGATGCTCCTTCGTTTTTTTCTGCAACTAGTATAGCGCTTTCGATGGACCAGTCTGTTAGAGCCTTGTTCAGAGCATGTAAATAATTTAAAAAGAGGTTTAACCTTCATTTTACATCCGGTTAACAGGAAAAATATGACGGGAAATTATAATGGATGCAGAGCGCGCGATACAGGGAAAGAAGGGGAATCGGAGTGGACTCAAAGCACAGGCAGGATCTTGACCATATTATCGACGGGGGCTGCATTAAAACTGTTTTTCAGCCGATCGTCTCTTTGAAGGACGGTTCCGTGCTGGGCCATGAAGCGCTGAGCAGAATGACCTGCGAAACGGGCATATCCGATCCGGAGCAGCTGTTCCAGGCGGCGGGAGAAAGCGAACGCCTGTGGGATTTGGAGCTTTTATGCAGAACCACGGCTTTGAGGACCGCTTATCTGGATTTGGAATACGCGGTCCTTGGGAAGAAACTGTTTCTGAATGTAAATCCGAACGTGATGCACGACGAAAAATTCCGCCAGGGGTTCACCCACAAATATCTGGAGCAATACGGAATCCGGCCGGAAAATATTATTTTTGAGATCACGGAACGCAATGCGGTGTCCGATATGCAGGGATTTGTCGGAACGGTGGAACACTACAAGGGACAGAATTACCATATCGCGGTGGATGATGCGGGGGCGGGCTATTCCGGGCTGAACCTGATCGGCAGCATCCGCCCCCATTATATCAAGCTGGACATGAGCCTGGTCCGCGGTATCGACCGCGACAACATCCGCTATGCCCTTGTCAAAAGCATGGCGGAGCTCTCAAGGACCGCGGGCATCGATCTGATTGCGGAGGGCGTTGAGACGCGGCGCGAGCTGGAGACGCTGGTGGACCTCGGCGTCCAGTATGCGCAGGGATATTTTCTGTGCAGGCCGGACGAGCAGATCCGGGAAGCCGAACCCGCCGCGAAGGAGCTGATTCTTGAGCTCAACCGCAGAAAAAAGCATATCCTCGGCACACAGGCCAGCAATATCTATATCTCAAATATCTGCACGCCGACGGAAACGATTCCGCCCGAAATGAAAGTCGAGGCGGTTTTCGACAGGCTGAAAGACGATCTTGACGCGTTCGGCTGCTGCGTGGTGAAGGACGGGAAAGTCCTGGGCGTTGTGACAAAGTCGCATCTCGTCCTGCAGCTCAGCGGCAGGTACGGGTTCAGCCTTCACCAGAAGAAACCCATTTCCTTTCTGATGGATACCCGTTTTCTGTCCGTGGACTGCTGCACGCCGATCAATGCCGTCTCCAACGCGGCCATGTCCCGGACGCCGGATAAGCTGTATGATTTCATCGTTGTCACCCGCGATGAAAAATACCTTGGGACGGTCACCATCAAGGACCTCCTTCAGAAGACGACGGAAATCGAAGTCGTCAACGCCAAATACCAGAATCCGCTGACAGGTCTGCCCGGGAATGTGGTGATCGAACATAAAATTGACCAGTGCCTGGCCTGTGAAAAGCCGTACTGTGTGATATATTTTGATATTGACAACTTCAAGGCCTATAACGACGTCTACGGATTCGAAAACGGGGATTCCGTGATCAGGCTGCTCGCGGAGGTGCTGCAGCGGCATCTGCCCCCCGACCAGTTTGCCGGGCATGTGGGCGGGGATGATTTTGTCGTTGTGACGCAGTGCGAAACGGCCGAGGAATACTGCGGACAGGCCGTGAGGGATTTCCATACGGAGGTTTTGGAACTCTATAACGCCCAGGACGTGCAGAACGGATATATCTCGGCGGAGAACCGCAGGGGGAGAAAAGAAAAATTTCCGCTGATCTCGCTGTCGGTGGCGGGGATCCGGGATCAAGGCTCGCGGTTCCGGGACCGGCTGGAACTGACGGAGGAGCTTGCAAGATTAAAGAAAAAAAGCAAGCAGCAAAAAGGTGACAGCATTTTCTGGCTGTAATTTATTAAAATTACAATTTTATCCTTTTTAAAAAATTAATGCAAAATTAATATATTTAGTGTATAATCAATTTATTGTTGAGTCCAAAACGGGGGGAGGGAAGAGCTTGCCTGGACTTTACGCGCATTTTTTGTTTGGACTGAAGGTTAAGGATCTGCTTCCTGAGGAATTGACTCACGTGATCGAAAATCATAAGGAAGAATATCTTCTGGGCCTTCAGGGCCCGGATCTCCTGTTCTACTATCATCCTCTGCGGAGAAAGCCGGTCACGGGAGTAAAGATCCATTGGGAACCGGCCTCCGGCTTTCTGAAAAACGCGGTCTGCGTCCTTCGGGAAGACGGCGACGAGGGCGGGCTTGCCTACATAATCGGCTTTATCTGTCACTTTACGCTCGACAGCGGCTGCCATCCGGTCATTCGAGATTTTATGCAGCAGGACGGTTTATCCCATGCCGCCATTGAAGCGGAGTTTGACCGTCTGCTGATGCGCCGCCAGAAAATCGATCCGGACCGTTTTTCGCCGAAACCGCTGATCCCGAAGGGGAGCGGTGCCACAGCCTGTGCCGAGCCGTTTTATCCGGATGCGGTCCGCAGGCAGCTCGACCGCAGTCTGCTGTCCATGCGGTGCTGTCTTTCTATTCTTTATTCACCCAGAAAGACATGGAAACGGATGCTGAAGGTTTTGATTTTTATCGCGGGGTTTTCCAAGAAGGGAAAGGGACTGGTCGCGGGAGATGCGCCGGATCCGGAATGTTCCCAGGCGCTGGACCATCTGCTTTTCGTGTTTTCCGACGCTTTGGCCACGGCGCAGGAACAGATTGAAAATTTTCTCAGCGCGGTGGACGGAAACGCCCCGCTGAATGCCCGCTTTTCCAGGAATTTTGAATAAGATGTCATGATTTCCCCCGCAAAGGTTCGGCGGGGGATTTTTGCAGCCGGATTTATTATTGAAAAGGAACAAAAGGCGCATGGAATTATTTCCATGCGCCTTTTGCATTTTGTCTTTCTTTTTTAATTCGATTCCATATGATTGATTTAACTTTTCACTTTTATTGCCGGTCTGAAATCTCCTCAGGCTTTAAAGGTCTTCGCTTATTTCGTCCGGCTGTTCAGCGTATCTAAAAATTCACCCGCTGTTTTGCCGCTGGTCTTGACGGCCTGATATAATTCGGAGATTTCCTCCTTTTCCTTCCTGGCTAAAAGGGACTTTTTCTTTTCACGCGCAAGTGAAATCTTTTGTTTGTACGTTTCGATCTCGCTGTCAATTTTCTCAATCTGTTCGCCGATCGAGTCGGCTCCGGTTCTGCGGCCGCGAGGCATGGAAATTCCTCCTTATATTAAAATATCATTATCATCATTTTATACCGTTTTTTCCCATTCTATTCCGACACCTTTAATTTTTTTAAGAATTTATTTCCATGAATGACAGGAAAAACAATTTTAATAGAACCGGAACCGTTCGGATTTTGAGATTGTGTCCGCTTTTTATTTTTGAACGAGATGAAATGCGAATCCCGCTATATCGTTTTTGAGATAAATCAATTTCAGTTTGCCGCCGTCAAAATAAGCAGCCGAATTTTCATCGAATTCGATGCCTTTTGAGGCAAGGTAATTTCGGGCTTCCCCGATATCCGTGGTTTCAATCGCGATGTGACCGAGCCGTCCCGCTCCCTTTTTCTTCATAACTTCAATTTCCGGACTCGAAAAAATAGAAATCGGAGTTTCTGATTCCTCAAAGCCAAAAAGGTCCAGCAGCAGGTCCGCCGTTTTTTTGGCTTCCGGCTCATCCTGCATGTTCAGCCCAATATGTCTGACTTTAAATCCCAAATTCTTCAATGCCGTATTCTCCTTTTTTATTTTATTTCATCCCCGTCCAGGATACGGCCGCGGCAACGGTTGCGCTTTTCCGCCGGCAGGGCCACCGTTTGAAGCGACGGTTCATTATAACAGCATTTGTTGAAAAAATCAATTTCCCGTATGCTGTTTGACTGCCGGCCGCGAATCCTCTGCTCCGCCGTCAGTGGGTGGCGCGCGAACCCAAATCCGTTGTCACGTTCCATGAGTCAAAATCTTACTATACAGAGTAGAAAGCAGTTCAACCCGCGGAATCCGACAAAAACGGAGGTCTTGCTATGTCAGTCAGCCTTTGCATGATTGTGAAGAACGAGGAAGAAAATCTGGTCAGGTGTCTGGACAGCATAGAGGGCCTTGTCGGCGAAATCATCCTGGTGGACACCGGGTCCACGGACCGTACGGTGCCGATCGCCCGGCACTATGGAGCGAAAGTGTTCCGCCGGCCTTGGAGCGGCAGCTTTTCGGAGGCAAGGAATTTCGCGCTGTCCAAAGCGACCGGAACCTGGATTTTGATAATGGACGCGGACGATGAGCTGGAACCCGGGGACCGGGGAGCCCTGCTTGAGCTGGTCCGGGATCCGGACGGAGCCTCTGAGGTCTACTGCGGAAGAACGTTGAGCTATTCCGGGGACCGCGCGGACTGCAGCAATATTCTGGTCACGATGACCGTCCGGCTGATCCGGAATGGGAGGGGCTATTTTTACAGGGGCCGCGTGCATGAACAGCTTACCGGGGCGGGGGGGCCGCCGGGCATGACCGCCACGGAGATCAGGTTTTATCATTACGGGTATTTATCTTCTGAAATCGAAAAGAAAGAAAAACACCGCCGGAATATCGAGCTGATCCGGCGGGAATTGGAGGATGATCCGGAAAACGGCTTTATGCAGTTCAATTTGGGGAACGAATATCTGACCGTTGGGAAAGCGGAAGAGGCGATGGATTGCTACCGCGACAGCTACCGGACGCTGGAGCCGTCGCTGGGGTACGGCTCCATGCTGCTGACCCGGATGATTCTGTGCTGTGAGCAGCTCGGACGAACCGGGGAACAGTGCCGCTACATTCAGGAGGGCCTCGCCCTTTACCCGGAACTGCCGGATTTCGAGTATCTCCGGGCAAGCATGTTTCAGCGGCACGGAAAATTATTAAAAGCCATCCGTTCCTATCGGAAGTGTGTCCGTATGGGACCGCCTCCGCCCGACGGAAACAGCGTGCTCGGCGTATCCACCTTTAAACCCCACGACCGGCTTGCCGCGTTGTATGAGCGGCTCGGCGAGCGGAAGCTGGCCCTGCGTCACTGCCGCGAGGCAATCCGGTGCAATCCCAATGACCGGGAGGCCTTTTCCCGTATGATCAACCTTCTCCAAGAGGAAGGCTGCGGGCCCGACCGGCTGGAATCCCGTCTCCTGAGAATGGCTGAAAAAGACGTCTGCCCGATGCTCATTCTTTCGGACTTGTTCTACGACAGGAGGATGTTTCGCCAGGCCATGCAGTTTTCCATCCGCGCGAAACGATTGGCGCCGGAATGCCCCGCAGCCTGCTACGGCGAGGGAATCTGCCGGTTCTTTCTTGGGCAGTACCGGCGCGCGTTCCGCTGCCTGGAAGCGGCCCCCTGCCGCCGGACGAGCGGCGCCGCCTTCTTTCGCCAGCTCTGCGTTCTCCTCGGCCCCGCGGAGCTCCGGCGGAATACCGGGAAATTCGGGCCGGAACTGGAGAGGCCGGATTGTCTTGTCGCAGCAGCCTTCCGCCCGCTGCTGAAGGGAGAACCCTGTGCGCCGCTTCCGGCGGGCGAAGAAGTGTCCCAAGAGTATCTGGATTCCCTTTTCGGCCTGTTGGAAATCCTGCTGCGGGCCGGCCTTCTGAACGAATTTTTAAAGGCGCTGGAGCTTTTAAAGCCGATTCGGGGCGACGGTATCCTGCTCCGCCTTGGAAAACTGTATTGTAAATACGGTTATGCGAAGCTCGCTTCTCACGAATTGGAACGGGCAATCTGCGCCGGGGATCAAGTCGACGCGGAGGGCTTTTCCATTCTGAGCCGGATCCGGGCCGCGGAGGCAGGGCAGGGACGCGGCCGCAGCGGAGCGGCTACGCGGGACTGACTTCCCCGGCATAGCAGGTCGCGAAAATCCGCCTGATCTCTTCCGGTCGGCCGGTTTGTCCGAGAGCCCACATCAGTTTTGTGACGGCGGCCTCGGTCGTCATGTCGTAGGCCTGCAGCACGCCCGATTCCAGCGCTTTCTGCCCCGCCTGATAAATGGTGAAGTCGCTCCGTTCGTACAGGCATTGGCTGCATACGACAACGGTGATGCCGGACTGAACGACTTTATGAAGTTTGGAGATCAGATCGCGGCGGACAAAATTCAGTCCGCCCGCTCCGAACGCTTCGATCACAATCCCCTTGTACTTCATTTTGAGCAGCATGTCGAAAATTTCCGGATTCAGCCCCGGCGTCAGCTTGACCAGGATCACGCTGTCGCAGAGGCCGTCCATCAGCTGAAAATTTCCAGAAGGCTTTTGCAGGACGGCTTCATTCAGGTTCAGTCCCGTGGAATCCACAATGGCGGCGTAGGGACAATTCACGCTTTCGAAAGCGTCGAATCCCGTGGTGCGCACCTTGACCGCCCGTGTTCCCAGAATGATTTTGCGGTCAAAGGCCACAAAAACGCCCGTTCTGCCGCTGGCCGCCATGGCAAACGCACAGCGCAGATTTTCGATTCCGTCGGTCAGCGGATGCCGGATCGGGAGCTGTGAGCCGGTCAGCACGACAGGAATCGGAATGTTGCGGAGCATATAGGACAGAACGGATGCGGTATATGCCATGGTGTCCGTCCCGTGTGTTATGACAATACCGTCGTAGCGGCAGAAGGCACCGGCAATGGCCCTTGCCATTCCCTGCCATTCCTCCGGCTGGATGTTGGAGCTGTCCAGCTGATACAGATTCTCGATTTGTATCCGATGATTCGCGGCCAGCCCGCTCAGGTAGGCCGCGAATTGGTTTCCGTCCATTGCGGGCGCCAGACCTTCTTCGGTCGGTTCGGAGGCGATCGTGCCGCCCGTAGTCAGCAGGAGAATTTTTTTCATAAGGCTTTCGTTCCCTTCGGAAGACAAAAAATGACACGCGCGGGACCGTTTCGGAAGATTAAAACGAAACGGCGCATTTGCCCTGTGCCAGTTCCACTGTTTTTGAGACGGCGGATTCAATATACTTGGCCAAGGGCAGATCCGGTGTTCCGGCGATCGTGCAGTTGCATTTACTGACGGGGATCAGAATTTTTACCGCAGGGCTTTTTCCCACCGCCGCCGCCATGGCCGGCGTGATCTCCCCCAAAAGCGCGTCCGCGATCAGTATCCCGATTGGGCCAAGAATGAGATCGGCTCCGGAACTGCCGACAAGAACAGGATTTTCCCCCGTGGCCCCGGTGTCGGCGCCGGCCTTCAGCATAACGGACGTGGCGATGCTGTTTGTTCCGATCGCGGTGATCGGCTGGTTCGGCATGGCTTTTCGTAGCTGGGTAATCAGCTGTTTTCCAAGGCTGCCGCCCTGACCGTCGATAACAATGATATTCATAACTTTTCCTTTCTGCCGCCTTCCCGGCGGAAAGACCATCTTTCCGCAAAAAATTCCTGAGAGTCCGTTCGACTTTCCTCTCTATTTTATACCATAAAGAATCGGCACTTCAATCGTTTTTTGAATGGGAAACAAATAATTTCCGGCAAGGCTTGCCACACTGTGAAATTGCCTGGGTTAAGATTAAGCCGGAGGTCCCGCCAAAACAAAAGCCCGGGTGAACAGAAGGTGTTCACCCGGGCTTTTGCGGTATTCGGCTAGTGGCGGCTGTGCTCTTCGCAGGTGCTTTCAAATGTGTGCTCATGGCAGACGCTGCCGGACGATTCCAGTTTGCCTTCCAAATATTTTTCCACGTTTTCTCCGGCGTCTCCTTCCGCGCCGGATATCACCTCGATATTTTTTTCTTTGAAAATATCGGTTGCGCCGCCGCCGATCCCGCCGGTAATTACCGTTTTAGCGCCGAGCTTACTGAGAAAGTCCGGCAAAAAGCCGGGTTTGTGGCCGGGATTTTGATAGAATTGACGGCCCGAGACCTTTCCGTTTTCCACTGTGAAAAGTTCGAATCCCTGACAATGTCCAAAATGGACGGACACGTTTTTTCCGTCGCATGCGACCGCGATTTTCATCATCATCATACTCCTTTGGTTTTATTTTGCCGTAAGCTGCGTAGTATTTGATATGCCCGAACCCAGGTATTCCGGATGTGATTTCATCGTAACACGGTTATGGGCATATGTCAATAACTACTTCTTTAAGATAGGGAGGCGAATCCGCAATCTGAAACGACTTGATTTCCTTGCAATTCCTCAAAGAAAAAATTATAATAGAATCCTGAGTTTTCAGAAATGAGATGCGGCCGGATTTGGTTCGTTTCATGCGGATATTAATTTTATTGAAGAATAGGGGAATGGAATTCGATGGATCTTTTGAAAGCGGTGATCTTCGGCATCATAGAAGGGCTGACCGAATGGCTGCCGATCAGCAGCACGGGTCATATGATCCTGGCCAATGAATGGATCAAAATGGATTTGTCCGCGCAGTTTATGGAAATGTTTCTTGTCGTCATTCAGTTCGGTGCGATCCTGGCGGTGATTGTTTTATATTTCCATAAGCTGAATCCGTTTTCACGGCGGAAATCGCCGAGGCAGAAAAGAGAAACTCTGTCGCTCTGGGCGAAGGTCCTGTGCGCCTGTGTTCCCGCCGGAGTTATTGGGGTTTTGTTCGACGACCCGATCAACGCGGTTTTCTACAATTTCCAGACCGTCGCCGTTACGCTGATCCTTTACGGAATTCTGTTTATCGCGGTGGAAAACCGAAACCGCGGAAAGGTGCCGTCCATCCGGAATTTCACCGTGCTGTCTTACCGAACGGCTTTTTTCATCGGTATTTTCCAGGTGCTGTCGCTGATTCCGGGGACTTCCCGCTCCGGTGCGACGATTTTGGGAGCGATCTTGATCGGCGCCTCGCGGGAAATCGCGGCGGAGTTCACGTTCTTTCTGGCCATTCCTGTGATGCTGGGGGCAAGTCTGCTGAAAATGGCAAAGTTCGGGTTTGCCTACACCCAGATGGAGGCCGCCGTTTTGCTGTGCGGAATGGTGACGGCGTTCCTGGTCTCGATTTTTGCCATTCGCTTTCTGATGGGTTATATTAAAAAACATGATTTCAAACCGTTTGGTTATTACCGCATCGTCCTGGGGGCCGTTGTTCTGTTATATTTTGGTCTGGCTCATCATTAAAACAAAGCTTTTAAAACCTGGATCTCAAAAAAAGCCCTTTTGGCGAAGCTGCGGCTCCGGCAACCGGAACCGGGCATCCGGCTTACCGCATCAAAAACAGGCCCCCGAACCATAAAGTCCGGGGGCCTGTCTCGGCTCGGAAGACCGATCGTCAATCTGTTTCTTTTTGCAGTCTGGCTGATTTTCTGGCAAGGCGCTCCGGGGTCAGCACATTGTCCTGAAAATCAAAGGTTTCCTCAGCAATCACGCCGCTCAGGGCAATCAGGCTGATCAGGTTCGGAAACACCATCAGCCCGTTCATCACATCCGAGAAGTTCCACACGATTTCCAGCGATGTTGTCGCGCCGACAAAGGCGACGACGGAAAAGACTATGCGGTAGATATAGCAATATAGGGGTTTATGGACCAGATATTCCAGAGCTTTTTCCCCATGGTACTCCCAGCCGATGATCGTGGAGAAGGCGAACAAAGCGATCCCGACGGTGACGATCCATCCGCCGGCTTTTCCCATCACGGTGGAGAATGCCTGAATGGTCAGCGCGGCTCCGGTTACAATTTTGCCGTCCGCTCCGGTGGAACCGAGAACGCCCGACGACGCGATCGTCAGTCCGGTGATAGAGCAGACGACAATGGTGTCGAAGAAGGTGCCGGTCATGCTGATGTAACCCTGACGGGATGGGTGGTCGGTGGTGGCCGCCGCAGCCGAAATGGCGGCGGAGCCAAGCCCGGCCTCGTTGGAGAAAACGCCTCTCGCGCAGCCCCAGCGCATAGCCTGCATCATGCTGGCCGTAATGGTGCCGCCGACCCCGCCCGCGACCGCAGTGGGAGAGAACGCCATGCTGAAAATCTGCCCGATTCCGGAGGGGATATTTTTATAATTTGCTGCAACGCAGATTAAACCGCCAATGGTGTAGAAGACCGCCATGGTGGGAACCAGAATGGAAGATACCTTGGAGATGGAGGCGATTCCTCCGACCAGAATGATCAGCGCAAGAACGGCGATGACCAGCCCGGTGACCCAGGTCGGAACGTTGAACGTGCTGTGAACCGCATCCGAAATGGAATTCGCCTGCGTCATATTGCCGATGCCGAAAGAAGCGAGCACCGTGAAAAGGGCAAACAGAAATGCGAGCAGTTTGCCAACCCATTTGATCTTGAATCCATTCTTCATCGTATACATCGGGCCGCCGCTCATTTCGCCCTTTTCGTTCGTTTCGCGGAATTTGATGGCCAGCATGCACTCGCTGTATTTCGACGTCAGGCCGATAATGGCGCAGATCCACATCCAGACCAGCGCGCCGGGTCCGCCCAGAACCATGGCCGTAGCGACGCCAACGATATTTCCGGTCCCGATGGTCGCGGCCAGCGCTGTCATCAGCGCGGAAAACGGGGAGATATCTCCCATGCCCCGATTGGTTCTGCGGGCTTCTTTGCTCAGTACGGATTTCAGAGCATAGCCGAGATTCCTCCAGGGCAGAAATTTCAGCCTGACCGTGAGAAACAGCCCCGTACCGATCAGCAGAACCAGGAGAACCGGCCCCCAGACGAAACCGTCGACTTGTGAAAGAATGTTTGCGAAAGTTTCCATAAATTTTAACCCTTCTTTCTATTTGCACAACATCGGGTCCGCCTGATTCGGATACGGACTTCGGATGCCCTAAAAATGCCTGAATTGCGGTCGGCCATGCGCCGTTATAAAAAAATCCATAACGAAAGCCAGGCGCCATTGCCCGGCAGTGTTATGGATTTATTTATTTTCTTCAATATTATAATTTATTGTTTTAAAAAAGTAAAGTATAAATTTCAGCCTTCCGCATTTTCACACGGTGAGGCGAAGCAGACAGGCCGGTTTACGGGCGTACGGCTTATTGGCAGCAGGGCAAATCCGGGCGAGCAGGTTTTCGGAGGACGCCCCGGTTTGCCTGATTCAAACGGAATTGCCCTGTCGGTTATGCGTTCACCATGATTTTTGCGGACACGTCGGACCTGAGCGCGATCACGGCTCCGCGGATCAGATAAGCAACCGGATTTCCCGATGGACTTTGATAAAGCGATTCGATCTGTGTGCCGTCGATTAAACCGAGATCCAGCATGCGGCGCCTCGTGGTGCCGTCGGACAGCAGGGAAGTAACGCTGCCTTTGGCGCCGACCGGCAACTGGTTCAGGGGAATTTCTCTTCGTTTCATTTCAATTTGCCTCCGTATATTTTCGCAGATAGCGGTCGATGAATTTGTTTCACTAGACTAATCTATGGTTCTTTCTCTGAATGTGTTACGTTTTTTGAATCATGACAAAGAAAGGGGGCCCGACAATGCGAAACAAAGATAAGAGGATGGAGGAGTATTTGAATTTGTTTTTGGAATGCTGTTTCCGGGAGAAAAGCAGAAATAAAAACGCCCCGCCTTTGATCGGACGGGACCGTTACTGCCTTTGTTCCGGAGAACCTTGAAAACGCGGCAAAACGACGCAGAGATACATCACAATTAATTGGAGGAGCCCATGTCCTTATCGATCAAATGATTAATATAAGCATTCAGGCTCATGCCGAGAGCCTCGGCGTGCGCCTTTATTTCCGCTTTTCGGCCTTTTTTTACCCGAAAGATCACGTCGTCAAGTTTCTGTAAATATTTCTTGGTCGCCTTTTCCCTGGCTTTGCTTACCATGCTTAACACCTCTATGCCTAATATATCGACTATATTAATAAATACTTAATAGGGTTAAATAAATTTATGGGTGTTTTTAAATCACATTTCCATTCGCATCTTTATGCCTGCGGAAAAATAAAACAGGGAAAATCTGCCGTTTATGTTGAATCAGAAACAGGCCTCCCGTTTCTCGGTGCTTGCACCGGTGCGGGAGGCCTGCGGATCTGCCGTATGATGTATCTGTAAACCGTTAGCCGAACATGTCAAAAATAAGCTTTGAAAATAAAAATACCAGCACGAGGAGCATCACCGGCCGGATGAATTTCGCTCCCTTCCTGATTGCGAGCCCGGAGCCGATCCAATGGCCCGCGATAGAACAGGCAGCCGCAGGAACCGCCAGATGATACTGGACGGTTCCCGCCGCGATGAACGTGGTGAGCGCCGCCAGATTGGAAGCCAGGCTGACCACTTTTGTATTGCCGCATGAGGTTTTCATATCGAATCCGAGAACAGCGGTAAAAGCCAGGATCAGCAAAGTGCCCGACCCGGGCCCGAAAAATCCGTCGTAAGCGCCGATTGTGAATCCGATTATCGCTGAAAGCAGAATCGCATGATGACGCGGAATCCGGTCGAAAGTATTCACGTCCGCTTTTTTCCGTTCCTGCAGGAACAGGAACACAGCTGCCGTGGGCAGCAGGATCAGCATCGCCATGCGAAGTGCGTGATCGTCCAGAAACAAGGTCAGCCTGGCTCCGAGGAAGGAGCCAGCCAAGGCGGCGGACGCGGCAACGGATGCGGTCCGCAAGTGAATATTCCCGCTGCGCAGAAATCTGCCGGTGGAAAACAGCATCCCTGCGCAGGAGGAAAACTTGTTGGAACCCAAACAGACATGCGCCGGAAGCCCGGCCAGGTAGTACGCCGGAAGAGAGATAAGCCCTCCTCCGCCGGCGATGGCATCGACTAAACCTGCCAGAAAAACAAGAAGGCAAATCATAACGGTTTGCTGTAAAGTGGTCATAATATCTCCCCAAAATAAGCCAAACGATTGGCAAAGTCGCGGTTGGCCGGGCGGATCATAAGGCCGCCGCCCGCAGGCAAAATCCGGACGGCGTGATCATGGCTCCGGAAGGCAGCGTATCACAATATCCGGCTATTCCTTTTGATATCTGCCCGAGGCACTTTCCACATATCCAAGATGATAGGAAAGTTCCTGCGCGCATTGCTTTACATCGTTTTTGAAAACCTCAATCCGTTTTTCGTCGGCGCGGGAGACTGGAGCGATCAGCCCCATGGAAGCGACGGCGGTTCCGTCCCTGCTGAAAACGGGCGCGCCGACCCCCACGGCGCCTGGAATATATTCCCCGCAGGATACGGCGATTCCCTCCCTGCGGATTTTTTCCAAATCCTCTGCCAGCGTTTTCGGATCGGTGATCGTATTGTCTGCGTGCCGGCTGAGCCCATGGTCAATGAAGTCGCGGATAAAGGAATCCGGCTGGTGGGCAAGAAGCGATTTTCTGATTGCCCCGCAGTGCAGATCGACTTCGGAGCCGAATTTTTCGATTACCTTCAAATTGTTCGGCCCCTCCACTTTTTCAAGCACCAGGCCTTTAAAACCGGCCACAATGACAAGGAAAGTGTCTTCCATCGTCATGGCGGAGAGTTTTTTTAGAATGGGCGGGGCCGCATCCTGCAGTCTTACATTGCGCGTTGCCGCCATTCCGAGTGAAATCAGCGCCGGGCCCAACTGATAGAGATGAGTCTTTTCATCGCGTTTGACATAGTTTTTAGAACAGAAAGTCTGAAGGATACGATGAATGGTGCTGGGGGGCAGGTCGAGAGCTTCCGACAGTTCGGCGAGAGAGAATGATTTTTCCGGTTCTTTCAGGGCCTCTAAAACGTCCATTGCCCGGATCAGGCTTTGTATCATGATTCATTACCTTTCTGTGTTTATGTTCTTTATTAAAAAAGTATAACTCACAATTCCTTATGATGCAATTCATTTCGGAATCACTGGAATCATTTCATAAAAAATAGCTGCTTTCGTTGACAGAGAGGCAGAACAATGCTATCATAGATGACATATATTTCGGTATACAAAATAAATACCATTTGTCGTCTGCCGTCGGGATGAAACCCGGCGGGGATGACGATGAAAACGGAGGTACGAAAAATGTCCAGGAAAGTAGTTTTGGCAGGAGCCGTAAGGACGGCCGTGGGAAAAATGGGAGGGGCCCTCTCCAACGTTCCGGCTTCAACGCTGGGATCTCTTGTGATCCGGGAGGCGCTGAACCGTTCCGGAGTCGCTCCGGAACAGGTGGACGAAGTGCTGATGGGATGCGTCATTCAGGCCGGGCTGGGGCAGAATGTCGTTCGTCAGGCTTCCATGTTCGCCGGCATCCCGGAAACGGTCCCGGCTTCAACGCTGAACAATGTCTGCGGTTCCGGCCTGAAAAGCGTCAATCTTGCCGCGGCTCTGGTTGAAACCGGCGAAGCGGACGTTGTTGTGGCCGGCGGCATGGAGAATATGTCCATGGCGCCGTTTGCGGTCTCAAAAGCGCGTTTCGGATACCGCATGAACAACGGGGTCCTGGAGGACCTGATGATCAAGGATGCCCTTTGGGATGCCTTCAACGATTACCATATGGGGATAACAGCCGAAAATGTCGCGGAACGGTATGGCATTACCCGCGAAATGCAGGATGAATTTGCAGCTTCGAGCCAGCAGAAGGCCGAAAAAGCCATTGCGGAAAAGCGTTTCCGCGAAGAGATTGTCCCGGTGGAAGTAAAAACAAGAAAAGAGACTTTGACGTTCGACACGGACGAAGGGCCCCGCGCCGGAGTGACAAAGGAGAGCCTTGCCAGGCTGAAGCCGGCGTTCAAGCCCGGCGGCACAGTGACGGCCGGCAACGCTTCCGGCATCAATGACGGGGCGGCGGCCGTGGTCGTAATGAGCGAGAACAAGGCCAGGGAACTGGGCGTGACCCCGATGGCTTACTGGATTGCGGGGCAGTCCGCAGGGGTGGATCCAGCCTATATGGGGATCGGACCGGCTTTCAGCACGAAAAAAATTATGGAAAAAACCGGCCTGACTGTTGACGATATGGATCTGATTGAACTGAATGAGGCGTTTGCCGCCCAATCCATTGCCGTATGCAGGCTCCTGAACCTGGACCTTTCCAGAGTCAACGTGAATGGCGGCGCCATTGCCATCGGCCACCCGGTCGGCGCTTCCGGGTGCAGGATCTTTGTCACTCTGCTTCATGAAATGCAGCGCAGGAAATCAAATTACGGGCTCGCGGCCCTTTGCATCGGCGGCGGAATGGGTGTCTCCGCGATTGTTCAGCGCATATAGCATGTCGTCAGTTTGCCAAAGAACGATTAGGCTAGGCGAAATCATACAAAGCTCACGGTCCATTTAAAGGTTCAGCGATGAAGCAAAATTGCGCCGCAATTTTGCTTCATTTGCTTTACCGGTAATTTGTATCGTTGATATACGATAAAAAAATTTGCTTTTTTTCTAAATTGTTATGATATTTGTCTGCCGACTCAATATAATAGATACAAGCGGGGAAGAATATGGAATTTATTCTGTATGATGGAATTATACTGTATAATTGAAATTGGTTCCGTATCATGAAATTATTCTGCTGAAATTCAGAGACGCGGTCAAAAAACATATTGCATGACTGGAATAGATTCCATATTATGAAAACTTGTGATTGGAGGTTTGGCGTTATGTGGACGGAATCGAACATGAGTTTTATTCAGTCGCTGGCGGTTTTTGGAATGGGATTTTGTGTCGTGTTTCTTATCCTGATCATTCTGGCGCTTGCGATCATGGTCTTTTCTAGGATATTTTCCACAAAAGAATCCGCAGGGCAGACGCCGGCGGAAGAAAAAAAAGAAGACGATATTCTGGCGGTCCTGATTGCGGCGGTCAGCGAGGAAGTGAATTTGCCGATAGACCGTTTCCGGATCACGGGGTTCCGGGAAATCTGAATGTTTGAAGCAAACCGCCCGGCATTAAATTGTGAGGAGAAGAGAGTTTATGAAATACATAGTTACCCTGAACGGCAAAAGATATGAGGTGGAAGTCGAAAAAGAGGAGAGCGGGTTCAATCCCCTTCCGAGGTCCGCAGGTGCGTTTCCGGCAGCCCGGCCGGTTCCCGCTCCGGCCCCGGCCGCTCCGCAGGCTCCGGCGCCCGCGGCGGCTTCCGCCGGATCCTGGGATGTGACAAGCCCCATGCCTGGTTCGATTCTGGACGTCAGGGTTTCCGCCGGCGACGCCGTCAAGGAGGGACAGGTGCTGCTTTTGCTGGAAGCCATGAAGATGGAAAACGAAATCGTCTCGCCCCGCGACGGGACGGTCGCCGCCGTTCCGGTGAAAAAGGGCGACATGGTGGATACCGACCAGACCCTTGTAACTTTGAAATAAGGAGGCTTCCCTATGAATTTTTTTTCCGTTATGGGGACGCTTCTCAAGGAATCCGGCTTCGCGGCGTTTACCTGGCAGAGCGGGGTCATGATCCTGATTTCCTTTGTCCTCATGTATCTTGCGATTGCTAAAAAGTTTGAGCCTTTGCTTTTGCTTCCGATCGCCTTCGGAATGTTCCTTGCCAACCTTCCGCTCTCGGGAATCATGACGGAAGCGACCCCGTGGTACCGTTCCGGTTTGATCAGCATCATTTATTACGGAATCAAAAGCGATCTGTTTCCGTGCCTGATCTTCATGGGGGTGGGGGCGATGACCGATTTCGGGCCGCTGATCGCGTACCCCGTCAGCCTGCTTCTCGGCGCGGCGGCTCAGTTCGGAGTCTATGTGGCGTTCATCCTCGCCAACGCGACAGGGCTGTTCACTCCGGCGCAGGCTGCGGCAATCGGCATTATCGGCGGCGCGGACGGCCCGACTTCCATTTTTCTCGCGAACAACCTTGCGCCGACTCTGGTCGCGCCGATCGCGGTGGCCGCCTATTCGTATATGGCGCTGATCCCTCTGATCCAGCCGCCGATCATGCGTCTGCTGACGACAAAAAAAGAGCGGGCCGTCAAAATGGGCCAGCTCCGAAAGGTCGGCAAAACGGAGAAGATTGTTTTCCCGGTGTTCGTCGTTCTGCTGTGCGTGCTGCTTCTGCCGTCCGTGGCGCCGCTGATCGGCATGCTGATGCTGGGCAACCTCTTCCGCGAATCCGGTGTGGTGGAACGGCTTTCACAAACGGCCCAGAACGAGCTGTGCAATATTGTGACGATTATGCTGGGGCTCAGCGTGGGAGCGACCGCGAACGGGGAGCTTTTCCTGCGCGCTCAGACCCTGGCGATCATCGCGATGGGGCTGATCGCTTTCAGCTTCTCCACAGCGGGCGGTCTGCTGCTCGGCAAGCTCCTTTATCTCATCACCCACGGCAAAGTCAACCCGCTGATCGGTTCCGCCGGCGTTTCCGCCGTGCCGATGGCCGCCCGCGTGTCCCAGGTGGAGGGCCGGAAGGCGAACCCGGCCAATTTCCTTCTGATGCACGCGATGGGTCCCAATGTGGCCGGGGTGATCGGAACGGCTGTCGCCGCGGGATTTTTTATGATGGTTTTCGGTAAGTAAACCGTTCAATATACCATTTTACAAATCATTTTAGGAGGTCTTTGGCTTGGGAAAAATATATTCCTTGTCAGACGCGATTTCAGAGTTTGTTCATGACGGCGATCATCTGGTCATCGGCGGTTTTACGACGGACCGCAAACCGTATGCCGCCGTCGATGAAATCCTTCGGCAGGGGCAGAAGGATTTCATCGGGGAAAGCGGCCCGGCCGGCGGGGACTGGGATATGCTGATCGGGGAAGGGCGCGTGAAAGCGTTCAATAACTGCTACATAGCCAATTCCGGTTTTACCAACGTCTGCCGCCGCTTCCGCAAGGCCGTGGAAGAGGGCAGGCTTCTGGTGGAGGACTATTCCCAGGATGTCCTGATGCTGCAGCTTCACGCCGCCTCCCTGGGCCTTCCCTATCTTCCGGTCCGTCTGATGATGGGTTCCGACCTGGTCGACAAATGGGGCATCAGCAAGGAGGAACGGCAGAAGATCGACAAGCTGCCGAACGATAAATTCGTGATTCAGGACGACCCCTTCCACCCCGGACACAAAGTGGTCCTCTGTCCGGTCCCCGAGATCGACACCGCGGTTATCCACGTCCAGACGGCTTCTCCGGACGGCACATGCCGGATCGTCGGCGATGAATTCCACGACGTTGACATCGCCGTTGCCTCCAAGCACTGCGTCGTCACGTGCGAAGAGATCGTCAGCAACGAAGAGATCCGCAGGGAACCGGAGAAAAACTCCATCCCGGGCTTCTGCGTGGACGCGGTTGTTCTGGCGCCTTACGGCGCGCATCCCTCCCAGTGCTACGGGAGGTACGACTACGACAAAGAGTACTTTAAGGAGTATGACAAGGCGAGCAGGACCGACGAGGATTTCAAAGCGTTCCTGGACAAATGGGTTTACGGCGTGAAGGACCACGGCGAATATCTGAACAGGCTCGGAGCGGTGCGCCTGGCGAAACTGAAGGCTGTTCCCGGTTTTGGGTATGCGGTTGACATGACCAAGGAGGGCAAATGATGGCTGATTATACAAATTACACCAACAAGGAAATGCAGGCGGTTACCATTGCGAAATCGATCCGCGACGGTCAGGTCGTCATCGTCGGGACAGGGCTTCCGCTGATCGGCGCTTCCCTCGCGAAGCGCGTTTACGCGCCGAAATGCAACCTGATCGTGGAAAGCGGCCTGATGGACTGCTCCCCGATCGAGGTGCCACGCAGCGTGGGCGACTGCCGCTTTATGGCGCACTGCGCCGTCCAGTGGCCGAACATCCGCTTCATCGGCTTTGAGGCGAACGAGTGGCTGCACGGCACGGACCGCCTGATCGCGTTTATCGGCGGCGCGCAGATCGACCCCTACGGCAACGTGAACTCCACCTGCATCGGCGACTACCACCATCCGGCCACCCGTTTCACGGGCAGCGGCGGCGCGAATGGGATTTCCACCTATTCCAATACGATCATCATGATGCAGCATGAAAAACGCCGCTTTATGAACCAGATCGACTATGTCACCAGCCCCGGGTGGATCGACGGGCCGGACGGGCGCGCGAAAAAGCATCTTCCGACCAACCGCGGGCCGCAGATGGTCGTGACGGACCGCGGCGTCATGAAATTTGACGAGAAGACCAAACGCATGTATCTGGCCGGCTATTATCCGACTTCTTCCCCGGAGGACGTCCTTGAGAACACCGGCTTTGAAATCGATGTGTCCAAGGCGGTCCGGCTGGAAGCTCCGGACCCGGAAGTCATCCGCATGATCCGGGAAGAGATCGATCCGGGCCAGGCGTTCATCAAGGTTCCCCAGTGAGCAGAGGAGTGAGCGAATGAGCAGCCACGAATATTCCATGCCGGGCTATTTTCAGAACATGCCCGTGATCGGCAAGCCGCTCCGCGGGGCCAATGAAGAGAATGAGGCCGCGCTGAAAAAGGCGGAGGCGGAGATCGGGCGTCTGGCCACGGAGGCGGAGGCCGCCGGGCGCTCCGACGAATCCCTGCGCGCCTCCGGCCAGATGACCGCGCGGGACCGCATCGCCGCGCTGGTCGACGAGGGAACCTGGCGTCCGCTGAACAGCCTGTACAATCCGGCCGGGAACGAGGACCGCTCCACCGCGATCCTGAAGGGCCTGGGGCGCATCCACGGCAAATGGGCCGTGGTGGTCGCTTCCGACAACAAGAAGCTGGCGGGGGCCTGGGTGCCCGGCCAGTCGGAAAATCTTCTGCGCGCCTCCGACACCGCCAAATGCCTTCATATTCCGCTCGTCTATATCCTGAACTGCAGCGGGGTGAAGCTGGATGAGCAGGAAAAGGTTTATGCGAACCGCCGCGGGGGCGGGACCCCGTTTTACCGCAATGCCGAGCTGCAGCAGCTGGGCGTTCCCGTTCTCGTGGGCATCTACGGCACCAACCCCGCGGGCGGCGGCTATCACAGCATCAGCCCGACCATCCTGATCGCGCACGCGAAGGCCAATATGGCGGTCGGCGGCGCGGGGATCCTCGGCGGCATGAATCCGAAGGGCTATATGGACCTGGAGGGCGCAGAGCAGCTGATCAAAGCGCAGTCCCAGGCGAAAACGGACCCGCCGGGGTCTATCGCCGTCCATTACAGCCAGACGGGATTTTTCCGCGAGGTTTACACCGAGGAGCTCGGCGTTCTGGAAGCCATTAAAAAGTATATGGACGATATCCCAGCCTACAATCTCGACTTTTTCCGCGTGGATGATCCCCGCGAGCCCCGGTATGACGCCAATGAGCTTTACGATATTGTCCCGATGAACCAGAAGAAGCAGTATAACATCTACGACGTTCTCGGGCGCGTGTTCGACGGCAGCGAATTTTCCGAGTTCAAACCGGGCTACGGCCCCGAGATTGTGGCGGGCCTCGCGAAGATCGACGGCCTTCTGACCGGCGTCGTCGCCAATGTGCAGGGGCTGCTGATGCAGTACCCGGAGTACAAGCGGAATTCGGTCGGGATCGGCGGGAAGCTGTACCGTCAGGGCCTGATCAAAATGAACGAGTTCGTGACGCTCTGCGGGCGCGACCGCATTCCGATCATCTGGTTCCAGGACACCACGGGAATCGACGTGGGCGACGACGCGGAGCGCGCCGAGCTTCTGGGCCTGGGCCAGTCCCTGATCTATTCCATCGAAAGTTCCGGCATTCCCCAGATGGAGATCACCCTCCGGAAAGGGACCGCCGCCGCGCATTATGTCATGGGCGGTCCGCAGGGCAACAGCACCAACGCGTTTTCGCTCGGCACGGCGGCGACCGAAATGTATGTGATGAACGGGGAGACGGCGGCCGCGGCGATGTATTCGAGAAGGCTCGTGAAAGATCAAAAGGCCGGCAAGGATCTTCAGCCGACGATCGACAAAATGAACGAGATGATCGGGGAATACGATGAAAAATCCCGCCCGAAGTTCTGCGCGCAGGCGGGCTTTGTGGATGAGATCGTGCCGTTGCCGCAGATCCGCCGCTACGCCATGGCGTTCGTCGATTCCGTCTATCAGAATCCGGAATCCATCTGCGCGTTCCACCAGATGCTGCTGCCGCGCGTGATCCGCGACTTTAACACTTACAAACAAGGGTAAGATGAATCCTTCCAATACCTGCAGAATGTTCGCGCTGCCGCAGCGCGGACACTGCAGATTTTACGAATCCTAATTTCTCTTAAAGTTGTGAGATTTACCTAAAGTCCTTATGAGAATACCTTTTCATAGCTTTCTTTGTCAAAGATTCATCGGCTTTACCTTTATGGTAAAAAATCGGGTTCACCGGTTTTAAAATTGAATTTATTTTGGGGAGGCTGTATCAATGACTCTATGGACTGTATTCACCGATGTTAGCTTTATGGCGGGCCTTTTATTGCTCGGGCAGATTATGCGTGCCAAAATTAAAATCTTTCAGAAACTTCTTATTCCGCCTTCGCTGATTGCGGGCTTTCTCGCCCTGGCGTTCGGGCCCAACGGATTGAAAGTCATTCCATTCTCGTCCAGCCTGGGTACTTATGCAAGCGTTCTGATTGTCCTGATTTTTGCGGCGATGCCCATTGGCGATAAACCCACGAAAGAACAGGTCTCCGGTCCGACGCTCGGCGGCATGTTTTTCAACATCACGGGAATCGCCGTACTGCAATACGGCGTGGGCATGTTCCTTACTATCTACGTTCTGAACTTTTTCTACAAGCTCAATCCCGGGTTCGGTTTGATGATGGCGACCGGTTTTTACGGCGGTCACGGGACAGCCGCAGCTGTGGGAGACGAGTATGCGAAACTCGGCTGGAAGGAAGCCTCGGCGCTCGGCTACACCACAGCGACGGTTGGAATTGTGGGAGGGATCATCCTCGGCATCATTATTATTAACTGGGGCGCCCGGAGAGGGTATACACATTATGTTGCTTCCCCGAAAGAACTGCCGGAGGAACTGCGCACGGGCCTGATTCCTCCGGAGAAACAGACCTCCAGCGGAAAGCTGACAGTTTCCAGTATCAGCCTTGATCCGCTGGCGTTTCACCTGACTCTTGTTCTGGTAGCGTCCGTTGCGGGCTATTATCTTTCCAAATTCCTTGCGCCTCTGATCGGAGGGGTTGAAATTCCCGCTTTCTGCACAGCGCTGCTTTTCGGGTTTATTCTGAACGCGATTATGAATAGAACAGGGACCAGCAAATACATAGATCGCGGCAGCATCAGCAGAATCAGCGGCACTTCGACGGACTTCCTGATTATTTCCGGCGTCGGCTCCTTACAGCTTGGCATCGTTGTCAAATACGCGATTCCGCTGATTGTGGTTTGTGTTGCCGGCTTTGTGATCAACTGGCTGTGGTTTATGCTTGTCGGAGCAAAGAGTTCGCCGAAGGACTGGTTTGAGCGCAATATGATGGTTTGGGGCCATGCGACCGGAGTGGCGGCTACGGGCGTTTTGCTTCAGCGCGTGGTCGATCCGGAACTGAAATCCAGAGGAATTGAGGACTCCGGTATTGCGGATCTGTTTAACCGTCCGTTTATCGTGGCCCTGCAGGTTGCGCCTCCGATTATTCTGATGAACATGGCATCGATCGGAGCGCACATTGTCACCTGGGTTTGCCTGGGGTTTGTTGCACTTTTATTCGTAATTGCCTATCGGTTGAAATGGTGGGTGCCGTCAAAGCCAATACCGAAATACCGGGAGGAGAAATAAGCTGCTCCCTTTGTTGCCGAAGACGCATGCCATCGCGTCTTCGGCGACAGAAATGTTGAATCCGAAGCGGGCGGGCACGTTACTTTGCATCTATATATTATGGGAGGCCTTTTACATGTCGATATACGATATCATGCATTTCGAGGCACTCGGCGCGGAGTCGGAGCATTTGGACGAAGAAACAAAAAAAGCGCAGCGGGAGGGGAAACTTCCGAAAGGCTTAAAATATTTGATCACCCCGGACAATCTGCAGGACTATCTGAAAAAGAATCCGGAAACAGTGCTTCCGGATATTATCACGACGAAAACCCATTCCGTTTTGCCTCCTGACTATTTGGCGGGAAAAAAGAAAAGCATTATTACAAGGAGCGCAGGTTACGACCATTTTGAACAGCTTGCCGGCGCGGCCAATATCACTTCCCTCCGGGAATACTGTATCAACGCCGTTGCACAGACCGCGATCAAATTTCTGTATGCCGCCGCGGGCTGCCTGAATCACTACACGACAAATACCATTAACTTTGAAAGAAATAAGTCGGTTTCTTTTATGGAGCTGAATGAAAACAGAATCGCGACGGTATTCGGCGTGGGGAAGATCGGGAAAAGGGTTTACGAGCTGGCGGAGGCGAACGGGCTGAAGGCCCAGGCGGTAGACGTCCGGCAGGGTGAGCTGGATTCCCTGTATCACCACAGCGTCCACTTTGTGACAAAGGAAGAGGCGCTCCAAAACAGCGATATCATGATCAATGTGATGAACCTGACCAGGATACCGGGAAGCAGGTTTTACAATGTCAATTATTTTTCTAAAGATTATCTTTCCCGCGCGAAAAAGGGCCTGATCTTTATCAATGTGACAAGAGGCGACATCGCCCCGGAATCCACTCTGATGGAACTGTATGACGCCGGGCTGATTGGCGGAATCGGCGTGGACGTATTCTCCGACGAGGAGGGCTTTTCCAAGGCTTTGAATGGGAAAGGACCGTTTGAAGGCAATGCGGACCGCGTGGCGGCGAAAAAAATGCTCGGCCGGGCGCTGGACCGCAGCGCCAACATTTATGTGCAGCCGCATCAGGGATTCAATTCGGATGTCGCCGCATCTGCGAAGGCAAAGGAAACGATCAGGCATCTGATTGCATGGTACGGATATAAAAAAGAGAGGTTTGACGAACAGCTGCCTTATTATGAGGGCTGATGCCGGCGGCGGATCCGTGGGGCGGGAGTGACTGGTGGGCCTCACAGGCTGGCCGGAATTCGAATGATATCTTGTGTTAGGAAGGCAATTTATGAGTACGCTTTATACGATGGGAATCGACATCGGCTCGACAGCCTCGAAGTGTATCGTTATGAAAGACGGGAGGGACATTGTCGGCAAATCCCTGATTTCCGTCGGCGCCGGGACCAGCGGTCCCGGCAGGGCCGTCGCAGGGGTGCTGGAAGACTGCGGCCTGAAACGGGAGGACATGGGCTTTATTTTGGCGACGGGATACGGCAGGAATTCCCTGGAGATCGCGGATAAGCAGATGAGCGAACTGAGCTGCCATGCGCGCGGCGCTTATTTCCTTTTTCCGAACGTACATACGGTGATCGATATCGGCGGGCAGGACGCGAAAGTGATTCACATTGGCGAAAACGGGGTCCTTGTCAACTTTGCCATGAACGACAAATGCGCCGCGGGAACCGGGAGATTTCTGGATGTAATGGCGCGGGTGCTGGAAGTTGAGGTCGGCGATCTTGCGGAGCTCGGGGCAGAATCCAAAAACCGGGTCGAAATCAGCTCGACCTGCACTGTCTTCGCCGAATCGGAGGTGATCTCTCAGCTTGCGAAGGGATCGGACAAATGCGATATTATCGACGGAATTCACCGGTCTATCGCAGGGCGTGTGGGAGGGCTTGCCCGGCGTGTCGGCATCCGGCCGGATGTTGTCATGACGGGCGGCGTCGCCCGGAATTACGGAGTGCTGCACGCGCTGGAAAAAGAGCTGGGCACGGAGATCGGCACTTCCCCGCTGGCCCAGTACAACGGCGCGCTCGGCGCCGCGCTGTTTGCTTTCGATCAATGCCGGTAAGCCCATTTGGCTTCAGAGACGAGCACCATTCGCAGGATGCTGTCAGTTGCGTAATAACAGTTAGGAGGAAACGATTCATGGATGATAAGAAGACGGATCAGGCGCCGGTCACGGCGGCTGCCGCTCCGGTCAAGAAGAAAAAAACACAGTCTCCCGGCGTTTTGGCTTTGCAGAAAGTCGTCAATGATGTTTATCAGGCGGCCCGCGACGCGAAGGCGGCGGGGAAGCTCGTCGGATGGTCTTCGTCCAAATTTCCCTGCGAAATTGCCGAAACCTTCGATTTGAATGTCGTTTACCCTGAGAATCAGGCCGCGGGAATCGCCGCGCATCACGATGACGGGCGCCTCTGCACGATCGCCGAGGACGCGGGTTATGACGCCGACATCTGCTCTTATGCGCGGATCAATCTCGCCTATGCGATGGGGAATGAAACGACGAACGAGGCAAGGCGGATGCCCATGCCCGACTTTGTCCTCTGCTGCAACAATATCTGCAACTGCATGACGAAATGGTATGAGAATCTGGCCCGGATCCACAATATTCCGCTGATCATGGTCGATATTCCCTATTCGAACCAGCCTGAGGTCGACGAAGACTTTGTGGCTTATGTCCGCGGCCAGTTCGATCTTGCGATCGGGCAGCTGGAAGATCTGACAGGCAGGAAGTTTGACGAAGAAAAATTCAAACAGGTATGCGGATACTCGAACCGCACGGCGAACGCGTGGCTGAAGGTCTGCAATTACCTGCAGTATAAGCCCTCGCCGATGTCCGGCTTCGATCTGTACAACCACATGGCGGACGTCGTCACCGCCCGCGGGAAAAAGGAAACGGCGGAAGCGTTCGAACTGCTGGCGTCCGAGCTGGAGGAGAACCTGAAATCCGGCAAATCCACCCTTCCTTTCCCGGAGCAGCACAGGATCATGATGGAGGGCATCCCGCCGTGGCCGCATCTGCGCGAGCTGTTCAAGCCTCTGAAAGAGCACGGGTTGAACGTTACGGCCGTCGTGTACGCGCCCGCGTTTGCGTTCCGGTTCAACGACGTCGACGGCATGGCGCGCTCCTATGCGGTGGCCCCCAACAGTGTCTGCCTCGAAAAGGGCGTCGACTGGCGTTCGCAGCTGTGCAGGGACAACAAGGTGGACGGGGCCCTTGTCCATTACAACAGGGCCTGTAAAGCCTGGTCCGGCTACATGCCCGAGATGCAGCGCCGCTGGCAGGATGAGCTCGGGATCCCGGTTGTCGGCTACGACGGCGATCAGGCCGACGGCAGGAACTTCAACGCGGCCCAGTATGAAACCCGCGTGCAAGCTCTCGCCGAGGCGATGGAAGAGGCAGACAGGAAAAAGGAGAGTGGCAAGTGATGGCGATTGCGGAAAGATTGGCGGAATTCAGAAAAATTGCCGACAGCCCGAAGGCGCAGCTGGACCGATACAAGGCGAAGGGCGTGAAAGCCGTAGGCGTCATGCCTTACTTCGCCCCGGAAGAGTTGGTCTTTGCCGCCGGGATGTTCCCCGTGGGAATGTGGGGTTCCAATACCAAGACGATCTCCCGAGCCAAGGAATATTGCGCGAGCTTCTACTGCTCTCTGGTCCAGCTCGACCTTGAAATGCTTCTGGACGGCACTTTGGACGGCCTTGACGCCGTGATCACCCCTACCTGCTGCGATACGCTCCGCCCCAATTCCCAGAACATCAAGGTCGCCATGAAGGACAAGATGAAAGTCATCTTCCTTGCGCATCCCCAGAACCGTTTTCCCGAATGCGGCGTCAAATACGCCGAATCCCGCTACAAAAAGATGCGCGCGGAACTGGACGAGGTCTCGGGCGGAAAAATGACCGACGAAGACATCCTGAACGCGATCAAGGTTTACAACCGTTCCCGCGCGGCCCGGCGCGAATTCGTCCGGCTGGCGGGCGAGCACCCGGAGGCCGTTTCGGCAGTGATGAGAAGCGGCGTTTTGAAGGCGTCCTATTTCATGCGGAAGGACGAATACACCGGCAAGCTGGAGGCTCTGAATGAAGAGCTGAGAGCGCTTTCCGATTCGGACTGGAAGGGCGTCAGAATCGTTACTTCCGGAATTATCTGCGACAACCCCGAGCTTTTGAAAATCCTCGATGAAAACAATTGCGCGATTGTCGCCGACGACGTTGCGCATGAAACGCGTTCCTTCCGCTGCGATTGCCCCGAAGACGATGCCGATCCGATCCACGCGCTGGCGATCCAGTTTAAAAACCAGGATTACGACGTGCTCCTTTACGATCAGTATTCGAACAAGAACCGCCGCGGGGAGTATGTCGCCCAACTGTGCAGGGACCGCAAAGCCGACGGCCTGGTCCTTTTCATGCAGCAGTTCTGCGATCCCGAAGAGATGGAGTATCCCTGCCTGAAGAAGGCTTTGGATGCGGAGAAGATTCCTCACATCCGTCTGGGGATCGATCATCAGATGCGTGATTTTGGCCAGGCGAGAACTGCGATTCAGGCGTTTGCCGACGCTCTGAGTTAAAATCTGATTCCAAGAGACTGATTTCCCGATACGTTCAAACAAAAAGCGGTTCCCGGAGAGGGAACCGCTTTTTGATATCGGGGGAAAATGGGCGGGAGCTTTTCCAGGAAATCAAAATGCGCGAAAGATGAAATGTAAGGTTGCCAATTGTCATTTTTTAGTTTATAATCATAACAGAATTTACAGTTCTTATGGGCCTGTAAAAAGACAGCAGAGTGGATTTTTATGTGAACGACGACCGGCAGTGGAGTGAATCGAATGAAAAAAACAGGTTGTGTAAAAAGGGCGGTCTCCGCATTCTGCGCGGGCTGCCTCGTGATATTATCTTTCCCGGCGGCTTCCGCCCGGGCCGCGGCGACGGCGACAACGACGGACTATCTGAATCTGCGGGAGGGGGTCGGAACAAATACAAAGGTCATCCTGACCCTTTCGAAAAATGTATCGGTATCCGTCCTTGACAATTCGGACGCGCAGTGGGCGAAAATCCAGACCTCAAGCGGCAAATCGGGGTATTGCTTCAAACAGTACCTCAGTTTTTCGTCCTCTTCCGGGCAGACATCCTCTTCCTCCGCGTCAACTGCTCAAACGAAGGACAATCTGAACCTTCGGCAGAGTTCTTCCCTGAGCGGAAAAATCCTTTTGGTGCTTTCAAAAGGGACTTCGGTGACGGTCCTGGACAATTCCAGCCCCAACTGGGTGCAGGTCCGCGCGAAAAGCGGTACGGAGGGCTGGTGCAGCCGGGCGTATCTGACTGTTTCGGCTTCCTCGGCCCCGGCTTCCTCGGCCGGTTCGTCTTCCTCTTCCGCGACGGCGAAGACCACCGACTATCTGAATCTGCGTTCGGGGGCGGGAATGAGCAACAAAGTGCTGCTCACCATGAGCAAGGGCGCTGCCGTGACCGTCCTGAACAATTCCAATTCTGAGTGGGTGCAGGTCCGCACACAGAGCGGCAAGGAGGGCTGGTGCAGCCGCAAGTATCTGACTATTTCGGGGGGTGCGAATACCGGCGCGGGCACCGGGTCTTCCTCGTCATCCTCTTCCCCCCAAAGCTCTTCCTCCGCGTCATCGGGGGGGAACGGCGGCCAGGGTGATTCCGGCACAGGCGCATCCGACTCCGGTGCGGCCAACATTACGGGCGCGTCCGTGACGGCCGACGTTCTGCGCCTGCGGGAACAGCCGAATACGGCAAGCAAGATCCTTGCTAATCTGGCCAACGGCACAAGCCTTCGGGTGCTGGCCGCTCCGGCCTCCGGATGGGTGAAAGTGCAGACGGCGGATGGAAAATCGGGTTACGTCAGCGCCGATTATGTGAGCATTCATTATTCAGACGGGACGTCGACGGGCGGAGGGGCCGGTTCAAATACGGGAACAGGAACGTCGGCTTCCTCGCTGTCCCTGTCGTCCGGAAGCCAGACCGTGCCGGAGGGGAAAACGCTGTATCTGAAAGCGACGACCAACCCGAGCGGCGCGGACGTCACCTGGACGAGCAGCAACGCTTCCGTTGCAACGGTCGTAAACGGGTATGTCACCGCCGTTGCAACGGGCAGCGCGGCGATCACCGCGAAATCCGGTTCCTCGACGGCGGTCTGCAGCGTGACGGTTTCCGACGCGGAGCCTGTCCGCACGGCTTACGCTTCTCCGAATATCGCCTCGCCGGGGGAGAGCGTGGCGCTGACGGCAATTACGGACAACAGCCGCGACGGAGTGCAATTTGTCGTGACCGGCCCGGACGGAAAGACGGTTACGGCGACTGCGGAAAGCAGCACGGCGGAAACGACGAACGGGGTAACGACCAAGGTCTGGAAGGCGGCTGCTTCCTTTAACAGCCCGGGCAATTACACGGTCCTTGCGAAATCCAGATCCGGCGGGGCTTACAGCAGCACCGGCTTTACCACCAGCGCTTATGTCGCCACGCAGAGCGACCGGTCCGTGACGACTTCCGAACAGCGCCGCGTCAGCGACGAGATGATCCGGTTGATTTCCAAATGGGAGGGATACGTTTCCTGCGTCTACACGGATACGATGTCCTCAAGCCAGGTCCCCACGATCGGCTATGGCTGTACGCTGGGGGCGAACGCCGAATTCTACAACGGGGTCAGCGCGACCGAGGCCTGGTCCATGATGGTAAATAAGATCAACAGTTCCTCCTATACGTCGGAACTGAACAAGATGATTAAAAACAACGGCTTTCTGATGGACCAGTATCAGGCGGACTGCCTGATCAGCTTTGCCTATAACGTTGGCTCGGGATATTTCAACAGCTCGACGGAAATGGATTTTATCAAGATTATGAAAAATGCGGTCAGGCCGCCGGATTTCTCTTCCGGGACCACTTATGATGCGACCGTCGCGCTGGATACGCAGGTGAGGAGCAACAGCGGGATGCTGTCCGCTCAGACCGGGTCGGTGGCGGCGGGAACGGCTGTCACCGTGACAGGCGGAGATTTCTCCGACAAAAAGGACGGATGGTACAAGGTAAAGCTGGCGGACGGAACGACCGGCTGGGTGAACGCCGGCTATGTGAGTTTGGCGTGCTCCGGCCAGCTTGTTCACGACCTGAATTATACGAATGCCTACGCCTTCGGCACGGAGCTGATCCGCTGGAACCAGGCGGGCGGCAAGTTCTACACGGGCCTGTTTTATCGGCGCCTCGGGGAAGCAAACGTTTATAATTACGGGGATTATGACGCGCTGCGTTACAACAAGTACGGGTACGGCTATCCGAGCGCGGCTTCGTCGCTGCAGTAAACGCGAATAAAAAGTCTGCATAACGATAAAAGGGTCCGCAGAATGTAAAAGCATTCTGCGGACCCTTTTTGCTCACAGTTCCTTGAGCCAGTATTTGCGGTCCAGACTGCGGTACTGCACCGCTTCCGCGACATGTGCGGGCTCAATGGTTTCGCTCCCGTCCAGATCGGCGATGGTGCGGCACACTTTCAGGATCCTGTCATAGGCGCGCGCGGAAAGCCCCAGCCGGTCGAACGCCTTTTTTAAAAGGGCGCGCCCGGATTCGCTCAGCCGGCAGAATTCGTGCAGCCGGTCGGTCCGGATTCTCGCGTTGCAGGAGACGCCCGTTCCGCGGAACCGCTCGTTCTGAATCCGGCGGGCGGCGTTGACCCTGCGCCGGATGGACTCGGAGCTTTCCTCTTTGCCGTGTGTGTCCAGCTGCTCGAAGTCGACGGGCGGCACCTCGATGTGAAGGTCGAGCCGGTCGAGGAGAGGGCCGGAAACCCGCGACAGGTAGTGCGAAACCGCCTGGGGCGAGCAGGTGCAGCGCCGCGTCGGGTGCCCGAAATATCCGCAGGGACAGGGATTCATGGCCGCGACAAACATCACGGAACAAGGGTAGCTGACCGTGCCGCCGACCCGGGAGATCGTGACGGCTCCGTTTTCAATCGGCTGGCGCAGAACTTCCATCGAACTGCGTGAAAATTCGGGAAGCTCGTCCAGAAAAAGCACGCCGTTATGGGCCAGAGAGATTTCCCCCGGGCGGGGAATACTGCCTCCGCCCGAAAGCCCGGCGGGGGAAACGGTGTGGTGGGGAGAGCGGAACGGCCGCGTGCGCACCAATGAGACGCCGGGAGGAAGGATCCCGGCAATGGAGTGGATTTTCGTTGTTTCAATGGTCTCCTCGAATGTCATTTCGGGAAGGATGGATGGAATGCGCCGTGCCAGCATGCTCTTTCCGGAGCCGGGCGGCCCGATCAGCAGCGCGTTATGCCCGCCGGCGGCGGCGATCTCCAGTGCGCGCTTGGCTTCCGCCTGGCCGCAGACGTCGGCGAAGTCGGGGCAGTCCGGCATACCGCCGGGCCCCGGCTCGGCGGGCTTGGCCGGAACGATCTGTCCGCCGCCGTTCAGATGCCCCAGAAGTCCGGGAAGGTCCTCCACGGGATAGATTTCGATCCCGCGGACCACCGCGCCCTCCGCGGCGTTTTCCTTTGGCACGAAAAATCGGCGGAAGCCCTCTTCCCGCGCGCGGATCGCCATCGGCAAAATCCCGCGCACCGGCCTCAGTTCGCCCGTCAGGGAAAGCTCGCCGATAAAGACGCTCCCATCAAGGTCCGCGTCCAGCTGCCCGCTGGCCTTCATCAGGGCGATCAGCAGCGGCAGATCGTAAATCGGCCCTTCCTTCCGCTTGTCGGCCGGAGCCAGATTCACGGTGATTTTGCTGACCGGAAAGTCGAAGCCGCAGTTTTTCATCGCGGATCTGACACGGTCGCGGGATTCCTTCACCGCAGTGTCCGGAAGCCCGACCACCTCAAACGAAGGGAGCCCGGAGGAGAGGTCCGCCTCCACTTCCACGGGGAATGCATCCATGCCGTAAAGACCCATGCCGTATAAATGTGATACCATTCCCATTCCCCCAGATCATAATATATTTATTATACTCTTTTCGACTTAAATCCGCAATGGAATTCCTTTTGGGAAAGGCGGATCGGGAGAATTCCATTGACTTCTTGACGGATGTAAGGTATGATGAAACTGCAGGAAAGTGTGTCATGAGGTGTTTGCCTTGTCAGTTCCAAACCGTACACGGCTTGCCGGTTTTACGGACAGCCAGCTGGCCGCGCTTGTAAAAGACGGCGATTCCGACGCCTTCGCCGAACTGACGGCGCGGTATATCCCGCTGATTCGCTATAAGGCGGCGCCGTTTCATTCCGCCCAGTTGGAAACGGACGACCTCTGCCAGGAGGGGCTGGTCGGTCTTTTCAACGCGGCGCGCGCTTACAATTCTTCAGGCGGCGCCGCCTTTAAGACTTATGCGGGCACCTGCATCGCGAACCGCATGATTATGGCCTACCGCTCCGCCCTGAGCAGGAAAAATAAACCGCTGAGCGACTTTGTGTCTCTCAGCGACAGTGAGCGTCCGGGGCTGGAGCTGCAATCCGGGGGATGGGACCCGGAGACCCTGCTTGCGAGCAGTGAAGGCGTCGGCCAGATGTGGGAGAAAATCCGGTCCGCCCTGTCGGAACGGGAGCTTCGCGTGCTTCGGCTGTATTTGGGCGGGTACAGTTACTCCGAGATCGCCGGAAAGCTGTCCATCACGCCCAAAGCGGCGGATAATGCTCTGCAACGCGCCCGGATGAAGCTCAAAAACCGCATCTGAGTTTTCGGGTCCGCTGTTTGGCGGGTAAGAAGAAGCGAGACGCCCCGGATTTCCGGGGCGTTTTTCAGAAAGATTCCTGTCTGCGTTGAATTCTTAAAGCGTGGCGCTTTTCGCCGGCTTCCCATTCCGCCTTTTCTTCCGGGGTATCGCAAATCAGCCTGGGAACGGGAATCGGCTTCCCGTCCTCGCTCAGGGCCACAAGCACCAGGTAGGCGGTATTGACCAGCTTTCGCTCGCCGGAAAGCTCCTCCACGTAACTGTCCACACGGACTTCCATCGAAGTGCGTCCAACATAGGTCATTTTCCCATGCAGTACCACGACGCTGTTGGCGACAACCGGCAGCTTGAACTGCAGGTTATCGATCGCCGCAGTGGTCGCGTTGCTCGAGGAATGCCTGCGGGCGACGGCGCCGGCCACCACGTCGATCCACGAGACGAGCTCCCCGCCGAACAGGCGCTGCTGCAAATTTAAATTGGAGTAAAACACAGGCTGTATCTGCTCTGTTTCCGAATCTGAGACATGTTTTGCTTTGATTTCGCCCATATGGATTCCACCATTCCATTTTTTATTATCATAATCATACGCCGTTATTCATCGATTTTCAACCGGATTCGCTCGGAGACGCCCTCGGCGCCGACGGAGAAAATTACTGATGACGGAAGACATTTTTTGGAGGGAATGCAATGAACTTTGACCGAGCGGCGGATGTATGCTGCGCAGTGATTGCCGCCGCCGGCCGGTCGGCCAGAATGGGAAGCGGCATTTCGAAACAGTTTCTTCCGGTTTTGGGCGTTCCGGCGGTGGTCCGCACGCTGAGAGCGTTTGACGGTGCGCGGGCGGTTGGGCAGGTCGTCATCGTCTGCCGCAAGGAGGACCTTGGGGCGATGCGGGACTGTATCGGCCGATACCGCATCCAAAAGGCAGCCGCGGTCGTCCCCGGCGGGGCCTCGCGGCAGGAATCCGTTTTCGCGGGGGTCGAAGCGCTTCCGCGGGACGCCGGATATCTTGCCGTCCATGACGGCGCAAGGCCGCTTGTGACGCCGGAGGAAATTGATCTGTGCGTAAGGGACGCTTTCAAAACCGGCGCGTCGGCTCTGGGGACGCCTCTGAAGGATACCGTCAAGCGGATCGATTCCGGGCAGCGGGTCCTCTCCACGCCGGATCGGGAAGGACTTTGGACGGTGCAGACGCCGCAGACGTTTCGCATGGATCTTTATCGGCGGGCGCTCTCAAAAGCCCGGGAGGACGGAAAGGACTATACCGACGACTGCCAGCTGGTTGAACGGATCGGGGTCAGGGTCCATCTGTGCCGGGGAAGCTATGAGAATATCAAGCTGACCACGCCGGAGGATCTCGTCATTGCGGAAGCAATCCTGAAAAAAAGGGAGGGCCTTTCATGAGAGTTGGGCAGGGATACGACGTTCACCGCCTTGCGCCGGGGCGCCGGCTGATTCTGGGCGGAGTTGAAATTCCCTGTGAAAAGGGGCTTCTCGGACATTCCGACGCGGATGTTCTGGCGCACGCCGTGATGGACGCGCTGCTGGGGGCGGCGGCGCTTGGGGATATCGGAGCGCTGTTTCCGGACAGCGACCCTTCTTTCCGGGGGGCGGACAGCATAGGGCTTCTTCGGAAAGTTTCCGATCTCTTGGGAGAAAAAGGGTATGCCGTTCTCAGTATCGATTCCACTGTGATTGCCCAGGCTCCCAAGCTGAGCCCTTACATTCAGCGGATGCGCGAGAGGATCGCCGGGGCGTGCAAAATCCCCGCAGACCGCGTCAGCGTAAAGGCGACGACGGAGGAGCGTCTGGGCTTTACCGGCGCAGGAGAGGGGATTGCCGCCCAGGCGGTCTGCCTGATCGACACCGCTGTTTTTGGGGAGAATGCGGTAAAGTGAAATAGTCAAACCGTTGCCCACCGCATATTCTGTTAGTAAAAACAGAGGGGGGATTGTTGTGGGCAAGCCGTTGATACTCGTCGGTTCCATTACAAATGCCATCAAGAGCCGCAACATACTGGTCCGGCTGGGAATTCGTTCCTATGTGGAAAGAATACCCGGCAGCTACGCGAACGGGGGCTGCGGATATTGTATTTTTGTTCCCGGCGGCAGAGCCGACGAAGCGGAAGACATTCTTCTTCGGTACGGCGTCCCGGTCAATGGACGCGCGGAAAGAGAGGATACGATATGATCTATCTGGATAATGCGGCCACCACCTATCCGAAACCGGATTCCGTGCGCAGCGCGGTGGCCTACGCCCTCCGGAATTACGGCGCGAATCCGGGCAGGGCTGGGCACGATATGTCCCTTGCCGCGGCTGAAGAAGTTTACCGCTGCCGGATGGCAGCGGCGGATTTTTTTCACGCGCCGGGGCCGGAATGCGTCGCCTTTACGCTGAACTGCACTCACGCGGTAAACTATGTCCTGAAAGGACTTCTGAAACCCGGCGACCACGCGGTCACCTCCTGCCTGGAACATAATGCGGTGGCCCGCCCGCTCCACGCGCTTTCCGAAGCCGGCGTAGAGGTGACGGAAGCGCGGGTATACCCGGGCGACAACGATGCCACGGTGGATTCCTTCCGCCGCTCCATCCGCTCCAATACCAGGCTGATCGTCTGCACTCACGCCTCAAACGTGTGGGGCATCCGGCTTCCGGTGGAACGGATCGCCGCGCTCGGCCACGAGTACAGGGTCCCGATCGCGGTGGACTGCGCTCAGTCCGCGGGGGTGCTTCCCGTCGATATGGCGGACAGCGGGATCGATTATCTCTGCATCGCGGGCCACAAGGGGCTTTACGGCCCGATGGGCACGGGCCTTCTGATCACGGCGAATGGCAGCGGGCTGAACACGCTGATCGAAGGCGGGACCGGAACCAATTCCGCGCAGACGAAGCAGCCGGAGGCCATGCCTGAGCGGATGGAAAGCGGGACCCAGAACATGCCGGGGATCGCCGGCCTGCGGGCGGGGATCGAGTTTGTCCGGGCGCGCGGGACCGATCGGATTTTCCAGCATGAAATCGGCCTTGTCCAGTACCTGTACCAGCGCCTGTCAAGGCTCTCCAACGTCCGGCTTTACGCTGACGAACCGAATCCGCGGTATTTTGCGCCGGTGCTGTCGTTCAACGTGGGCGACCTGCCGAGCGAGACGGTCGGCAGAAAACTGAATGAATATGGCATCGCAGTCCGGTCCGGGCTGCATTGCGCTCCCGCGGCACACCGGTTTTACGGCACGCTGGAGCAGGGCGCGGTGCGCGTCTGCCCCTCCGTTTTCACGCGCCGGGCAGAGATGGACCGGTTGGCGCAGGTTTTGGCCTCAATCCGTTAAAATTGAGAAAGAAAAGGTTGATTCTAAAATCATATATGCTAAAATGGAAGTGGAAAAACCGGACTCCGGCCGGATATCCTGCGCCGGAGACTGTTTGCGGATAGGTTTTTAAAAGAAAGGATCGGAAGCCGGGCGCCCGGTTCGATAGGAAAGGGTAAAAAGTATGGATTTTGTCATCGGCCTATGGAATATTTTTCTTCAGCTGATCCATAACTTTCGGTTTGCCGACGCTCTTGACATCACCCTTGTCACGTTTATCATTTACAACGCGGTCAAACTGGTACGGGAAACAAGAGCGGGGCAGCTGGTGCGCGGGATTCTGGTGCTGATGGCGGTTTGGCTCCTTTCCTACTGGCTCAATCTGTATCTGATGCAGAGCATCATCAGTTATCTGTTCCAGTTTGCTTTTATTGCTCTGCTGATTGTTTTTCAGCCCGAAATCAGGCGCGCCCTGGAACAGCTTGGCCGCAGCGGAATCGGGACGGGGAAAAAATGGTATCTGGGCCTCAGCTTTGTTTCGGACGAGGCGGAGATGAGGCTTCAGAAAAACCGGAGGGCGGTCAACGCAGTCGTCGACGCGGCCGCTCAGATGTCCCGGCAAAAGACCGGGGCGCTGATCGTATTTGAGATGAAGACGAAGCTGGGCGATATCATCGACACGGGCACCATTGTCGAGGCGGTGCCATCCGTCCAGATCATCTGCAATATCTTTTTCAACAAAGCTCCGCTGCACGACGGGGCCATGATCATCCGTGACGGGATGGTTCACGCCGCCGGATGCATCCTTCCCCTGACCAAAAGCGACAAGGTCAGCGTGGAACTCGGAACCCGGCACCGGGCCGCGATCGGCATGAGCGAAAATTCGGACGCGGTCATCGTCGTGGTCTCGGAAGAAACCGGCCAGATTTCCGTCGTGAGGAACGGGACGATTACGAGAAATTACACAAGGGAGACGCTGAACAGCGAACTGGAGAGCCTTATGCTCTCCGAAGCGGCCGAACCTGTCGAAAAAAGGCAAAACTGGATTCCTTCTTTCCGGAGGACGAAAAAATAATGAAAATCAGAAAGATTTCCATGGATCAGCTGTTTTATAATAATAAATTTGTGTTGGTTTTTTCTCTTCTTGTCTCCATATTTCTCTGGTTTTTTGTCACGTCGGCGGATACGGAGGACCACCCGCGGGCAATTGCGAACGTCCCGATCGAAATCACGCTTTCCGACGCCGCCCAGGCCGACGGGCTCAAGGTGTTCAGCCCTGTCAACAAGACGGCGACGGTGTATGTCAAGGGGAACAGCCTGGTGGTCAACCAGATCAGTGCCGACGACCTGAAGGTGGTTGCGCTTTCGGCTTCGTCGATTACTTCCCCCAATACTTATACGCTTCCCCTGACCGCCCAGAAGACGGAGAAACGGAACCTGACAGATTTCACCGTGTCCTCTGTTTTGCCGGAGCAGGCTATCGTCGTCGTCGACCGCTACAAGGAAAAAACATTTAATATTCAGAGCGATATCACCTATCCCGAAAATTATAAATCGGATCCTTCCTTTTTCGTCGGGACGCCCGCGCTCAACAGCGACACGGTGACGGTCTCGGGTCCGGAAAAGCAGGTGCAGCAGGTCAACCGGGTCGCTTTTGAATACAAGGTGACCGATACTTTGAAGGATACAAAGAATTTTACCGCGGATCTGGTCCTGTATGACGTGAACGGAAATAAGATCACAGACAGCGGACTGACGCTCAGCCTGAAGCAGGTTGAGGTGAGCATTCCGGTTCTGCCGAGGGAGATCCTGCCGCTGGATGCCGTCTTCACCAATAAGCCGGCCGGGCTGTCCCTTGGAAGCTCCGAGATCTCGATCGATCCCCGGACGATTGAGGTGGCGGGACCCTCCAGCGTGCTGACCAATTTGTCGGCGGTCAGCCTTGCGCCGATCGATTTTTCCAAGGTGAGCCCCAGTACCAACAGTTTCGACGTCGATGTCAGTCTGCCGTCGACCTGCAAGAACCTGAGCAATATTCCGACCGCGAAGGTGACCTTGGCTCTGAGCGGCCTGTCTACAAGAAAGATTACTGTGACGAATTTCAGCGTAAAAAATCTGGGTTCCGGAAAGCATGCGGAAATTTACACCAAGACGCTGAACGTCACGGTCGTCGGGCCGAAAGAGGAAATCGCAAAACTGACGGAAAGCAATTTGGTGGCTGAAATCGATCTGTCGGACAGCGAAAATTTTACCGGTCACACGGAGATGCCGGTGACGTTCAGCATCAGCAACGCCTCCAGCTCCTGGGTATACGGCAGCTATATGGTCAATCTCAGCGTCAGCGGATGACTGCGCCGGCCCGCGGCCGGAAACGCCGGGATTCGGAGCGACATAAAACGGGTCGGCGGGCGGACGCGCCGTTTTCAGCTGCAAAGCCTGTGCCGGCCAGCCGAGTGTTACGAAAGCGGCCCCGCCTGTCCAGAAATGGACAGGGCGGGGTTTTCTTCATTTCTTTCGCATCAGGGTATGAATAGAAGACAGCCTGCATATTTTGTATGGGAATTGGCATCGAAGGGGGAGTGAGCGTGAAAAAAATTGGATGTTTGATTCTTGCGCTGGCTTTTTGTACACTTGCCGCCGGCTGCCGTGGTGCGCCTTCGGCACAGGAGCCGGATTCCTCCCGGTCAACCGGCGAGGTGCAGGAGGCGGCCGTCAGAGATCTGGTCACCGGATTCGGCGGCCAGCTGCAGAAGGTTTCTCTTTTAGCGGCAAAGGAAGCGGTCGCCAGTGACATGCAAAAATATTATGGCGAATATGTTTCGCCCTCTCTGCTGAAGGAATGGCAGTCCGAACCGTCTTCGGCTCCGGGACGTCTCACTTCCAGCCCCTGGCCGGACCGGATTGAGATCCTTTCCGTGGAGAAACAGGCGGACGACGCCTATGACGTGACGGGAGAAATCATAGAAAAAACTTCCGCAGACGTGTCGGGCGGTCAGCAGTCCGGCAAACAGGGGATCAAACTGTCCGTGCAAAAGATAGGGGGCCGCTGGATGATTGTGGACGTCACGCTGGATCAGGAAACTTCTTCCTCTTCCATCGTCTATCGGAATGATCAGTATGGTTTTTCGGTAACCCTTCCGTCGAGCTGGAAGGGCTATACCGTTCTCACCCAGGAATGGCAGGGGTATTCGCTGGTCCAGGGGCAGGAGGGAAAAATCACGGAGACCGGCCCGGAGATCCTGGTCCGCCACCCGGAGTGGACCAAGGAGACGCCGCGGCAGGACATCCCGATTTTGGTTTTCACCCCGGACCAGTGGAATGCGCTTGGGCAGGACAAATTCCATATCGGGGCGGCTCCGATCGGTCCGAGCGAGCTGGCCCGCAATTCCAAATACGTATTCGCGCTTCCGGCGCGCTACAACTTTGCTTTTCCGGCAGGCTACGAAGAGGTGGATCAGCTGCTTCAGGGCGGCGCGGTCCAGGCGATCGGGGATCAGGGCGGCGGCTGACGGAGAAGCCGGCGATGCCGTGCCAATCGCGAAGCTGCAGCAAAATTTGAGGACCGGGTTTACGCCCGGTCCTCTCTCATGGATTTTCACGCAGCCGCGCGGAAAGCGCCTTGATTTTAACGCCTTGCTGCAAAAACATTTTTTCATGTTCTGTTTGAATGTTGTCTTCCGGCAGGTCGGCGTACAAGTCCTCCGTCCGCAAGAAAATCTGAAACCCGCAGGATTCCAGATATTCCACGGTGTCCGCGTACAGTCCCTCGTCGTCGGTTTTGAAATGCAGTTCCCCGCCCGGGATTAAGATCTGCCGGTAATGCTCCAATTGATGCGGATGCGTCAAACGGCGTTTCTGATGTTTCTTTCGGGGCCATGGGTTGCAGAAATTGATATAGATCCGGTCCACCTGGTCCTGCGGCCCCATTGCAAACTGAATCTGCTCGATGTTGAGCGCCGTCAGGACCACATTATCCACCGGGCGGCCCGCCTCGCGGAACGCCTGCTCTATATTTCTGCGGGCCGGTCCGAGGACGGCGTCCTTCAGATCGATTCCAAGATAGTTGATCTGCGGATGGCGCGGCGCGGCCCCGGCGAGGAAAAATCCTTTTCCGCATCCAAGCTCCAGGTAAACAGGCTGCTGTCTTGCGAAAAGACTGTGCCAGCGGCCGAGGTACTGCTCCGGCTTCCGGTAAAAATACGGGCAGGCGTCCAGTTCCGGAGCCGCCCAATGTTTCGTCCGCATTCTCATGGCGGTCAGGCACCTTCCCGGTTTTTACAGACATCCACCCAGCGGACGCTGTTGGACAGGCGGGACAGCTCGTCGCAGGCGAGCGACACGCAGGAGCTTTCGCTGCCGCCCGCGGGGAAAATCGTCTCGAACCTCTTTAACGACACATCACAGTAGACCTGCGCCTGTGCCGGATTGTCAAACGGGCAGACGCCTCCGATCCGGTACCCCGTCAGGGGCTCCACTTCTTCGGCGCCGAGCATTTTCGCCTTAAACCCGAATTCCGATTTGAATTTCGCGTTGTCTATTTTCGTATCTCCGGCGGCCACGATCAGAATGCAGCCGTTTTCCCGGCGGAAGGAGATCGTTTTGGCGATTCTGGCCGGCTCCACTCCGAGGGCCTTCGCCGCGAGTTCCACCGTCGCGCTGGAGACCGGAAATTCCTTCAGCCGGTCCTGCATGGAAAACCGTGCCAAATATTTTTTTACTTTGTCGACAGACATCGCTTTCATCCTCCTGTTGCTTTCTGCAAATGATTATATCATAAAGAAAAGGAATGGGGGATATTTTTAGTCTTTTTTTCAGGCTGAATGATAAAATTTCAGATCGGGAAGGTTTTAGAATTTTCTTTGCACAATTGTATGAAAAACCGGCTGATTCCCGCGTATTTTGCTCATTTTACTGGACTTTCGGTGAAAATGTGATATAATTCACATAGATATGCAACATAGGGGGAAGCTGATGCGCGGTAAAAAAAGAATCGTCCCGGCGCTGGTCGTTTTGTTCTGCGGGGCTGCCGTCCTGGCGGGCTTTTACTGGTATCGGACGGAGCGGCAGCCCGTTTCCTATGAAAGCTCAGACTTCGCGATGGGAACTTACATACAGCAGACCGTATACGGAAAAAACGGCGAAGAAGCGGCAAAGGCGGCGCTGGGTAAGATAACGCGGCTGGAGAACGAAATTTCATGGCGCATCGACACCTCCGATGTGGCGCGCCTGAATGCGGCCGCTGGGACCGATTGGATTTCCATTGACCCTGAGACTGCTTCCATTCTTTCCGCCAGCCTGGATGTGGCCCAGAAATCGGATGGGGCTTACGATCCCACGATTTTGCCGGTGTCGTCGCTCTGGGACTTCGGCGGGGAAAACCAGCATGCTCCGGCCAAGTCGGAAGTGCAGAAGTTTGTTCAGTATGTGAATTATCAGGATTTGCGCGTCGATGCAAAAAATTCCAAAGCGTCGCTGAAGCTGCACTATATGGCGATCGATCTGGGCGGGATCGGGAAGGGTGCCGCCTGCGACGATGCGATCGCGGCTTACCGCAGCGCGGGCGCGGAATATGGAATCATCGCGGTCGGCGGGAGCATCGGGGTTTACGGCTCAAAGCCGGACGGGTCCCCCTGGCATATCGCGATCCGCGACCCGGACACAAAGGATGACAGCGCCGGGTCCATGGGGCAGATCGATCTTGCTTCCGGCTTTGTGTCCACTTCGGGAACATACGAACAGACCTTTACGGAAAACGGTGTCACCTACCACCATCTGCTAAACCCGAAAACGGGCTATCCCGAAAACAACGGGTTGGTTTCCGTGACCGTCAAATGTGACAACGGCGCGCTCAGCGACGCGCTTTCGACCGCCTGCTTTGTTCTGGGAAGAGAAAAGGGCGAAAAACTGCTTGCGGATTATCATGCGGAAGGCGTGTTTATTGACTCCGCGAATCAGGTTTATGTAACCGGCGGGCTGAAAGACAGCTTTCAAATTACCGGCGGAAACTATGTCCTCGCCAAATGATTCCTGCTTTATATTTTGGGGTTCTCTTCGGCATGAGTCAGAGGGAAACTTCGGGCCGGGTGCCGTGACTGAATATTGTTATTTTCATTAGTTTAGTATGTATTGGAGGATTTAAACATGGAATTGACTTTTCCAACGCAGCCATTCAAAACGCATGGCGGCGCGGCAGTTCCTCACAGGAAGAACACCGCGCAGATGGAATCCGTCATGCTGCCGCCTCCCGGGCAGGTTGTCCTGCCCATGCAGCAGCATGTAGGTCCCCCCTGCGCTCCGACGGTAAAAGTCGGGGATACCGTTTTGATTGGGCAGAAAATCGCTGACAGCACCGCGTTTGTCAGCGCACCGATCCATGCAACGATTTCCGGAACCGTCAGCGCGATCAAAAAGGTGACGCTGTCCGGAGGCCAGTTCATGGACGCGGTTGTGATTGATTCCGACGGCAAGATGGAAGTCTCACCGGATGTGAAACCTCCGGTCATCAACAGCCTTCCGGAGTTTCTGGACGCGGTTCACGCCTGCGGCCTGGTCGGGCTGGGCGGCGCCGGATTCCCCGCGCACGTCAAGCTGAAGGTTCCGGACGATAAAAATGTGGACACACTGATTGTCAATGTGGCGGAATGCGAGCCTTACATCACCTCAGACAACCGGTGCGCGATCGAAGACACCGACGATATTTTCACCGGAGTCCGCGCGGTCAAACACTGGCTTGGGCTGCATCGGGTCATCTTGGGGGTCGAGGGGAACAAGCCGGACGTCATCGCCAAGTTCAACAAAGTGCTGAGCGAGAGCAAGGAAGAGTCCGACAAAGAGATCAAGGTGCTCGAGCTGCGCTCCAGTTACCCGCAGGGCGCTGAAAAAGTGCTGATCCAGTCCTGCACGGGCCGCCGCGTTCCGGTCGGCAAGCTTCCGGCGGACGCGGGGTGCATTGTGATGAATGTCACGTCCTGCGCACACCTGGGCAAGTTCCTGAGAACGGGAATGCCTCTGGTTGAAAAGCGTTTGACCATCGACGGCTCCGCCATTAAGGAACCGAAGAACGTCATTGTGCCCATCGGCACGAACATCCGCACCATCGTCGATTTCTGCGGCGGATACAAAGCCACTCCCAAAAAGATCCTGATGGGCGGCCCGATGATGGGCGTATCGATTGCAAGCGACAATCTGCCCGTCATTAAACAAAACAATGCGATTATTTGCCTGGATGAAAAGGAAGCGCATAAGCTGGAGCCTTCCGCCTGCATTCGCTGCGGGCGCTGCGTGACCGGCTGCCCGATGAACCTGATGCCGACGCTTCTTGAGAAAAATACCGTTGCGAAGCGCGTGGAAGAGCTGAACAGCCTGGACATTATGGACTGCATGGAATGCGGAACCTGCTCTTTCAACTGCCCTGCCGGCCGGCCGCTGGTTCAGGCAATTCGTCTTGGCAAAGCTTTGGTTAGAGCGGAGGGGAAGAAATAATGGAAGAGAAATTGGTCGTATCGTCCTCGCCTCATATCAGGAGCGGGGTGACTACCAGGAAGATTATGCTGGATGTGATCCTGGCGCTTGTGCCGGCCGCCATCGCCGCAGTCATTGTGTTCGGGCCGCGTGCGCTGCTGATTATGGCCGTGACAATCATCTCCTGCGTCCTCAGCGAGTACATATGCCGCAAAGTCATGAAGCGGGAAAACACCATCGGTGATTTGAGCGCGGTGGTGACCGGTTTGCTTCTCGCCTTCAACCTGCCTGTCACCATTCATCCGCTGATGGCCGCTTTCGGCGGAATGGTCGCGATCGTGGTGGTCAAGCAGATGTTCGGCGGCATCGGCCAGAACTTTGTCAACCCTGCTCTGACCGCCCGCATTATCCTGATGAATTCTTTCCCCACACCCATGACCACGTGGGCAAAGCCTTTTTATTACCTTCATACTTCCGACGCGGTCACCACCGCTTCCCCTCTGAACCTTTTAAAGCAGGGCGCGTCAATTGACCAGCTGCCCAGCTACCTGAATATGTTCGTCGGCGACCGGGCGGGCTGCCTGGGCGAGACCTGCGCCCTTGCGCTGCTCCTGGGCGGAATCTATCTGGTGGCCCGCAAAGTGATTTCCCCTGTGATCCCGCTGTGCTACATCGGCACCGCGGCGGTTCTCTCACTCTTTATGGGCCGCGATGTTCTGATGGATCTGCTCTCCGGCGGCCTGATGCTCGGCGCGATCTTTATGGCGACCGACTACACGACTTCTCCGATCACCACCAAGGGCAAGGTCATTTTTGCCGTCGGATGCGGCATTCTCACCATGCTGATCCGGAATTTCGGCAGCCTGCCGGAAGGCGTATCCTACTCCATCGTTGTCATGAATATTCTTGTGCCGCTGATCGATTCCGCGACGCGCCCGGTGGCATTCGGAAAGGAGCCTGTGAAAGATGAAGCTAAGCGCTAAAGAAATTCTGAAGCCGACTATGATCCTGGTCGCCATCTGCCTGGTCATGACGGCTTTGTTGGCCTTTACCAACATGGCGACCAAAGACACCATCGCGGCGCAGAACGCGAAAGACGCAGAGGAATCCCGCAGAGTGGCCCTTCCGACCGCCGAATCCTTTGAGCAGTCCGCAAAGAACGAGGATTGTTACGTAGGCAAAAAGGGAAGCGACATTGCCGGCTATGTTTTCACGACCGAGGCCAGCAGCTACGGCGGCAAGATTCAGGTTATGACCGGCATTGACAAGGACGGCAAGGTCACGGGAGTGATCCTGCTGAGCACCAGCGATACCCCGGGCCTCGGCCTGAACGCACAGAAGGATTCGTTCCGCGACCAGTACAAACAGAAGGCTCCGGAAAAGGGCTTTGAAGTGGTCAAAGGCGGCGGAGCCAAGGAAGGACAGATCAATGCCATGACCGGCGCCACGATTACCAGCAAGGCAGTGACGACGGCCGTCAACGAGGCGATTGAGGACTATCAGAAAGTAAAGGGTGGTGAGTAATATGGCTAAAAACAGTCCGATACATGAACTTACAAAGGGCATTATCAAGGAGAACCCCGTGCTCCGGCTGGTTCTGGGCACCTGTTCCACATTGGCGCTCACAACGGCGGCCGGCAACGCGATCGGGATGGGACTTGCCACAACCTTTGTTCTGGTGTGCTCCAACGCGATTATCTCCGCGCTGCGCAATATTATCCCCGACAAGGTCCGCATTCCATGCTACATCGTGGTAATCGCGAGCTTTACGACCATTGTCCAGATGATTGTCGAGGCGGTTTCCCCCGCATTGAAGGCCGCGTTGGGCGTTTATCTGCCATTGATCGTTGTAAACTGCATCATTTTCGGCCGTGCCGAAATGTATGCAAGCAAAAATAAGGTTTTACCCTCCATCCTGGACGGGATCGGCATGGGCATCGGTTTTACCGCCACGCTGCTCGCGATGGGCATCATCCGCGAGCTGCTGGGCAACGGCACGGTTTTCAATGCCCCGATCCTTTCGGGCTTTATGCCTCCGATCATCGTGTTTCTGCTTCCTCCGGGAGGATTCTTTGTCTTTGGACTTTTGATCGCCGTCGCAAACCGGCTTTCCGGCGAGGGGAAAGCCCCCGAGGAAATCGGCTGCGGCGGATTCACCGGCTGCGCGGGCTGCGCGCTTTCCAAAAACTGCTCCCTTATCGTAGGCAAAGACAAGGAGGCTGAAACGAAATGATAAAATCACTTTTTGCGATTTTTCTTACCGCTATTTTGACGGAAAACTATATCCTTGATAAATTCCTCGGCATCTGCCCGTTCCTGGGCGTCTCCAAAAGCCGCAGCAGCGCGACGGGCATGAGCATCGCCGTAACGGTGGTTATGGTCCTCGCCACGGCGGTCACATGGCCGATCTATTATGGAATTCTGGTGCCGCAGGACCTGGCTTTTCTGGAGACCATCGTGTTTATTCTGGTCATCGCCGTTTTGGTTCAGTTCATTGAGACGGTACTGAGGAAATACATTCCGTCCCTGTACAACGCCCTTGGAGTTTATTTGCCTCTGATTACGACGAACTGCGCCGTCCTCGGCGTGACCATGCTGGTGCTTGACAAACACACTGCGGATCCCACCGGCTACGGCTACTTGCAGGCCTTGATGAACTCGTTTGGCGCGGGCATCGGCTTCATGGTTGCCCTGATCATGTTCTCGGGCGTACGTGAAAGAATGGAACTTAATGATGTGCCGAAATTTATGAAGGGTCTGCCGATCACTCTGATCGCCGCATCTCTGGTTTCCCTGTCGTTTCTCGGGTTCTCAGGTCTTGTCGACGGCATGTTGGGTTAGGAGATGGTAGAGAATGAATGAGATTTTACTTCCAGTTTTGATTGTGGTAGTTATCGGACTTCTGTCCGGCTTGATTCTTGCGGTCGCGTCCATCGTGATGGCAGTTCCGAAGGACCAGAAGACGGAGGATGTCCGTGCGATGCTGCCCGGCGCAAACTGCGGCGCGTGCGGCTTCTCCGGATGCGACGGCTATGCAAAAGCTCTGGCGGAAGGAACGGCGAAACCCGGACTGTGCACCGTGGGCGGCAACGATGTTGCCAACGCGATTGCCGCTTATCTTGGCGTTGCCGCAACTTCCGTGGAGCCCCACATGTCGGTCGTCCGCTGCTTGGGCAGCCATGACAACACGACCGACCGTGTGGAATATGAAGGAATTACAAGCTGTGCCGCCGCTGCCGCGGTCGCGGGCGGCCCGACCAGCTGTACCTTTGGCTGCATCGGTTTGGGTGATTGCGTCAATTCCTGCGATTATAATGCCCTCAGCGTACGCAATGGCGTGGCAATGGTCGAGCCGAAAAACTGTGTTGCCTGCGGCATGTGCCTGAAGGCCTGTCCGAGGCATCTGCTCACGCTGGTTCCGGTCAAAAAGCAGGCGGTGGTACTGTGCAGCAACTGCGACAAGGGAAACGTTGTCAATAAAGTGTGCAAGGTTGGCTGCATTGGCTGTATGAAATGTGAAAAAACCTGCAAATACGATGCGGTTCATGTCAAGAATTTCCTGGCGGCCGTGGATCCCGAAAAGTGCGTGGGATGCGGGGAATGCGTTGAAGCGTGCCCAAGACATATTATCGGTCTCTACAACGCGGAATGATTTTAATTCGGAAAACCGGAATATCTCACTGCAGATATTCCGGTTTTTTTGATAATGGACTTGATTTCGGTGCCTTTTTATTATATAATACTCCATGCTGTAGTTTTTGAGAAAACAAATAAATTTGCCGGTGTGATGGAATTTGGCAGACGTGCGGCACTCAAAATGCCGTGTCCTTTGGACGTGTCGGTTCGAGTCCGACCACCGGCACCATTTTGTGGTTTCCCCAAGTCCTCTTTTTAAGCGGATTTGGGGCTTTTTTTATTCTCATTGGGATTTTCAAGACACGGGTCGATTGATCTTTGCGGCAAGCATGGCATAAAGCATGGTCTCGCCGGTTGTTACGCCCAAAATACGCATATTGTCACTCCCAGCCCATGCGTTGCCGACGGGATATAAATGTTCGTTGCCATATGGCACCTCTCTTTGTGACAAATTTAATTCTCCCATATTTTTTAAGGGGGAGTAAGTAAAGTGCCGGGAAAACGCAGCAGGCTGATTCTGCTCTCAATAAGGGTCGCCCTTTCAGATTTTATGTCCCGACGCGCTCCCGGCACTCTGCTCACGATCTGTTTTGTCTTTCTGCATCGAATTTGTCCCCCGACGCCCCCGGCGCGGGAAATTATCGAACTGCCGTGGCGGTGCCTGAAAATGCACAGCGGCCGGGGCAGTATCGTATTGGAGCCGTTTTCCGGCAGCGGCACACGATCATCGCGGCGGAGCGGACTGAGCGCCGCTGCTGCGCGATGGAGTTTTCCCCCGTACTGCGATTTGGCGGTCAAACGCTGGGAAGAGTTCACAGGAGAAAAGGCCGCGAGGCTTTAAAAGCCAACACAGCCTAATAGGGTTTATCGCTTGAAAAAAATTAAAATAAATGCTATCAGAGCGCTTATGGCTATCAAAGCAATGAGAAAAAGAAAACTCCGGGAGAACGGACGATTAAACACAACTTTGCTTTTGATCTGATATACGGTGGAAATGCCGCCGCCGATTATGACGATCAGCATTAAATCCCAATTTGAATCTATAAATGGGATGTTGAGGTCCAATCCGCGAATAAAAACGGCAAAGAGTACCGCAAATAACATAAACCGCCCGGTATATGCATCTCCTTGATATACAACGGCTTTTGTCCGCTCATCAACAATACCGTAAAGGGGGGTATCCTTGCCTTGCTTCTTGTCCATTTTATCCATTATTATCTTCCTCCTCTAAATAAAATAAGTCCTCAAAACTTTTTTGTAGACACTTTGAAAGGACTAACGCAAGTTTAGCCGTCGGGCAGTATTGCCCGCTTTCAATGGAACCGACTGTTTGCCGGCTCACACCCGCCATCTTTGCAAGCTGTTCCTGAGAAATATCCATTTCGGCTCGCGCGACTTTTAAGCGATTCTTTAGTTTGGTCTTATCATTCAAAGAAACCCCTCCTGACAATACAAATATAACATTAACAAAAAGAAATGTCAAGTATACTTTGCATATTGCAAAGTATACTTGCGGAAGAGGCGGATAAAATTCGTGTTAAGGTCAACAGATTACGGATATATAGAAAATCCCCGCCTCTAAGATCAGGACAGCAAAATACAATCCACGCAGGGACCTAAAGCCAGGGGACGGTCAGAATTTAATTGAATTTCTATATTTTTAGAGTATACTTGTTATTAAAACGCCGATAGGCGGGAATTCCATCAAGAAGATTATTTTGTCGGGAGCCAACTGGCTAAATCTATACAGCCTTATGCCTGGGATGCGCATTAAAGGAGGTGAAAAGGATGGCTGTAGAGAAGCAATATGCATCAGATGTGGAAGTGATATTGTCCCATAGGCATGATAATGGAGCTGACCTTTGGACTACGCCGGATAAGCGTTTGATAAAGGGTGCGCCATTCTCAACTTTAGAGAGCGTAATGTACCTATTGGAATTGGGCATGGAACCTACAGAACCTCTACTGAAAGAAACCGCTGCCTTAATATTCGGTGCGTGGCAGGAGGACGGACGTTTTAAGCTGTATCCGCAAGGCCCTGTTTACCCATGCCAAACCATCCACGCCGCCAATGTGCTTTGTCACATGGGTTATGTATCTGATTTCAGATTGCAAAAGACTTTTAAGCATCTTTTTGATATTCAGTATACAGACGGCGGCTGGCGTTGCAATAAATTCAGCTTTGGCCGAGGGCCGGAAACGGAGTATTCCAATCCTTTCCCCACGCTTAACGCTCTTAACGCGTTCCGTTTCACCGATTATCTTAACAAAAAACCTGCACTTGACAAGGCCGTGGATTTTTTGCTGGAGCATTGGACAATCAGGAAACCTATTGGCCCGTGTCACTATGGAATTGGCACATTATTCATGCAAGTTGAATACCCTTTCCGAAACTACAACCTTTTTATTTATGTCTACGTCTTATCCTTTTACAACCGGGCAAAAGAGGACAAACGGTTTCTTGAAGCCTTGGAAACATTGGAATCTAAAATGGTGGATGGGCAGATTGTGGTTGAGCGCGTTGTTCCGAAACTGGCCGGGCTTTCTTTCTGTAAAAAGGGTAAAGCAAGCGAATTGGCAACAATACGCTATCATGAAATTTTGCGAAATCTTCAAACAGACAAATAGCCTATATTCGTATTATGGGCATACGGAGCTGTTCTGCTTGTGATTTATTTTTTCTGTCTAATGTTATTGGAGACTACAATTGCGGCCGTTGTATGCCAAGGGACCGTATTAAATGCACTGTTGTTTTATGAAGCCGGTAGCCGGATAAGCAAGACGTATGCTTATCCGGCTACCGGCATTTACATGTAAATAACAGAGAGGTCGATTTGTTAGCGAAGCTCAGGCACCGTTGATTCCACCATTGCCTTACCTTTCCCTAACAATCAGGATTTGCTTTTCGCTATTCCGTAAATTATTCTAATAGATGTTGAAAAATATTCTGCTATCTTGCTCTAAATATCTATTATATACTGTTAATTTATTATTATCTTCCGTCGCTGCTTGAAAACCGGGCCCGATCGTGATATGCTGTTTCTAAGATCAAAAGGAGCCGTGATACGGAATGAATGATGATGATATTTTAAACCTCAAACAGGCTGCCGGGGCTTTGGGCGTCAGCGAGAAGACACTGATCAAACTGCTTCGCGAAGAACATTTCCCGGCCCGCAAGATCGGCCGGGAATGGCGCTTTTCCCGGGAGTCCCTGCTCCGCTGGCTGGCTGCCGGAGATTCCATTGACTATATCAATCAGAATGAGCGGTATATGGTTTCCGAGGATGTATCCGGCACGTCCTTCGCGCTGTTTGGCAAAATTGGCGAAGCCCTGACTACCTTAAAGGGAAATGAAAACAATATCAAAGTCTTATTACAGGAACTGGACAGAGACGTCACCGTTCCAAAGGAAGCCACGCTCAGAATCAGCTATAAGCAGCAGCGTGAAGTCGAAAAGCTGGAATTCAAAGTCTTCTGGGATCAGCGCGAGGATGTCAAATTGGAGGCCAATTAGAGGACAGGGATCTTTGGAGGGATATACATGTGGCTTCTATATGCTTTCGGCTCAGCGCTGTTCGCAGGAATGACGTCTATTTTAGCGAAAATCGGTATTAAAAACACCGATTCAAACTTAGCGACTGCCCTTCGTACAATTGTTGTGCTTTTGTTTTCCTGGCTGATGGTTTTTATTGTGGGTTCGCAAAATACTATAGGTGCGATTTCCGGGTACAGCCTTCTGTTCCTGATCCTTTCAGGAGTTGCAACCGGTGCGTCTTGGCTATGCTATTTTAAGGCCTTGCAGCTTGGAAACGTCAATAACGTGACTCCCGTTGACAAGAGCAGTACGATATTGACTATCCTTCTTGCTTTTTTTATCTTAGGGGAAACGCCAACTGTTTGGATGGGATTTGGGATCGTACTGCTTGCTGTCGGAACCTATCTCATGATACAACGGAAGGAACCGGAAGTTTCACCCATCAAGAGCAAGTCATGGCTTTTCTATGCTGTCCTTTCCGCCGTCTTTGCCGCTTTGACCTCTATACTTGGCAAAATCGGAATACAGGGGATCGAATCAAATTTAGGTACGGCCATCCGCACGATTGTCGTACTGATTATGGCTTGGGGAATTGTTCTGTTCCAAAAAAAGTATGTTCTCATTAAGGATATTGACAGAAAAAGCTGGGTATTTATCATGCTTTCCGGTCTTGCAACCGGACTCTCATGGCTTTGCTATTACCACGCATTGCAGAAGGGAAACGCCAGTCTGGTTGTCCCTATTGATAAGCTGAGCATTGTCGTCACAATTGCATTTTCCTACCTGTTTCTCAAAGAAAAGCTTTCGAGAAAAGCCTTTATTGGTTTATTGCTCGTCATATCGGGAACAATGCTGATGCTGTTTTAATGTTATATCCGATCATATAAGCGGTTGACCATCCGATTCGCGGGGGTGGTCTGCTGCTTTTTGTTTTCATAAAACTAAAAATTTTTAAATGAATAAAACCGAGCAAAATATTGGCAGCAACTTTTTTCATTCAGTTGCGTGTAATATAATGAGAAGTCTGAAGGAGGTGAGGGCTTGGATGAGCTTTCTCTAATTGTATCGGCGCAGAAGGGTGAAAAAGAGGCCTTTCAAAGCCTCATCACCTTTTACTATCCATATGTTTCAAAGTTTATCCTGAAGGTCTGCGGCGATGTGACTTTAAGCGAGGATCTGACGCAGGATACCTTTTTGAAATTGGTGCGGGGAATCGAAAAATTTGATGTTCACGGGAAAGCCTCGTTTTCCACATGGGTGATCACGATTGCAAAAAACTGTTATCTTGACCACTTGAGACGGAATAAGCGGGAGGTGCTGAGCTTGGAGGAGCAGGACGTATCATCTCTGTTCAGCGTGCAGGACGTGGTGCTTGACCGTTTGCTGACGGATGAAATACTGAAGGCTCTGGAAAGCCTGCCGCCTGAACAGGCCGCCGCCATCAGGCTGAAATATCTGGAGCAGCTGACGCTTCAGGAAATCGCCCGACGGTTTTCCTGCGAGCCAAAAACAGTGAAAAGCCGCATCCACAACGGTATGGTCAGGCTTAGGAAAATGCTGAGAGGAGATTTTTATCATGGATAAGAACATAGACGGCCTGCTGTCTAGGCTGGACGATGAAATCGATAAAAAGTGTTTCGAAATTAAGCAAAGGAGCCGGAACAGGAGGCTGCAATCCGTGTTTGTCATTGTCTGTGCCTTGTTTATCCTTGTACCGGTGCTGCTTGTATTGACCGGAATCAGCCTTTGGATATTCTGTGGTCCGGCGATCCTTTTCTTCGTGATCGGTTTCTGCGCTCTGTCACCGCTCATATTCAGCAGGCAGCCGGGAGGGATGGAATAATGGATCGCTTCAACGTTGTTATCAGCAGATTCAATTTTAAGAAGGCAGTCGCCATTTACTTGCTTATCCTGATTCTTGCCGGAGTCTTTTCAGCTGGATTTTTAGCCTATATGTTCCGCGATAAACTCACTTTTCTGTATGAGTATCACAGGATCAGTGAAAAAGTAGAAGATAACAAGAACGGGCTTGAAAATATGAAACCTGAATTAGCCGATCTGGCAGATGCATCCCCGGATATGGTAGATATCCTCATTCTCAACGGACAAAATCAAATATTGTACAGCGCGAAACATTCGGATTTATCACAGAAGGGAACCGTAGACCTCACGCCGGACACTGACAGGAACCCTCTTTTTTTCACCGACCGGCAAAATCCGGAGGTCCATTTTCGGCTGATGAAAGGCGATAAGCTGACATTGTCGGCTTCAATGCTCGGGATCGAAAACAAAGTGAAACAGGAATATGAAGACCGCTACTTCTATGAAAGCGGCTTTGCCGCCCAGAAAGTCTATTTGCTTTCCTATATCGCCGACAGAACAGACGGACAGAAAGTTTATATTATCAGCGACGTTCAGCCCGTTGCGGGTGGCGAATTCTATATAAAAGCTGTGGCCGCAATCGCAATGCTGTTTTTCATGCTCTATTGGGTCTTACTGGCTCTTTGGGTATACGCGCGGGCGCTCGGGGCAAAGCTGAACGCGTCCATGTGGGGGATCGTCACTCTTTTTACGAATTTGGCCGGGCTGTTTGTTTTTCTTCTCTACAGACAGGGCGGCCGGACCTGCTATAAATGCGGCTCGCTGCAAAACAAATCAAACGTCTACTGTACTTTCTGCGGTACGAAGCTTGGTTCCGTTTGTAATAAATGCAATACGGCCGCAGGTGAAAAAGACAGATACTGCAAAAATTGCGGAAGCGTACTGGACGAGGAGAAGGATCAGGATGAATAGGCGCGCCGTATGGCTTGTTGTGATGCCGATCATTCTGTTTGTGATGCTGGCCGTATGCATCTATGCCGGAATTGCCACACGCTTTGAAGGGTGGGCTTACAGTGAAGCGGTTGAGGACATGTCCCCCAATTTAACTTTTGTGATGAAAGGCATCACTCATCTCGGCGACTCGGTCGTTGTCCTTTTGTTTTGTCTGGCGTTGTTTGTCGCGCCGAAAACGAGGAGGACCGTCGCGCTTCCTGTTTCAGCGGCCGTGGCGTTGTCCGCCGTGTTCAACGTTATTTTGAAGCAGATCTTCGCAAGGGGGCGTCCGAATGTCCTGCGGCTGATCAGCGAGACGGGCTACAGTTTCCCCAGCGGCCACGCGATGATCAATGCTTCCCTTTATATCATGCTGATCCTGATGACCGTCAGGTATGCCGAAGGATTTTACCGAAAACTGATCCTCTCTTTGCTGTGTGCCGGTTTGATGGGACTGATCGGGTTCAGCCGGGTCTATCTGGGCGTCCATTATGCGGGAGACGTTTTAGGCGGTTGGCTGTTCGGAACCGCTATATCCGTATTGGTCTACTTCCTTTGGAACGGCAGACAGGCGAAGATTAAAAACTCGGATTTTTGAAAAGGAGTTAAAAATGCAGGAATGGGTCATCAATATCATGAATCAGTACGGATACGTTGGGATTGCACTGCTGATTGCTGTCGAGAACATCTTTCCCCCCATTCCGTCCGAACTGATTCTGACCTTCGGCGGCTTTATGACCACTTACACCAGCATGAGCCTCTGGGCGGTGACCCTGTCGGCGACTGTCGGATCGGTGGTCGGGGCGATCGTCCTCTACGGCGTTGGACGGCTGCTGCCGGCGGAAAAGTTGGACAGGTTCCTCGGCAGCAGATGGGGGCATCTCCTTGGATTAAAAGAAGGAGATCTAAAACGGGCGGATAACTGGTTCAACCAGCGCGGTGCTTCCACCGTCTTTTTCTGTCGATTTATTCCTCTGGTCAGGAGCCTTATCTCCGTCCCTGCGGGGCTGGCGCGAATGCACGGAGGCAGATTCCTTTTCTACACTGCTGTGGGTTCCGCGATCTGGAACGTGATTCTGGTGACTCTTGGTGCCTTTGCCGGGGCGGGCTGGGAGCGCATCAGTCAATCTGTGAATCTGTACTCCTATGCGGCACTTGCCCTGATGACGGTCCTTGGAGTTGGACTGATTATTTGGATCAGACGAAAAAGAAAAGTCCATAAAAAAGAATAGAAAGATCAATCAACCGATCAAATGAGTCTGAAAGGATATAAAGACCTGTATCAGCTTAGAAGAAGAGTTAAAAAGCAACGCCAACGCACGGGGCTGGCGTTGCTCGTTTAGCACCTTTATCGCGGAGAATGTGCCTTCGACTTTCAGGGGAGCAGTGCTTGGAATTTACGGTGCGCTGCAGGGGTGCGGACTGTTATGGCCGTCCATCGTATCGGGATTCCTGCGGGATAAAATAAACTCTGACGCTCCATTCCTGGCCGGCGGCGTTCTGGGAATTGTTTCAGCCGTCATGATAGGAATCATTCTTGCTGGAAATAGTAATTCTAAAAGATCGAAATCATTCCGAGGTGAAAAAGATGAAGCTGAAAAGGGCGCTGAAAATCATTACATTTGCATTGGTTCTATGCCTTGCCGCGGCCGCGGGCCTTTTTCTGTATAACTCTTATCACGTGTACAATATCAATTCCGGTTTTACCCCGGTACCGCTCAGCTATAACCCGGACGATTCTTCCTCCTCATATATCTGGAACGACGTCAACGTAACGGTACACGGAGGTTTTGTAAAAGGGATACAAAAAGACGATGGCGGGGACCGGCTCGTGATAAGGGCTCTATCCCCTCTGCCTACCGTTACAGTGAAAACAAATGCGCCCGTTCGGAATTTGCGGATCTCCATTGAAAATATCAGCCCGAGTTTTTATTCGTCAAGCATCGATAAAGACCTCAAACCCGCCAGGATCACGGTAAATACCTTGGAATTTTCGATGGATCTGAGTGCGGGAGAAACCAAGCGGATCATTCCCGCTCAGCCAAGTGAAACGGCGGACGGCAGCTATGTCATCCTCGGCGACAGCAGGGACGGCTACGAGACCTTTGGAAAGATCATCGACCAGGTCAATGCGCTGAAACCGGCTTTTGTAATCGACAACGGCGATCTTGTTTACAGCGGAAAGCCAAATCAATATAAGATCTTTGATGAGATGACGTCCGGGATTTCTGCAACTCTGTGCACGACGCTGGGAAACCACGATATTCGCGGGAACGGGCGCGAGACCTATCAAAAACTTTACGGGCCGGAGTATTACTCGTTTGATTTCGGAGGCAATCATTTCGCGTTTCTTGACAGCTCACGCGGATATGCCGAAAAGCAGGCAATACCGGACAAGCAATACGCCTGGCTCGAAAGGGACCTGCAAAAAGCGCAGGGAAAACGGATTTATGTAATATCCCATGTGCCTCCGGCAGATCCGAGAAGCGGCGTCAAGCCCAATGAGATCCAGGCCTACACGGATAAGGTCAAAAAGGAGGGCGGCTTTGTCGAGCAGAAGCTGGAAGCTTACAGCGAAGACGAAAGCATAGACCACGGCTTTCAGACCAAGCAGGAAGCCGAACGGTTTGAAAACCTCATGACGAAATATAAGGTCGATATGGTCTATCTCTCCCATATCCACAGTTATTTTGATTACACCAGGAACGGAGTCAGATATCTCATCAGCGGAGGCGCCGGCGCGGAGCTGATGACGCAGAACAGCTATTACCATTATCTGATCGCCAAAGCCGGATCGGCGGATACGCTGACGTTGGTCCAACTGCCCTCTCTGCCGAATCTTATCCTGCAAAGGTATGCGGCGACGGTTTCTCTCTTCGTAAAGGCCATGTATCAGGAAAATCAGGCGGCGGCGGTCTTATTTATTGTGGGATTTGCATTGCTTGTACTCCTTTTGCTTACATTACTGTTCTTAAAATTGGAAAGTCGTCTTGCCGTTCTTTGGATCTTGGTGAAAGATACCGGCAGATACATGGCTAAAAGACAAAAAGAACTGCATGCAGGCAAGGGCTGAAAAAACGGGAACCTGTAATATGGATTGTTATCCGCCTCGCGGGAAACATCCCGCGAGGCGGATTTTTTGTAATACGTAGTTAAGAAAGCTCTGAACTTCGAATAAGGTCAAAATAATCACCGATTCTTACAACCCCTTTCTCCCGGTTCGATCCGAATAAACTGGTCAACGTTGCATTTCAAGCCCGATGTCATCGTTCATATTGATACTCATCAACGTTAGCTGAAGGTGGTTTCCTGTCCACAAGGCAGTGCGGAATGCATTGCTTTTCAATATTTACCACAATTGGTATGGGCCCGTAATCCTTTCATTCCTCAGGCACAGCTTTCTACTCCTTTCCCATTGCTTTGACTCATATTATAAATTGTCCTTTGAGAAAGCGCTTTAGAAGCGGAAAGAAATTATCATTAAGTTCGATGTTTAATCCTCGTTTTTTCACATCTGATTACACCTTGACAAACTATTCTCCATATAGTATCATTGAAGAATCTCTTTGCACTGCATTTTAATCTACAGTACAAACTGAGCAGGCGATGAACCGATAGGTTTGTGGGGCTGGGCCGGTGACGGCAACAGATTGACTCGTATCACATCTGTGGGACAGTTGTATGTTCCATGGATGTGTTTTTTTATACATATCTTGGAATAACTGGATTTATGGAGTGCCATAGAGCTATCTTATGAACGCCGTGAGGCGACACGGAGGTAACTGATATGACAAACCAAGAGCAAGCGCCGGTTTCGTATGGCCTTACCACTGAAAAGGCTCGGGAATTACAGGAAAGATTCGGCAAGAATGAGTTGACGCCGCAAAAAAGACAAAGCTTCTTCAGCAAGATACTTCACACCGCCAGCGAGCCTATGTTCCTTCTCCTGTTGATTGCAGCCGCGATCTACTTTTTCTTGGGAGAACCCCGCGATGGGGCAATTATGCTGATTTTTGTCGTTGGCATCATCGGCATCGATGTGATCCAGGAAAGGAAAACGGATAAAACGCTCGAGGCCCTGAAGGATCTCTCCGCGCCGCGTGTCCGGGTGATACGGGACGGCGAAGAAAAGACGATCAGCAGTGCCGATCTGGTTCCGGGCGACCTCATGCTGATCGCTGAGGGCGTCAAGATCCCGGCCGACGGAGAAGTCGTCCGGGCAAGCGATCTGTGCGTCGATGAATCCTCCCTGACCGGCGAAGCGGAGGGCGTCTGGAAAGTCGTTGCCGATTCTGCGGAGAAGCAGCCGGATACGTGGCGGCGCGACTATTGCTATGCAGGCACACTTGTCCTGCAAGGCAGCGCCCTGGTCCGGGTCGGGAAAATCGGCGCGGCGACCGAATACGGAAAGATCGGAACGAACGTGGCGAACGCGCCCGAGAACCCGACGCCGCTGCAGAAGCAGACCGGCAGATTGGTGCAGCTCTGCGCAGGCATCGCCGCCGTTCTGTTCGTGCTGGTCGGCTGCGCCACGTGGCTGAACATCCCCGACCATTCCTTCAGGGACCGGCTGATCGAGAGCATCCTCTCCGGCGTCACGCTGGCCATGGCAATGATCCCGGAGGAATTCCCGGTCATCCTCACCGTGTTCCTTTCCATGGGCGCCTGGCGGCTTGCCAAAAAGCAGTCGCTGGTACGAAAGCTCCCCGCGGTGGAAACGCTCGGCGCGGTTTCCGTCCTCTGCGTGGATAAGACCGGCACGATTACGATGAACAAAATGGCTGTCCGAGAAACCTGGGCAGTGGACGGCGACGAAAAGCATCTGGGCGAGATCATGGGCATGGCGTGTGAAACCGAGGCCTACGACCCGATGGAACAGGCGATGTTCGCCCACTGCGAGAGCCTCGGAATCACGCGCGGGCAGTTGTTTTCCGGTGAGCTTGTCAGGGAATATCCGTTTACTAACGAAGCCAAGATGATGGGCCATGTCTGGAAACGGGAAGAGCGTATCATCGTCGCTGCGAAAGGTTCGCCGGAGAAGATCCTGCGGCTGTGCGCGCTAACGGATGCTGAAGGGGACGCCGTTCAGGCCAAGTCGGGCGGAATGTCCCGGCAGGGCTTGCGGGTGATTGCAGTAGGTGAGACGGAACTGCCGTTCGGCGACAGCATACCGGAGACATTGCCCGACTGCAGGCTGCGGCTGCGCGGTCTGGTCGGCCTTGCCGATCCCCCGAGGGCGTCGGTGAGGGAAGACATCCGGTGCTGCACACAGGCCGGCGTCCGCGTCGTGATGATTACGGGCGACAACGGCATCACCGCCAGCTCCATCGCTAGACAGGTCGGGATACCCAACTGCGAAAAAATCATCACCGGCGACGAACTGGACCGAATGACCGATGAAGAGCTCCGAGAAAAGGTGAGAAGTGTCAGCATCTTTTCCCGCGTGGTGCCGGAGCATAAGATGCGGATCGTCAAAGCGTTCCGGGAAAACGGCGAGGTCGTCGCTATGACGGGCGACGGAGTCAACGACGCGCCCGCACTCAAGTATGCCGATATTGGTATCTCCATGGGTAAGCGCGGCTCGGAGGTCTCGCGCGAGGCCGCCGACCTGATCCTGCTGGACGATAATTTCTCGACCATCGTGGAAACCATACGCGACGGCAGGCGGATCTACGATAATATCAAGAAAGCCGTGGGCTATGTGTTCGCCATCCACATCCCGATCGCATTTTCCTGCCTGCTGGCGCCGATGCTCGGGGTGAACCCTGCGAGCCTCATGCTGCTGCCCTTGCATGTGGTGTTGCTCGAACTTATCATCGACCCAACCTGCTCGATCGTTCTGGAACGCCAGCCGGCGGAACGCGACATCATGGCGCGCTTGCCGCGCGACCCCAGTGAAAAGATCATCAATGCCGCGGGCCTTATCAAAAGCCTGCTGCAGGGCTTTGCCGTCTTCGCCGCCTCCTTCGGGACATATTTTTCCGTTTTGCAAATGGATCCACAAAACAACGCGCCGGTCGCCCGCGCGATGGGGCTGACCGTCATCTTCCTGAGTAATCTTCTGCTGGTGCTGGTCAACAGTTCGCATACGGATTTTGCGTTCCGATCGTTGGCCCGTCTCGTAAAGGACAAGGTAATGTGGGCGATCTTTGCCGGCACCATTCTGGGGCTCCTGCTGATCCTGTATACTCCGCTCGCCGGATTCTTAAAACTGGCTCCGCTGAACGGTCCGGAGTTTCTCACCGTGATGGGAATTTCAGCGGTTGCGGTTCTATGGTTCGAGCTTGTGAAGCTTGGGCGATGTCTGAAAAGAAAATGAGCGAAGCGAAAGCATATGTGGGCCGCCATAATCGGCGGCCCACTTTTTACCTGTATAAATTATGGTATAATAGATCAGGCAATGAATTGCGAATTGTTTATATGATCTAGCAAAGCGACAAAATGGAATTTGGAAGGGAAGCTTCCCCTATGGAATTTAACGAGAAATTGCAGGAACTTCGCAAGCGGAAAGGTCTCACGCAGGAGGAGCTTGCGGAGGCGCTGTTCGTATCACGTACCGCTGTATCGAAATGGGAGTCGGGACGCGGCTACCCAGGCATCGATTCCCTGAAGGTAATTGCGAGTTTCTTTTCCGTGTCCATTGATGAACTCTTGTCTGGCGAGGAGCTGGTCAGCATTGCGCAAAACGACCAGGCCCAAAAAATGCGGCAAATGCGCGATCTGGTGTTTGGCCTGCTGGACTGTGCCATGGCGCTGTTTCTGTTTTTCCCGTTGTTCGGTCAGGCGGAGGAGGGGGTAATCCGCATTGTCTCCCTGCTCTCCCTGACGTCGATATCCCCGGACATAAAAGTCACATACTTTACGCTTGTGTCGCTCACCGTTTTATGCGGGCTTGCGACCCTTGCCTTGCAGGGAAGGCAGGTGCGATTCTGGAATCAGATCAAAAGTGGTTTCTCTCTGCTTTTCAGCGTATCTGGCGTTCTGGTTTTCATTCTGAGCCGCGAGCCATATGCCGCTTCGCTCACATTCTTGTTTCTGCTCATCAAGGGGATTTTGCTGTTAAAACGCCGATGACACGAATCGTATCGGCATTGTGACGGCGGGATTCTACCGCTTTTCGGCTCCTGGAGGTAGAGTAAGCATGTAAAAAACGCTTACACCCCATTAAGAAAAGGAGCTTTGAAAATGAAATGGAATTCTCGTTCCCTGGGTAGCTTTCTGCCCGCCGTCTGCCTGTCTGTGCTGTTTATCCTTTATACAATGCTGATCCGGAATATTGATGTGAAACCCATCGGGCCGAACGGTTCTGCCGTGGGCTTTGCAACGGTCAACGGGTGGGCGCATGACCTGCTCGGCGTAAACTGGACGCTTTATATAATCACCGACTGGCTGGGGCTTGTGCCTGTCTTTGTCGCTTTTGGATTTGCTGCCCTGGGGCTTACGCAGCTCATACGGCGCAAAAGCCTTCTTCGGGTGGACGGCAGCATCCTTGTGCTGGGCGGCTTCTATGTGCTGGTCATGGGCGCGTATCTCTTTTTCGAATATTATCGTGTGAATTACAGGCCGGTTTTGATCGACGGTATCTTGGAGACGTCCTATCCGTCCTCCACCACCATGCTGGTTCTGTGCGTGATGCTCACCGCCATGATGCAGTTTCGCCGTCTGACCTGCAATAGAACTGTAAAAAACGCAGTAAACACTGTGCTTGCGGCATTTACTGCATTTATGGTGATTGGGCGTTTGGTGTCGGGCGTTCATTGGCTGACCGACATCTTGGGCGGGGCGCTGCTCAGCGCGGCGCTTGTTCTGTTGTATCGCGGCGCGAATGCGTTTATAGCCGAAAGCCAGCACGAAGCTAAAGCAGCCGGTAGTCCTACAAATTGAAATTTGCAGGAGGAGATTATGAGCAAACCGGGAAGATGATGTACTACGTCGGCTTCCCGGTCTTTTTCGTCATCTGTAACTACCCATGTCGGGTACTCACGGAAGGCCCAAGCACACCCCGCGCGGAAAAAAGCGCTGCTACATTTTCTGTGACGGCACTGAACGCTTCTTGGACCAAACATGGTATAATAGGCACATGCAGAATTCGCTTGTATACTTCTTTTGGTTTAGTCTTGATTCTCTCGCGGCGTATCGGTTTAGGATTGAGCCAGAAGGAGGGATCAATAAAAACCGTAAAGTCTGTATCAGAGATAACTGGAGTAAGTATTAGAACATTGCGATTATCTGGTGGTTAGGTTATAAGCAATTGGGAAGCTGATGTGTTGCATTAGTTTCCCATTATTTTTTCATCGCTTATAGCAACCATGTTGGGTACTCCCGCAAGGCCCAGACACACCGGAAGGTGTTCCCGCATATCAAATCACAACTATACAATCCTTAAAACTCCGCAATTTGAATCAAGAAATATGAGGCAGCATGCGTTATACTGATAGTCAGGAGGATGCATCCCATGGATTACTCACAGTGCGTTCAAAATACGATAGCCTATATCGAGCAGCACCTTTCCGACAATTTGTCGCTTAATTTGCTTGCCGGCGAATCGGGCTTTTCTAAATATCACTTTCTGCGCATTTTTGAACGGGAAACCGGGTCCGGCCTATGGGAGTATATTCAGAACCGCAGAATGACAAAAGCGGCGCTACGGCTGCAATCGACCGTTTGAACAAATATTTCACTTTCAGCCAGATGCCGATGGTAAGCAGTGATTATTGGAATATGGTATTTGCGCCTCATTCAAGTATGGAATCGGACGTAAAAGGGCAGCAGATTTTGCAGACACTGGGTGAAAATATGTCCGTTATGCTCAAAGCAAAGAATGAATGAGAAAGCGAGGTTTTCAAGATGATATTGGTAATCTGGGCAAGCCCCAATACCGATGGCCTGACTGCATCGGCCAAGGATAAAATTGTGGAAGGAATCAAAGCCGCTAACGGTGAAGTAGAACTGCTTCATCTGAACGAGTACAATATTGAACGATGCCGTACCTGCGGGAATGGGTGGGGCCTTTGCTCATCGGAAGGACGCTGTGTTATTTCCGACGGCTTCGCCGCCATATACGATAAAATGAAAGCTGCCGACGGCATCGTGTTTGTGACGCCTGTATATTGGCATGACCTTGCCGAATGCTTGAAATCGTTTTTAGACCGGTTGCGTCGCTGCGAGACGGCACATAACCACTTGCTGCGTGACAAGGAATGTATGCTTGTCGCCTGTGCCGGGGGTTCGGGTAACGGCGCTGTTCAATGTCTTGAACATTTAGAGGAAATTCTCGGTCATATGGGTATGAAAGTCAAGGAACGTTTGCCGGTCATTCAATTTAACAAAGGCTATATGCTCCCTGCGCTAATCGGTGCAGGAGAGGCGTTTGCGGTACATATTCAAAATAAATCATAGTTTATTATAATTAAAAGACTCAGATTTTTAACGCAGAATGAGTGAATGGGAGGCTGATATGAATTTCAGCTTCCCATTATCTGTTTTCATCGTCTATAATTACCATGTCGGGTACTCATGAAGCGCCCGGACACATCGAAACGTGTTGCCACAGATGAAGTAATCAGTCTGGAATTTGATTACCGAGGGCGAGATCATGTCCAAGAAGTCTTGCAGATGAACGTTGTCTTCCCTTACGGGAGCTGTCTTTAAGTTTGTACGGGCGTGAAAATTTCCTCCTTTGAGATTTAGAAATAAAAAAGCCCGCCGAATAACGACAGACTGACTGGCCGAGAAAACTTGACTTGATTTCCCCTTTCTCTGAGTTTACACTACTTAATTGTAGGAGATGAATGTATTGACTAATGAGGAAATAGAAAGAGAGAATCAGTTCATCGATTTGAAAAGCCCTAAGGAAACGGGGTCCTGACTAATGCCAAGAATATTTTTGGTTGAGGACGATAAGGAAATCGCCAAGAATCTTGCGCTTTTGCTCCGCTCTGAGGGATTTACAGTTACCCATGTCTCTACGCAAAGGGAAGCCCTTGCCGCGCTTGCCGGGAATAAATTTGACCTGGCGCTCGTTGATCTCTCTTTGCCTGACGGAAACGGCTTTACGGTTTGCGCGGAAATCAAAGAAACGCAGGATATTCCCGTACTCTTTCTGACGGCTTCCGGCGATGAGGCGAGTGTTGTTACCGGGCTGAACATGGGCGCGGACGACTATATCACCAAGCCTTTTCGTCCGCGTGAACTGATCGCGCGAATCAGAACCGCCCTGAGAAAAAGCGAACGTTCTCCATCGGCTTTTGAAATCCGCGGGCTTTCTGTCGATATGGCAAGCGGCGTCGTGAAAAAGGACGGACGCGAAGTTTTTCTTTCCGCCTTGGAATACCGCTTGCTGCTGGTGTTTATTAACAACCCCAAAAGCATCATTACAAGGAGCAGGCTGCTTGACGAGCTGTGGGACGCTGCGGGCGAGTTTGTCAATGACAATACGTTGACCGTGTACATCAAACGTCTGCGGGAGAAGATCGAGAACGACCCCGCAAGCCCGCAAATCATTCAGACCGTTCGCGGGACAGGATATCGATTGGGGGACGGCTATGCTTCGGAATAGAGAGTTCCGGCAGTTTGCCATTTTGATCTTCTTAATAGCCGCCGCTTCTGGGACGCTGGGATTTGCAATCAACACGGCGGCTGGAACCCTTGCCATTGCTTCCGCCGCCGCTTTTGGGGCAGCGTTTTTTGTATTTACCAAAGCCCGATATCAAAGCATTGCGCGGATTTCAGAGCAAATCGATCTTGTGCTTCATAATGCGGACCATCTGTATATCGGCGAATCGGACGAGGGTGAACTTTCCATTCTGCAAAGCGAGATCACCAAAATGACGCTTCGAATTCGGGAACAAAACGACGCGCTGAGAAAAGAAAAAGAACATCTTGCCGAGTCGCTGGCCGACATTGCCCATCAGCTTCGCACCCCGCTTACCTCCGCAAATCTGATTCTGTCCCTACTGAAGAAGAACCCCGGCGAAAATGAGCGGCAGGCCCTGTTGCGGGAAAATGAGGAACTGTTTGCACAGATGGATTGGCTGGTTACCTCGCTGTTGAAATTATCCCGTTTGGACGCGGGTATTGTCGTGTTTCAAAACGAGCGGATCGAGGCGGGTGACTTGATAGGCGCAGCGGTCCGCCCGCTTCTGATTTCGATGGAATTGCATGATATCGCGCTGAAAACCGACGTGCCGAAAGGGGCGGTGCTGCAAGGCGATTTGAGCTGGCTTTCGGAGGCAGTTCAAAATCTTCTCAAAAATTGTATGGAAAGCGCGGGCAACCACGGAAAAATCGTTATCTCCTGTGAGGACAACCCGCTTTTTATCGAGATTACCCTCCATGACAGCGGCGCGGGGTTTGAAAAAGAAGAGCTGCCCCATCTGTTTGATCGTTTTTATCGCGGGAAAAACGCAGGCGCCACGGGGTACGGGATTGGACTCGCGCTCTGTAAAAGCATCATTACCCGGCAGGGCGGGACGATCACCGCAAAAAATCACCCGCAGGGCGGCGCGCTCTTTGCGATTCGTTTTCCAAAGTGACGGATCTCTCACCGAAAAGTCACAGGGATGTAAGTTGAAAGCTTTATTATATGGGTAAAGCATGAAAAAGGAGACTCACATAATGGAGTTTTTAAAAACAGAAGATTTATGCAAGGTCTACGGCAAGGGTGAGAACCGGGTTGCCGCGCTTAACCATGTTTCGCTTACAATCGAAAGAGGAGAGTTTACCGCGATTATTGGTTCCTCCGGTTCCGGTAAATCCACCTTGCTGCACGCCATCGCGGGCGTGGACGTGCCGACCGGCGGGAAGGTATATCTGGAAGGGCAGGATGTCTATGCCCAAAGCAACGAAAAACTTGCCATCTTCCGCAGACGGCAGGTCGGGCTGATTTACCAGTTTCACAACCTCATTCCTACTCTGAATGTGGTGGAAAACATCACCTTGCCTATCTTGATGGACAAACGGAAGGTCAACGAGGAACGGCTGAACGACTTGTTGGAACTACTTGGGCTGCAAGACCGCAAAACGCATTTACCCAATCAGCTTTCGGGCGGCCAGCAGCAGCGCGTGGCCATCGGCCGCGCTTTGATGAATGCCCCGGCCGTCATGCTTGCCGACGAACCCACGGGCAGTCTGGACAGCCAAAATGGGCATGAGATCATCAAACTGCTGAAAGAAAGCAATCAAAAATATGGGCAGACCCTGCTTCTCGTCACCCACGATGAAAATATCGCCCTGCAGGCAAACCGCATTATTACCATCGCGGATGGAAAAGTGGTGCGGGATGAGAGTCAGGTGGCACGATAATGAACATCTTTCATAAAGTTGCCCTGCAAAGCATGAAAAAAAGCCGCACACGAACGATTGTAACGGTGATAGGAGTTGTTCTGTCCGCCGCCCTGATTACGGCAGTCGCCACCTTTGGCGTTTCCCTGCTGAACTATATGGCAAACGGCGAGGCTCAAAAATACGGCGGCTGGCACGTCAAATTTGAGGATGTGGATTCTTCTTTCGTGGCGAAACAAGCAAGCAACGACAGAGTTGCAAATACCGAAACATTCGAAAATATCGGCTACGCAAAACTTGACGGCGGTACAAATTCCAACAAGCCGTATCTTTTTATAGCCGGATTCAACAAGAAAACCTTTGATGCCCTGCCCATCACGCTGCTTTCCGGCAGGCTGCCGAAAAGCGGCGGGGAGATTGTTGTTTCGGGGAGCGTCATGACAAAGGGCGGCGTTCAGTTTAAGGTGGGCGACACGCTTGCTCTTGCTGTCGGGAACCGCATGGGCGGAGACAAGAAACTCGGTCAGCACGACCCTTACATTTCCGGGAAGGAAGCTTATCATTATGATTTCGCTGATTGCGGTTGCCAATGTGTTTAACACGATTTCCACGAATATCAAGCTGCGCCGGCGGGAGCTTGCCATGCTCCGCTCCGTGGGGATGTCCGATCGCGATTTCAATAAAATGATGCGATATGAGTGCGCCTTTTATGGGGTGAAGGCGCTGCTTGTCGGGCTTCCCCTGGCGGTCATCTTCTCCTGGTTGATCTACAAAGGAATCGACGGTATCAATTTTGTGCTGCCGTGGGCCAGTATCGGAATCAGCGTGTTCAGCGTGTTTCTGGTCATCTTTGTCACTATGATGTATGCCGTCAGCAAGATCAAAAAAGAAAACATCATCGACGCGCTGCGGGATGACATGGATTGATTCAAAGCCGATAATGACTTGATAGAAGATCAAAAAACATCTGCGCGATTGGAATCAAGTGATTCGCAACCGTCCCGTCAGGTATTTAACTTTGGGCCAAGTTGGCCTGGTGAAGCTTAAATCTCGGCCTTTTCATATGGAGAAGAAAATCCTTCTTTTGCGTAAGTTCTTCATCCTCAAGCATGGCGGTCATGAGGTTGGCAGATGTAGGTTTCAGCTTATCAGAGTCAACCCCGAAACAAATGGCGAGGCTGAACTGAGGGTCAAAGTCCACGGCAAGAACACGCTTTCCCAGTTCCGAGAGGGACTGGGAAAGATTGCGGACCGTGCTCATTTTACCGACGCCGCCCTTTTGCGCTGCGGCAACAATGATCCTACACATTTTCTGAGCCTCCCTCATATTTCAACTTGCAATGTCTTTTTGGATTTGCTATAATGAACACTAAGAATATAATCTATGAATTGTTCAATCGTGACCACGCCGGGGTAAGGGTGAAATAGGTTTTCATCATACTTTCTACTTTTGGTTTGCACAGTCGTCGACTCCTAATAAGGATTTGTCAATGGCAGGTGATGGCTGCAGCATTATGAATTTTGGCACCACAAGGCTCACGAAACCTAATTGTTTCGTGGGCCTTTTTGTTTACGGTTATCTGTTTACGCGGAACGGCTCAGGTGCGAGAGACTATATTGGTCAAATCATCGCAGCGCGCAGGTCTGAACACGTTCAGCTTCCATTCGATTAGGAGGGTATAAAAAATGGATTCTGCAATAAATGAGAAAATACGATCTGCTCAACAGGGAATTGCGCGGTTGCACAAGATTGATGCCGTGCTTCAGGATCTGCAAAATCAACAGTCGCAATTAAACCGCAAAGCTGCCGGGCTCAAGGTCGTTTTGGAAAAGGAAAACTGTGATGTCGACAAAATGGAAAATAAAAGTATCGCCTCTGTCTTTTATTCCCTGTTTGGGAAATTGGAAGAACGTGTTGAAAAAGAACAGGCGGAAGCTTTTGCTGCGAAGCTAAAATACGATCAGGCTATCAGAGATTTGGATAATATACAAGATCAGATTTCAAAACTTTCTGCGGAACGGCTGAATTATGTAAATTGTCAGCGCGATTTCGACGCTCTTTATGCCGATAAAAAAGAACGTATCGTGAAAGAAAGCGGTGCGTCCGCCCAAAAAATTCTGGAACTGTCAAACCAAATAAACAGTGAAAGGATAAATCTGAAAGAAATCGAGGAAGCAGCATCCGCCGGTAAGGAAGCATTGGCCAGCCTGGACCGGATTCAAAACAGCCTCGGCCATGCAGAAGGCTGGGGAACCTGGGACCTTCTCGGCGGAGGGCTGATCTCCGACCTTGCAAAGCACTCCCATATTGACGACGCAAAAGAGGAAACCGAAAACGCACAGCGGCTGCTGAGGCAGTTTCACGCTGAGTTAGCCGACGTTCGAATCCGTTCCGACATTCACATTGAAACGGGCGGCTTCGCCAAATTTGCGGATTTTTTCTTTGACGGGCTGATCGCGGACTGGTTCATGCAGTCGAAAATCGACCAGTCGCAGGAAAGCGTTTCTCATGTGCAAAGCCAGGTCCGTGACGCCGTTCAACGGCTTGAATCGATGAGATCTCAGGCAAACTCCAACATTGGAAAAATAGAGGCCGAAATGGAAAGTCTGATTATCACCGCGCGGTAGCCGGGCAGATGAAAAATGCAAAAAAGGCCGGGTATTACGCATATATGCTGCGCTGTTCGGACGGCACGATCTACAGCGGCTATACGACGGATCCGTATCGGCGCGCCGCCATGCATAGCCGCGGAAAAGGCGCAAAATATACCCGCTCCCGTCTGCCGGTCACGCTGGTCTATCAGGAACGCTTTGCAACGAAAAGCGAAGCTCTCAGACGGGAAGCCGCGCTCAAAAAGCTGAGCCATGCCGAAAAGATTGCGCTGATTAAGCGCGGGTACAAAATGTCGGATTGGCTGAATCATTCAACCGGCGGTTAAAAAATGAATGATAAAAGTCAAATACGTTTCCATTGCGGGATTCCGAAGGATCCGCTATACTGATAATCGGGAAAGGCCTTCTCGGAAAGTGAGGAATCCACATGGAATTATCCATCGGTAAAAATATTCAGAACAAAAGAAAAGCCATGGGCTTAACCCAGGATCAACTCGCTACCGCGCTTGGAGTTTCTATCGCCGCCGTGTCGAAATGGGAAACGGGCGGCGCATATCCCGATATCACTCTGCTTGCTCCCGCTGCCCGGCTGCTGGGTGTCACGGTTGACGATTTGCTGGGCTTCGAACCGCAGCTGTCGAAGGATCGGGCGATAGAAATCTGCGATCAATGCGCAAAACTGTTTGAAGCCTCCGACTATGAAAATGCGGTTTCCTTTGGGGAGAAATATATCAGGGAATATCCAAACAGTCCGCTCCTGAAACTGAGGATGGGCAATGTCTTTATGATGCACATTCCCTGTGCGGGAACGGAAGATGCTGCCGCCAATCTGCTAAGCCGTGCGGAAACTCTGATGCGGGATGCTGCTAAAAGTGACGACATTCAAATCCGGGAAGAAGCGTGGCACAGCCTCAGCGCCCTTCTGATGCAGCAGGAACGATATGAGGACGCTTTAAAGGCGCTTGACAACATTCACAGTTCTGAAATCGAACCGGATCAGATAAAAGTCTCCATCTATTACGCCATGGGAAATTACGAAAAGTCAAAGCAGATGGCGCAGTATCTGCTTGCCACACATGCGTTCGGCTGCAATATCGCCCTCGGCACGCTTGCCAATATTGCGAAAAAGAATCAGGATTATCCGCTTGCGCTGCGGATGGAAAACCTAAGCCTGCAGCTTTCAAAGATGTTTGACAGAGATAAAATTTACGGCCAGGACTTAAATCACTATCTGATGATTGCGCAGTGCCACGCGGAGCAGAAACAGGAAAGGGAAACGCTGGATGCGCTTCATGAGTTCATAAACTGCGCGCGGATGCCCGCTGATCTCGATGCGGTAAAGGTGAGCCCTTTTTACGACAGTATTGAAATGCACGAATCTGCTCAGTCCAAAGGCTACCTGAACCGCTGTGTCCGCCAGATGATAGCAAAAAATCCGGCCTTTGATTTTTTAAAGGAAGATCAGGAATTTGCGGATATTCTGAAAGAGTTGGGGCAGCTCCCAGAATGACAATACCCCTGATGTCTGCTGCATGACATCAGGGGTATTGTAACGCTTTTATATTTATTTTAATCAGGCTTAGAGAATCACCGAAGAGGTAGAGTCAACCTTGATGCCGCCGTCCTTTGTCCTCGATAGCTTTGCCTTATTGCCACTGCCGTCCTCAATCGTCATCTTTTCGATCTTGTTTGCCGTAAAGAAGTTCACGGCGTCGGATTCCACGAACGCCGACCATTTTTTTACCTGCGCCTGTTCCGGCTCGTATGCCTCTTCCATTGTTTTTGCGGTTTCATTGCTCATGACAAAATCCTCCTGTCTGAAATGGTGGGACAAGTCACAGTATATCACATGGAGCGGATGATGAAAAGCAAAAACCGCGATGTGGGCGCTGTCGAGTACTTTCGGCCATTGCCGCAATGCTGGCCGGCTGCGTGATGAATGCTGCCGTTTTGGTTTGTCCGGCAAATCATGAATTGTTTCATCAGCAACAGCGGCAATTTTTCACTACTTCCACCAGATCCGCTATGGCCTGTTCATCGTCTGCGACTAAGATATCGACACCCATACGGTTGCCACTCCTTTTCCCCAAACTTCCGTAAGTAATCATAAGGCAAAAGACAAAAGGGAATCCTTTCATTTTCCTTATGAAAATCTTAAGATTTTATGAAGACGATTTGCATCGTTGGACTTCTCTATTCACAATATATACGGAAGTTATGAAAAAAGCAATTTTGCCGGCAATATAATTTGGCTTGATCCCGTCCGCCTGTTCCATTCATAGAAATGCAGTCCAGATGTCTTTTGCAGCACAGCAAAGGCCTGCCCTCTGTAGAAGAGCAGGCCCTGTTTGCATAAAGCTATTTATTTAATAAACCATCGGTCCAATCCAGTAGAAGGTCCGCGAGTTCAATTCGTGTACCGCTCAGACAATGTCCGTCATCCAGCATGTGAAAAGTGATTCCCGGATTCTGAATACGGTCGAGCGACTGGCGCAGAGGAAACAAATGATACTTCGGGACGGAAATCATGTCGTGTGCCGCGCCAATCAGACAAACGGGCAGATTTGACAACTTGTCGGCCAATTGAGAGAAATTCCATTTTTCCGCATTTTCGCCGATCTCGTTTATAAGACTGCCAAGCTCAATTCTGCGGACGGGAGCATAGTTCGAAAACTCCTGCCGTATTGCGTCCCGCAGCTTTGAATTTTCCGCGGCGAGAGAAAAGTCGAAAGCGGCGATTGCCCCGACGCCGAGAAGCCCCGATGTGTTTGCCGCCGTTTCCAGGGCCGCAAATCCTCCCATGCTGTGTCCGATTAAAACGAGTCGATCCGCGTCAAACTGATATGTATTCTCACCGGAGTGATTCCTGATAAAATCAAGCGCCGACGATACGTCTTCCAGGACATGGGACAAACTGAACAACCCTTCGCTTCCCCACGTTCCGCGATAGTGGAAAATAACCGTCGAATAACCGGCCCGTTGAAAGGCGTGGGCAAGGTCGTAATTGTTTTCGTCTCCCGGGTAGCCATGAAGCAGGAGCACTGTGGGCCGGGGCCCATCTCCATACGGTTTAAAGAAACAGGCATACATCCGTTCCCCGGTCACGGATGGAATTGCAAAACCCTTCAGGTCCGCACAGCTGTTTTCTGCCTTTTTTTCAACCTTTGTTCCCGCTCTCATATTTACCTCTATACATACTATTAATATATGTAATATATATTATATTTCCCTCCTTGTCAAGCAATTTTCTCTTGACAAAGCGGACGAATAGTTGTAACATAAATACTAACATAACATATATATATACTATACTTAATTTAAAGAGGAGAAAGGAATTATGGAAAATCGCTTTTTCTCACGGAAAGCTGCCGCGGCGTGTTGTTGCTGTCCGCTTGGCTTTGCTGTGGGGAAAAGGCTGATTTGCTGTCATAACCTTTCTTAGGCGGGATCGTTGCGTTGAGATAAGGCCGGGCGGTGAATTGCCGCCCGGCCCTTTTCTATACAATTTAAAGTTCACTAAATCGGTGTATTATTTGAAAGGAATGACCATGAGATGCAGCAAAGTTTTGCAACAGCTCTGATTCACGGCGGGATTGACGGAGATTCCAAAACGGGAGCGGTCAGCGTGCCGATTTACCAGACCTCCACCTATCGGCAGAGCGGGCTGGGGGAGAACAGCGGCTATGAGTATTCCCGCACAGGAAACCCGACCCGGGAATCGCTGGAAAGACTGATCGCCGAACTGGAAGGCGGAGCGGCGGGATTCGCGTTCGCGTCCGGAATGGCGGCAATTACAGCGGTTCTGTCGCTGTTTCAAAGCGGCGATAAAATCATCATTTCCAGCAATGTCTACGGCGGCACGTTCCGTGTGCTCGACAAAGTGTTCAAAAACTTCGGGCTGACCTATGAGATTGTGGATACGTCTGATCTTCAGCTGCTCGAAAGCCGGATTGCGGAGAATGTAAAGGCGCTGATCGTCGAAAGCCCGGCGAATCCGCTTCTGACGATTACGGATCTCGCAGCGGCGTCGGAGATTGCCCGCCGGCACGGCCTTAAAATGATCGTCGACAACACGTTCATGACGCCGTACTTACAGAAACCGCTGAATCTGGGCGCGGATATCGTGGTGCACAGCGCGACGAAATATCTCGGCGGCCACAGCGACCTCGTCGCCGGCCTTGTCGCGGTCAGGGACGCGGAAACGGCGGAGCGGCTCGGCTTTCTGCAGAACGCCACCGGCGGGGTGCTGGGTCCCTTTGACTCCTGGCTGTTGATCCGCGGGATCAAAACCCTGTCCGTCCGCATGGACCGTCACCTGGAAAACGCCTCCTATCTGGCCGATTTTCTTCGGAATCACGACGCTGTCGCCAAAGTCTACTATCCGGGTTTTGAAGATTTCCCGGGGTACGAGATCCAGAAAAGACAGGCGTCCGGCGCGGGCGCAATGATCTCTTTCGTGCTTTCCGGCCGATACGATATCCATACGTTCTTCCGAAGCGTCAGGCTGATCGCCCTTGCCGAAAGCCTCGGCGGAGTGGAGTCGCTCGTGTGTCATCCGGCCAGCATGACGCACGCTTCCATCCCCTGTGAGATCCGTCAGAAAGTCGGCATCGTCGACAACCTGGTGCGTCTCTCGGTTGGCATTGAAGATAAAAAAGACCTTGCCGACGACCTTTCCCAGGCGTTCGGGCAGGCGATTGTGGGGGAGTCAAAATGACATATTACAATGATGTGCGCGAAATGATCGGCCATACGCCTCTTTTAAAGCTGAACCATATGGATTTTCGCGGCGGAGTGAATGTGTTTGCAAAACTGGAGCTGTTCAATCCGGGCGGAAGCGTAAAGGACCGCATGGGGTCCGCTTTGGTAAGTGACGCCGAGGAGCGCGGCCTGTTGAAGCCGGGATATACTATCTTGGAAGCGACGGCGGGCAACGCCGGGATCGGCATTGCGCTCGCGGCGTTGGGAAGGGGATACCGGGTGATCTTCGCCGTACCGGAAAAATTCTCGGAGGAGAAACAAACCATCATGAAAGCCTACGGGGCGGAAATTGTCCATACGCCGCTGGAAAAGGGAATGCAGGGTGCGATCGAAAAAGTGGAGGAACTGAAAAAGCGGATTGAACACCCGGTCACGCTCAGCCAATTTGAAAATCCGGCGAATCCGCTGGCTCACTATCGCACCACCGGACCGGAGATCTGGAAGGACCTGGACGGAAAGGTGGATATTCTGGTTGCGGGCGCGGGCAGCGGGGGGACTCTCTCCGGCGCGGCGAAATATCTGAAGGAACAGAACGCGGCGGTAAAAGTCGTCATGGCGGACCCGGTCGGTTCCACCATGGGCGGCGGGGAGCCCGGCTGCTACGCCATTGAGGGGATCGGCAACACTTTTATGCCCGGCACCATGGATATGTCGCTTGTGGACCAGGTTTATAAAGTCGGGGACGAGGAGGCGTTTAAGGAGCTCCGGCTGCTCGCGGGCAGGGAAGGAATATTGGCGGGAACGTCGTCCGGGGCCGCTCTTTCAGCGGCCAGAAAGGCGGCGTTAAAAGCGCCTGAAGGCAGCGACCTGGTGGCGATCCTGCCGGATCGCGGCGACCGCTACTTCAGCAAACATATATACGGCTGAGTCTATGGTAAGGTGAGTATGATGGTGAGCGGCGAAAAAGTGAAAATCGATTTGAGAAGCGTAAACGAAACGCTTTTGCTCCCATTATGGGGGCGCGCGGAGGAAGCAAGGATGAAGGACCCTGTCCTTAAAGACCGTGTATCCGCAGACCTGATCGACAGGATCGACTATGATTTTACCAGGTTCCGTTCCCAAATCCGGCGTTTTCAGATTCTGACCCTTGCCATCCGCGCACGCGAGTTTGATTCCATGATACGCGATTTCATTCAGCGGCATCCCCGGGCCGTCGTCGTAAACATCGGCGCGGGCCTTGACACGACCTTCAGCCGGGTGAACAACGGAAAAATCAAATGGTATGATCTGGACGTCCCGCAGGTAATTCATCTGCGCAGCATGCTGATTCCCGAAAGCCGGGAAACGAACAGCATCCCGAAGTCTATGTTCGACGAAAGCTTTTTCAATGACATCGCGGTCCCTCAGGACGGAATCCTTTTTCTGGTCGGAGGCGTGCTGATGTATTTCGACGAAAAACAGGTCCGCAGATTTTTCACCATGATTGCAGGACGGTTCCCAGGGGCGGAGATCGTATTCGACGCCATCGCGCCGTCCGGCATCCGTCTGGCGAGCCGGATGGTCCGGAAATGCGGGATCCGGAGAGCGGAAATGAAATGGGGAATCCGGGACGCCGGCGACCTTGAAGAATGGGGGCTTCGTCTGAAGCTTCTGGAGCGTTACCCCATTTTTCATAAGACGCGCATCTTCCCTTCCTGGGGACCTGTCATCGGCCTGACGATGAGGCTCAACGACCTGTTTCGCATCATCAGCGTAAACCGGATTGCCGTTGTTCCTCCTGGCCGAACGGGAAAGTAAAGTGTGGTTTCCTGCGCGTTTCCGGGCGCCTGCCGCTCCCGTGCGTTTTCGTCCTGTTATCTCAGGGCCTGCTCCAGATCCTCAATCAGATCCTGAGCATCTTCTATTCCGACCGACAGCCGAAGCAGGCGGTCGTTGATTCCCAGTTTATTTCTGAGCGCTTCCGGAATTTCCCCGTGGGTCTGCATCAGCGGAAAAGTGATCAGGCTCTCAACGCCGCCCAGGCTCTCCGCAAACAGAATCAGCCGCAAATGATTCAGCAGATCGGGGACGGTCTCGGCATCTTTTACGCTGAATGAAATCATTCCGCCGAACCCTGTCGTTTGCCTGCGGGAAATTTCATAGCCCTCATGGTCCGGGTCGCCGACATAATAGATTTTTTCGACCTTGTCGCTCGTCTTTAGAAACTTATAAATTTCAAAGGCATTCGCCTGCTGTTTTTCAAGCCTTATCCCCAGGGTTTTTATGCTCCGCAGAACAAGCCAGCTGTCAAACGGGTCCAGCGTGCCGCCTTCCGCCATCGAGGCTTTAAAAACCGGTTCGATCAGGCTTTCATCTTTCACGACCAAAAAACCGCAGAGAACATCGTTGTGGCCGCCGAGATATTTTGTCCCGCTGTGGACCACTATGTCCGCGCCGAAGTCGACCGGCTTTTGAAAATACGGGGACAAAAACGTGTTGTCGACAATCAGCAGTCCGTTCTGTCCGTGAATCAGATCGGAAACCGCCTGCAAATCCGTGACCTTCATGGTGGGATTCGAAGGGGTTTCCACAAAAATCGCTTTTGTTTCCGGCTTTAATGCGTTTTTGATCTCCGGCAGACTGGATGTGTCGATATAGTCGAACTTGATTCCGTATTTGCCATAATAGTAATCGTTGAATAACCGGTAAGTCCCCCCGTACAAATCATCTGAAACGAGGATCTGATCGCCCGGCTGAAACAGTTTGACGGCGATCGATATTGCCGACATTCCGCTGGAAAACGCCCACGCTTTTTTTCCGTGCTCCAGCATCGCAAGCGTATTCTCCAGCTCCAGACGGGTGGGATTTCCGCATCGGCTGTAGCCGAACCCCGTCGTCCGGTCAAAGCCCGGGTGCACAAACGTCGCGCTCTGATAAATCGGAGTGGAAACGGCCCCCGTGCGCTCTTCAACGCCAGAATAGCCGCGCACCAGTCTGGTGTTTTCACGCAGGCCGGCTGTTTCGCTCCGATGATCGATCCCAGTGAAGTCCTTTACCAGCCTTGACATTCTTTCATAAAACGTCTCTTCCATTTTTCATATCCCTCTGACTGTGTTCGATTCTCGAAAACAACACATAACGTATAGAATGAAACATCTTTTGCGGGAATCGCCTTGTTAAATCCGGTAATCGTCCTGAAGTGAATCCATGAGGCCGTAGTGTAAAAGTATTTCTTCCAGCCGTTCCTGCGTCATTGGACGCGGGATGACAAACAGATCGTTTTCTTCAACTTTTTGGGCCAGCTGTCTGTACTCCTCCGCCTGCGCCGACTCCGGGCTGTACTGGATTACCGTCTGCCTTTTGATTTCAGCCCGCTGCACAATGTTGTCTCTCGGGATAAAATGAATCAGCTGCGTGCCCAGCTCTTTGGAAAAGGCGCGTAGCAAGTCCAGCTCGCGATCGACATTCCGGCTGTTGCAGATGATTCCCCCAAGCCTGACCCCGCCTCTTTCGGCATATCTCCGGATTCCCTTCGAAATGTTATTTGCGGCATACAGCGACATCATTTCCCCGCTTGCCACAATATAAATCTCCTTCGCTTTGCCTTCCCGGATCGGCATGGCGAAGCCGCCGCAGACGACGTCTCCGAGAACGTCGTAAAACACATAATTCAGGTCTTCTGTATAGGCTCCCAAATTTTCAAGCATGCCGATCGCCGTGATAATGCCGCGTCCCGCGCAGCCCACTCCCGGCTCGGGGCCGCCGGATTCCACGCAGCGGATCCCGCTGTACCCTTCCCGCATGATCGTATTCAGCTGGACGTTTTCTCCATGCTCTCTGAGCGTATCGAGCACGGTTTTCTGTGCAAGGCCGCCCAACAGAAGCCTTGTGGAATCCGCCTTCGGGTCGCAGCCCACCACCATAATTTTCTTCCCCAGTTGTGCCAGGGCCGCGGTGAGATTCTGCGTGGTAGTGGATTTCCCGATCCCGCCTTTCCCATAAATAGCGATTTGTCTCAACGGCATAGAATTATCTCCTCTTAATTACTTCCAATTTGAAATCTGTACTGTCATAAAACTTGTTCAAGCGGTCCGTTTTGCGTCCGGCTGCGCTACATCAGGGCAAACCTGCCTTTCAGGAACTGCTTTGTGCGGTCTTTTTCCGGCCGGAACAGAATAACATTCGGTGCTCCCTCTTCAACAATGTTTCCGCCTTCAAAAAACACGATCCGGTTGGCGACATCCTCCGCGAAGGATATTTCATGCGTTACCACCAGCATGGTGGTCCCGTCCCCCGCGAGGTCCTTCATAACGGACAGAACTTCCCCGGTCAGTTCGGGGTCCAGCGCGGATGTCGGCTCGTCGAATAGAATCACGTCGGGGTTCACCGCTACCGCCCGTGCGATTCCAACCCTCTGCTGCTGCCCGCCGGAGAGCTGATTCGGGTAGAAATCATATTTTTGAGAGAGATGGACGCGGTCCAGCGCTTTTTTCCCGGTTTCAACGGCTTCGCCTTTGGGCATTTTCCGCGCGGTGATCAACCCCTCGACAACGTTTTCGAGAGCGGTCTTGTTATTGAATAAATTGTAGTTCTGGAACACGAAAGCCATTCTGCGCCGGATGGCCAGCATCTGTTTTTTGGAGGCTTCCGCAAGGTCTGCTCTCAGGTCCCCAATTTCGATCTCGCCCTGATCCGCCTTTTCCAGGAAGCTGATGCATCTCAGCAAAGTGGTCTTCCCGGAACCGCTGGGGCCGATAATGACGACTACGTCGCCCTTGTCTATCCGGATACTGACGTTTTGTAAAACTTCGTTTTTCCCGAAGGCTTTGCTGACGTTATTTACTTTGAGCATAGCAATCCCTCCTGCTCCAGACCGGAAACATGATTTTTGGATGGTTCTTCAGTTTCCATTCTATCAGGCTGAAAATTTTCTCGATCGAAAAGCACAGGACCAGATAGATCAGAAAGATGTCAAGATAGGCTTCAATAAAATAGTAGCCGCTGCTTGCCTGTATTTTCGCAATTGCCGTGACGTCCAGTATCCCCATGGCGAAAACCAAAGACGTTCCCTTGATAAGGCCCGTTGTCAGCGTACATAAATTTGGAATCGCTGAAACCAGCGCCTGAGGAATCACAATCCTGCGGTATCCCTGGAAAGAGGTAAGCCCGGCTGTGTAGGCCGCTTCCAACTGGCCTTTGTTTACCGTCCCAAGCGCGGAGCGCAGAATTTCCGACATGGTCGCGGCTATATTCAAAACGAACACGATAAACGCATACAGAATAGGGTTTACATCGAAAATCCGGATGGGGATATGGAAGGATTGGAATACTCCCGACAAAATGCTTGGCATGGCGGTGTAAATCACATAGATCTGCACAAGCATCGGCGTTCCGCGGATAAAAGAAATGTAAACCTTGCAGATCTTGTCGATAACGTGAATTTCCTTTAGCCGCACTATCGCGATCAGGAAAGCCAAAGGCGTGGAGATAATGAACGTTATCGCAGTAATCATCAACGTTACGGGAAGCCCGCCCAGCGCCAGCTTTAATGTGGACAGTGAAAATTCCCAGTTCATATCAGACTTCCTTCTTTACCGGCTGATGAAAGCGGCCGAAATGATTTTCAGACTGTTTGACAAGCTGTTCAATAAGAACACAGATTGCCCAGTAAATGAGCGCAAGGGCGAGGTAGGTTTCCAGAGTGCAGCTCCCGTTTCTTCTGGCGATGATAAGAGCTGCCGTGCCGGTAATCTCATTCAGCCCGATCGTCGACGCCAGCGAGCTTTCCTTGAGCATTCCGATCAGAGAATTCCCCACATTCGGAAGCGAAATATAAAACGCCTGCGGAAAGATGATCCTTCGAAAAGCCTGAAAGCCCGTCAGCCCGACGGTAGCGGCCGCTTCAAACTGTCCTTTCCCGACGGCTTCGTAGGCGGAACGCATCACTTCGGACAGGATATTTCCGCAGTACAGCGAAAAGGAAACGACAATAAAGAAGAATCTCGACCAGTCATTGATATCGATTCCAAACAGAGACCGGACCAGTTTGGGCAGCCCGTAGTAAATAATAAAAATAAGAACCAGCGTCGGCGTGCAGCGCAAGATGGTCGTGTATCCGAATGCGGCCTTTTTCAGCACCGCGTTTTTGCCCAATTTCATCCAGGCCAGCATCAGGCCTAAAGCGCTTCCGAAAAGGATGGAAAGCAGCACGATGGAGAATGTAAGGCCCAGACTGGCAAATATTTTTGGAAATGATTCAAAGAATCGGTCTGTCCGGAACTGGAACATGGTATCACTTCCTTTAGCGTGGACTTTACTGGAAGCCAAAAGAGGATATTCCCAAATGACCTTCTTCCGGCTTCCGCGGTCAGGCATATCATTTTAAATAGCGGAAAACATTTTCCCCATAGAATTGTTCGGAAAACTGTACCAGCTTATCGCCTTTCTTCAGGGTTTTCAGGGCATCATTCACCTGCTTAGCCAAATCGGTCTCATTTTTATTGATGAGCGTATAGGTTTTAATGGTTGTAAACTCATTGCACACCAGCTTGTCGGCCAGATTGTGGAGGTCGCCCTTTGAATCGGCGACGTTGGTTGCAAAGCTGCTTTTGATGGTTCCGAAGACGTCATATCTGCCTTCAGCCACATAGGTAAAGCCCGCCGTCCAATCCTGGCTGTCCGAAAGCTCCAGCTTGATCTGGTTCTGGGGATTTTCCTTGTTATAGCTTTCCACTACATACTGCCAGCCGTCGCCCGCCTTGATGGGCACGAGCTTCAGGCCCTTTTTGGCGGCGTCGGAAAAGCTTTTGACGTCCTTGTTCTCCTTCCGGACGATCAGTCCGCCGATCGAGCCGCCCAGGTTCTCTTCAGGGATAATATAATTCCGGGCGCGCTCCTGCGTCCAAAAGCTGTTGGTCACCGCGACCTGGTATTTTCCTTCGCGGGTTCCCGTCCACGCGTCCTGCGAATCCGTCGGGACATATTCAAATTCGTAGTCGGGAAGCAGGCCGTCCACGAGCCTTAAAGCCTCAATATCGTATCCGGTCGCATTCCCGTTATCGTCCACATAGCCGTAGGGTTTGCCGGTTTGGCCAAACGAAATCTTTATTTTCCTTACCTTGCCGGAGCTTTCGGAAGCGGAGGCGCCGGAAACCGTACCCGCGCTTCCCTCGGAGCTCGCCCCGGAAGCATCGGTTGTCTTGGAAGAGGAGGAACAGCCCGTAAAGAAAGAAAGGCTTAACAGCAAAATCAGGGGGATAATCTGTACTTTTTTCATTGTTTTCACTCCATAATTCATCAGCATATTGGCAGAATATTGGCAGAATCCTTTCCGTCCCTGTCACATTCGGTCCCTGTTCCCGCTGCATCTGACGGATCCCGGCGCCGGTCTGATGAATGTCGGCCTGCTCAAAAACTTTTCCATGATCTCTTCCTCACACGGCTTTCCCGGAATGTTTAGACGGTCTTCCATTAGTACGGAGTCTTTCATCATGCATCCGCGTGAAAATGCAGAATGCCCTCCGAATGCTGCTCCAGATTTTCCAGGCATTTCCGGGCGGTCGGCGTGCAGTTGCAGCCGCATTCGGGCCCGCAGAGGTATCGGTTGTCGGCATGCCGGAAGTTGGACTCAATCGCCTGCAAAACCTCGTGATAGGGGATCAGGGGGTCTATCCCGCTCAGCGCGAGATCGGCGTAAAGCGGCGCGGTCACGGCCGCGCGCAGGGTCCTGGTCAGGCACGGAAACTCCAGGCCGCCGGAGATGGGGTCGCACGGAATTCCCAGATTCGCCTGCAGTGCCATGGACGCGGCGTGTTCCACCTGCAGCCCGTCTCCCCCCGCGATCCAGGTGACCGCACCGGAAGCCATTGCGCAGCAGACGCCGGATTCGCCCACGCAGCCGACGCTGCCGCTTGCGTTTGTGTGCGTGTAAGCCAGCGCGCCCAGCGCCGCCGCCACCGCCAGCGCCTCCAGCAGCTTTTTATGGCTGAAGCCGTATTCTTCCCTCACGGCGTCCAGCGCGGAGAATAAATAGCCGCCCCCGGTCCCCATCGGCCCGGGCACAATCCGGACGCCGGGCAGCTTTGCGTTCGTGGACATCGCATGGCGCAGGATGTGCTTTGTCAGCGGATCGCCGAGCGGCTTTTTCTCTCTCTCGTATCTGTCCCAGTATTTTCCGTAAATCGGCAGGAGGGAGGTGTCTTTCGCGTTTTCATATCCAACCTTTTCCAAAGAGTGGATTTGTTCGTACAGGATATCCGCTATTTTTTCGAAATAATCCCAGATCCGTTCGCCGCTCCAGCCGGAAAAGGCCTTTTCGTATTCGATGGCGGCCTGCGCAAAGCTGATCCCTTTCCCGTCGGCAAACCGGCGCCACTCTTCCACTGTCTTAAAGAGCTGCGGGCGCCTTTCGGGAGTTGTAACGACCGGAAGCAAAGCCGGAAGAACGGCGATCCTATCGTCGGGGAAATAGCGTTTTATCTCCTGCAAATCCGGTTTTTCGGAAAATTCGTAAAAATACCCGTTTGCATGATCCGCTTTTTTCAGCTTCAGCCTGTTTACAAGCCGGGGCCGGTTGGCTTCTTCAAAGGCATCCGAAAGATCCGCCCTGTCGCCGCTTGCTTTTTCTATGAGAATCCCGTATGTATCGGACTGCCATTCGATTTCAAAGCCATTGATCCGATCGGTGCGGATCATTCCGCCGCCGATCGATTCGGCGGTAAGGCTGCCCTTTTCTCCGTTTTTTCCTTCGATCAGGATTTCAATGCTTCCGGGATAGGGATTATCCTTTTCCAGATATCCAAAATCGTAGGAAATTCCTTTTTCCCTTGCCAGAGACGGCGCGTCGAACAGCCGGACGTCGTCGGTCTGAAAGCCCTGAATGCCGCCAAGGTACGCCCTGTCGGACATGAAGTTCACGAGATGCGGGAGCCTCCCGTCCGAGCGGTTGAGTAAAAATCCGACCTTCACCGGGTCGCCGCCGATCAGGCTCCTTGCGATATTGCCGATTCTGCACGGCCCCGCGAACGAACCGCTGGAGCCGGGCTGCATGATCGGCCCGAAAACATCGTTGAAAAAGTCGGGGTAAAATATCTTCGTCATTTGTCTCTTCCCTTTTCCCGCCTGCGCGTGTGGTAGGCGTTTAATTTCCTGATCGCCTCGTCCAGCTCACAGGGGGCTTCCAGGCTGTCGGTCCCGGATTGCTGTAAGATCCTGTAGGGGTACAGGCCGATTTTCTTAACCAGCAGGTAAGGGCAATCCTGCAGAAGGCCGGCGATCGTTTTCAGGGATGCGGTGTCCCCGCCATGACCCCGGCAGTGAAAATCCGGCTCACAAAGCTTGAAATCCGGTATTTTTCTCAGCTCGCTCTCTTCCCACCGGCCGGTTTTCTCATCGACCTGAATGATATGGAATTCCTTTGCCTGGCCGAAATGAAGGTCGATATTTCTGCCGTTGGAAGATGCGATCGCAACTTTATACATTGAAATAATCCTCTTTAGATTTGAGATGCTTTAGCCGTCTGTGTGGTCTGGGATATATTGCCTTTTCTGAATATGCCGGAGTAGATTTCCTCCATCAGCCGGAGCCCGCCGTTATAACCGGTGAAGCTCCTGTTGACGATAACGTCGTCGGCAATCGGAAGGCTGAGGTGGATCAGCAGGTTGTTGTGTTCCGCCGCCAGCCTCGATTCCCATGTGCTGCCCAGAATGACCGCCCGGTTTGACTCCCCGATCTTCGCCCTGATATCCGCCTGAATCATCCCGCCGTCCGCCTCGACCGACAGCGCGTCCGGGTAATCGCTTACGGCCAGCGACCACGCCTTTCTGATCCTCTGTTCGCCGGACGGGGAGGGATTCTCCGTCGCGTAAATCCCCCTGGGGATAAAACCGAGTTCGTTGACAAGAAAATCGCTTGTTCCAATCGCATAGGCGCTGTCGGCGACCGCATACAGCTCATACGGAATATTGTTCCGCAGATCGGCGATAAAGTCCCCGAGAGAAACCAGGTAATGATAAAACCTCTTTTCCTCCTCCTTTATCACCGCTTCGGCGTGTTCCTTTGGGACTCCCGCGAATTCAGCCACGGTCCGTAAAAAGGCGCCGGTCGCTTTCGCTCCCACCGGAAGAATCGGATAGTGCAGATAGGGCGTCCCGTATTTTTCCTTCAGGAGTTTTGCGGTGCTCAGGCAGACCCATGGAGACAGGATAAGATTAAACTGCGCGTTTGGAATGTCCTCCCATTCGCTTACACCGTTTGAGCCGTCGCCGAACAGGATGTTCACTTCCAGTCCCAATTTGGCCAGCAGCCTTTTGATTTCTTCCAGATCGGCACGCCAGAAGGGGTCCTGGTTGGGGACGACCGAAAATACATTTACAAGCCTTTCTCTTCTGCGGGGGACCGCGTCGCCGATAAACTGATTGATGATTTCATTTACCACCAGCTCATGCCCGTAATAATTGTTCCCCCGGAATCCCGAGGTGTCGACGCCGACAATCGGTTTCCCCTGCGACGCAAACTGAGACGCCACCTGTTTTACGTCGTCGCCCACGATTCCCGCGGTACAGCCCGAAAGAATAACGAACAAGTCCCCCTTTATGATTTTGAAGGTGTTTCTCACTAACGCCTTCAATTTTTCTTCTCCTCCGAAGACCACTTCCTGCTCGCTTGTGTTCGTGCAGGAAACCGCGCCGCCTCCCGCGTAGCCCTCCCCCTGGAACCCGGCGTCCAGGTTCTCATATTGGAATATCTTAGAGGAGCAGCCCGGACCGGCGTGGACGATCGGGATTCCCTTCGGGATCGCCAGCACGGTCTGCTGCGACCCCAGCGCACAGGTATACCTCGGCTGTTCGATGATCGCACTCATGCTTCTTTTCCCCCTTCAAAGTAGAAAGGATTTTCCTCGTTCAGCCACCAATCCGTATACGGCCACTCCACATGCTCTGAAATGGTTTGAATCGCTTTTCGCGTCAGCAGCGCTTCATACAGCCTTTTTCCCAATTTGATCACCCCGTCGTAACCGGCGTTGATATTGACGTCGCCTTCCAGAACGGTGGGTATGCCCAGCTTTGTGCCAAGGATCGTCATGTTCGCGTGACGGACGATCAATAAATCGGGATGAAGCTTTTTCAGTATTTTTACCATTTGATAAGGCTGCTTGTTGCAGACGGTAAAGAAGCCGATATCGCCTCTGCTTTTAATATATTGATCCAGCGTGTTCAGGCTTTCCAGATTTCCGTCGGTCGCCTGGTCATGGTGCAGGGTGGTGACCCCAAGCAGTTTGAGATTCAGGTCGTTCGCCATATTCGCAATGCTGTGGGCAAACGAATCTCCCGCAAACACATAAACGTTTTTTCCTGCGAGCTTTTGCCTGATTTTCTGAAGCTCAGGCAAGATCCTCTGATGCTCCGACGCAATGGCCTTTTCCGCGAGCTCTTCTTTATGGGTATATTTTGCGATCTCCCTGAGCCATTGATCCGTCCATTCGATTCCGAAAGGAGCGGGGGCTTTCACTTCGGGCACGCCGTATTTTTCTTCCAGAGCATGTGCGACGTAGGTAGCCAGCGTCTCGCAGATATGCGCGGAGCAGGCCGCTTCCGACATTCTCGAAAGCGTTTCCACCGTCGCCAGGGGGACCAGATAATTTGCCCGCAGCCCGATTTTCTCCAGGAGCGGGCCGAAGGTATCGCTTCCTTCAAAGTTAAAAATATTGATTAGATTTTCATCCTTTTTTCTGGGCGGCTTTACGATCTTGCGGAGTATGCCGTGAAATCCCGCGTCGAATCCGGTGGACCATATCCTTGATTTAAAGCCTTCGCAGAAAATCGGTACAACCGGAATGCCGAGTTCGTCCTGAAGGGCGTCCGCCTCGCTGTCGATGTCGTCACCGACGATTCCGGCCGCACAGGAAGAATGCACGAATATTGCGGAAGGATGGAATCTTCCGTATGCCTCATGAACTGCGTTTCGAAGTTTTTCAAGGCCGCCGTATATGGTGTCTTTTTCCTGGATGTTGGAACAGATGATGTTTACGTTCTGCGCGGGCAATCCCCTTGCCCTGTTGACGACGTCGCCCTGAATGAAATAAGACGCTCCGCGGCTGCAGCAGCCGACGGGGGAGTGCACGACGACAGCCGCGTCCCTGATGAGGTACGTGATGGATTCGGCGCATCCCTGCGAGCAGTCCTTGCATTGCTCATAGGACAGCCCGCCGCAGGGTAAGGACTTTGTTTTCGACCGTTCGTTCAGGTCCACCGCCGTTCCATGATAGGATACGATGGAATGCAGCCTTCTTTCCCGGACTTCAACTTCCGCGTTTGCCAGATTTAAACTCATAGTATTATAAGCTCACCCTTTCAGGAATTGTATTAATTTGAAAATTTATTTCATCGATTGAGTTATAGAAAGCAGCCGCGCTATGCCTTGCTCGATCGTGACGGGCTCTTCCGTTGGAGTTTCCACGCATTGAATTCCTTTTGATGAAAACAGAAGATTGGGATAATATCCAATGCGGTATGTAAGCAGATAATCGCAGTCCGACAGGGAATCAACAACCTGCTCGACCTGTTCCGCGTCATGTGAAAATTCATGGCAGGTCCGGGCCGTTTTGCGGCTGTCAACCATTTTCCAGGAAGAATCCTCCTGATTGATCTCGGCAATTGAAAAGTTCATGCAATGCCCAAAGTGCTGGTCGATCCTTTTGCCGTCGCTGCTCGTAACGGCCACTTTTATCGTCATATTTTTCTTCCTTCCCGGGCTTCGTGTCAGATCATCCGTGGGAAAAGGTTTCCGCGCAGACTTCCCCGTATAGTCTCGAAGACAGATCCCCTTTTCCGGGAATCCCGCAGGCGTCGGCCCGGCAATGCTGGCAATGCCGGAAAACAGGAATATATTTTTCCGCCGAGGCTCTGGCCGCCTCAATCTGCAAACAGGACGGAGCGGGATAATCTGAGAAATCATGCTGCGGGATCAGCGGGATCATGTTGTAGATATTGGCGCCCGCTTCCCGCACCGCCTTTGCAACGGTTCCGATGTGATGGCCGTTGACGCCCGGAATCAGAACGGTATTGACTTTTGTAATGACTCCCAGGCCGCTGACTTTCCGGATCCCCTCCAGCTGGCGCCGGATCAGGATGGACGCCGCCTCCCTGCCCACATAGCGGATTCCCTGATAGACGATGTAAGAAATGATCTTCGCCTGGATCTCTGGGTCTACGGCGTTTACCGTAACGGTAATCGTCCTGACACCCGCGTCGTACAACTCCTGTGCGTAATCCGGAAGCATCAGCCCGTTGGTAGAAAGGCAGAGAGTCAGCTCCGGGTAAGCTTCATGTACCAGCCGGAAAGTGCGCAGGGCAGAATCTGTCGCGAGCGTGTCGCCCGGGCCCGCAATGCCCGCGACGGTGATCTGCGGGCAAAGCTCAAGCGCCTGCCGGACTTTTTCCACCGCCTGTTCGGGCTGAAGCACCTGCGCGGTCACGCCCGGACGCTGTTCCGTTTTATTGAGCGAACGGCTGCAAAACCGGCACTGGATATTGCACGCCGGGCTGACCGGCAGATGCAGCCTTCCAAACGCTGTGTTCGCCTCCCGGCTTAAACAGGGATGCGTTTTCGCAATGCGCAGCAGCTCTTCGTTCTCTAAGAATTTCTCTTTCATTTCATACCACCCTCTTCTGTCCAAGTTGAAAATAAAAATGGCCGGGCCAGGCGTTTTTCAGCCCAACCCGACCTCCGGTTTTCCGGTCAGTCCGTTTCGATTTTTTTAAATAAATCTCACTTTCTCGTTTTTTTCGATCTGGACTATTTTGCCGTCCTGGATCACCACTACGATAGAACCGTATCGGATATCTTTTATGTACTCCAACAATTTTTGATAAATCTCCGCGTTATGACAACCAGTATCCTTTTCCAGCATGGCATTCACCGCCCTTTTCGAATAGCTCGGTTTCATGGATGAAAAAAAGCTCACAGGCCAATTGACCCATGAGCTTTCATATGCTTTACATCCCTGTGCGGCATACGGAATCCATCATCAATTTAACCTTGGACATAACAAGTGAAACGAATTGCCCGTTTTAGACATTCGCATACAGCACATCATGCACATCATATTGTTTTTCCGTCCTGAAACAGCAGCCATGCACTTCATCCTGTATCTCTCCTTATCCTTCCAAAGCCGTTATAAAAAACGCCGGGCAAAGTACGAGGTACCAGTGCCCGGCCTCCGGTTTTCCGGTCAGTCGTTAAAACATATTATTTATATATGCTTACATTTGAAATCGCGTTACGGCAATTATAACGGATTCGCCGATAAATGTCAAGAAAAAATTTGCGGACGGTAAAAGCTTCATCTTTTACGCTGAAATTTGATTCGCTTTCAGAAGGCTGGACACCGCTTCACTGATTTTCGACGCAACGTAGGAGTTGTTCATCGTATACAGGTGGATGCCGTCCACCCCCTGCGCGATAAGGTCCACGATCTGGTCAATGGCGTACGCGATTCCCGCGTCGCGCATCGCAGCCGGGTCGCTTCCGTACTTTTCCATGATCGTCTCGAACTTTTTCGGAAGTGCCGCTCCGCAGAGAGAAACCATTCGTTCGATCTGCTTTTTGTTCGTCACCGGCATGATCCCCGCCTGGATCGGGACGTGAATCCCTGCAATCTCGGTGCGTTCCAAAAAAGAATAAAAACAGCTGTTATCGAAAAAAAGCTGGGAAATCAGCTGATCCGTACCCGCGTCGACCTTTATTTTCAGGTTTTGAATGTCCCTGACAAGCCCTCCCGACTCAGGATGCCCTTCCGGGTAGCATGCCCCGATGACATTGAAGTTTCCGTTTTCCTTTATGAACGCAATCAGGTCGCTTGCATGTTTAAAATCCGTTTGGGGAGCGCTGTCCGGGCTGATGTCTCCTCGCAGGGCCAGAATGTTTTCAATGCCGCTTTGCTTTAAGGTTTTCAGTACTTCCAGCACATTTTCCCTGGTGAAATTGATGCATGGGAGATGGGCGACACTCTCCAAACCGTACCGGGTCCGGATGTCGGAAGCGATTTTCACGGTCAGATCGCCGGCGCTTCCCGCCGCTCCGTAGGTGACGCTGATAAAATCGGGGGAAAGCCCGCGCATTTTCTGCAGAGCGTTATAGATAGTATCGATCGAAGCGGTCTTTTTCGGAGGGAAGACTTCAAAGGAAAACACGGTTTTCCTTTGAAACAATTCGCTGGTACGCATTACAGTTCACCTCTTGCCTCTTTGGCGGCCTGAACAAGGTGCTCAAGGCTTGATACGGTCTCACGATATCCCCGCGTTTTCAGGCCGCAGTCCGGATTGACCCAAAGCTTTTCCTTCGGAATTTTCCCCAGCATTTTATGAAGCGTGTTTCTAATTTCCGAAACCGCCGGCACTCTCGGGGAATGGATGTCGTAGACGCCCGGCCCCACTTCGGTTTTAAAGCCGCATTCGTTCAGGGCGTCGATGATAGCCAGATCGGAGCGCGAGGCTTCAAACGTGATCACGTCCGCGTCCATATTGTCAATGTCTTTTATGATATCGCCGAATTCGCTGTAGCACATGTGCGTGTGGATTTGTGTTTCCGGTTTCACGCCGCTGTGGACGAGCCGGAACGCGGGAATCGCCCAGTCGAGATACCCGCTGTGCCAATCGGCCTTTCTCAGCGGCAGCTTTTCCCGCAGGGCGGCTTCGTCGATTTGAATCATCTTGATCCCGTTCGCCTCCAGATCGAGAACCTCATCCCGGATGGCGAGCGCGATTTGAAACGCACATTCCTTTAATGAAATATCTTCTCTTGGAAAAGACCAGTTCAGTATGGTCACCGGCCCTGTCAGCATGCCCTTGACGTACTGATCCGTCAGGCTCTGCGCATATTTTGAATATTCCACCGTGATCGGATGCCGGCGTGAGACGTCTCCCCATACGATTGGCGGCTTTACGCAGCGCGTGCCATAGGACTGGACCCACGCTTTTTCGGTGAAGAGAAATCCGTTCAAGTGATCGCCGAAATATTCAACCATGTCGTTTCGCTCGAATTCGCCGTGAACAAGAACGTCCAGCCCGATTTTTTCCTGGAGCTCGATGCAGTCTTTGATCTTCTGTTTGTTGAAATCCATATACTGCTTTTCGGAAATCCGCCCTTTCTTGAAAGCGGAGCGGTTTGCGCGGACGTCGGCGGTCTGCGGGAAGGAACCGATCGTGGTTGTCGGAAGAAGCGGCAGATGAAAAAACTCGTTCTGAATCTTTTCACGTTCCGCAAAAACGGGAAGCCTCGTGAAATCCCGCTCAGAAAGGGAGTTGATTCTTGCCCTCACGGTTTTGTCCGCGCCCTGCCGCACTTTTTTAAACAGAGCCTCATTGACGGCATATTCATCCGTCTCCAACGGCAGGTCGCAGGAAGCCAGCTTTTTCAGGTCGGCGAGTTCCCGCAGCTTTTCCACGGCAAAAGCCAGGTGCCTTTTGTATGTATTGTCAAGCTGTGTTTCATTTTCGACGGTAAACGGGACATGGAGCAGAGAGCAGGACGTCCCGAGGACGATATGGTCCGCGTGCCCTTTCAATTCACCGATTGCCGACAACGTCTTTGCGTAGTTGTTCCGCCAGATGTTCTTCCCGTTCACAAGGCCCGCAAATAAGGTCTTATGATCCGGAAAACCGTTCTCCCGGATCAGCCGGAGGCTTTCCTTTCCCTCGATAAAGTCCAGGCCGATTCCGTCGAAATCAAGCGCGGCCGCTTCCCCGTAGCAGTCCCGGATGTCCCCAAAGTAGGTCTGCAGCAAAATTTTTGCCTTCCCCTTCGCCTCCAGAATTCCCGCGTACAGTCCGCTGAAAAGGGAGACGTCTTCCGAAGTTTGATCCATCGCCAGCGACGGTTCGTCGAATTGGATCCACTCCGCGCCTGACGCCGCGAGCTTTTCGATCAGCGAGGAATAAGCCCTTACAATGCCGCCGGTAAAATCAGCGGCCCTTTTCCTGCCCGTAAATTTGGCAAGCTTCAAAAAGGTGAACGGACCGATAACGACAGGCTTTGTTAAAATGCCAAGGGCCATCGCTTCTGAAAACTCTTCAAACACCTTTGTGCCCGCGAGGCTGATTGCCGTGTCATCCTCTATTTCCGGCACCAGATAGTGATAGTTGGTGTTGAACCACTTTTTCATAGCCAGCGCTCTGACGTCTCCGTTTGAGCCCTGGTAGCCTCTCGCCATTGCGAAATATTCGTCGAGGCCGCCAAGCCCCAGCTCCCGGTATCTTTTCGGGACCGCGTTCAGCAAAACGGCCGTATCGAGCATCCCGTCGTAAAAAGAGAAGTCGTTGGACGGAATGGAATCAAGGCCGCTGGCTTTCTGTAAGCGCCAATGCTTCTCGCGAAGCGCTTTCCCTGCCGACAATAATTCCTCCGGATCTTTTTCTCCCTTAAAATAGCTTTCCGATGCAAATTTCAGTTCCCGAAGAGAGCCGATCCTCGGAAATCCTATCACGGATGTTCTCATTGCGAAATCCCCTATTCCTATAATTATGATATGAATAATTTATATTGCATATTAAGATACCATAAAAGCGCCGCTGTAGCCAACTCAAAAATTTTATGATATTTCATAGATTCATCCTATGGGACTATCACGGACATAGAACCCGGATATCATTTGGAGCTGCCGGCCGCATGTCGTCTATGCATCCTGTCGGCCATGAAAATATTTATCTCATATTTATAGGAAAAGACCTTGACAAAAGCGGATGTTCAGAATATTATATGAATACAAAGCATATATGATAACTAGTATTAAAGGAGGAGACGGCTATGAAAGCTCTGGCTTGCAACAACGGCAAAATGGATTGCATGATGTGCGCGATGTGCATCATGTGCTGTGGCATGCCCAAAATGGAACATGACCGCTCCCTTCTGCTGTTGGAATAGATCCAGGCGCTTAAAACGCCGCATTCAAACCGACAAAAGGGCTGTCAGGTCAAAGACCTGCCGGCCTTTTTTATATCATTTCCCAAGAAATCCATGAATATTATTTTGAAAGGTTGATTGACGATGAGCGAGAGAAAATTTGGATTTGACACTCTTCAGGTACAGGCGGGGCAGAAGCCGGACCCGGCGACGGGCGCGCGCGCCGTCCCGATTTATCAGACCACATCTTATGTATTCAAGGACACCGCCGAGGCGGAAGGACGCTTCGGGCTGACGATTCCCGGCAACATCTACTCCCGCCTCACGAATCCGACGACGGACGTTTTTGAACAGCGCATCGCGGCGCTGGAAGGCGGTTCCGCGGGGCTGGGCGTCGCGTCCGGCGCGGCGGCGGTCACTTACGCCATCCTGAATATTGCCGGCGCGGGAGACGAGATCGTATCCGCCAGCACGCTGTACGGCGGCACCTACAATCTGTTCGCGCATACGCTGCCGAAATACGGCGTCAAAACAGTTTTTGTCGATCCGGAGGACGTGAGCAACTTTGAAAAGGCAATTACCCCCAGGACGAAAGCGCTCTATTACGAAACGCTCGGCAATCCGGGCATCAACGTGATCGATTTCGATGCGGTCGGTGAAATCGCGAAGAAGCACGGGATCCCGGTCATTGTGGACAACACGTTCGCGACCCCATACCTGTTCCGCCCGTTTGAGCACGGCGCGAACGTGGTCGTCCATTCCGCGACGAAGTTCATCGGCGGCCATGGTTCTTCCATCGGCGGCGTGATCGTGGACGGCGGCAACTTCGACTGGACCGGCGGAAAATTTCCGGGATTCACCGAGCCGGACAAAAGCTACCACGGGATCAGATACGCGGATCTCGGCGCGGCGGCCTTCGTGACAAAAATCCGCGCGCAGCTTCTGCGCGACACCGGCGCGACGCTTTCCGCATTCAATTCGTGGCTGTTCATCCAGAGCCTGGAGTCTCTGTCGCTCCGCGTGGCAAAGCATGTTTCCAACACGGAAAAAGTTGCGGAGTATCTCGACAGCAATCCGAAGGTCAGGGAAGTCAACTATCCGGGCCTGAAATCGAACAGATACTATGGCCTCGCAAAGAAATATTTCCCGAGGGGCGCGGGCTCCATCTTTACATTCTCGCTGAAAGGGAACGTCGATGAAGCAAAGAAGTTCATCGACAGCCTGCAGATTTTCTCTCAGCTTGCCAATGTTGCGGACGCGAAATCGCTGGTTATCCATCCGTCTACCACAACCCACCAGCAATTGACGCTGGAAGAGCAGCGCGCGGCGGGCTTCGGGCCGGAAACCATCCGCCTTTCCATCGGGGTGGAAGATCCGGACGATCTGATCTGGGATATCGGCCAGGCGCTTGATCAGGCGATTCCGGATTAAAAGGAGCAGATACTTAAAAGCGAAAGGACAGTGCAAATGAGGGGCGCCAAAGCGCTCCTCATCACTATCGGATTCCCTGTTTTACCAGCACGGAGGTGCGTTTCGGCGGCACCCCGGAAAGGCTGCCCGTTAAATGTAGTACATATATCCGGCAGGCCGCTTTTCCGCATCGCGCGCGAGATCATATAATGTGATCTTTTTCAGAGCGGTGATTAAGGCGGAATTGATAACGTCAAAGACCTTTTTCTGCATGGTCCGTTCCACCTCGGGCGCTTTATCCTCTACCGAACTCTCCGTAATTTCAAAGAGGGATGGCTCCAAAGCGGATAAGACCTCATAAACGGAGATCGCGTCCGGTGTTTTCAGAAGCCGATAACCACCGCGCGAGCCTTTTACGGAAATGACAATGTTATCCCGTTTCAACAGGGAAAAGACCTGTTCCAGGTAAATCTTTGAGATGCCGAGCTGTTCGGAAATAAAAATGACGGTAACGTTTTCCCGGCTTAAATATTTCTGTGCCATAAGGATCAGGGATGCGAGCCCATATCGTCCTTTTGTAGAAATCCTCATTTATAATCACCATAACATATATTAATACTATTTATTATATAGTATCAATCTTATTTTATTCTGTCAAGCTGAATTCGCTTTACGAATATACGGGCTTGGAGTAGAACGGCGTGCCTGTTCGATACTCAAATTAAGACAAGGAGATTTTCCATGAGTCAACGTGAATATGGTCCCGGATATGGATTCCTGACGAGAGCGGTGCATACGGGGAACGATGTCGACCGGGACACCGGCGCAATCAAGCGCCCCATCACGCTTGGGAACTGCTACGAGCTGCCCTACGATCCGAGCAGCCTGAACTGGAGCAGCGCCGACAAAGCGCTCTATACCCGCAACGGCGGCGTGAATCAGAAGTATCTTCAGGAAAAGATCGCTTCGCTGGAAGGGACGGACGACTGCGTGGTTCTTGCTTCCGGCGTATCGGCCCTTTCGGGAATATTTTTTGCCTTCCTGAACTCCGGCGACCATGTGGTATGCTCAAAAGTGACCTATATCGCCGTCTACCGGCTGCTGACGGAACACCTGAAAAACAAGTACGGAATCCAGGCCACGCTGGTGGATATGTCCGACCTGGAAGCGGTAAAAGCGGCGATCCGGCCCAATACAAAATTAATCCACATCGAAACTCCCGGAAATCCGACGATCGGCGTCAGCGATATTGCGGCGATTGCAAAAATCGCCCACGAAAACGGGATCCTGCTTTCGGTTGATAACACGTTTGCCTCTCCATACCTTCAGCGGCCGGCCGAATTGGGGGCCGATCTGACGGCGGAAAGCCTGACTAAATATATCAACGGCCACGGCGACGCGCTGGGCGGCTCCGTTTCCGGAAAAAAGGAGCTCATCGACAAAATCCGCGCGGAAGCAATGGTGAATCTCGGCGGCGCAATCAGCCCGTTCAACGCGTGGCTCATCATGCGCGGCGCGGTCACGCTGCCTCTGCGGATGCGCCAGCACAGCGAAAGCGCCCTGAAAATCGCACGGTTTCTGAAAGACGATCCGTCCGTCCGCTTCGTCGCTTATCCGGGGCTGGAAAGCGACCGCGGTCATGCGATCGCCGTAAAACAGATGAAAAAAGGCTTTTCCGGCATGATCTCCTTCGGCCTGAATGCCGATGCAGATACGCACAACCGGTTTGTGAGTTACCTGCGCGTTATTACGTCGGCGGTTTCCCTCGGGCACGACGAAAGCCTGATCGTTTTTCTCGGCCCAAACGACGAGCGGCAGTACCTTTATCCGGCAGAGTTCCACGAAGGCTTTTTCCGTTTCAGCGTGGGTCTGGAAGACACGAAAGACATTATTGGGGATATCCGGCAGGCTCTTGAAAAGACCGGCCTGAAATAAAATGATTTAAGGCGGCATACAAGGTAAAACAGGGGGGACCATTCGGAAGGTATGGCGCAAGTCCGGAAGATGAGGAGGTAAGACGCTATTGGGTCAGGCGCTGATTGAAATACACAATCTGAGCAAAACATTCCAGACAAAGGACACAGAGATTCACGCTTTGAACGACATCAGCCTCACGATTGAAAAGGGCGATATTTTCGGCATTATCGGCATGAGCGGCGCGGGGAAAAGCACCTTGGTCCGATGTATGAATATGTTGGAGAGGCCCACGCAGGGGAATGTCCTTTTTGACGGAAAAGACTTATGCAGGCTAAAGGAATCGGATTTGCGCGGCGTGCGCCGATCCATCGGAATGATTTTTCAGCAGTTCAATCTTTTAATGCAGCGTACCGCGCTCGAAAATGTCTGCTTTCCACTGGAAATCTCCGGAATCCACAAATCTGACGCGAAGAAAAAAGCGAGGGAGCTTCTTGACTTGGTGGGGCTTTCCGACAGGGTGGAATCCTACCCCACGCAACTGTCCGGGGGACAGAAGCAGCGCGTCGCCATTGCGCGGGCGCTTGCAACAAACCCAAAGGCGCTGTTGTGCGACGAGGCAACCAGCGCGCTCGATCCCGCCACCACGCAGTCGATCCTCAGCCTGCTGAAAGACATTAACGGACGGCTCGGAATTACCATTGTGATTATTACCCATGAGATGAGCGTAATTGAAAGGATCTGCAACAGGGTCGCGATCATTGACGAAAGCAGGATTGCTGAAACGGGACTGGTGGAAGACATCTTTACAAATCCAAAGACGGCCGCAGCCCACAAATTCGTTTACCCGGACGCGGGAGGCACAGCGGTAAAGATCAGCAAACGCTGTATGCGCATTGTCTTTAACGGCAATTCCTCTTTTGAACCGGTACTGGCCGGCATGGTTCTTGCCTGTAAGGCGCCTGTTAATATTCTTTATGCGGACACAAAAAACCTGAACGGCAAAGCGTTTGGGCAGATGGTCGTGCAGCTTCCGGCAGAAGAGGCGCTGGCGCGGAAAATGTTCCATTATATCCGCGCGAAAGGTCTGACCGCAGAAGAGGTGGATGATTATGTGGGATGAGTCAACCGTTTTAATGCTTCTTCAGGGCATTGGCGAATCCCTGTACATGACGCTGCTGTCAACGCTGTTTGCTTATATGATCGGCTTGCCGGTCGGCATTTTTCTGGTCACAAGTTCGAAAGACGGGCTCCACCCCTGCACAGGGCTGTTCAAAACGCTGGACGTCATTGTAAACCTGACCCGGTCCGTACCGTTTTTAATTCTCTTGGTGGCGATCATCCCATTTACCCGCCTGGTTACCGGCACCATCATCGGTTCCACGGCAACCGTGGTTCCGCTCACCTTATCCGCCGCCCCGTTTGTTGCCCGGCTTGTGGAGTCTTCGCTGAAAGAGGTCGACGCGGGCGTGGTTGAGGCGGCACAGTCCATGGGAGCTTCCAATGTTCAGATCGTATGGAAAGTCCTTCTTCCGGAGGCAAGGCCGTCTCTGCTCGTCGGCTGTGCCATTGCGGTTACGACGGTTTTAGGCTATTCCGCCATGGCGGGTTTTGTGGGCGGCGGAGGTTTGGGCACGATCGCCATCAATTATGGCTATTACCGTTACCAAAACGGAATCATGCTGATGACCGTCGTGCTTCTTGTGCTGATCGTCCAGGTCTTTCAAGGGTTCGGCATGAAAATGGCCGCGTCGTTTGACAGAAGAAAATAGTCAAATCCCATAACAAGTACTGGAGGGTAATTTATGAAAAAGAGTAAATCCGTTTCCGTTTTGCTGGCAGCACTCCTTTCCCTTAGTGCGCTGGCGGGCTGCGCGAATTCCGGCGGCGCCTCTTCCGCACAGACGGCATCTTCCCAGACGGCATCTTCCCAGACGGCATCTTCCCAGGCGGCCTCTTCAGAGGCGCCGGCGGTTTCGCCGGCAGCGTCTTCCGCTTCGGAACAAAAAAAGATCGTAGTGGGCGCTTCCCCGACTCCGCATGCCGAAATTCTGAAGGAAGCGGCAAAACTGCTGAAGGCCAAGGGGTATGACCTTGAAATCAAGGAATTCTCCGATTATGTTCTGCCGAACACCGCATTGGAAGACAAACAGCTCGATGCGAACTATTTTCAGCACCAGCCGTACCTGACCGAATTCAATAAGGAAAGGGGGACCAATATCGTGTCCGCGGGAGCGATTCACTATGAGCCGTTCGGGATTTATGCCGGCAAGACGAAAGCGCTGGCCAATCTAAAAGACGGCGCGACCGTTACGGTGCCCAATGACACTTCCAATGAAGCGAGAGCCTTGCTGCTTCTTCAGGCGAACGGTTTGATTAAGCTCAAGAGCGGGGCGGGCGTTACAGCCACGCAGAGAGACATCGTGGAAAACAAAAAGAACCTGAAGTTCCGTGAGATCGAGGCGGCTCAGCTTGTCCGATCTCTCCCGGACGTGGATATTGCGATCATCAACGGCAACTATGCTCTGGAAGGCGGGCTCAAGGTCGAAAACGCACTGGAGGTGGAAACACCGGATTCGCTGGCTGCCACCACATATGCAAACATCCTTGCGGTCCGAAAGGGCGATGAAAATCGTGAGGACATCAAAGCTCTTGTGGAAGTGCTGAAGAGCGAAGAGATTAAAACATTTATCAACGATACTTTTAAGGGAGCAGTGGTTCCGGTGAACTGAGCCGCCTTTCACAAGTATTAAAAAGGGCGAATTTCTTCCGGCCGCCGGCATCGGGCCTGAAACCGTATGAATTCTAGTTTTCTAGTGTTCATGCGGCTTTTTCATGTTTCTGGAGTATAAGATCCAGCCCCGCCGGAGGCGGGGCTTTGCTATATCGGCCGGTTGGTTTATCCGGCCGTGGCAGTCGTTCCCTGATCCCTTTCAATTCCGAAGAATGAACTCTCCCTACACGGCTGGATTTTAGGTTTGGCTGCGGACCGGAGCGGTGCGGATCCGGCTGGCCTCTTGACGGGGGAGGACCGATTCAACGATAGGGATCATAGTGACCGACATGGCTGGACTTTTTTTCGTGAACGGGGAAGTCCAAATCGCGGTTGCCATTTTGCCGACAGGACACGCGGCTCGTAAGATCTTTTTTGGCGAACGGCTGTCGTTTCTGCTTCTGGAACAGATAAGCCGATATGACCGTGGTAAACGGAATTGTGATCAGCATCCCAAGGCTGCCGATCAGGGACTGGAGAGTCTCAATGATGATTTCTTCCTTGTTCAGCAGTTGAAGAATCGGGTAATGGGACGCAGCATAGATCAGCACCGTGACAAGGCTGCTGCCGATATAGGCGAGGATCAGCGTGTTTGTCATCGTGCCCATAATATCTTTCCCTATCTTGAAGCCCGAATGGATCAGGTCTTGTTTTTTAAAATGATCGTTATTCTCCCGAATTTCTTCCAGAGATGACGCAATCGACATGGCGACGTCCATGGTCGCGCCCAACGCGCCGACCGTGACCATCGCGAACACGACCGCTTTCAGGTCGATCGGACATTGTACAAAGGTCTGCATAATCAAGGAGGTCTGATCGTTATAGGATCCGGTTAATTTCATGACCTTTCCCATGAAAATGTAGAGGAACCCTGAAAATGCCACACCGCCGGAACAGCCCAATGCAGCCGCGAGACTTTTCAGGCCGAGCCCTCCCGTAAGAGTATCAGAGACCGCGATGATATAGACGCAGATTATGACAGTCGACAGATAAACGTTGAATCCCGCCATGATGCACGGGATGAAAACGAAAAAAATTGCCATGCAGGTCAGCGCGAGGGAAAGGACGGTTTTGACTCCTTTTTTACCGCCGAAGAGGAGAATGAGTCCGGCAAAGAGGAGAGACAGCAGAAGCACTTGTCCGATTCGGTCGTAATTTTCGAATGCATACTCCGTCGAGCTTCCAGAGGACAGTATTCCAAGGACGACTTTGTCGTTGACACTGACCTGAGGAGGCATGGTCGCGTTGTTTTTGTAGCAATACTGAGTCGCCTGAACCGCAGTTCCCTTTTCTTTTCCCGCCGCGAGGATGCAGGTGAATTTGACGACGTTGGTATTGGAGTCCGTAGGGTCCGGCGTGACCGAATCGATTTTTGTAACTTTCGCAAATACCTGCTCCTTCAGTTCCGATTCATAATCCGCTACGGTGATCGGCAAAGCGTGCATGGACGCGATTCTGTTCCCGATCAACAGAAAAAACGCGGAGAATAAAAGGATTGCGAGTGTTGATTTTATTTGATTCTGTTTCACTTTCATCACATCCTTTTCATCAAATTTATGTCCGCCGGAAATAGGATATGATGGTTTGTCTCTGAAAGCCGGTTATCCGGGCCTCCGGCAAAATTCCGGAACTTTGGTGAAAACCGGGCTGTGAAATCTTTAGCAAATTAATATCGTTTTGATGGTATTGATAAAATTTTATAAAATGATCGAATCCCGCCTTACAAAAAATAAACAAATTGCTAATAATAAAAAAATAATCAATTTAAAAAAGGCAGGAATTATATTAAAATACTGAGAAGAAAGCTGATAAGGCAAAAATTATATTCATTTTTCGTGTAGGGAGGTTGTATTAATGCACTTCAAGAAGAAAGCTGCAATTTTGTTGACTTTGGCCATGGTGTCAAGCTCCCTGGTGGGATGTTCGGGAGGAAACAGCACTGCCCCAAGCGCCAGCTCCGGAAACACGGCGTCGTCCGCCAGCGCGGAACAAACACAGGCGAAACCGTCTCAGTTTGACTGGAAGAAATACTCCGGCACGACTCTGAAAGTATATTTTGTTCAGCATTTCTGTTCTGCTCCGATCATTGCCAAACTGTCGGAATTCGAAGACAAAACCGGAATTAAGGTTGAGCATACCGTCACCCCGGAAGCAAACTATTTTGACAAGGTTTCCACATCGCTTTCCAGCCGCAGCGGCGATCCGGACGTGTTCATGTCCGGGGCATATCAGTTGTGGGATTATTCTTCGGCAGGTTATGTAGACGATTTGTCGAATTATACCAGCGACGCGGGCGCGACATCGTCGGATTATGATTTTGACGATTTTGTTCCAAGCGTTGTGAATGCTCTGAAATGGGACGGCACCGCAGGCCACAAAGTTGGTTCCGGCCAGCTGCTGGGACTCCCGCTGATGTCTGAAATTTACACTCTTTCCTATAATACAAGAGCATTTAAGCAGTTAAATCTTCAGGTCCCGAAGACTCTGGACGAACTTGCGGACGTCAGCAAAAAATTAAAGAACTGGAACGGCACGGGTTCTTACGGACTGGCAATTCGCGGCGCCCGCGACTGGGGCACGATCCATCCTGGATATATGAGTACATATTCAAACTTCGGCGCGTCGGATTTTGCAATCGAGGACGGAAAACTGGTTTCCAAAGTGAATTCACCGGAAGCGGTAAAAATGACGACTTACTGGACGAATCTGGTGAAAACGGGCTGTGCGCCGGGCTGGTCAAGCTATACCTGGTACGACTGCAGCGCCGACCTGGGAGCAGGAAAAGCGGCTATGATGCTGGATTCGGATTCTGTCGGAGTGCAGCAGAACTGGAAGGGCGCTTCACAGGAGGCGGGAAACCTTGCGTGGGCAACGATTCCTGTTGTGAAAGAAGGAGACACGCCGAAATCCAATTTCTGGACCTGGGCTCTCGCAATGAACAGCGCCTCCAAGAATAAAGGAGCCGCCTGGTATTTCATCCAGTATTTCACATCGAAGGATTTTGCGAAATATGCCACGATTGAAAAGAACAGTCTCGATCCGTGCCGCGAGTCTGTGATTAATTCCAGTGAATACGAAAAAAAGATGAGTGCGCAGACCGGATATCTGGAATCCTTCAAAGCCACCATTGACAATTCCACGATTCTGTTCACTCCGCAGCCGTCGTTTTTTGAAACAACGACGAACTGGGCGGCAACCCTTCAGGACATTGTTGCAGGAAAATACTCGAATGTGCAGGCGGGTATGGACGACTTGAAAAAGAAGATGGATAAGGCGGTCGAGGATGTCGACGTAGGATAACAAAATAGAATTTTGCCCTAAATCAGCTTTTAGAAGAACTGCTCATTTTTTCTCCCCCCAGCGGTATTAAAAATATGCCGCATCAGGCGATTCGGTCCGTGCGGCATATTTGAAATACCTGAGTCTGATTAACGGAGGCAATCGAGATGCCAAGTGAAGGAAAAAATATTCCAGTGAATTACAACGAAATCCCCAGGACCATAAAAAGAAGGCCATATTACATTATTACTCCGGGTATGATCGTATTGATTGGCATTCTGATCCCGTTTATCCTCGCCATTTTCCTTTCATTTACCAATTATTCCTTTAAAAGCATGCACTGGCGTTTTGTCGGGGTGAGAAACTGGACTGACATGCTGACCAATGTGGATTTTTACCACGCCCTTTTAATCACCCTGATTTATGCCGTTTCCGCAACGGTAGTCCAGATGGTTTTGGGAACGGTGATTGCGCTGCTGTTGAAAAAAGACACTTTGTACAGCAAGGTTCTTAAGGTCCTGTTTACTTTTCCGCTGATGGTCGCACCGGCGATTGCAGTCTTGATCTGGCAATTAATGACATCCAACACGGTTGGTGTTCTGGAAAAATTTCTAAATGTTTTTGGAGTTTTTAACTTCCCATGGGCTTCGTCCTACAAGACATCCATGTTTACCGCAGTGTTGATTGATACCTGGGTTAACACGCCGTTTATTTTGCTTTTGGTACTGGCCGGGATTCAGTCACTGCCCAAGTCGCCTTTTGAGGCGGCGCAGGTGGATGGCGCCAGCGCATGGTTTACCTTTAAGACTCTTACATTCCCGATGCTGAAACCGTTCATGTACATTGCGCTTTTGTTCAGACTCATGGCGGCTCTTCAGGAATTCGGAGTTATTTTTTCCCTGTCGAAAGGCGGCCCGGGGGATTCCTTGATGAATATTTCGTTGACGGCTTATATGACGGCGTTTAAATATTCGCGGGTGGGCGTTGCGATGCCTTATCTGCTGGTTTTGTGGGTCATTATCAATTATTCTGCGAAGGCAATTGTCAACAGGCAGCGCAAACTTGCCAGACAGGCCCAGGGATTATAACAGAGGTGAACTGTATGGATAACAATCAAATGGATTCAAAACTGCGAAACAGCTACCAGCGCAGAAAAAAATTCAAAGTCCTTGGGGCGGTCGGCCGCAACCTCGGACTGACTGTTTATGCGGTGTTTGCGTTGTTTCCCCTGCTGTGGATGGTTCTTTGCTCCTTTAAACCGGATACGGAGATGTACAATACGGTTTTCAGATTCCATCCGACAACAGCCAACTATTCCGCGGTCCTGATTGGAACCGATTATTTCAAAGCGTTTTATCAGAATTTTGTCGTTTCGGCCCTTGCCGTTCTGATTACGATCGTCGCGGGGGTGCCAATCGCTTATGCGCTCGCAAGATATAACTTCAAGAAAAAAGAAAATGTCGCTTTCACGATTCTTTCTTTCAAATTCGCTCCGGAGATTCTCGTTTCCCTGCCTGTTTTTCTTATCTTTCAAAAGATAGGGTTATATGACACTTATTTCGGGCTGATCTGGGTCTATCAGCTTGTCACGATGCCGCTGCTGATCTGGGTGCTTCGAGGGTACTTTGAAGATATCAGCGTCGAAATCGAGCAGGCGGCCCAGTTGGACGGATACAGGTGGTATGAGATTTTTCTGAAGACGCTGGTTCCGCTGATTAAGCCGGGGCTTGTTTCCGTGGCGCTGCTTGCCTTTATTTTTGCGTGGAATGACTTTACCTTCCCGCTGATCCTCAGCGGGTCGAGCATCCAGACCATTACCATCACATCCTTGCGTTACCTTGCCTCCGATACGGTTCATTATGGGCAGGTTGCGGTGGCTTCCACCATAGCGGTGCTGCCTGAAGTCATTGCGTGCCTCTTCATTCAGAAACATCTGGTCCGCGGATTGAGCTTCGGTGCGGTGAAAGGATAATGGGGGGTTAAGAGATGGCCCAGATTGAACTGCAAAATATCACAAAGAACTATGGGGAAAAAACAGCCCTCGACGATATCAGCCTTTGTGTAAAAGACAATGAGTTTTTTGTGTTATTCGGCCCGGCCGGAGCCGGGAAGACCACTCTTCTGAAAACGATCGCAGGCATCGAATTTCCTCAGAAGGGCCTGGTGAAAATTAACGACAATATTGTCAATCACGTGGAACCGCTGAACCGGAATGTTTCAATGGTATTTGAAAATTATGCGTTGTATCCGCAGAAAACGGTTTATGACAATATTGCTTCCCCTATGCGCAGCAAGCTTTACAGAGAAAGCGAAGAACATATACGGCAAGCCGTGAATCGGGTCGCCAAAATGATGAGCATCGAGCATCTTCTGGAACGCAGGCCGAGCGAGCTTTCCAACGGGCAGCGCCAGCGTGTCGCCATCGGCAGGTGTCTGGTCAGAAAACCGAATGTTTTTCTGATGGACGAACCGCTTGCTCACCTGGATGCGAAGCTGCGGCATTTCATGCGCAGTGAGCTGAAAGAGATGCAGAGTGCCTTTAACACGACGACGCTTTACGTTACGCACGATTACATGGAAGCCATGTCCCTGGCGGACAGGGTCGCCGTTCTCAACAACGGCCGGTTTGAACAGATCGGCACTTCGAATGAAATGTTCTATCTTCCGAGCAATGAGTTCGTGGCAAAGCTTTTCGGGGAACCGGAAATCAATATTTTCCCGGCGGAACTGAATACAAACGGCGACGCCCTGGAACTGAGGGCATTTGAAGGAAATGTAACCGTTGTTCCATGCGGCGACGTTGTCCCGCAGCTTAAAAAATCGGCTCAAAAGATAGATATCGGCGTCCGGGGAAACGATATCCGCTTCAGTTTTCAGCAGGAGGGCAGGGACTGGGTACGGGGAAGCGTTTATGCAAACGAGCCGATCGGAAATAAAGTGGTCATGACGGTGGACATTTTCGGCACAAGATTTCACCTGGTTGCTCCAAATCATACAAAAGCAGAACTTGACCAGGAAGTTTACATCAAGTTCGATGAAAAGAATCTCATTTTCTTTGACAGCGAAACGCAGAAGTTCATTACCAGAAGCGCTATGAACCGATTTTTGGCAAAATCATAAGCGGAAGGTACGGTGTGAAATTTTGGCACAGTTAACATTAAAAAATATCTATAAAAGATATGACGGGAGAAAAGGACTGTTTCGTAAGAAGGTTCTGAATGATTTTGCTGTAAAGGATCTTTCCTTTTCCTGCAACGACGGGGAATTCGTCGGGATTCTCGGCCCGTCCGGCTGCGGGAAATCGACCACACTCCGCATGCTTGCCGGTTTGGAGCAGATCACCTCGGGGGATGTTTACATCGATGAGATCAGAATCAACGATCTTTTGCCGAAGGACCGGAACATCGGACTTGCATTCGAGGATTATGCTCTGTATCCGCCGCTCAGCGTATACGATAACCTTGCGTTTAACATGAGGGCGAAAAAGATCGGCGAGGAAGAAATCAGGAAATCAATTGACTATGTGGCTCCTCTGCTGAAAGTCGACGATCTGATTCAGATGAAGCCGACGGCTCTTTCAGGCGGGCAGAAACAGAGGGTGAATATTGCGCGGGCCATCGTCAGAAAACCGGGGCTGCTGCTGTTGGATGAGCCCCTGAGCCACCTGGACGGCAAAATGCGCCAGACACTCCGGCAGGAGATCAAGCGCCTGCACCACGAAATCAAATGCACGACAATCATTGTGACGCATGACCAGCTGGAAGCGATGTCTCTGGCTGACCGGATCGTCATCATGAAGGACGGAGAACTGCAGCAGATGGGAACTCCGCTGGAGGTTTACGATGACCCCGGCAATGTTTTCGTAGCGGGCTTTATCGGAGAGCCCCCCATGAACCTTTTGCCTTCCACGATCGTCAGGGCGGATGGCCACTTTTTGTTCACTTTTGAAAACAGCGATGTCCGTATCGAGGTTCCGCAGCGGTACAGAGAGGTTGTCTCTGACGGGATGGATGTCATTCTTGGCGTCCGCCCGGTGGATGTGTTGATTTCCGGCGGTGATTCGGTCAGCACGGCTGTCCCGGTAGCCGTGTATGAAGATCTGGGAGATGAGCGCCACATCAGCGTCAGAATCGGCAAATCCCTGCTCAATATCACGACGGAAAAAGATGTCTATTACCAAAAGGGACAGATCATTCGTTTGATTTTCCACGCGGAACGAACGCACCTGTTTGACCCGAAAACGGGGGAGAGAATTCGTCCCGGCCAAACCTCTAGCGAAAGCTAAGCAGGATTGAAAAGTGATATCCTGCAATTTGAATCAATAAGGAGATAATCTTATGTCAAATTATCCAAAAACAATGAAAGCTCTGGTCGCGTATGGAAAAGAAGATTATCGTCTGGAAACCTCTTATCCGACCCCGGAATGCGGGCCGGACGACATTATTATCCAGACGGAAGGCTGCGGCATCTGCGCGGGTGATTTGAAATGCCGCCAGGGCGCCGCCAGGTTCTGGGGCGATGAAACAAAACCTTCCTGGGTAAGGCCCCCGTTCATTCCCGGACATGAACTCCTTGGGCATATCGTTGAAACAGGCAAAAATATCACGGACTACAGGATCGGCGACAGGGTCACGGCCGACCAGATCGTTCCCTGCGGGAAATGCCGGTATTGCAAAGACGGACACTACTGGATGTGCCAGCCGCATTATCTGCTGGGGTTCCAGAAGGAGACAAACGGCGGCATGGCGGAATACGTCCGCTTCCCCCAAACGGCCATCGTCCATCGGGTCCCCGAAGAACTGCCGTTGGAAAAGGCGCTTCTCATTGAGCCCTACAGCTGTTCCAAACACTGCATCGACCGCGCGCAGATCGGGTGTGAGGATATTGTTGTCATTTCCGGAGCGGGCACGCTCGGCCTGGGTATGATTACCTATGCGAGAATGAAAAATCCCAAACACCTGATTGTTCTGGACATGGAAGATTCCAGGCTGGAAAAGGCGAAGGAGTTCGGTGCGGACATGGTGTTCAACCCGAAGAATCAGGACGTTGTCGCGGAGATTATGAAGCTGACCGGCGGATATGGATGTGATATCTATGTGGAGGCGACGGGACATCCGTCCAGCGTTCTCCAGGGGCTCGCCATGGTCAGAAAACTCGGCCGCTTTGTTGAATTCAGTGTTTTCGCACAGCCGACCACGGTCGACTGGTCCGTGATCAGCGACGAAAAGGAACTGGATGTTCTTGGCGTCCATCTGAGCCCTTATTGCTACCCGTTTGTGATTGACAATATCTGCAACGGAAATCTCAAGACGGACGGCGTGATCAGGACACTCTTCAGCCTTGACGAGTGGGAAAAAGCGTTCGATTATGCGACCGGCAAATACGGTGATTTTAAAATAGCGTTTAAGTTCTGAATTCATTCCTGATTTAAACCGTAAAATTTTGTATTACACCTTGGGGACCGCCGGTTTCGGGAGTAATTAAACTCATTCTCCTCCTTCTTCTCAACTTTTTAAAGCGCCAGCATTGTCCTTTAATCACCGGGGACTCCCGGCGAATCGGCGGCCCCAAAATTTGAATCAAGGGAACGTGATGATATGCAGCGAATTTTAAACAACCCCGACGACATTGTAAACGAAGAACTGGAAGGGTTTCTGAAAGCGCATGCGGATCTGATCGCGGGGACGGAGAATCGGAGGGCGATCCGGTATGCGGGATTTACGGGCGGCCGGGTCGGCGTCGTGACGGGCGGAGGCTCCGGGCACGATCCCGCGTTCATCGGCTACTGCGGAAAAAACATGGTCGACGCGGTGGCGGTCGGGGAAATCTGCTCTTCGCCGACGGCGGTCGCGTTTCTGGACGCCTTCCGCGCGGCGGATGGAAAGAAAGGCGTCGCCTGCCTGTACGGCAATTATTCGGGAGACAACATGAACGTCAAAATGGCCGTCAGAATGGCGAAGAAGGAGGGCCTTGAGGTCAAAACGGTCGTGGCGAACGACGACGTGGCCTCGGCTCCAAAGGATCAGAGGGAAAAACGGCGCGGCGTTGCGGGCGAGATTTTCATGTGGAAGGCCGGGGGAGCGAAAGCGGCGACCGGGGCGTCGCTGGAGGAAGTCATCGCGGCCGCGCAGAAGGCGATCGACAACACCAGAAGCGTTGGGATCGGGCTGACCCCCTGCACGCTTCCCGCCGTCGGGCACCCCAATTTCACGATTGAAGACGGGACCATGGAAGTCGGCATCGGCCACCACGGCGAGCCCGGAATCGAAGTCTGCAAACTGGAAACGGCCTCGCAGATGGCGAAACGCATGACGGGAGTCGTTCTGCCGGATTATCCGTTCACAGCCGGCGACGAAGTGGCGGTTCTGGTCTCCGGCCTCGGCGCCACCCCGGTCATGGAGCTTTACGTCCTGTACGGCGAGATTGAAAAAATCCTGAACGCCGAGGGGCTGAAGGTCCACCGCGCGTATGTCGGCAACTACTTTACCTCCATGGAGATGATGGGCGCGACGCTGTCGGTGATGAAGCTGGACGACGAATTAAAAACGCTGATGGATCTGCCAGTCAATACCGTGGGACTGAAGCAGTTTTAACCCAAAAACTTTTGGCGCGCACGATTCCCTCCGGCCGCGGGCGGGCGGCGGGCAGGGAATCCATCGACTGGCGTTAAGGGAGGAAAAACATGTCAACCTTTCAAAATGCGGAGGGGAAAAGCATTCTTCTCGGGATGGTCAAGGCAATTCAGGAAAATAAAAAGTATCTCGGCGATATCGACGGTCTGATCGGGGACGGCGATCACGGCATGAATATGAATAAAGGCTTCACCCTGTTCGGCGAGCGGATCGCGGACCGTGACATTTCTTTTGCGGAGGGCCTGGACGAACTGAGTACGGTTCTGATGACGGAGATCGGCGGGTCCATGGGGCCGATTTACGGCACGATTTTTGCGGGCATGGCGGAAAGGGGCCGGGACCTGACGGAGATTTCCCTCCGTGATTTTTCCGGAATGGTCGAAGAGGGTCTTTCCGGGCTGCGGGAAATCGTGCAGGCGCAGGTCGGGGACAAGACGCTGATGGATACCCTCGGCCCCGCGGGCGATTCCCTGAAAGAATCCGTGCAGGAGGGCGGAGAGTTCCAAGCGGCCCTTGAAAAAATGAAAACAGCCGCGGAGGACGGGATGAATTCCACCAAAAATCTGGTCGCCAAGTTCGGCCGTTCCAGCCGGCTGGGCGAACGCTCCCGGGGCGTTCTGGACGCGGGCTCGGTATCCTGCTGTATTCTTTTGAAAGCGATGGCGGACGGAATCGAGGCGCTGCTATGAAGCTGATCGTTGGAAGCGACGAAGCCGCGTATGACTTCAAGGAAAAGATCAAGGAGTACCTGATTTCGGAAGGCTATGAAATCGTGGATAAAGGGACTTATGACGGCCGGCCGGTCCTGTACCCGGACATTGCCGTAAAAGTCGCCCAGGCCGTCGCGGACGGCGAAGCGGACCGGGGCATCCTGATGTGCGGCACGGGGATCGGGATGTCGATCTCCGCCAACAAGGTGCCGGGAATCCGCGCGGCGGTGTGCCACGACTGCTATTCGGCGGAGCGGGCAAGGAAGAGCAACAACGCGCAGATCCTATGCATGGGCGCGCGCGTCATCGGCCTGGAGCTTGCCAAGCAGCTTGCCGACATCTGGCTGGCTTCTGATTTCTCCGGGGGCCGCTCTCAGCCGAAGGTTGACCGCATCAGCTACTATGACGATCTGTACAAAAAGCAAAAATAGAAGAACTGGCACCGGGCGTCCGGTGCCAGTTCTTTTTAAAGCCGGTCAGCGGATCGGCCTCATTTCACGGCTCATTTTCCATGCCGTTTCTTATGAAGGGGAAATCTGAATGAATTTGTCCTTATATTCCTTACAAGTTAGTTTTGTCACATCCTTAAATACCTTGCTGAAATAATATGGACTTGAAAATCCGACTTTTTCCGCTATTTCGTAGATCCTCAGATTTGTAGTTTTCAGGAGTTCCTTTGCTTTGCCGATCCGGAACCGCATCAGATAATCGCTGAAATTGATCCCGGTCTCCTGTTTGAACACAAGCGACAGATAACTGCTGCTGATGTTAACTGCTTTTGCGGCGTCCGTTAATGTGATGCTGGAGGAATAGTGGCTTTCGATGAAAGATAAACAGACTTTGATAAAGTAACTGTACCCACAGCTTTTGTTTTGCAGAAGATTCAAGATCTGCGAATACAAATTGTGAACATATTTTTCCGCGATGCTGATGGAGGAGATTCGGTTCAGGCTTTCATAGTCAAAATTCTTGGCGAAAGCGGAATCTTTCTCCCCGCCGGTTCTCTTATAGATCGACTTGGCGAAGGCCAGGAAATCAATATAACAGTTTTTAAAATATTTAAAGTTTTTTGCTTTCCTCAACTGGGTGAAGATGTCCGCAATATATTGATCCAGCCCCGCGGCGTCGCCTTTGTCCACAAACTCCCTGATCGTTTCAATATTTATTTTTTGCCGCATGTCAAAGGATGCGTCCGTTCTGCCGCGATACATGGAGACTGTGTCAGAAATAAAAAAACAGTCCTGTTTTGCCGTTTCCGCTTCCACGAACATTTCGGGAAAACGAAGAAAATTTCCGGGAAGGCTTAAACCTATGTTCAGGTCGACGTTGCTGTACTGTTTGATGTTGCGGGCAAGCATTCTGCTCTGGTTCAGCAAAAGCTCTTTGATATCCGTTTTTGCAAAGGAAACCGGCGCGACCACCGTCGAGATGATTTTATTTTGCATCTGCGTGACATAGGAAAATGCATTGTGGAAATGCAGATCGATTAAGGAACTCAGCATATTGCTTAAAATATTCGCGGTATTGGCCGCAAGCTGGGAGGAATCGCAGGAACAGATCAAGACGACATAGGCGGGTTCGGGGAACAGGCCCTCCGGCGGAACGGCAAACGCGCCGGAAGTGAGGCCGCTGCGTGCGACATCATTGTAGACCTGGCTGCGGATATATTCTTTTTGCCCGCCGTCCAGCTCTGCCAGCGGCTGAGGCTTATTTACAAAAGAAAGCGTACTTAGGGTATCCAGCAAACTTTTTTGGCTTATTTCCGATTTAATCAGATACTGGGAGACGCCGAATTTTATTGCCTGACGGGCGTAATCGAAATCCCTGTAATTACTGATGATGATGATCTGGATTTCCTTGCCCTTTTTCTTGATTTCGGAGATGAGCTCCAACCCGTCCATATCCGGCATTTTAATGTCGGTCATCAATACGTCCGGCTTTAATCTGTCAAACAATTTCAAGGCTTCCAGTCCGTTTGAAGCTTCGCCTACGATATTATAACCGTACTGGGGCCAGTTAATAGTTGTTTTCAAACCTAATCGGACTAAAAATTCATCGTCGACGATTAATACTTTTCGCAACACTATTACACCTCCCAATTTCCAATACGCCAATTATATTCTATATAATTTCTGAATTATTTAAATTGACATTAAGAAAAATATGCAAATATGATAAAATATAGAAGCAAATTTACAATAATTGGAAACGTGCCCGCACGGGCGGACCGGGTTCTTAAAACATGGAGGAGCAGGATATGAAAAAAATATATTCGATCAAGTATAAAATGTTTTTTGCCATATTTGGTCTGCTGATCCTATTCCTTTTGTTCTTTTGGATTGTCATTAACGACACCTATGCGAAGAGTCTTTATCAAAATGAGATCAATTATAATGTGCTTTCCACGGATAAAATCAAATCCGAATTGGACGGGATCATAGAAAATTCTCAGCACACCGCCACGATTCTGTCCACCAGCAGTCAGCTGGAGCCTTTCCTTTACAAGAAGGTCAATAAAAATATTTCGGACAATAATGTGGCGGCCATGAATCTGTTTTTACAAAACATTTCAAGTCTGGAACCATATGTAAACAGCATTCAGGTGATTGGAGACGACGGGCAGATCGGCGCAACCGATTCCGTCATCAATACGGCGGATACGCTTGACTTTTATACGAAGCAAATCAGAATGGAAGGCTCCGATACGCCTTTTTGGACTGAAAAACACACGCTGGTCCAGAAATATCCCAAAAATGTTTCCGATGTTTTTTCCTACATCTATCCGATCATTAATTCACAGGAACCGGAGGATAAGGCTTATATCGTGATTAACATCAGTTACGAATACATAGAAGAAGAATTTGTCAATTTTGCGATTGAGGAAAACGAAAGCGCATTCATCTGCAGTCCCGGCGGCAAGATCATCTTTGAATATCCGCTTTCCACTTCGTTTGAGCCGGTGATCAGGCAGTTCCCAGAGATATTGATGAACAACGATTTCGTTCAGGATAAAAAGGTTTTCGGAGTGGACAACATCGTTGTCTGCAAGCAGCTGAACAATATCAACTGGAAAGTGATCCGTGTGATCCCCGCCGATCTGGTTACGATCGAAACAAAGAAAATGAACGTTTATTTTAAAATCGTCCTGCTGCTGGCTGCGGGGATCTCTCTGCTGTTTTCCATGCTGCTGGCCCAAAAATTCACCAAACCGATCCGGGCCCTGAACGACGCCTGCAAAAGTGTGGAAGTCGGAAATCTTTCCTACCATGTTGAAATCCGCGGCAAGGACGAGATGAGCCAGCTGTGCCATTCCTTTAATCTGATGATCGATAAAATCAATGTTTATCTGAAGAGAGAGCTCGACAACCAAAAACAAAAGACCGAGATGCAGTTTCAGATCCTGCAGGCTCAGATCAATCCCCATTTTCTTTATAATACGCTGGACTCCATCAAATGGCTGGCGGCGATGCAGAATATGGACAATATCGTGGAAATGATCACAGCGCTCATCAATCTGCTGAAATACAATCTCTCTCCTCATGATTCCCTGACAACTCTGAAAGATGAAATCAACAGCGTGACGAATTATGTTACGATCGAAAAACTCAGGTATCTTGATATGTTCGAACTGACGACTTCCCTGGACGAGGGTACGCTGAATCATAAGATGATCCGGTTTCTGCTGCAGCCGTTGGTTGAGAACAGCATTATTCACGGCTTCAGGGATGCCGAGCGGGTCTACAGAATCCAGATCACCTCTTACTATCTTGATGATATGCTGCATATCAAAGTGATCGATAACGGCTGCGGGATGGATATCGGAAAGCTTCAGCAGATCAATTCCGGATTCAAAAATGACAAACGCTTCAACAATATTGGAGTGAAAAACATCCAGGAGAGAATCCAGCTTAACTATGGATCCCGATATGGGCTTTCCTACCACAGCGTGCCGGACTCCGGAACGACCGCCGAAATCACTTTGCCAATCGAAAAAGACAAACCGTAATTTAGATGTTCCTCCCGCGCACCCTTCGGCCGGACCGGACGTGGATTTTTTGATTCGGCGGTGATATAATGATACCAATGTGCACAGCCGCGCGGGAAAACGGCCTGCCGCTTCTGCTTGTGTGAGCGCTCCGCGAAGACCGTCCGTCCGGTCCGGCAGCTGAAATCATGGCCTTCGGTTTAGAGAGGGGGACCCCGCATGGATGTTTATTGGAAAATCTGCCCCGGGCAGGAAGCGCCCGCCGGTGAAAAGCCGGGCCGGCCGCTGCGTGTTGACTGGAGCTTTTCTTACGACGGGCTTGAGTACCGTATTCCCCTGATTTATCTGTTCGATCAGGGAATTGTTTTTGACGTGGTTGCCGTGCTTGAGAATGGAGCGGCCCGCGTTTTTTATGACCGGTGCCATGACGAAGGTGAAACCCTGTCGGAAGAGGAAAGGGAAGTTGCCTGGGCGCAGCTGCCGTTCATTGAGGCCCTTCCGTTAAAAGGCTTTCTGATTAATGGTCAGAAAATCGAAAACGGATGGCGCGGGCAGGGAAGATTCTATTTTCCCTGGGACCCCCACGACGGGGGAGAGCTGCAGCCGCTGATTGGGGAAAACGGGTTTTTAAAAGACGCCTGTTTCGCATGGACGCGGTGCCATGTGCCTGTTTCCTCCCTCCTCGCGCTGAAAACCCTGACGGTTTGCCTGCATGAGACCCGGCGTTCTTTCCCCGTCGGGGCCCGCTTTTTCCTTCCGGTCGGGAAAATGGCCGAGGACCGAAAAATCGAATTTATTCATCCGGTAACGGGGAATGCGCACCGCCTTATTGTTGATGCTTTGGAATGCGTGGACCTGCACCAGATTCTTTCCAGTTCACCGGATTTCGCGCGGCGTTACTGTCCCTGTCTGCGGTATATGATCGATCCGCCCTTGCCTGACGCGGAAAAGCTGGAGATACGGCAAGTCGGTTCGCGGACTGCATCTTCTTCTTCCGATGATGCGGTTGCGGTTGGATGGATCGGCATGGCGGACGGGCCGGTCGCTATTTTCCGTCCGCCGGGCGGCGCGGTTTCCCCGTCAGGCAGGCTTTTCTGAACCCGGCCGAATCCGTTCCGGAGCAGGTGGAAATCTGGATCCCGTTTTTATCCATGCCAAGGAATCCGGAAATGGAATTCACTTTTTCTTTGGATTCTACGAAAAGCGGACAATAACAAAAAAGAGGATGCATGCGCATCCTCTTTTTTGTACATGGCGTATTATTTCACTTCGATTTTACGCGAAGCGGGCTTTGTCTCAGCCAGTTTCGGAAGTTCCAGGTTTAAAACGCCATCCTGATAGCTCGCGTTGATCTTGTCGGCGTCGATGCCCTGGAGGTTGAAACTGCGGCTGAAGGCGCTGTACCTTCTTTCGCGGCGGACATAGTTCTTCTGGCCGCCGCCGGATTCTTCCTTGTGCTCGGCGGTCAGCTGCAGCCTGTCGCCGTCGACGGAGAGCTTGATGTCCTCTTTTTTGAATCCCGGCAAGTCGGCCTTCAGCACAAACTTGTCATTTTCCTCCAGAATGTCGGTTCTGCAGGGAGCGGACTCCGCTCCGAATTCACCGAAAAAGCTGCTGTTCAGCATCCGGTCGAATGTGTCAAAGATGCTGCCGGACCTGCTTTCAAATGGAACCAAATCGAACATACTGAAAACCTCCTTTAAATTGAATCAGAGTCATATTTTGAAAGTCCTGCGCGAAGGGCGCGCTGACGGAGCCTTGCAAAGGAATACTTTTCGTATTATTGAATCTCAATTTTACGGGAAGAGGGCTTCGTTTCTACGATTTTCGGCAAATCGAGGGTCAATACGCCGTCCTGATAGCTTGCGCTGATCTTTCCGGTGTCGATGCCCTGAATGTCGAAGCTGCGGGCTAAGGAACCGTATTTCCTCTCCCTGCGCACAAAATTCTCTCCGCTGCCGTTCGCTTCTTCCCTGCGCTCGGCGGAAAGGGTCAGCACATCGCCGTCGATGCCGATCTTGATGTCTTCCTTCCGGAAGCCGGGCATGTCGGCCATCAGCACGAACTTGTCTCCCTGGTCGAGGATATCCGCGCGGCAGGGAGCACAGTCGGCGTCCGGGCTGCCGAAAAATCCGTTGTTCATCACCCGGTCGAAGTAGTCGAAGATCCCGCCGGATCTGTTATCAAAAGGAACCAAGTCAAACATAGAAAAAACCTCCTGTTTTTTTAGTGATTCATCTGCCGTTATGATGAGCCGGCTATTTTACTTCAATTCTTTTTTCCTGCGGTTTTGCCTGGACCAGTTTCGGCAGTTCCAATTCCAGCACGCCGTTTTGGTAGCTTGCGTTGATCCGGCCAGGGTCGATGCCGCTGATATCGAAGCTCCGGCTGAACGCCCCATATCTTCTTTCCCTGCGAAGATAATTCTTTTTATTTTCGTTTCCTTCTTCTTTATGTTCCGCGCTCAGGACCAGCCGGTCGCCCTCCACGCTGATGTTGATTTCCTGCTTTTGAAATCCGGGCAGATCCGCTTTCAGAACATATCGATCGCCTTTGTCAAGGATATCGGTCCGAAAGGAATGAAAAGAGTCCATACCGTTCCAGAAACTTTCGCCCATCATGCGGTCGAATTCATCAAACAAACTGCTTTCGCTGTGTCTAAAAGGAATCAAATCAAACATACTCGAAACCTCCGTTTCCGTTTGATCTATCGGGAATTCTTTGTTTTCCCTTTCAACAACTACAGTATATCTGCCATATATGAATAATTTTTGAAATAATCTTTGAATTATTATGAATTTTAGCACTCTAATGAAAAGAGTGCTAAAACTTTATAAAAAGAACGGGGCCGCCCGGATCCGGGCGGCCCCGCGGCCGTTCGATTATTCCATCTCCTCCAGCCCTTCATACTGAAGATTGTAATACCTTGCGTAGATCCCGTCCGCGCGCAGCAGAGAATCGTGTGTGCCGCTCTCCAGAATGCCGTCGTCGCCGATGACGACGATCTCGTTGGCATTCCGTATGGTGGACAGCCGGTGCGCGATTACGACGGTGGTGCGGTCCCGGCTGAGCAGGTCGAGCGACGCCTGAATCCGGCGCTCACTTTCGTTGTCCAGGGCGCTGGTGGCTTCGTCCAGAATCAGGATCTTCGGGTTTTTCAGAAAGACGCGGGCGATGGAGATGCGCTGCTTCTGACCGCCGGAAAGACGCGCGCCGCGCTCTCCGACATAAGTGTTGTAGCCGTCCTCCAGACCCATGATGAAATCGTGGATGTTGGCGTTGCGCGCGGCCTCGACGATCTCCTCGTCCGACGCGTCCGGCCTGCCGTAGGCGATATTGTCGCGGATGCTGCCGGAAAACAGGTAAACGTCCTGCTGCACGATGCCGATCGCGTTCCGGAGAGATTCCAGGCGGATTTTCCGCACGTCGATTCCGTCGATCGAAACGCTTCCGCCGGTCACGTCGTAAAAGCGGGGGAGAAGGGAACAGAGCGTCGTTTTGCCTCCGCCGGAGGGGCCGACCAGCGCAATGGTCTGCCCTGCGTCGATTTTCAGATCAATATGGTTCAGGACCTGTTCGGACTCGTTGTAGCTGAACGAAACGTCCCGGTATTCAATGTTTCCTTTCACTTCGCCGAGGTCCACGGCGCCGGGCCGGTCCACAATCTCCGGCTCGGTCTCGATGACTTCGAGAAACCGCTTGAAACCGGAGTATCCCTTCTGGAACTGCTCGGTGAATTCCACCAGAACGTCGATCGGGTTGATGAAGATCGTGATATACAGGGCGTAAACGGCGAGGTCCGAAAGTTTCAGCCCGCCGTAAGCGATGAAGTATCCGCCGCTGATCAGAACGGTTAGGTACAAAAGGCCTTCAAAAAAAGAATTGCCGGCGCGGAAAATCCCCATGATCTTATAGTTGTCGATTTTTGAATCGAGAAACATCAGGTTGCTCCGCTCAAATTTGTCATGTTCGAGCGCCTCGTTCCCGAAGGATTTCACCACGCGGATCCCTGCCAGACTGTCCTGTACGCGGGAATTGACGCCGGAAATTTTCCTCCGGTTGTCCATAAAGGTCGCGCGCATCTTTTTGTTCTGGCTGATGCTGAACAGCACCATGACCACGGTCACGGCCGCCAGAATCAACGTCATCGGAACGTTGATAAACAGCAGAAGCAGAAAAGAACCGAGGAGCTTGACCACGGAGATGAAAATGTTTTCCGGGCCGTGATGCGCCAGTTCCGAGATATCAAACAGATCGGAGACAAGGCGGCTCATCAGGTCGCCCGTGTTGTTCCGGTCGTAGTAGGAGAAGGAAAGGCGCTGGAAGTGGTCGAACAGGTCCTGCCGCATGTTGCTTTCCATCCGCGCGCCCATCACGTGGCCCCAGGAGGTGATGAAATACTGGCAGCCGTAGCGGGCGGCGCACATCAGGAGCAGAAGGCCGGCAAGCGGCCAGAGAATCCGCAGGATCTGTTCCGGTCCCCGGGCAAATACCCCGCTGGTCAGCCAGCGGAGAACCTGCGGCAGGGAGATGTCGATCGCGGAGAGAAGAAGCGCGCAGAAGATGTCAAAGTAGAAAATGGCTTTGTAAGGCCGGTAATATCGAATAAATTTTTTAAATACGGACATGCTGCCTTCCTTTAAACGGTTTTTGGTTTTTCATAGGTTTCACCGAAGGTTTCCACCGTCATGGAGTCGATGGCTTCGTCCTCCAGAGGCTTGTCGTCATAGTCCCGGGGCACGTTGACGATCCGGTCGATTTCCTCCATGCCGGAGATGACCCGTCCGAAAGACGCGTACTCACCATCCAGATAAGGGGAATCCTCCACCATAATGAAGAACTGGGAGCCTGCGCTGTTCGGTTCCACGGTCCGCGCCATGGAAATGACGCCCCTTGCGTGTTTCAGGTCATTTTGAAAGCGGTTCGAGGTGAATTCTCCGCGAATGCTGTAGCCGGGGCCGCCGGTTCCATTGCCAAGCGGGTCGCCCCCCTGAACCATGAAATGGGGAATCACGCGGTGAAACAGCGTCCCGTTGTAAAACCCCTTTTGGACCAGAGAGATAAAGTTGTTCACAGTATTTGGGGCGATATCGGGGTAAAGTTCTATCTCGGCCGAGCCCCTAGAAGTTTTCATGGTAACAATCGGATATTTCATGAAGCAATCCTCCATTTGTGATATTCGGTCCGGACAATAATCCCATTATAGCCGGGAAATCCGTTTTATACAAGACGGAGTTTGCAAAACCTGAATGGAGAATGGAAATCAATGCAAAATGATGACGAATGGGGGACGAATATGGTATACTATGTTTAAAAAGGGAGGGAAATGCCGGTGAAATTGATTTCATGGAATGTCAACGGCCTGAGGTCGTGTCTGAACAAGGGATTTTTGGACTTTTTCGAACAGGCGGAAGCCGATGTTTTTTGCATTCAGGAAACGAAGATGCAGCCGGACCAGGCGGAGCTGACGCTGGCGGGATATCGGCAGTACTGGAATTCGGCGCAGAAAAAGGGATATTCCGGGACGGCGGTGTTTTCCAGGGTTGAGCCGCTTTCCGTTCGGTACGGGATCGGGATTCCGGAGCACGACACGGAAGGGCGCTGCATTACGCTGGAATTTCCTGATTTTACGCTGGTCACGGTTTACACGCCGAATTCCCAGCGCGAGCTGGCCAGGCTCTCTTACCGCATGCAGTGGGAGGATGCGTTCCGTGAATATCTGGCCGGCCTTGACGCGCATAAGCCGGTGATTGTGTGCGGAGATATGAATGTCGCCCGCGAGGCGATCGATTTGAAAAATCCAAAGAGCAATCTGCGCAATGCCGGCTTTACCGAGGAGGAAAGGGAAAAAATGACCCGGCTGCTCGAATCCGGCTTTACAGACAGCTTCCGCTGGCTTTATCCGGACACGGTCACTTATTCATGGTGGTCATACATGTTTCACGCGCGGGAAAAGAATGCCGGCTGGCGCATCGATTATTTCCTGGTGTCGGATGAGCTGAGGGAACGGGTCGGGGACAGCAGGATCCTGACCGATGTCATGGGAAGCGACCATTGCCCGGTGGAGCTTGTGCTCAGGGACGGGGCTGTGCGGAATGGAAAACAGGAGGAAGAAAGATGCAGCTGACTTTTTACGGAGCGGACAAGGAAGTGACGGGAAGCTGCCATTGTCTGGAGGCCTGCGGGAAACGGATCCTGATTGACTGCGGGCTTCAGCAGGGCGCGGACGGAGGCGGCGACAGGGACTTGCCGTTTTACGCGCAGCAGATCGACTATGTGATCGTCACCCACGCGCATATCGACCACAGCGGGCGTCTTCCGCTGTTGGTCAGGAACGGATACCGGGGTAAAATTTACGCGACGGGGGCTACCTGCGACCTGCTGTCCATTATGCTGCGCGACAGCGCGCATATTCAGGAAATGGACGCCGTGAACGAGAACAGAAAGGGAAAACGGGCCGGCAGGGAACCGGAAGAACCTCTGTATACGGTCGAGGACGCGCAGGATACGATCCGGCGTCTGGAACCCTGCGTTTACGACGAAATGGTTCCTCTGTGCGAGGGAGTCCGGTTCCGCATGGTCGACGCGGGACACCTGCTCGGTTCCGCCTCCGTGGAGCTGTGGGCGGAAGAAAACGGGGAAACGAAAAAGATCGTGTTTTCCGGCGATATCGGAAACCTGAACCAGCCGATTATCCGGGACCCCCAGTATATTCGGGAAGCGGACTATGTAGTGATGGAATCCACCTACGGCAACCGGGAGCACGACCCGATCACGAGCTATATTCCGGACCTTGCGAAGGTGTTCGATGAAACGCTGGCCGCAGGCGGCAACGTGGTGATTCCCAGCTTCGCGGTCGGCCGGACGCAGGAGCTGCTCTATTTCATCCGGGAGATGAAAGCAAAAAAGCTGGTGAAAAGCGTGCCGGATTTTCCGGTCTATGTGGACAGCCCTCTCGCCGCCGAGGCGACGGAAATTTACAGCGGCGATCTGACCGGCTATGCGGACGAGGACACCGTCCGTGTGATCCGCGAGGGATTCCGCCCACTGCGCTTTTCCAACCTGCACATCTGTGAGAGCGTCGAGGAGTCCAGGGCCCTGAATGAAGACGGCGTGCCCAAGGTGATTATCTCCTCCAGCGGAATGTGCGAGGCGGGCCGCATCCGTCATCATCTGAAACACAATTTGTGGAGAAGGGAATGTTCGATCGTTTTCGTCGGGTACCAGGCAAACGGAACGCTGGGGCGCATCCTGGTCGACGGAGCGAAACAGGTCAAGCTGTTCGGAGAAGAAATCGCCGTCGAGGCCCGCGTCCACAATTTCAAGGCGCTGTCGGGGCACGCCGACCACAAGGGCCTGCTGCGCTGGATCGGGTCGTTTGCTCAAAAGCCGGACCGCGTGTTCGTTGTCCACGGCGAGCAGGAGATCTGCCAGGAATTTACGGAGGAGCTGAACGCGCTGGGCTACCACGCTTACGCGCCGAATTTCCGGGCGGTCGCGGATCTGATCAGCAACACCATCCTGGAAGAGGGGACCGAGCCCGCCCGCGTCAAGGCAAAGGCGAGAAGAGTGCAGGCCGCGTTTGCGCGTCTGGTGGAAGCCGGACGCCGCCTGATGCGCGTCATTCAGGAAAACGAAGGCGGCGCAAATAAAGACCTTGCCAAATTTGCCGACCAGATCAATTCGCTCAGCGACAAATGGAGCCGGTGACCGTGCTGATAAACAATAAAACGCGCCGCTGCAATAGGAAATTGCAACGGCGCCGGTCTATTGCCGGGAGTAAATACGGTATTGATTTTTACCGTGAGCTTTGGAGTAATAGAGTGCAACATCCGCTTTTTTGTAGAGCTCCCGGTAATCCGTTCCGTCTTCCGGGTAAAGAGCCACGCCGATACTGCCGCTGACCTGAAAAGAGGGATCTTCCAGATGGATTTCCCCAAACATGCCCGTGAGCGCGTCCAGCTTTTCTGTCAGGACTTCGCGGGAACCGCAGTCCTTCATCAAAACGAAAAATTCGTCTCCGCCGATCCTGCCCACGATATCCGAGCTGCGGAACAGGGCGGAGAGCCTCTGCGCGACGTTTAAAAGCGCCGCGTCTCCCTGAATGTGGCCGAGCGTGTCGTTGATCCGTTTAAAATCGTCGATATCAAGCATGATTGCCGCATGGCGGCCGCCGTTTCCGCTGCCCGCCAGAAAGCTCTCGATCAGGGACTGGGTGCACCGTTTGTTGTAGATCCCGGTCAGCCCGTCTTTCTGAGACTGCTTTAAAATCTCCAGTTCCTTTCGTTTTCGCGCGTCGATATTCTTGACGTAACCGATGACCTTCAGCCCGTTTTCCGGGTCGCCGCTCCGAATGACAGAGGTGGAGACCCAGGTGACCTCGCCGGACGGCAGCCTTTGCCGATACTCCAGAACGATTTCCGGCACGCCGGAGCTGTTGAAAGTCTCCAGCAGGTTCCGCCGGTCGAAAGTCCGGCGGAATTTTTCGGCGTCCTCCTCATGCACGGCCTGATCCGCGAGCTTGCCGATCAGATCTTCGAATCGTTCGATATGATGAAAGGAAAAGACCTTTTGATAGGTTTCATATCCATAAATCAGCTGGTCATGGGTGAGGTCCGCTTCAAAAACCCGCTCGCAGGTAAGCTCAAGCGCGGAACGGTATATTTTTTCATTTTCGTAAAGCAGGCTCTGAAGCTGCCGGCTTTCCGTCAGTTCTTCCGTCTGGCTTTCCACGCGGCCCATCAGCCGGTTGAACGCGGCGGACAGGCGGCGAAAATTATCGTTTTCCGCATAACAGGAAAACCGGGCGCCGTAGTCGCCGCCGATCGCCCGGTGGATTGTATGAAGGAAATCGCCGGTCGGCTTGTCGACATAGCGGTACCAGACGATTAAAAGCAGGCAAAGAGAAACCGCGGCGGAAAGAATCAGCGGCCCCGGAGTCATTCTGCTTTCCTGGAATCCGTTCGTCTGACAGGCAAAGGTGACGGCTGACAGGAAAAAGCCCAGGATCTGGAACCAGAAAGACTTGCCCTTCACGGAGAACTCCTCCAATCTGTCCCACGTCCGGCCCCATGGCTTGGCATCCCGGCCTTTCGGCGGGTTTGCCGTTTTACTTATTGACGGGAACCACAGTCAATATATAAAGTATATGTCGATGGAGGATTCTATGCAACCAATTTTATCCGCGGAAGGCAATTCCGGGAATAGCAACAAATATTCAATTTATTTTTAGAAAACATTACCGCTCCTTTTCTTGCTGCGCAAGTTTTTCTTTTGCCACCGCCAGCATCAGTTTGATTCTGTTTTCCTGGTTGACCCTGGTGGCGCTTGGATCGTAGTCGATCGGAACGATGTTGGAGCGTTCGTCAACCGCCCTGATCTTGTGGATCATTCCCTTGCCGCAAATATGATTCGGCAGGCAGCCGAACGGCTGCGCGCAGACGATATTCCCGTATCCCTGTTCGGTCAGCTCCATCATTTCCGCCGTCAGGAGCCAGCCCTCTCCCATCTTGTCGCCGTAGCCGATCACGCCCTTGACCAGGCTCTTTGTGTGGGCATATGGAGTGGGGGCGAGATACCGCGGCTCTGTTTTGACCGCTTCGATCAGAATGTCCTGCATTTTCAGAAGATAGTTCATCAACTTTTTGACAACGAAATGTTTGACCGGGTTTCCGCCGTAGAGGCGGATGTCGTCCAGCCGGTTATCGACCTTGAACAGGGCGAAGCCCATCAGGCCGGGCACATTGATTTCGCATCCCTGTTCCTTGAGGAAATCCTCCAGGTTATTGTTCCCCAGCGCGGCGTATTTGACGTAAATTTCACCGACGATTCCGACCTTGACCCTGGGCACGTTTTGAATCGGAACAGCGGCGAAATCGTGAACGATACGGTTCAGATTCTCCGTCTGCTCCCGGAGCGAAAGGCCGTGGCCGTGATTGAACTGATCGGAAAGCTCCGCAATCCATTTCTCGACTTTTTGTCCGCTTTCCCCCTTGTTGGCCTCATAGGCTTCCGTCTGGTTGTGCAGCAGCATGAGCGCGTCGCCGTAAACGATGCCGGCGACGAATTTGCGGATCATGGAAAGGGTGATCTGAAATCCCGGGTTGTGCTCCAGAAACGACAGGTTCATCGAGATGACGGGAATCTGTGTGAGGCCGGCCTTTTTCAGAGCCTTGCGCAGCAGGTGGATATAATTGGAAGCGCGGCACCCGCCCCCGGTCTGGGTGATGACCAGCGCGGTTTTGTTCAGGTCGTATTTTCCGGAGTGCAGCGCGTCGATAAACTGCCCGATCACCAGCAGAGCGGGGTAGCAGGTGTCGTTGTGGACATACTTCAGTCCCTCCTGCACGATATTCGGCCCGGTGGTGTCCAGCAACTCGAAATGGTAGCCGCAGTTGTTCATCACGTTGACGATCAGGCGGAAATGGATCGGCGCCATCATCGGAGCGAGAATCGTGTATTCCTTTTTCATTTCCTTCGTAAACAGAAGGCGCCCCTTTTTATTGTATTTCAACTTTGCCATGCTTGCCGCACCTCCTACGCCTCCAGGGCGGCAAACAGGCTGCGCAGCCTGATCTTCACCGCGCCAAGGTTTGTGATTTCATCGATTTTGATCTGGGTGTAGATTTTGCCGCCCTCTTCCAGGATCCTGCGGACCTCGTCGGTCGTGATCGCGTCGACTCCGCAGCCGAAGGACACGAGCTGCACCAGGTTCATGTCGGGCCTTGTGCAGACGTATTTGGCCGCGGCGTACAGCCGGGCGTGGTAAGTCCACTGGTTCAGGACGTCCGTGTGAATTTTTCCGGCTCTGGGGCTGACGACGTCTTCCGTAATCACGGCGGCACCGAGGCTGACGATGAGCTTGTCGATTCCGTGGTTGATCTCCGGGTCGAGATGATACGGTCTGCCGCTCAGGACGATGATCGGCAGGTGCTCGCGCTCGGCCTCAAGAATCATTTCGTCGCCCTTCCGGCGGACTTGCTCCATATAGCGGTCATATTCCCCGTAAGCCGCTTTTGCAGCCTGTTTGACTTCGCGGACGGTGATGTCCGGAAAGCTTTTCTGAAGAACTCCGTGCATCTTGATCGGAAAGTCGTGTTTGCGGTGGATCCCCACATAGTCGTGGATGAAATTATAATCGGAAAGACTGCCCATGTTGGCCGCGATCACCTCGGGATAGTAGGCGACGACCGGACAGTTGTAATGGTTGTCGGAGATTCCCTCGTCGAAATTGTACGACATACAGGGGTAGAAGATGTTCCGGACCCCTGCGTCGATCAAAGCCTGCACATGCCCGTGCATCAGCTTTGCGGGAAAACAGACCGTGTCGGACGGAATGGTGCTCTGTCCGTTCAGGTACAGCTCGCGGTCCGAAAGGGGGGAGAGGACGACTTCAAATCCGAGGGAGGTGAAGAAGCGATGCCAGAACGGGAGCAGTTCGTACAGGTTCAGGCCCATCGGAATCCCGATCTTTCCCCGCGGTCCCGGCTCCGACGCACGGTAAGCGGACAGAAGATCCATCTTGAATGCCACCATATTGAGCTCGCTCTTCGCATTTTTTTTGGTGACCGGCTTTTCGCAGCGGTTGCCTCCGATAAAGCGCCGGTTTCCGCCGAAGATATTGATGGTCAGGCGGCAGTGGTTGCTGCACAGTCCGCAGTTGGTCACTTTCACCTCATGCTTGAAATCCTGAAGTTCCTCAAGGCCGATCAGCGAGCTTTCGCTTTTCGGCTTGCCCATAGCGTAGAGCGCCGCGCCGTAAGCGCCCATCAGGCCGGAGATGTCCGGGCGGGTGACCTCCACGCCGAGCTCCTTTTCAAAGACGCGAAGCACGGCGTCGTTCAGGAACGTGCCCCCCTGCACCACGATGTTCCGGCCGAGCTCTTCGGCGCTCGCGACGCGGATCACCTTGTAGATCGCGTTTTTCACCACGCTGACCGAAAGGCCCGCGGAGATGTCCTCCGTCGTCGCTCCGTCCTTCTGTGCCTGCTTGACCTGGGAGTTCATAAAGACGGTGCAGCGGGAACCGAGGTCCACGGGATGCTCCGCGAACAGGCCGAGCTTTGCGAATTCCGGTATCTCATAGCCGAGCGTGCTGGCGAACGTCTGCAAAAAGGAGCCGCACCCGGAGGAGCAGGCTTCGTTCAGGAAAATATTGTCCACCGCGCCGCCCCGGATCTTGAAGCATTTCATGTCCTGCCCGCCGATGTCGATGACGAAATCCACGTTCGGGCGGAAGTGCTTTGCGGCGGTGAAGTGGGCGACCGTTTCAACGATCCCGTAGTCGATGCCGAAAGCGTTTTTCAGCAGTTCTTCCCCATAGCCCGTCACGGCGCTTCCCGCGATGCGGAGATCCGGATGGTTCTGATAGACGCCGAGCAGGTAATCCCGGATGATCGGGACGGGATTGCCGGAATTGTTCTGATAGACGGAATCGAGGATTTCTCCGTCTTTGCCTAGCAGCACGGCTTTGACCGTGGTCGAACCCGCGTCGACGCCGAGCCAGACATCGCCGCGGTAGGACGCGATGTCTCCCCGCGGAGCCCTGCACTGTGCGTGCCGTTCGCGGAACGCCTCGTACTCCTCTTCATTCCGGAACAGAGGGGGAATGGAGAGAAAGCTTCCCGTGGAGCCGTATTTGCGGATCCGATCCAGCGCTTCCCCGAGGTTTGTCTCGACCGCGCCGCAGTATGCCGCGCCGATGGCGACGTAATAAAGGGAATCCTCCGGGCAGACGCCGGTCACTTTCAGAGCGCGGTCGAAACTGCCCCGCAGCTGCGGCAGGAACGTCAGCGGCCCGCCGAGATAGACCACCTTGCCGCGGATCGGGCGGCCCTGGGCCAGCCCGGCGATGGTCTGGTTTGCCACGGCGGCGAAGATGCTGGCGGAAATATCCGTCGTTCGGGCGCCCTGGTTCAGCAGGGGCTGGACATCCGATTTGGCAAAGACCCCGCAGCGCGATGCGATCGTATAGATTTTTTCATATTGAGAGGCGAGCCGGTCCATCTCCTCCAGCGACAGGTTCAGGAGGGTAGCCATCTGATCGATGAAGGCCCCCGTCCCGCCCGCGCAGGAGCCGTTCATGCGGACCTCCAGCCCGCCGGAAAGGAACAGGATCTTGGCGTCCTCGCCGCCGAGCTCAATAATCACGTCGGCGTCGGGAATCAGCCGGCCGACCGCGATGCGGGTCGCGTAGACTTCCTGGACGAACGGAAGACCGCACGTCTGGGAGATTCCCATTCCGGCAGAACCGGAAACAGTCAGCATCGCTGTTTCGTCCAGGTTGAATTCACGGCGGACTTTTTCCAGAAGCTCCGTCATTTTTTCCGTGATCTTGGAATAATGCCGTTGATAGGAACGATACAAGATCTTGCCGGATTCATCCATAACAATACATTTTATAGTGGTGGAACCAACGTCGAGTCCGATTTTCATTGCAACGCCCTGCCATTTCTCCAGTCGTTTCTGTGTTAACAACTCATTCTAATGCAATCATAGCAAATCTGTCAATAGATTCCCTTTAAAATTACAAAGCCGTCTTGTGCTTTTGCCGGAGCGATGTTAAAATATTACTCAATATATATAGAAAGCTCGGGGTGAAAGGGATGCAGCTTTACGATATGATAGACCTGGACCAGCTCTCGGTGGGAGAGATCAGGGAGCTGGTTGCTCTTGCCGATAGTATGCGCAAAAATCCGTGGGCCTATCGGGAATCCTGCCGCGGGAAAATCATGGCGACGCTGTTCTATGAACCGTCCACGCGCACCAAGATGTCGTTTCAGACCGCCATGTACCGCCTGGGAGGCGAAGTGATCGGCTTTGACAATCCGGAAAACACGTCGGTTTCCAAGGGGGAGAGCCTGAAGGACACGATCACGGTCGTCAGCGGATACGCGGATATCGTCGTCATGCGGAATCCGTGCGAGGGGGCGGCGGCGGCCGCGTCGCTGTATTCCAAATCCCCCATTATCAATGCGGGGGACGGGGGGCATCTTCATCCGACGCAGACTTTGACGGACCTTGTCACCCTTTCCAATGAAAAGGGAAGGCTGGACCACCTGAGAATCGGATTGTGCGGAGATCTGAAATACGGCAGAACCGTCCATTCGCTGATTCGGACGATGACCCGCTTTCCAGGCTCCTCCTTTGTGTTGATTTCCACCCCGGAGCTCGCTCTGCCGAAATACGTTCTGGACGTGATCGACGCCGCGGGCTGCACCTGTTCTGCCGCGGAAAGCCTGGAGCAGGCCCTGCCGGAATTGGACGTGCTGTATATGACCCGCATTCAGCAGGAACGTTTTTCAAGCCGGGAGGAGTACGAACGGCAAAAGGGCGTCTTTGTCCTGGACAGCGTGAAGCTCCGGAATGCAAAGCCGGACCTGAAAATTCTGCATCCGCTGCCCCGCGTGGATGAAATCTCCGTGGACGTGGACGGCGACCCGCGCGCTTCTTATTTTGAACAGACCGTCTATGGCGTTTACGCCAGAATGGCGCTGATCCTGACCATCCTGCAAAGCCGGGACCGGCCTCGGAAGAGGAAAATTCCGCACCCCACGCATCCGCACCGCTGCTCCAATCCCAAGTGCATCACGCAGACGGAACGCTACCTGCCGGGCCTTTTTACGGAGGTCGGAGACATGCTGCTGTGTTCCTACTGTGACAGCGGCACCCTGATTTGACCGGCCGCCGGTGCCGCCCTTGCCATTCCGCAAAAACTGTGCTATGATAAAAATCAAGCGCTATTGAAGTTTGGAGGACTTTTTTTATGTCGGGCCATTCAAAATGGAATAATATTAAACGAAAAAAAGAAAAAACAGATGGGGCCAAAGCGAAAGTTTTCACAAAAATAGGCCGTGAGCTCGCAGTGGCGGTCAAACAGGGCGGCGGGCCGGACCCCAATGCCAATTCCCGTCTGAGGGACTGCATCGCCAAGGCGAAAGCCGCCAATGTTCCGAACGACAACATCGAGAGGATCATCAAGAAGGCCGCGGGCGACGGAGACGAGAATAAGTACGAGACCATCCAGTACGAAGGATATGGTCCGAACGGCATCGCCGTGATTGTGGAGACCCTGACGGACAACCGCAACCGCACGGCGGGCGACATCCGGCACTACTTTGACAAATTCGGCGGCAACCTGGGGCAGAATGGCTGCGTTTCCTTTCTTTTTGAGCGAAAGGGAGTCATTCTGATCGAAAAAGAAGGGCTCGACGAAGACAAGGTCATGGAAGACGGGCTTGAAGCCGGCGCCTCCGATTTCCAATCCGATGAGGACGTTTTTGAGATCGACACGGAACCGGACGATTTCAGCGGCGTTCTGAGCGACCTTGAGAAAAAAGGATATGAATTTGTTTCCGCGGAGGTTGAAATGGTGCCGAGCACGACCGTAACAATGGAGGATCCGGATGCGGCCGCTAAAATGCAGCGTTTGCTCGATACCCTGGAAGACAACGACGACGTGCAGAATGTTTGGCACAATTGGGATAATTCGGATGAGGATGAAGAAAACTAAACAAGTGCGGCAACGGCCTTAACAACAGTTCGGAGGCGGCAATATGACTGATCCGGCAAATCTGTGTATGAACTGCATGTCCGAAAAAGAAGGCGGAGCGGCTTGCCCCCGCTGTGGCTGGCTTGGGGATGAGCCCCAGATGACGCATGCCCTTCCTCTGAAAACCATGCTGCAGAAACGGTATCTGGTCGGCGTTGCGAAAAAAAGCAATGGAGAGGGAATTATTTATATCGGCTACGACACCGTTCTGAATATTCCGATCGAGCTGCACGAGTTTTTTCCGCAGACGCTCAGCGAACGGGCTGCGAACGGCACGGATGTGCGCGTGGTCGGCGGCAGTGAAATCATTTTCAACGAGTCGTTTGCCCGGTTTTTAAGTTATTCCAGAGAGATCGCCCACATGCGCGAGCTTTCCGCCATTGTGCAGATTTATGATATCTTTGAAGAAAATCATACGGCTTATACGGTGTCCGAATGGAACGACAGCATTACGCTCCGCTATTTTGTGGAACGGAGCGGCGGAAGACTCAGCTGGAACGCTGCGAGGCAGCTGTTTATGCCCGTGCTTTCCGCGCTGAGCGTCCTTCACGCCCATTCCGTGGGCCACTTGGGGATTTCCCCCGATACTTTGTTTATTATGGAAGACGGCCGGATGAAACTCGGCGGTTTTTCGATCGGTTCGGTCCGGCAAATGGATACCGATCTTCCGCCGGACATGACGGATGGATGCGCGGCAATCGAACAGTACGTCATGGATTATCAGCCGAATGAAGCGACGGATGTTTACGGCTTTGCGGCCTCGCTGTTTTTTACCCTGACCGGGACCCTTCCGCCGGATGCGCTGAAGCGCCGGGGTGATTCGCGGCTGTTTATTCCCACGGCCGTGCTTCACACTTTGCCGCCCTATTTGGTCACGGCGCTGGCCAATGCGCTTCAGGTTTCACCGGACCGCCGGACGCCGACGTTTGAGCGCCTGAGGGTGGAGCTTTCCGCTGCTTCTTCCGTGACGGCCGCGCTGGAAGAAACCCGGCGGATCAGCCGGATGCCCGGCCGCATGGAAACGGGCGGGGCGGGTCCCGATGAGAAAAAAAAGCGCGAGCTGCCCGGCTTTGTCTGGGTTTTGGCCTCCTGCGCGGTCATGCTGATCGTGTTTACGGCGATCGGCATGTTCTGGATCAGCCGCACCCCGACCGACGACCGCGGACTGGCGGCGGGAGCCGCGACGGATGCTTCCGATTCTTCTTCGGCGGTTTTGCTGGAAAAGTCTTCGGCAGACCAGCTCGCGGATTCATCTGACGAAAACAAAATAACGGTTCCGAATCTGGTGGGACAGAACTACGATCAGTTTGTTGAGGACGTGTCTTCCAGTCAGGGAACGGACTATCAGATCCTTCTTTCGACCAGGCAGTTTTCCGATACGGTCCCGGAGGGATGCATTATTTCCCAGCAGCCGGCGGCAAACGGAAAGATGGCAAAAGGAACGGCGATTGTGGTGGTTGTCAGCGAGGGAGCGGCCGTGCGCACGCTGCCTGAAATTTCAGGTGAAACCTTGCCGGATGCTTCCGAGAATGTGACCTCTGCGGGATTCGTTCCCACGAAGGCGGAGGCGTACAGCGGTTCGGTGCCCTCCGGTCTGGTCATAGGGTATCAGAATGCGAAGGAAGGCAGCCAGATGGCGTATGGTTCCAAGGTGGTCATTGTCGTCAGCAAAGGGCCTAATCCGAATCCGTCCGCGTCGTCATCCGCTTCTTCCGCGGGGTGAACAGCAAAAAGAATGCCGGGGCAAAAGCCCCGGCATTCTTTTTGCTGTGGGATTGGCATCCCCGCAGCGTCATTTGGCGATCTTCAGGATTCGCACCGCGTTGTTCCAATAGATATTCTCTCTGTCCGCGCTGGGAAGATCCAGGTGTTCGATCCATCTGAATTCTTCCAGCGGGCTTTGCCATGGGCAGTCGCTTCCAAATAAAATACGCTCCGAACCGTGCTTCCTGACGATTCTGACGAACTGTTCCGGCGGGCAAAAAACATTTGAGAGCGAAGTGTCGAGATAGACGTTTTTCCCCGCAAGGACCTGCTCTGCCTCATCGCTCATTCTTGCGCCGCCCATATGGGCGGCGATGATCGTCAGATTGGGGAACAGGCGGGAGATTCTGGTGATGCCGGATGCCGCCGCGCGGGGGCTTCGCACGCTGTCCGGATCCCGCCCTACGTGAAAGGTGATCGGCAGGCCGAGGGAGGAGGCCGCCTCATAAATCGGGTAGAGCCTTGGCTCCGCAATCAGGAATTTCTGAGAATCGGGGTGAAGCTTTATGCCGTGCAGGCCGAGACGGGCAATCCGCAGGACTTCCTCCGCAGCGTCCGGCGCGTCCGGATGCACTGTTCCGAAGCAGAGGACGGAATCGGTTTGGACGGACGCGGCCCAGTCGTTGATCACCTTTTGCTGGCCCGGCTTTGTCGCGATATTGAGAGCCGTGAAAGCGGTAATTCCCCATTCCTTCATCTTTTGCTCGGTGTCGCCGACGGTCCCGTTTGTAATGGGCTGGTCACCGAACAGCAGAGCCAGGCGTGAGAGCGCCTTTTCTGCGATTTTGTCGCTGAACATATGAGCGTGCATGTCAAAGAGCATATGGCCGCCTCCTGAAAAAGGAAAACTGCTCTGGTACCGGTGTGAACCGGATTCCCAGAGCAGCCCGATTTTATCCGCTGAATCAGTCGCTGCTGAACGGAAGCAATGCAAGGTGGCGCGCACGCTTGATCGCGACCGTCAATTCGCGCTGATGATGAGCACAAGTGCCGGTAACTCTGCGGGGAAGAATCTTTGCCCGTTCCGAGACAAAGCGGCGCAGCTTTGCGACATCTTTGTAATCAATGGTTTCGACCTTGTCCACGCAGAAGCTGCAGACTTTTTTGCGGCCCTTGCGGCCGCCTCTGCGCTCCCTGACGGGTCTGTCGTTCTGATTGTCAGCCATGAGAAACCTCCTTATTCTATTTTACTTCAATCGGTTGTGTCAAAAGGTCAGAAGGGAAGATCATCATCGGATGGAATTTCCTCGAAATCACCTGTATCGCCGTTTGCATATGCGGGTGGCGGTGGCTCGATGTGGTCGTTCGCCGGATTTCCGGTTCTGGAATAACCGCCGGAAGAACCTCCGCTTTCCCGCTTCGGTTCCGCAAAATGGACATTGTCGGCAACAATCTCAACCGCTTTGCGCTTGTTTCCGTCTTTATCGGTGTAGGTCCGCGTCTGAATGGAACCTTGGACGGCGGCCAGCTGGCCTTTCCGGAAATATTTGCACACAAATTCAGCGTTGTTGCGCCACGCCACGACGTCGATAAAATCCGTCTGCCGATCGGTTCCGGCCTTTACATAGGATCGATCCACGGCGATGGTAAAACTGGTCACGGAAATCCCGTTCGGCGTGTGCCTCAGTTCCGGGTCTGCGACGAGCCTTCCCATCAGAACAGCGACATTCAGCATTTCAGGTCACGCTTCCTTTTTCTCTTCCGTCTTGTCCTTTTCAGGCTTAGCCTGATCCGGAGCTTCCTTTTTCACGATCAGGGAACGAAGCACGCCGTCCGTAATGTTGTAGACACGGTCCAGTTCCGCAGTGAATTCCGGGGAGCTGGTGAAAGCAATCAGCGTATAGTAGCCCTCTTCTTCCTTCTGGATCGGATAGGCCAGTCTGCGTTTGCCCCAATCGTCAACATTGTCGATGGTGGCGTGTTCCGCAATCAGATCCTTGAACTTCTGAATTGTGGAAGTAATCCCCTCTTCTCCCAATTTGGTGGAAAGAATAAAAACGGTTTCATAGGAATTCTTTACATCTGCCATTGTCAAAACACCTCCTTTTGGACTTATGGCCCCGGAACTGTGTCCGGAGCAAGGATAAAGCCGCAATAGCGGCTTAACAGGACTATTATATCAGCCGGCGGGAACTCCGTCAATAGAAAATTTGTAGCGGTTATTACAGGGTTTGGCAGATCTCTTTGAGATAAGCCCGGAATTCCCGCCCGATTTCGGGATGGTTCAGGCCGACTTCGACCTGGGCTTTCATGATCCCGAGCTTGTTGCCCATATCGTAGCGCGTCCCGGAATATTCGACCGCGATCATGCCGTCGCGGCGGGCGAGGGTGCGCATGGCGTCGGTCAGCTGAATCTCTCCGCCCGCGCCCGGGTCCGTGTGGTCCAGAATATCGAAAATTTCCGGAGTCAGAATGCAGCGCCCCAAAATGGAATAGAGGGAGAGAACCTGATCCGGCGAGGGCTTTTCCACCATGTCGGTGCAGGAAAACCAGTTGCCCCTCAGAGGTTCCACTTTCAGGGAGCTGTATTTCGAAATCGCCTCCTCAGAAACCATCTTGACTCCGAGGACGCCCTTGCCGTACTCCTCGTAAGCGCGGATCAGCTGTCCGCAGGCGGGGTCTTCCCCGATGACCACATCGTCGCCGTACAGCACTGCAAACGGCTCGTTTCCGACAAAGGACCTCGCGCAGCCGACCGCGTGGCCCAGGCCGCGCGTCTCCTTTTGCCGAACGAAAAAGAAATTCGCCTTGTGGGCGATCCCGACGATTTCGTTCAGGATTTCTTCCTTTTCGGGGCCGCTCTGCGTCAGCCTTGCCTCAAGCTCGGGGACGCGGTCGAAATGGTCTTCAATCAGCCCTTTGCCCCGGTTTGTGATGATTAAGATGTCCGTGATGCCGGAGCGCACAGCCTCTTCCACGATGTACTGAATCGCCGGCTTGTCCACAATGGGAAGCATTTCCTTTGGCATGGATTTTGTGGCGGGCAGGACTCTGGTGCCGAGTCCCGCCGCCGGAATAACGGCTTTTGTGACTTTCATGTTCGATTCTCCTAGTAAAAAATGGATGGGATATAGGAAAGAATGAAATAGCAGATCCCAAGACAGATGGCAAGGGAAAGATTGACCCCGCCCTCTTCCTGCATCCGTACAGCGTTATCGGATGGCCGTGTGGTTTCTTTCCGGATGGCCGTGATTTTACCGATGCAGTGCTTCAGATACATCCGGTTTGCGGAAAAACCGAAGACAAGCATCAGAATCAGCTGAGTCAGGAAGATCAAAGCCGGCACCGCCATCAGAGTCACCTGGTACGAAGGCAGCTTTTCAATCAATTCCATGAGCTTTTCAATCTGTTCGTTGCTTGGGGTGAGCGTGTCGCCGGTAATCCCGGTCTGCAGGAAAAGAAACTGGATGATCGGATTGAGAAAATGTTCGGTTACCCAGGCGGACGCTATGTACAGGCCGAACATGACCGCCGTGACGATGGAACCGGCTTTGTACAGCTTGCGGTAGAGCATCCACGCGCCCGGGAACAAAAAGGCGCAGAAGTTAAACCTGTTCCTTCTGAACCGTTTCAGGTTCATAAAAACAGTGAGATAGTACTGTGTGTTGGTTTGCACGAAACGGGCAACATCGCCGGCGGGAACGCCGTCGATCGTTTCATTCGGACCGGGGATCCCGGCGGCGGGATAGAACGGCGGCGGTCCTCCGGGAAAGCCGTTCTGGCCAAACGGGTTGCCGTCCGGCTGCCCTCCGGCAAACGGGGCGTTATTCTGCGGGACATAGGGAGGGGCCGCTCCGGGATCGTTCGGGCGCTTTCCCTCCAGAGACTGGCCGCATTGCTCGCAGAACAGCGCCTGGTCGGAATTGAAGGAACCGCAGCGAGGGCACCGTTTGGTCCGGCCCTGCTCCCCGGCCTCTTTTCCCTTACCGGGCGGTGCCCAGGCGTCCGGCGTTCCGTGCTTTTCTTCAAAAACACATTTCCCGGCCTCGGCGTAGCAGTGCCGGTGGTATGGTGCGCCGCAGATGGGGCAAACAACGATATCGTCTTCGGCAGTGAATGTCTTTCCGCATACCGGACAATTCAAACCGACATAATCAGTCATACAGGAGCCTCCTTTTAATAATTTCATTTTATAAAAAATTTAGGAAAACTTCAATGTTTTGCCCCATAAGTTTTCAACTAATTCATAAATTCACCTGTTTCCCAACATAAAATAGCGCGCGGGAGAAAGTAACTTTTGACTTTATCCTTAAAATATTCTATAATCAAACGAATGGAATTTATTCTGAAGGATGAATCAAATGCTGCAATATGAAGAACTGAGGCTTTCCCTCCAGGGCCTGGAGCCGGAGCTGAAGGAGTTAGCCGACGCGCTCGGCCTGGAAGGCATGCGCAAAGAGATCGCCGAGCTGGACCAAAAGGCGACCGCGCCGGATTTCTGGGACGATATGGAAAAATCCCAGAGGATTCTGCAGAGGTCCAGTTCGCTCAAGAATAAAATAGAATCATACGGACGCCTGAAATCCTCCTATGAGGACCTGATGGCGCTGATCGAGCTTGCGGACGAAGAAGGGGATCTTTCCCTGCTTCCGCAGGCGCAGCAGGAACTGGAACAGTTCCGCGCGGGACTGGATTCCATGCGCCTGACGACGCTGCTGACCGGCGAATACGACGCGAAGAACGCGATTTTGACGTTCCACGCGGGAGCGGGCGGCACGGAGGCGCAGGACTGGGCGGAGATGCTTTACCGCATGTACTGCCGCTGGGGCGAACGCCACGGATTCACCGTACAGACGCTGGACTATCTGGACGGGGAAGAGGCCGGCCTGAAAAGCGCCAGCATCCTGGTTGCCGGGGAGAACGCCTACGGCTTTCTGAAAGGGGAGTCCGGCGTCCACCGCCTGGTCCGGATTTCTCCGTTCGACGCCTCCGGGCGCAGGCACACCTCGTTTGCCTCGCTCGAGGTCATGCCGGAGATCGACGACACGATTGAAGTCGAAATCAACCCGGACGACATCAAAATCGATTATTTCCGTGCGAGCGGCGCCGGCGGGCAGAAGGTCAACAAGACGTCCTCCGCGGTCCGGCTGACCCATATTCCGACCGGCATCGTCGTCGCCTGCCAGGTGGAGCGCAGCCAGTACCAGAACCGCGACGTTGCCATGAGAATGCTCAAGTCAAAGCTGATGGAAATCAAGGAGAGGGAGCATTTGGAGCGGATCGAGGACATCAAGGGCGTGCAGAAGGAAATCGCGTGGGGCTCCCAGATCCGTTCCTACGTCTTTATGCCTTATACGTTGGCGAAGGACCACCGTACCGGATATGAGTCCGGCAACATCGACGCCGTGATGGACGGCGACCTGGACGGGTTTATCAACGCGTATCTGAAATCCCAGAGCAGGGAAAACACCGATTCCGAAAATAGGTAAACGCTTTCAAAATAAGGATGCCGGGAGCATCCTTATTTTTTTCCGTGCTGAACGAGGAGCCGCTGCATCCTGTTGTCATGGCCGAGAAACATCAGGCGAACATAGCTTCCGGCGACGCGGGAGGCGAACCGGTCGGAATACCGGTCCTGAAGCTCGCGCATAGACAGGTTGGTGCTGATGATGGTCGGCCTGCGAAGCAGCAGTCTCGTGTTGACAATGTTGTACACCGCAGCAATGGAAAAAGAACTTCGGAATTCCGTCCCGAGGTCATCCAGAATCAGAAGGTCGCAGGATTCCAGAAGACTGCCGGAATCACCGGTTTCATCCCGACCGAAATGTTCGTTTTCCAGCCGGGCGATCAGATTGTTGACGGAGCAGTAGACGACGCCGAATCCTTTTTGAAGCACCTCATTCGCAATCGAGAGTGAAAGGTGGGTCTTGCCCAGCCCGGTAGCGCCCTGCATGATCAGGTTCTGCGAAGAGGCGGGGGAGAAGGCCTCGGCGTATTTCCGGCAGTTTTCCAGAATTTCGCGCATCGCGCTCCGAGGGGAGCGGCCGGGGCCCTGTTCAACTCTGTCGGGGTAATATTCAAGCGAAAAACTCTCGAATGTTGAGAGCGAAAGAGGCGTCAGAGCGTTCAGCCTGCGGTAAGCTTCCTCGCGCAGCAAGTCTTTCAGGCAGGAACACATTTTGCCGTCGACGTAGCCCATATCTCTGCATTTTTTGCATCGGTACGCCGGCTCCAGGTCTTCTTCTGTCATATTTGCCGACCGCAGCAGCTCGTTCCACTGGGAACGGAGCCGTAAGTTTTCCGCCCGGAGAAGTTCCAGCTGCTCCCTCGCATTTTTTCCGCCGAGCACGGCTTTTGCGGCGCGCACGGCGGTTTTAGCGAGGCGCTGTTCCAACTTCTGAGCTTCGGGGCAGACGCTGTAAAAAACGGTCCGGCGCTTTTCCTGCAGCAGCTCGGCTTCCCGGCGGCGCTCCCGCAGGATCCGGTCCGCGGCTTCGTAGACTTCCCGATCGTATCCCGTCAGAATCACTTCCTGTCGAAATTGTCAAATATTCCCGAGCGTTCGAACTCATCCAGCTCCTGGGAGAGGGGACTGCCCTTGCTGTCCCTGCGTGCCGCCGCCCGTTCCATCGTCTCCCTCTGTGCCTGCTGCACAGTTGAAATATTCGCTTTTTTCCAGCGCTCCAGAATCCGGTTCATGTAGCTTGCGCTGAACTTTCCGGTCGCGTCCACGGCCCGGTCGTATGCCTCGCGGATCATGTCGCCGCCGAATTTCCACTGCGCGACCCAGGTGTCCGCAAACGCCTCCTCTTTCGAAGAGGGTGAACGGTGGGGCATTCCCAGCGCCTGCTCCACCTGCCGCCAGGCTTGCCGGCACTCGGTCAGGCGAAGGAGCTTCTCCTCCGCCCTTTCGTGGGTGTTGATTTCCTCATCCGCCCAGTTCATCGCTGTTTTTTCTATGTAACGCATGTTCGCCTTCCCAATGCTTGCGGCATACTGAAGCAGCATGATGATCACATCGCTGGGCAGACCGAACTCGTCGTGGATCATCAAAAGCGTCGCGGATTCCCCGCCCGAAATCAGCCGCCCCAGAACCTGCTGTGCGGACTGCATCAGACAGGAAATATCCGTCGATTCCTCAATCCGCTTTGCGACGAACCCGCTGTCCGGTTTCTGCGGGCGGGAAAGCACGCGCCGCGTTTCCGCCGCGGGAGCTGGCTTGGCCGTTTCCCCGGCCGGCTGGCTGGGGGCTTGTGTTTCCGGCCTTGCCGGTTTAGCAGATTCCGCCGTTCCGCCCGAGGAAAACAGCCCGGCTTCCTGCCAGTAGAGCAGCGCGTCTCTTACGTCGGCCCGCTCGATGCCCAGCGCCGAGGCGATATCCTGCGCCTCGAACGGCTCTCCCGCATGGCGCAGAGTCCAGAGAAGAACCTTGAGCTGCACGGACCCGGCCAGCTTCAGATTTTGATCGACGACGGAGCAGGGAACCGCAAAAACCGAATTCCAAGCTCCCAGATTTATCGAATAACTCATTTTATCCCTACCTGTGATTCGTATGTCAAACGTATTATAACATGAACCGCGAAGCCGGAGAAAACGTGATCGGCCCGCAATCATGGTTCAGTGTTCTCTCAGGTGTCGGAAGCTTTGCTTCCGCTTCCGCCGTGAGGTTATTATAACATAAACCCGACGAAATAGAAAACATGGAAAATGCCCATGGGATTTTTTATTGTTCCGGCTTGACAAACCGAGGCATTTTGGCTATAATAGCACTTGCATTAAAGTGTTGCGAACGTAGCTCATCCGGTAGAGCGCCACCTTGCCAAGGTGGAGGTAGCGAGTTCGAGCCTCGTCGTTCGCTCCAAGGGGAAGGGCCGGCAGTGAGCCGGTCCTTGCTTTTGAGTTGCCGCGAGGCGAGAACTCCGGCGCAGCCCGGAGGACCGAACCCGCTTTCCGTATCTCCGGACCCCGTGCAGGGGTCCGCGGAACGCGGCCCGGAACTGCACTGCCCGAGCCTCGTCGTTCGCTCCAAGGGGAAGGGCCGGCAGTGAGCCGGTCCTTGCTTTTGAGTTGCCGCGAGGCGAGAACTCCGGCGCAGCCCGGAGGACCGAACCCGCTTTCCGTATCTCCGGACCCCGTGCAGGGGTCCGCGGAACGCGGCCCGGAACTGCACTGCCCGAGCCTCGTCGTTCGCTCCAAGAAGAAGGGCCGGCAGTGAGCCGGTCCTTGCTTTTGAGTTGCCGCGAGGCGAGAACTCCGGCGCAGCCCGGAGGACCGAACCCGCTTTCCGTATCTCCGGACCCCGTGCAGGGGTCCGCGGAACGCGGCCCGGAACTGCACTGCCCGAGCCTCGTCGTTTGCTCCAGCAGGCTGAACCTGCGGCCGATTCGCGCTTCTCAGTGTTGAGAAGCCGTTTTTGTGTAATCCGCCTTGAGTTTTTTATCTGAATGAAGCACTGAAGGGGCCGCCGCGGAATTTCCGCGGCGGCTTTTCTCGGATACTGCGGCCAACCTTTTATATTTTGCCTTCACTGTTCACAAATACAAATGGATGTGATATAATAATACGTCTGCGAATTTGAAAGAAGAGGGAAATCAATGGATGTAAGAAACGACGTCAGAAATGTCGCGATTATTGCGCACGTCGACCACGGCAAGACGACACTGGTGGATCAGCTCCTAAGGCAGAGCGGCGTTTTCCGTGCGAACGAGGCCGTCGCCGAACGGGTTATGGATTCAAACGATCTGGAGCGCGAACGCGGAATTACGATTCTGGCGAAAAATACAGCCGTCATGTATGACGGCGTTAAAATCAATATTGTGGATACTCCCGGCCACGCCGATTTCGGCGGGGAAGTGGAGCGTATCCTGACGATGGTCGACGGGGTGCTGCTCTTAGTCGACGCGTTCGAGGGCTGCATGCCGCAGACGCGCTTTGTGCTGAAAAAGGCGCTGGGGCTCGGTAAAAAGCCGCTGGTTGTCCTCAATAAGATCGACCGCCCGGGCGCGAGGCCGGATGAAGTGATCGACGAGGTGATCGACCTGTTCATCGAGCTGGGCGCCAATGAGGACCAGCTCGAATTTCCGGTGATCTACGCTTCCGCGCGCGACGGCTATGCCTCCGGCGACCCGAACGCCCGCGAGGGCGACATGAAGCCGCTGTTCGACGCGATCCTGAAAAATATCCCGGCTCCGTCCGGTGAGGCGAACGGACCGATGCAGATCCTGTTTTCCAACATCGATTATGACGACTACATCGGCCGGGTCGGGATCGGCCGCGTTGAGCGCGGGCATATCCGGGTCGGCGACAGCGCGGTCCTCTGCCATCGGGACGGGACGACGGCCAACGTTAAAATTACCAAGCTGTACCAGTTCGAGGGCCTGAAGCGCCGGGAAGTGGAAGAATCGTCCCTCGGGGACCTGGTCGCCGTGTCGGGCATCACCGGCCTGAATATCGGCGAGACCATCTGTGCTCCCGACTGCGTGGAAGCGCTTCCCTTTGTCAAAATCGACGAGCCGACCGTTTCCATGATGTTTATGGTCAACAACAGTCCGTTTGCCGGACGGGAGGGCAAATACGTCACTTCTCGCAATCTGCGCGACCGTCTCTTCAAGGAAGTGGAGACGAATGTCGCGATGCGCGTGGAGGAAACGGATTCCCCTGACACGTTCAAGGTATCCGGGCGCGGCGAACTGCATCTTTCGATTCTGATCGAGGAGATGCGCCGTCAGGATTTCGAGTTTCAGGTGACCGGCCCGAGGGTGATCTACAAGGAGATCAACGGCAAAAAGTGTGAGCCGATCGAGCTGCTGATGATCGAGGTTCCCGACAATTACGTGGGTGCGGTGATGGAAAAGCTGGGAACGCGCAAGGCGGAGCTGGTGAACATGGGTGCGCGCGGCAACGGCACGACCCACCTGGAATTCAAGATTCCGGCCCGCGGACTGATGGGCTACCGGCAGGAATTCCTGACGGATACGAACGGCAACGGCATCATGAACAACGTATTCGACAGCTATGAGCCTTACAAGGGTGAAATCGTCCAGCGTCCGCAGGGCTCTCTGATTGCCCACGAGGCGGGCGAATCCACGGGGTACGGCCTCTTTTACGCACAGGACCGCGGCAGGCTTTTTATCAGCCCCGGCGTTGAGGTCTACGAAGGAATGATCGTCGGCGTAAGCCCAAAATCGGACGATATCGTCGTCAATGTCTGTAAGAAAAAGCACGCGACCAATACCCGCGCCTCCGGCTCCGACGAAGCGCTCAAGCTGACTCCGCCCAGCATTATGAGCCTGGAACAGTGCCTGGAATTCATCCGCGCCGACGAACTTGTCGAGGTTACGCCGAAAAGCATCCGCATGCGCAAAATGATTCTGAGCAAGGAGCTTCGGATGAAGCAGGCCGCCAGGAAAAAATAATGGAATTCGTGATATTGGACCTGGAATGGAACGGCGCTTACAGCAGACGGCTCAAGGGCTTTATGAATGAGATCATCGAATGCGGCGCCGTCAAGGTGGATGAGGAATTTCATATTCTTGATACGTTTGAAATGCTGATCCGCCCTCAGGTTGGCAAGAAAATCAGCGGAAAAATCAGAGACCTGACCAGCATTACGAACGAAGAGCTGGCGGACGGGCCGCAGTTTCTGCAGGTTGTCAGCCGTTTCCGGCGCTGGGCCGGGGATTGTGTCATCATGACCTGGGGCACTTCGGACATTCTCGCGCTGATTGAAAATTACAAATATTTCTGCGGAAGCAGGCGCATTCCGTTCCTTCGGCGCTATGTGAATCTTCAGGCTTACTGTGAGCGATGTCTTTCCTACGACTGTACGAAGCAGATGGGACTTTCGACGGCCGCCCAGCTTTTGAAAATCGATGAGAGCGGCTTCGATCATCACCGGGCGCTGGGCGACAGCTTGCTTTCGATGCGTTGTCTGCAAAAGCTTTACGATCCGGTAAAACTGGAGCCGTTTCTGCAGGATGCCGAGACGGAGGAATTCTACAACCGCGTCGAGTTCCGCACCGTGGCGGTTTGCAATCTGAACCATCCTCAGATCCAGCCGTCGGACCTTATTTTCTATTGCGACCAGTGCGGCCGCCGCGCGCGCAGGTCGGGCAAATGGCAGCTTCATAACAAGAGCTTCCGCGCCCCGTTTACCTGCCGTCACTGCGGCCATCGTTTTTTCGGCCGGGTCCAGTTTAAGCTGAAATATGAAGGAATGGTCGTGAAAAAAACAATTCTGCCGTTTCGGGAGGAATCTGAGGATACGGCGGAAACACGAGCTGCCGAGGCGCAAAAAGAGAGCGAATAGCTCTCTTTTTTTTTATGATACAACGCGAAAAGCGGCATAAAATTTTGCCCCGCCATCCTTCCGGCGGGGCTTTGTCCTATCAGCCGGTCGGTTCATCCGACTGCGGCAGCCGTTCTTTGATCTGTTCTAATTCGGTATAAAGGATCGCTTGGTTCATTGCGATGGTGTTTAGGTTGGTGTTCATCCATTCCAATTGCTGTTTCAATTCTTTGTCCATTAGTTTGATGCCTCCGGCAAATATGTACCGCAAAAAGCGGCCTATCCTATTGTACCTTACCCTGCCAGACATGGCCGGATATCGGGATCCGCCACTAAATTTTCCTGTTTCCAAACAACTGGAAAATTTTTCACTTGCAAAATGATTACATTTTTGTTACAATTATTACAACTTTTTTACTATTTTCTTCCCAATTAGTTCCATACGGAAGAACGTCTGAAGGAGGCATACTTATGGATTTGATTCTTATAGATACAGTTTTGAACATATTGCTTTCCATTGTTTCATTGCTCTTAATCGCTATGTTTGTTCTCTTCTACAAAAATCATTGAACTATAAGTTTCACTGTTTCCCGCCAATCATTCTGGATATCCGGAGTTAGGCCGCTCGGAAAAGATCTTTTCTGCCCCTGGCCTGTAAAAACGCTTGTCAAACTGCTGATAAAGTTCCAAATTCAAGCCGGACAGGCGCTTTGCGGGTTCGGCCCGGTGGCGTGCCGTCCGGGCGTGTCGAAGGCTATCATAAAAGCACTCTAAAAAAAGACGAACGGCTAATTTTAGCGGAAATGCGCATAATATGATAGACCATTTTGAAAAAAGGAGTTGCACTGTCATGATGAGGTTTATTGCACCAATGCTTCTCGGAATTGTAATGGGCAGCATTATTATTTTTTTAGAGCCGGTCCACAAAGGACACCACAAGCATAAGAAATACCGTTGTTGGAAATAGAATGGAGCCCTCTCAGCTCAGGTGGAGCCGGGAGGGCTTATTCGTTTCTCCTTTGTCCCCGGCTGGGCGGAGGGGCCGGCCTTCGATGCGCATTGTGATCAAACATCCTTGTCGTCGGTTTCCCAAAAGCTCAGTTCTTTGATTTCCTGCATCCGGCCAAATGTTTCCTGCGGGTCGAATGGCCCCTCCTGCTCGAAAGACGCGGCCAGATTGTTGATTTCAGCCAGCCGCTGGCGGAGTTCCTCGTTTTCAGTCTCGAGCGGGTCCGGCCTGTAATTGCGGAGAAGGATGCTGTCGCCCTGTCCGATAATTTCGATCGGTGTCCCGGCTTCCAGCCGCATGGCCTTGCGCAGTTCTTTTGGAATCACGATTCTTCCAAGATCATCTAAAAGTCGGACAATTCCCGCTGATTGACTCATTGTGAATCCTCCTGTTCAGCTTCTGTTTTTTCGCGTTTGCAGAGATCGTCCTTGTCCTCATGATCGTTGCGGAGCCGGATTTGGTTGCAGCCGGAGAAACGGCATTCCCTCCTGAAAAAGTCCGAGCCGGTCTGGACGGTGCGGAACAAATCTTTTGTCCGGGTGAGACCAGGATTTTAGATCCGGCATATGCGGGCCGCCGCTCCGGGTGCCGGACGTTGAAGCAGATTCCGGCCGGGGGAATCTTGCCCCGGAGCATTTTGGGCCGGGTCTTTTCCGGATAAGAAGCTAAAATCAAATCGCTGTTTGTACTCATAAAACGCTTCCTTACTTTTTGTTGGCAGTTTATTTTCTCCCGCATAGAATAATTCAGGAGGTGGTTCCTTTGCCACAGTTTGGAATCAATCATTTGCAAAATATGCTGAGGAGGGTGCCTGAAGCCCGTGCCATCATGGCTGGCAGCCATGATCATCCCGACATACATGGGGCGGTTTCGTTTTATCAGGCTGTGGACGGGGTGCTGCTCGTCGCGCAGATTCATGGCCTTCCCGCCGAAGAGACATGTGCATCCAATGTGTTCGGATTTCATATTCACGAGGGCACTTCTTGTACCGGAAACGATGAGGACCCCTTTGCAAATGCCGGAGGTCACTACAATCCGCGCGGTTGCCCGCATCCCGCGCATGCCGGCGATCTTCCCCCGCTGTTCGGAAATCGGGGTTATGCCTTCATGGCATTTTTCACTGACAGGTTTACGGTGAAAGAGGTTGTCGGCCGCACGGTCATTATTCATGCGTCGCCGGATGATTTCACGACTCAGCCATCCGGAAATTCGGGAACTAAAATAGCCTGCGGCCGGATTTTGCCTGCGGGCATTCTTTATCATTAGTATATATCAATTTTAATTCTATTTATTTCCGCAGAGGTCAATGACACCCTTGTGATGATTGGGCCGGAGGCAGCAAGGCAAACGCAGTCACCCGATTGGTGACATGTGACGCAAAAAAATTTACGGAAAGCTTGCCGACACCAGCTTAAAATAATACTGTTTTTTATCAATTGTCCGGCGATTGTACAAACTTTAGGACTTGCAACTGCCATATCAGGCTTTTGGGGAGAAGTTGCCGTCTTGCATTTGGTGACGATTTATGCTTTAATGAAAGCATTAGAGAAATACGGGTGATGGGATTGGAACAAAGATTTGGAGACAGACTCAAAGCAATCCGCCTGGAGCACCGCATGTCGCAAGAGGATTTTGCAAGACTTCTCGGGACCTCAAAACAGGTTATCAGCCGTTACGAAACCAATCAGCGCACGCCGAAAATAACGGTTGCCAATCGGTATGCGGAAATTCTGAATGTGCCAATCAGCGGCCTTTTGGGAGAATCCTGTCAGCCGCGAAAGATGGAGGCGGCGTTCGATGACTTTACCTGTGCGATCCAGAGTGAGATCAGGGGACTTACCGTAGAAAACAGACAAAAGTTATTGGAAATGGCCCGCATTTTCAAATTGGCTCAGGAGCAGCAAAAGAATACAAAAGAGTAGCGGTTTTCATGCCGCGGGACAACTGCACTTCAAGGCCGGAGAGCGAACAGCTCTCTTTTTTTGGGGCTGGGACAGAAAGGAACATTTACGTTGTGCCGTGCGGCATTCTGTGCTACAATCGAAGTCGCAGAAAAATTCGGAGGCTTGTTATGGTATTGCAGGAAAAACAGGTGAAGCTGAATCGGAAAAACGGAATTGAATTTTTAACGTTTCCGGCGCTCGAAGCCCTGCCGTTTGTTCGCCACGCGTTTTCCACCCGGATCGGAGGCGTCAGCCGGAATGAGTTTTCTTCGCTGAACCTGGCGTTCGGAAGAGGGGACCCCGACGAAAACGTGATGGAAAATTACCGCCGCATCTGTGAGGCCGCGGGGTTTGGCGCGGATTCGCTGGTGTCCTCGGCGCAGGTCCATCGAACGGTGGTCCGGCGGGTCGGCAGGCAAAACCGCGGGGAAGGCTTTACAAAGCAAAAGCCTTCGGGCGTGGACGGACTGATCACCGACGAGCCCGGAGTAACGCTTGTGACGCACCATGCGGACTGCGCCGCGCTCTATTTCGCAGACCCGGTCAGAAAGGCGGCTGGACTTTCCCATGCCGGTTGGCGCGGGACCGCGGCCCGGATCGGCGCGGAGACGGTGCGTTCGATGGCCCGGGAATTCGGCAGCCGTCCGGAGGACGTCGTCTGCGTGATCGGCCCGTCGATCGGTCCCTGTTGTTTTGAAGTGGACGCTCCCGTCTATGAAACTTTTGCCGGGATGCGCGATCTTTCCCCGTGGGAATGGATCAGGGAAGACGGAGAGGGAAAATACCATATTGATTTATGGGAGGCGAACAGGCGCATTCTGATGAGCGCCGGAGTGCGGGGGGAAAATATCTCTGTCTCCGGACTCTGCACCCAATGTCATCCCGACCTCCTGTTTTCCCATCGGGCCAGCCGGGGGAAGCGCGGCGGCCTGGCGGCGTTCCTGGCGCTGAAGGAGGACATGGATGCGGATTGAACACTGCGGGCTCTGCCCCCGGCGCTGCGGTGCGCTGCGCGAAGCGAAAGAGGGGAAGGGCTTCTGTGGCATGGGCGCGGATCCCGTGGTGGCGCGCGCGGCGCTTCATTTTTGGGAGGAACCCTGCCTGAGCGGAACGCGCGGTTCCGGAGCCGTGTTTTTCACGGGCTGCTCGCTGCAGTGTGTTTTCTGTCAGAATTATGAGATCAGCACGCGGAGGAATGCCGGGAAAATCCTGACGCCGGAGGAGCTTTCAGCCGTATTCCGAAGCCTGGTGAAGCAGGGGGCGCACAATATCAACCTGGTCACGGCCACGCATTTTGTTCCGGCGGTCGCCCAGGCGCTGTCCCTCTGGAGTCCGCCTGTCCCGGTCGTCTACAACTGCGGAGGCTATGAGACCATTGAAACTCTGCGCATGCTGGACGGGCTGGTCGACATCTATCTGCCGGACCTCAAGTACGCGGACAGCGGATTGGCCCGACGGCTTTCCGGCGCGGAAGACTATGTGGCTGTTTCCCGCGCCGCCGTGCTCGAAATGGCGCGGCAGACGGGGACCGCTGAGTATGACGCGGACGGGATGATGCAAAAGGGGACCCTTGTGCGCCACCTGATGCTGCCCGGCCACACGCGGGATTCCATCGCCGTGTTGGACTGGCTCGCGGCCAATCTGCCCGGAGTTCCCGTCAGCCTGATGGCCCAATACGTGCCCTGCGGGAAGGCGGAGCGCCTTCCGGATCTGAACAGGAGGATCACGGCGAGGGAATATGAAAAGGTCCAGAACCATCTTTTTTCCTTGAATCTGGATGGATATGTTCAGGAACGGCGGTCCGCCAGCAAAAATTTTATTCCTTCGTTTCGGATGGAAGGCCTGGACCGGCTTGACATGCAATAAATAATGATATAGACTATTACACATAGTAATTAAAACTACATGTAATGGGGCTGATAGAGCATGAGCGGCGACGTCAAAAAAATCGGGCGCAAGCTGAGCAGGGAAGAATTGGGACTGCCTTCTTATACCGTGCCGGAGGAGATTCTGAATTCGGCGACGCATGGCATCGGCATGCTGGCCGCGGCCGCGGGGCTGGTTTTACTCCTTCTCAACTGCCGGCGGGACACGCTGACCCTGGTCAGCGTGTCGGTATTCGGCGGCAGCATGATCCTGCTTTATCTTATTTCATCCCTGTATCATGGTTTAGGCGTCTGCAGGGGAAAACGGGTGCTGCGCACCTTGGACCACTGCACGATTTTCCTTTTGATCTCCGGCACTTATACGCCGGTCGCGCTGCTTTCCTTCGGCGGCGCGACCGGCTGGGTCCTGTTTGCGATTGTCTGGGGCGTCTCCGCCGTTGGAATCGCGTTGAATGCGATCAGCGTCCAACGGTTCCGGGTCTTTTCGATGATCTGCTACATCGGGCTCGGGTGGCTGGTCCTTTTCTTTTTAAAGCCTTTGATCGCCCATCTGGATGGAACTTCGATTCGGAACTTGGTGCTTGGCGGCGTTTTTTACACAGTCGGGGCCGTTTTGTACGGAATCGGGAAAAAAAGAAAATACATTCACTCCGTCTGGCATTTGTTTGTCCTTGCCGGGAGCATATTCCATTATTTTGTCGTTTACCGCATTGCGGTGCCTTTCTGAAAACCGGGATGGGATGAAATCAGTGATATCCTGCGGCCCGCTTCCATATATTAAACGGGGGCGGGTTATTTATGTTTCGATCGATAAAAATCCATCGCTTTTTTCTGTCTGCCCTGACTGTGGTTCTGCTCGCGTTTTGCTTCTGCGGGGGGACAGTGGCCGCGGTCCGGCAAGCGGAAAAGAAAAACGGGGTGCCGCTGCCCATTGTGATGTACCACAGCATCCTGCGGGAGGCGCGTTTTCAGGGGAATTATACCGTATCGCCGGAAACGCTGGAAAGCGATTTTGCATGGCTGCAAAAAAACGGTTATCATACAGTCGTGGTCCGCGACCTCCTGAATTACGTGTACGGGCAGGTCCCGCTCCCGGAGAAGCCCGTGATGATCACCTTTGACGACGGGTTTTACAACAATTATTATTATGCGTATCCAATCGCGGAGAAATATCAGGCCAAAATCGTGATTTCTCCGGTAGGCTACTATACAGACCAGTATACGGAAGGCGACGCCGATCACCCGAACTATTCCTACCTGACATGGGGGGAGATCGAGGAAATGGCAGATTCCGGCCTGGTTGAAATTCAAAACCATTCCTATAACCTCCACGCAACCAAAGGGAGATACGGCGCCCAGAAGCTCAGATGGGAAAGCGCGGTTTCCTACCAGTCGGTCCTGCGGAAGGACCTGGGAAAGATGCAGACGGAGATGCTGGAACATACCGGGCAGGCACCGACGGCTTTTGTGTACCCGTTCGGGGCCGTCAGCAAGGAATCGGTTCCGGTTCTCAAAGAGATCGGATTTCAGGCGAGCATGAACTGCATGAAAAAGACGAACTATATTACAAATACGCCGGAGTGTTTGTTTGGATTGGGGAGGTATATCAGGCCCGCGGGTCTTTCGAGCGACTCCTTTTTTAAGAAAATCGGGCTTCGGTGATTATTTTCGCAGAAAGATCCGTTCGATCAGATGATAGATGACGGCCATCGCGCTTGCGGCAAATAGAAACATCGGAACCAGCATCAGCAGCATGGGAATGGTCGGGACGGTCACCTCAAACAGGGAAGGGAAAAAGACAAGCGCAAGAACAAAGAGCACTGCCATGGTCAAAAAGAGGATGACCCGCGCCGTGTTGAAAGGGAAACAGATCTTAAACAGAATCAGAAGTCCGGTAAAACCGGTGATCAGCACGGCGAGTGTGGACTGTTCCGCGCGGGAGAAGCCCAGGAAGGAGGAGAGGGCGACCAGAAGCACGATGTTCAGAGTCATAGCTGCCGCCCCCGGAACCGATTTCTGCATGACGTTTCCGATAAAGCTTCCGCGCAAACGATCCCGGTTTGGCTCCAGCGCGAGAAAAAACGACGGGATCCCAATGGAGACGGCGTTGATCAGCGTAAACTGAATCGGCTGAAACGGATAGGCGCAGGTCAGAAAAAGAAACAGAACCGCGATGACGGCGGAGAAGATCGCCTTGACCAGGAACAGAGACGCGGACCGCTGAAGGTTGTTGATGCAGCGGCGTCCCTCCGCCACGATGCGGGGCATGGAGGAAAAATCCGAGTCCATCAGCACAATCTGCGAAACCGTCCGCGCGGCGTCGCTTCCGGACGCCATCGCGATGCTGCAGTCGCTTTCCTTCAGGGCGGGGACGTCGTTGACCCCGTCGCCCGTCATGGCGACAGTGTGTTTTTTCTCCTTCAGAGCCCGGATCAGATTCAATTTCTGATCCGGAGTGACCCTTCCGAATACCGTATAGGCTTCCGCGGCTTCCTTCACCTCCTCTTCACTTTTCAGGCTGGATGCATCCACGCAGCGGTCCGCGTTTTTCAATCCCGCTTTTTCGGCAATGCTTGCAGCGGTGTGGACATCGTCGCCCGAAATCACTTTCAGTTCAACGCCCTGATCGGCGAAATAGGCGAGCGTTTCCCGGACGCCCGGCCGGATCCTGTCGCTGAGCAGGACAAGCAGCAAGGGCTTAAGGCCTTCGGGCAGCTCCCGGTCCCCAAGAGGCTTGTCCGAGTGGGCGAGAAGAAGAACGCGTTTTCCGCGGCCCGCGTATTTTTCCACCTGAGGACGGACATCTTCAAACCGGTCTTTCAGAACGAACTGCCCCGCGCCGAGAACAAAGCTCCCCTTGTCCTTGAAACAGGCGCCGCTCCATTTGCGGGCGGAGGAAAAGGAAACATTGCTCTCACAGGTCCATTCGGGCGGCTGCGGCATGATCTCCCGGATAGCGTTCATCGTTGGAGAATGGTCGTCCATGGCGGCCGCGAGAGCCGAAAGGGCCTCTTCCGCTCTTTCCCGGGGAATGTCGCACAGAGGAACGACAGCCTCGGCTTGGAGCGTGCCCTGCGTCAGAGTTCCGGTTTTATCCAGGCAAAGAGTGTCCACGTGCGCGAGCGTTTCGATGGAGTACAGCTCCTGCACCAGCGCCTTATGCCGCGAAAGGCGGAGAATCCCGACCGCGAGCACTACGCTGGTGAGCAGCACGAGCCCCTCCGGAATCATGCCGATCAGCGCGGCGACCGTACTGACTACCGCGGGGCGGAGAGCCTGACCGGAAACGGTCATCTGTTTGTAAAACATCAGGATGCCGATCGGCAGAATGGCAAATCCTGTAATTTTGATGATGCGGTTCATCCAGGTCATGATCTCGGAATTCGGTTTTTTCAGGTAGCGGGCGCTCGCGGCGATTTTGGAGGCGTAGTTGTCTTCGCCGATGTGTTCCGCCTGGGCCCTGCAGCTGCCGCCGACCAGAAAGCTGCCGCTGAAAAGGCTGTCGCCGCTGCGCTTTGGCACAGGATCGGATTCGCCGGTGATCAAAGATTCATCCGTCTCGCACTCTCCGTTTAAAATGACGCAGTCCGCACAGACCTGATTTCCCGTGGAAAGAAGCATTACGTCGTCCAGGACAAGCTCTGAGACCGGGACTTCGCTCTCCTTCCCGTTTCGGATCACATGCGCTTTCGGCGCTGTGATCAGCGACAGGCGGTCGATCATTTTTTTTGCCCGGATTTCCTGTATGGTGCCGATCAGGGTGTTGCAGACGATCACGCCGAGAAACAGCAGGTTTTTGTAGGAGCCGACCATAATAATCAGAGAAGCGAGAATCAAGTTCAGGATATTGAACGGAGTGACGAGATTGCTCCGCACGATCTGACCGGTGGTGCGGGTGCCGGATTCTTCCCGGCCGTTCGCGAGCCCCTGATTCTGCCGGGCCTTGATTTGTTCCGAGTTCAGCCCGGATGAATAGTCCGGATGAAACCGTTCACAATAAGAGTTGGTGTTTTCCATCATTCAACTTTCTCCGCTTCGTTTTAACATTTTATTTACCTCTATCGTATCATAAAAAAGATGAAATCATAGAATGTTTCCAATTAATTGTTAAAAACTTAAAATTATGTTCATTTTTTTCGTTATAATTAACAAATAGATTTGATTAATATTTGGCGATTCAATTAGAATTGATCTTGTTTCGTTCCGGTGGTGTGATATAATTATCAGTTGTGGCATGAGGAGAGGAAATTTTAAGAAAAGGAGCTGACCGTTATTCTTCAAGCTGTGAAAGAGAGTATCCGATTTGATTTTCTGCGGAACGTTCAGCTGGTCTATGCGGATTTTGATCGGCTTCTGGTAATATTACTGACCGCTTCTATCTTTGCCCCGTTTTATGTCAGCATGGTTGTCGTAATCGGGATCGCGCTGATGACGATGATCAACTGCAAGAAAAGGGTTCGCGCATTTGAGGCGCCTTATACAAAATTTCTGTTTGCGTTTTTAATTGTTACATTTTTTGTCGCGGCAATATACAATAATTACATCGGTATGGCGTATTCCATTCTGATTTACGCGGTGGTCAGCTGCGCGCTTTATATCCGCAGCATCATGACGCGCTCCATCTTTAACGAGGCGATGGACCTGATCTGTGTCGGCAGCATTATAAGCCTGTTTGTCGCTTTGTATCAAAAAGCTTCTGCGCTTTCCACCATACCGGATTATCGTCCGGTGTCGGTATTTATCAATGCGAACTATTATGGCATGATCATCGAATTCGTCGTAATCATTGCGCTTTACCGTATTTTTACGAATGCGGAACTCAGCGCTTTCTATTTTGCAGTGATCGGACTTAATTTCATAGGCCTGTATCTGACCGCCAGCTTTTCATCCTTTACCGCGATGTTTGCGGCGGTTGCCGTTATGCTTTTTTTGAAAAAGAAAAATAAAATTGCGGTTGCCTTTATTCTTTCGGTTGTTGTTTTCGTTGGATTGCTGGCTGTTTTCCCTCAGCTTTTACCACGCGGTTCGCAGGCGATTGACCGAACGCTGGCCCAGAGACTTTCCATCTGGACGGCTTCCGTCAAGGGAATTGAGCAGCACCTGTTTTTTGGGCGCGGTGCGATGGCCTATCAGATGATCTACGAACAGTTTTCCGGATACAAAACGTATCACTGTCACAATTTATTTCTTGATGTTCTGCTGAATTTCGGAATCGTCGGCTTTGCCTGCATCGGGATCTATGTCGGCGTACAGTTAAAGCTGTTGTTCCTTCGAGTGCGCAATAACATCTGCATGGATATGAACATTTTAATGGCGGCCGCTTCCGCCGCTGTTTTTGTCCATGGATTGACGGATGTCACAATACTTTGGATCCAGACCGGCGTTCTTTTTGCACTGATTTATTCTTCCACTGGAATCGGTTCAGGATACATTGAGAAAAGTGTTCATGTTCCCAGTCTTCTCCCGGAGTATTCGGGCGACTCCGTTGCGGCACTGTATCTTAAAAATTAGTTGAAAACCTACCCTTGTTGTCCCTGCAAACAAATCCAGTAAATCGGATAATTACTCCCGATGATGACCGCTACGGACGGACTGTAACTGGATTTGGGCGCTTCGGGATGCAAGGGGTTCTTTTTTGGTTGTGTCTTTCAGATGTGCTGGATGAATCTAACTAGTTAGAAAAAGGCAGAAAAATGTAATTGGTGGTTGCATTTTTCAACGCAACGTGATATAATAGCAACCGTTGCTGAGGTAACACATGGACCTGTAGTTCAGCTGAGAGAGCAGGGCGGAATGGTTTTCGCAACGGTACGTAACTCGCTTGGCAGTCATATCGGTCACATCACAAAATTGAATAACACATGGGCTCGTAGCTCAGCTGGGAGAGCGCCGCGTTCGCAACGCGGAGGTCGAGGATTGGTCGTAAAACCACATCGGGCTCAGTGCCATCACAACAGTAACCTATCTGCAATATTAAAACAAATTCATACATCATGGGCCCGTAGCTCAGTTTGGGAGAGCGCACGGTTCGCATCCGTGAGGTTCGAGGGTTCGATCCCCTTCGGGTCCACCATATAAGAACGCTAATATTGATACGGTAGGTGTCAACATTAGCGTTCTTGCTTTATGCCGGAAAAGCCCGTAGTTACGGGATTTTTTTGTATTTTATCTCTTTGCACTGCGTTGCCTGATAGCACAAAACGCACCCAGCCTCCGAGCATTTTTGCATTTTTCCATACCCGCGCAGAACGATTGTCCGTGAGTGGGTGCAAAAATTCGAGGTGGGTGCATTAATGCTTGGAGGTGGGTGCAAGGGTAAAAAAAGAGGCTGAGCCTTACAGCCCAACCTCAATCTCTGCTCCGTTTTTGAACTCGAATACCATCCTGCCGTCGTGGAAAACCGTAGTCTTATTGAGCAGTGCAATCCACAGCCTTTCGTCCCAGCTTTCGAGAATGAGAGGCTGTTCCTTTATGGACTCAATGAATAGCCGGAGCTCGCGGTCACGGTCTTGCTTGCGTGTACGCTCCGCGCAGAGCTCATCAACCCGTTTCGTTGCCTTTTCATACCGCTTCACGAGCGAATTGTATTTTTTGTTGTAGTCCTCTTGTGATAGCGCCGCAGAAGCGTTTTCTTTTACACAGGCTTTTACCATCTCTGCGACAACCGTGATTTCCTCCGTCAGCTGTTCGATTTCCCTATCCAGAGCCGAACAATCCGAAAGCGACTGACGCATCAGCTCGCAGTCCTCAATGATTCCGCTCCTGTCTTCCATCAGGCGGTTATAGGCTATCAGGAACTTCTGCTGTATGGTTTCTGCGTCAAGGTGTGGCGTGGCACATTTCTTTTGGCCCTTGAATTTGCTGTTGCAGCGCCATATCACCTTACGGTATACATCTGTGGAATGCCATACCTTCTGTCCGAAGAAGCTACCGCAGTCTCCGCAGACCAGCTTGGACGAAAACACGCTGTTACCGCTGTACACTCTGCCAAGCGCCTTGCGCCGAGCAATCTCCGCCTGTACCATATCCCATTCTGTAGGGTTAATGATAGCTTCGTGACTGTGCTCAACATAGTATTGCGGAACTTCGCCCTCGTTGGGCTTCATCTTTTTCATCAGGAAGTCGACGGTGAACTTTTTCTGTAGGAGCGCATCGCCCTTGTATTTCTCATTTGAGAGGATGCTGCCTACTGTTGTCTGACTCCATTTCTTTTTGCCGGACGGCGTGGGAATGCCCTGCGCATCAAGGTACCTGCAAACACCTGCAGGGGTTTTACCCTCAAGAAAAAGTTTGTATATCAGTCGGACAATGGCGGCTTCTTCCTCATTCACGACGGGAGTGCCATCCTCACCCTTTTCGTAACCGAGAAACTGCTTATACGGCATACTGACTTTTCCATCTGCAAAACGCTTGCGTTGTCCCCATGTGACATTCTCAGAAATTGAGCGGCTCTCTTCCTGAGCCAGCGAGGACATAATCGTAATGAGCAGCTCGCCTTTGCTGTCAAAAGTGAAAATGTTCTCCTTCTCGAAATAAATCTCCACACCGTGCTCCTTCAACTTGCGGACGGTTGTGAGACTGTCCACAGTGTTTCGGGCAAAGCGGCTGACGGACTTTGTTATAATAAGATCAATTTTGCCATCAAGGGCATCCCGCACCATCTCCTTAAAGCCATCACGGTGCTTCGTGTTCGTTGCGCTGATTCCTTCGTCGGTGTAAACCTTGACAAACTCCCAATCATCGCGGGACTGAATGTACTTTGTATAATAGTCGACCTGCGCTTCGTAGCTTGTCTGCTGCTCCTCGCTATCCGTAGAAACACGAGCATAACCAGCGGTACGGCGCTTCGCTATAGATGCGGTAGGCAAGGTTGTAAATTTGTTTTTCGTGGCAGGTATCATTGTCACTACTTTTGGCATTGTTTTTTCCTCCTTTGGCGCGTTTTTTCGGCGGCAGCTTGCCGCATCTCTGCCGTCCAGCTCTCTCGCCGAGAACGGTCAGCCCAGACACGCTCGGCGACGGTTCCCGCTTTGAAAACGAAGCGCAGGTGATTGTCTTCTGGCACCTCAATGCGGTCAATCTGTGCGTTGAAAACTGTCGAATTGTATTCTTTTAAGCCGAGCACATCGGCACAAACCGCTTGAAGCGTGGTTTCAGGGATTTTCTTTCCGTGGCAGTGGGATTTGCCCTCCGATAGATAAGTTGAACAATTCCATCCGACCGAGCCATTGCTCGTGTTCCGCTTGTAGTTCTTACCGCAGAATGGGCAGTAGATTTTTCCTGTGAATTCACTCTTTTGTGGGCGCGGTCTGTTTTTTGTTGCTTCCCGCTTCATTTTCACAGCAACCTGCGCCGCTTCAAAGGTATCTTTGTCAATAATTGCTGGATGCGTTTCCTCAGCATAAAACATCGGTAGTTCACCGTTGTTCGGAAGCTGCTTTTTTTCCAAGTGGTTATTTCGAAAGGTTTTTTGGAGCAGTGCGTTGCCGATGTATTTCTCATTGCTGACCGTTTCTTTAATGCGCTGTGCACACCACTTGCCGCCAAGAGCGCAGGTAACACCGCGCTCGTTTAAGTCCCTGCTGATGGAGCTGAAGCTTTCACCAGCGATGACCCGCTGGAAAATTTCACAAACGATTGGGGCCGTCTGTTCATCAATTTCAATTCCCGCCTTCGAGATACGATAGCCGAAAAGGAAACGCAGGTTGATGAGCTCGCCGTTTTCAAAGGCTCTTCGAATGCGCCATTTTTGATTTTCGCTGGCAGAAAGGCTCTCCTCTTGTGCATAGGATGCAAGGATGGTAAGCAAGCGACATTACTCTGGCATTCGGAGAAAAAGTCCTTATCATTGACGCAAAATACTACGCGCATACAACGCAAACGCAATATGATGCGCACACCCTGCACTCCAACAACTTGTATCAGATTTTTACCTATGTAAAAAATCGGGATATAGAATTTGGTAACACACCACATGAGGTTTCAGGTATGCTTCTCTATGCACGGACAGATGAGACAATCCAGCCGGATGGCGTTTATAAAATGAGCGGCAATAAAATAAGCGTCAAAACGCTTGACTTAAACTGCGAGTTTTCTACCATTGCAGCGCAACTAAACGAAATAGTAAATAACCATTTCGATATTTGTGTGCCCGCAGTCAAAACGTGGTGATTGGAGGAACAGTGAGTGATAACTGACAAACAATTTAATGATGCCTTCACAGCAGCAGGCGGATGGTTTTTTCTTACGCAATTCGAACTTATTAAATCGTGGTATGGTAAAAGAGAAGACCTTGTTGACCTGATTTACGAAAAAGGTTTTGATGCTAAAAAG